>JBGSUN010000191.1:0-79703 GCA_041753475.1 Planctomycetaceae bacterium | reverse complement strand
CGCCGCCGCGCGGAACGCCGCCATCACGCTGTGTCGACAGCAAAACCCCCACAATCTCGCCGAAGCCCGACGAGATTTCGCCTGGAATCCCCAACCCCTCTTCACCATCCTCGGCTACTTCACGAACTGAACCGCCCTGGTGCGCGACTTCGTTCAGACCGCGCTCGTTGGACCCCAGCCGCGGCGACGATTACATTAGCACTTGCCAATTTGTTCCTTCCCTGGGGATTCCCGCGATGAATGTGCTTGTGCGCTGGTTTGCGTGCTTCGGACTGATGTGGACCGGAGCCGCAATGGCCGCTGAAGAAGGGGATTGGAATCAATTCCGCGGACCGCATGCCGACGGCACCACCACATCGACCGGCTTGCCGATCACGTTCGCCGAAGGCAGCCCGGAAATCCGCTGGAAAACACCGCTCCCCGGCCGGGCCTGGTCCTCACCGGTGGTTTGGAAAGATCAAATCTGGGTCACCAATGCCCCGGAGATTCAGAACGACACGAAAGAGCGGCCGAAGCTCGCGAAGCCATTGATTCTGTCGGCAGTCTGTCTCGATCTTGCCACAGGCAAAGTGAAGATGGACCTGCCGTTATTCGAGGTCGAGATTCCGCAATTCACGCATGTGACGAATAGCTACGGTTCGCCGACACCCTATCTTGAAGAAGGCCGTGCCTACATTCACTTCGGCGCGTACGGAACCGCGTGCCTCGACACCAAGACTGGGAAGAAACTTTGGGAACGCCGCGATCTCGAATGTGACCACTTCCGTGGTCCGGGATCATCGCCCATCATCTATGGTGACCTACTCTATCTCACGTTTGACGGCTTCGACGTCCAGTACATCGCCGCCCTCAACAAGTTCACCGGGGAAACGGTCTGGAGGCGTGACCGCAATGTCGACTTCGGCACAACGGATGGGGATGCCAAGAAGGGATACTCGACGCCGCTGCTCATCGAAGCCGGCGGCAAGTCGCTGCTCATCAGCCCGTTTGCCTCGCATACCATTGCCTATAACCCCAAGACCGGTGATCCGATGTGGTCGGTAAAACACGGCGGCATGAACGCTGCGGGGCGTCCACTGTACGGCAACGGGCTGGTTTACATCGGCACCGCCGACGGTCCCAACCCGCTGGTGGCCGTGAATCCCATCGGCGAGGGTGACATTACCAAAAACATTGCGTGGCGATCGACCAAGGGGATTCCGAAGCGGCCCTCGCCGATCCTGCTGGGCGACTCGTTGTTCATGATTAATGACAGTGGCGTCGCCTCGTGTCTTGATGCAAAGACCGGTCAGGAGATCTGGGCGAAACGGCTCCCTGGCGAACAGTATTGGGCCTCACCTCTCTTCGCCAATGGATTGATTTACTGCTTCTCGCAGCAAGGCGACGTCCCGGTCTTCAAGGCCTCACGCGAGTTTGAACTCGTCGCCGAAAACAAACTCGATGACGGTTTCGTTGCCTCCCCCGCGGTCGCCGGCAAGGCACTCATTCTGCGTTCCAAGACCCACCTCTACCGCATCGAAAAGCCCTGAAGCCCGCGGATCGCCATCCGTGGATCTCACCCTTTGCACAGGACGTCACTGTTGACTACACCCGCCGGCATCGAGCTCATCTCCGAAGCTCAAACTTCGGAAGAGCGTTTTCTCCGTCAGATCTTCGTGCGCGATCAAATGGCGGACTGGTCCAAACACCCACTGCTGATGGCGAAAGCCGACGGCGTCTGCTACTGGGATATCCACGGAAAACGGTATCTCGACGCATTGTCGGGGATCTACGTCGTCTCGGTGGGACATAACAATCGGCGGGTAATTGATTCGATCCACAAGCAGTTCGATGTTTTGCACTTCTCACCACCCATGCACGGCACCAACCCCGTCGCGGTGCAACTGGCGAATCTGCTGGCGGAACTCGCGCCGGGTGACCTCAACACTACCAAGTTTGAATGCGGCGGTTCAGAAGTCACCGAAGCGGCCATCAAACTTGCACGGCAGTATCACCGACTCACGGGCAACCCCGGTAAGTACAAGATCATCAGCCGGTACATGTCGTGGCATGGCTCGACGATGGGTTCGCTGGCGGCATCCGGCTTGAAGTCTCGCAAGACGGTCAACGAGCCGCTTCCCGCAGGGTTTCTGCACGTCTTTCCGCCGACGTGTCTGCGATGCCCCTACGGCAAACAGTATGACCATGCCCAATGCGGTATCACCTGCGCGACGATCATCGAACAGACGATCGAGATGGAAGACCCGGCAACCGTGGCCGCGATCATGGTTGAGCCGATCGGTCACACGGGGGGCGTGATCGATCCGCCGCCGGAGTATTTACCGCTGCTGCGTGAAATTTGCGATCGCCACAACATCCTGCTGATTTTCGACGAAGTGATTACCGGCGTCGGTCGCACCGGCCAGATGTTTGCAGCGCAGACTTTTGATGTTCTGCCGGACGTGTTGTGCACCGGCAAAGGACTCAGCGGCGGATTCATTCCGATTTCGGCGATGATCGTCCGCAAACCGGTCGCCGATGCCTTCTGGGGGCCGATCGAAACCAACCCGGGTTTCGTCGAAGGTCACACGAACGAAGGCCACCCGGTGGCGTGTGCCGCCGCGATTGCCGTCCTCAGTGAAATCGTGGAGCGTGACCTCTGCCGCAATGCCCGGGAACGTGGTGCGCAATTGCGATCCGGTTTTGAAACACTCGCGAAGAAGTACGGCTGCATCGCCGACATTCGTGGCAAAGGACTTTTCCTCGCCATGGAGTTCGCCGAGGATGTTGCCACACTCCGGCGCTTCCCCGCGGCGGTCAACTTCGGCGTGCGCGTCGGCCAGCGCGCACTGCAAAACGGCCTGCTGTGTCGCTTCGATCCGCATTGGATTGCGTTCGGTCCCCCGCTGGTGACCACCGCGGAGCAAATCGACGAAATGCTGGCGGTCTTCGAGCGCAGTCTCAGCGAAGTGCTGCACAGCCTGTGAAAACACAAACCGGCCGGGCGATCACAATCGCCCGGCCGGTTCGTGACTCAGACGCTGCAACACGACAGGGGAACGGTTGCACGCCCCGACGCCCAGGGAATGCTTTCCCTGGGTTGTTCGATTAACGGAACATCCGCCGCATGCGTTCATTCGTATTCAAGAAGAAGGCGGTCGTCTCCCCTTGCATCCGCTGAATGGCGCTCGGACGGGCAGCGTCACCCGTGGGCGGCGGGGGAACTGGCGTCCCTTGCAATTCGGAAGGCGGAATCGTGGCGGGAGGAACGGGAACAGGTGAAGGTGCGAAGGCCGGGGCTGAAAAGCCGCCGCCGAATTGGCTATCGGCACACGCGGATGGTGCCGAATAGGCCGGTGCCGATGCACACGAAGTGCACTTGCCTCGCGAGAGTGTCGCACATCCGACCGACGTCAGGATCATGATTGCGGGAATCGCGACGGCAACGAACGAGCGCAACGAAACGGCCATCATCTCACCTTTCTAAAGGTGGCAAATTGTGGGATGTGCGTTTCTCGCGGAAGAGGCGCGGGAAACGGAAATCGCCGCGATTGCGAGTGGCAACGATTGGCGACAGCCAGAACATCGTCGCGCGGGCGGCCGGTTGAACACGCAATTCCTGCCGTTCGGGGCGTGCCGACCGTACGACGTCCACTTGTGCGGCCTGTGCCTAACTCACGGCGAACACCGATGATCCGTGATGTTCATGGTAGAACGGACACAACGGCCGCACCGGCAAAGGCCGCCGATGCGTGATGGCCGCTACAGCCGGTAAAGTCCTCACGCCAAGACGACACGCCAGCAGTACGTCACAGGGCTCACCGAAATCGCTTTGCGGTTTTGCGCCCCGTGATGAATCCCACCGCGTGCTTGCCGACTCACAACTTCCACGGTCCCCGGTACGGTCGGCTGACCATCGCCGCCGCATCGGCGTCATCCACAATCGTTTCGTTAACCGGATCCCACTGGATCTTGCGTCCCAACCGCGCGGCAATGTTGCCGAGATGGCACACTGTCGCCGAACGATGACCAATCTCGACATCACAAATCGGCAGCTCGCGGCTCTTGATGCAGTCGAGGAAGTTCTGGTGATGGTTCTTCGACTTGTAGAGTTGTTCGGCTTTGTCGCCCAGTGGTTCCTTCAGGATGTCTCCCGGCGTGCTGACAATTTTGCCGCGATCGACAAAGATTTTCCCCTTGGTGCCGATGAACGTGCAGCCGCCGGGGATGTCCTTCTGCAACTGGCCGACGATCAGCTTGGTACCGTTGGCATAAGTGTGAGTGATGCGGCATTCCATCGTGGTTTCGTACCACTTTTCGGGGTGATACGCTGCGGTCCCTTCGGTGCTGACAGGGCCGCCGTGATCCATGCCGAGACCCCATTGCGCGATGTCGATGTGGTGAGCCCCGAAGTTCGTCATCTGCCCGCCGGAGTAATCCCAGAAGAAGCGGAACAGGTAATGGACTCGCTTGGCGTTGTACGGCCGCTGCGGTGCGGGCCCCAGCCAGAGGTCGTAATTGAGTTCTTTCGGCGGCTCGGCATCGGCGACCGGCGGTCCGGAGAAATTGCAGCCGGGGATGCCCACGAGGACTTCCTTGATCTCGCCCAGCCGACCGTTGCGGACATATTCGCACGCTTGGCGGAAGCGATCATCGGATCGCTGTTGCGAGCCGGTCTGTACGATTCGTTTTTCGGTGCGGGCCACATCGACCATGCGGCGTCCTTCGGCGATCGTCAGCGACAGCGGCTTCTCGCAGTAAACGTCTTTGCCAGCCTGACACGCATGGATGGTAGCGAGGGCGTGCCAATGATCGGGCGTCGAAACTACGACCGCGTCAATGTCTTTCCGTTCGAGCAACTTGCGGTAGTCGCCGTAGCCTTCCGTCGTGTGGCCTTTGTCGGTCACCATCTTCACGGTCTTGGCCAGCCGGTCGCTGTCGACATCGGCAATTGCAGCGGGGGAGACCCCCTTGTCGAGAAACGCGTTGAGATTGCTCTTCCCCTGTCCGCCAATACCGATGTGGGCCGTGACAATCCGTTCGTTCGCCCCGAAGGCCCTTGCCGGAATGATGTACGGGGCCGCAAACGTGGCGGAAGCGGCAGCGAGGAATTGACGGCGAGAAACGCGTGGCGTGCTCATGGTGGTCGCATCCGAAGGGGAGTCATCAAACCGTGTGGGATTGATTAAACCATCGTGAAGCGGCGACGTAAACCGTATCGCGCGATCGGCAGCTATTGATGCCGTTAGAAATTCTCCGTCAGTTCACCCCCGTTGCGCGTCGTCAGTGCACGCAACAGATTGCTATCGATGTTCTCGCTGACGAAGCCGCCGTGACCATCCACGTACATGAAGTGCGCCCCGCTGGTGTGGCGGCTGGAGAACTGGAACTGTTGTTCGCAACCGTTTGAGCAGGTGGTTAACAGCGGGTTGATCCCCGGCTTGGCGCAGGTTGCGGCACAACTCCACCAGCGCATGGTGCTTCGACCAAAGCCGGCACCACCTCCCGCGCCGCCGCCACTCCATCCTCCGCCTCCAGCGTTGACGGCCCCTTGAGCCCAGCCGCCGAGTGAATATGCGGCTTCGCCGACGAAGAACGTACTCGACGTCCCATCCACCACGTCACGAAACTCAATCTTCGACAACGGATAAAGCATCCCGTCATTGTTCGCGGGGAGTGAGCCAGAATTCCCAACGAAGTGGGTTAGTGCGAATGGACCGGTGCTCGAATCTCCTCGGACCGATGGGCAAGCGTACGTCGCCAGCCGGGTCGCCACAACGGTGGCATTCAACGGGTTGTCGAAGCGGACGTTGAAATCGTATGTCGAGTGTAACGGCGTCTGATCGAGATAGGGCAGCAACTGCGTCATCCAGGTGTGCAGCAGTTGATTCGCCGCCACACTTCCGTTGTCCCCCAGCACTCCCGGCGGAAAAACGTTGTGAGACGACAGATAATTGTGCAACCCCAAACCGATCTGCTTCAGATTATTCTTACACTGCGTCCGGCGAGCCGCTTCCCGCGCCTGTTGCACGGCCGGCAATAACAGCGCGATCAGAATCGCGATGATGGCGATCACCACCAGCAGTTCGATGAGCGTAAACCCCCGACGTCGATGGCGGGAGCAGTCAGAAAAAGACATGGCATGAACTCCGGAAAGACTCGGATGGTCGAGCAAGACTTCCGAGTGAACATCAAGAACGACGCCGGATTCCGAATTGTCTATCTTTTTCTTGCACGATCACACGATCAATCGACAAACCCATGTGCGAATGCCCGTCGATTGCAGCCCGACGGCGATCGACGCACAATGTGGGGTAGCGAGTCTTTGATCTGGTTTGAAAGGATGCAGCTTCCATGAGTGCGATTGGTGTCTACCTGCAGGCGATGGATTTCAACCGGACGCGAACGATCGCCACCCTGGAGGACATCGCCAAACAGCCCGACCCGGCGGCGGTGCTTGGTTGGCGACCCGCCCCAGGACGGGCACACATTGCGTGGCAGTTGATGCACATCGGCATCACCGAGGAACTCTTCGGGACGGAACGCCTCTTTGGACGCACCCCGGCTTATGTGGAAATGGTGCCGCGATTCAAAGGGGGCAGCACCCCCGACGACGACATCCCGGCGGTGGAACTGATTCGTGAAGTGCTGGAGGAATCCCGCGCCCATTTGCGGAACGCTTTGGCCACGTTCACCGATTCGGATCTCGACGTCATTCCCGACTGGTTCAAGGAGCGCGGCTGGAATCTCGCCCGCATCCTGCAAGTCGTCTGCTGGCACGAAGGTCACCACCAGGGGCAGGCCCACATCACGCTGAACCTGTGGAAGAACCGGTAACCTGGCCCTAAAAGCGTAGGGTTTGCCGAGTCTTCGAGGCGAACCCGACTGAATTGAACTCAGATATTGAAAATCTCCAGAATCAACTCCCAAAGTTCTGGGGCGTTTTCTTCGATCCAGGCGAGAATGAAATAGAGCCACATGCGAACACGGTCCTTTCGCGATTAAGGTTTAACGGGCAGCGGGTATTCCAGTGCGGAGCCAATCCGCAGGTTCCGGAAGGTCACCACGGTGCTGTGATTCTGTAGGCCGAGGAAGCCTTCCGTTTTGCGCAGCGCGAGCAGCGGGTGCGATTCATTCGTGATGTTCACGACGATCTGGCCGTTGTGAATCGTCGTGACCTGATTCGCCGTGCGATTAATTTCCAGCGTGTTCCATTCCCCGGCCGGACGACAGTTGCGCGGTTGCGCACCGCAGATGTCGTACACCGATGCGCAATACTGGAAATCCTTCAACGTGGCATACTGCGGCGCGGCGTCATCCAGCACTTGCACCTCAAAGCCCGCGGGCGGTTTCGTGTCGTTCTCACGGTGATGGTTGCCGTCCTTCGGCACCTGCACGTACACGCCGCTGTTGCCACCCGGTGAGACGATGTAGTCGAATCGCAGGTTGAAATCGCCGTATTCCTTCGCAGTCCGTAACCACGGGCCTTTTTTACCGTCGCAGACGATTTTCCCATCGATCACAGCCCAGCACGCAGCGGCGTCTCCATCGCCCCCTTCCCAACCCGTGAGATCGACACCGTTGAACAACGTTGCATGGCCCAGTTCGGTCAGCCTCACATCCCGGATGAGAAACTGCCCGCCCTTGGGGACTTCCACCTGGAAACCAATGTAACCCTGAGCCTGTTTCAACCCGCCGACAGAGTACGCATCCCCGCCGTTGATCTTCAACGAAACCTTCTCGCCGACCACAGTGATGTCGAAGCGGTTCCAATCCCCCGGCTTCACCAGCCCGGTGCTTTGCGCCCCCGGCAGCGTGCCGATGTTACCCTCTTTGCCTTCGAGCAAATTCACCTGATACGAAGGCTTCGGTCCCGGTTTGCCTTCTCTCGACGACCGGATGTAAATGCCCGCGTCATACTCTTTCGCCTGCAGGGCCTTCCATTCGAGGCTCAGTTGGAAGTCGCGGTACTGGTGATGCGACCGCAACCAGCCGTTCCCCGCCTTGAGCCGCAGGCAACCGTCGACGACATCCACCTCGGCGTCATTCTCCAGCACCCAGCCATCGAGCGATTTGCCGTCGAACAGGGACATCGCAAACGGCGGAACGTCCTCCGCAGTCAAAGCCTGAGCCGCAAACGTCCCCAGCATCCACATCGTCGCAAACCAGCAGCGCACGAGCATGACAGGTCCTCCTCCAAAATCCATGTATCCGCATTGATCCGAGTCCGCAGGATACCGCACCACGCGGCCTCTTCAACCTCTCTGCCGGGGTTGCGCGCCGCGGCACGGAATTCCCATGTGTGAGAACTCGGAGTCTGGCCGGGCGGACTGAGCCCCCCGTGGATCCTTGGCACTCATCGTCGGTGTCGATGCGCTGGCGAGCGATCCTCGACGTCCCCGCGCAAGAATCGCTCGGTCCATTCGCGCGCGAAAACCGGATCTATTCCCTTGGTGCGATTGGGGTTGACAACAAAACTCATCAAGGTATTCTCAACCTGTTTTGTTGAGATAAACACAGTTATGCGGCACGAGTCGCCTGCCAATCCGATGCTGCCAACGCATCTCACACCGGTTGCGCGCGTCACCTCTCAGCGAAACGACGCCGGTGACGCACACGTGGCGTTCCAAGTCACATGCGGATGCGCCGGCGATCAGTTCATCATTCGATACGCGGGGCGCGCCGGGAACCAGTTCATCGACGCTGAGCGTGTTGGCGAATACGTAGAGTTCGCGATCGCTGCCGATTGCACAAGGTGCAGGGAAACGCATTTGCTGTTTGATTGTCGGCGTCACGGCTGGGGTCCGGTCCTGTTCCCCGCAGAAATAGAGCGCCCCGACTCGGTGCTCAGGTCGATTTGGAAGTGTCGAAACTGTGGCGCAACGGAACACCAGATCGAGATTGTTGTCGGCTGGTCGCCGTTTGAAGAGGTCGCCGAGGAACTGACCGATCGCCCGGATTTCAGTAAATCGATCTGGATTGAGGCATTCGAGACGATACAAATTCACCTTAGATGTGTCGGGTGTGAACAAGAATCGAAACGGTGGGTCGAGTTTGAAGTGGTTTGACGACGGAATCGGCCGTCTGGCGGTACCGCATAACCAACCGCTGCAGTTGACGAGCAGCGCGTGCGTTGAGAGTTTGAATCGAGCCTTCTGCGTCCTGCCCCGCACGCGGCTCGCCACTGAGTTCAGTAGGGTGGGCTGTGCCCGCCATCACATTCGCAGAGCGTTTTCTCACAGGGATTGGTGGGCACAGCCCACCCTACGGCGACAACCCTCACCGTGTCGCGGCGCGGCGGAGGCGGTCGTTGAGGGCGCGGCCGAGACCGTGCTCGGGGAACGGCGTGGCGATGATGCGGTCTAGCCCGGCGTGATCGAGGCGGTGCAAGGCCGCAAAAAACTTTGCGGCGGCTTCTTCCAGACGGCCGCAAACGGACAGCGTTTCGATCACCGCGTAACCGTCCGCATCATTCGGCGTGAATTGCAGCAATCCCCAACGGACGCCGCGCGGCACGGCAGGCAGCGTGGTCACGATTTCAATCGGCGTGCAGGGGGCATAGTGCGAGGCCAGCATTCCCGGTGCCGCCGGGCGGTCGCTGCTGCCGGTGGCGATGTCGACCGGACCGATGATTTCCGCGATGGCTTCGCTGCTGAGTCCCCCCGGACGGAGCACGGTCGCGGCGTCACCGTCGATGAATACAATCGTTGATTCCACACCCACGGGACACGGGCCGCCGTCGAGGATCAAGTCGATGCGATCGCCCAATTGATCGCGCACATGCTCGGCGGTCGTGGGGCTGAGACGGCCGAAGCGATTCGCACTCGGCGCGGCAATGGGCACACCAGCGAGTTCCAGCACCGCCCGCATCAGGGGATGCCGCGGGACACGCACGCCGACAGTCGGCAACCCGGACGTCACCAAATCCGAGACTGCCGGTTGCTTGGGCAACACGAGAGTTAACGGGCCTGGCCAGAACGTATCGGCCAGACGCTGCGCCTTCGATGGCATGGACGTCGCCACCTGATTGATCGCACCGATGTCCGGGAGATGCACGATCAGCGGATCAAACGCCGGGCGTTCTTTCGCCGCGAAAATCCCGGCGACGGCTTCCCCATTCCACGCATTCGCACCGAGGCCGTACACCGTTTCGGTGGGCAGCGCGACCAAACCGCCGCGGCGAATCACGTCCGCGGCGACGGCGGGGTCGGTGGTGATCGGACAGGACATGACAAAACCAGAATTCGGGATGCGGTCAACTCACGGAGAGTGAGTATCCCAGAATTCGCCCACGAGATGTAGTGCGGGCTCAGTGTGGTGCGACCGTTGACTGCTGGTTCCGCCACTGTTCCAGTTGCTGCGGTGTAGGATTGGGGACAGCGCCAGTGCTGGCGGCTCGCGGTGCTGGTTCGGATTCGTGTGTGGACCACGCCCCAGCCGGCTGAATCGCCGATTCCTCCGGCGATTCCATTTCCACGGGTTGCTGAACGATCACATTCTGGCCGCGACGCTCTTTTTGAATCCTGGCCAGCAAGCCGACGGCGAGAGCCAGATCGGGCTTCTTCTCGACGGCCTGGCGCAGATGCTGCTCGGCTTCCACCAGTTGGCCCTGCTGATGCAGCAGGTAGCCCACATTGTAGTGAGCTTCACCGGGTGTGACGATCGTCGAGAACGTGGTGTAGGCCCCGTCCCAATCGCCAGATTTCCCGAGAATGACGGCGAGTTGATGTTTGAACAACGGTTCGTCCGGCGCGAGTTCAATCGCATCCCGATATTTCTTCACCGCCGGTCCCCATTGCTGCTGAGACGCGTAGTATTCGGCCCAAGCCGCATGCACCAGCGGTTCTTTCGGACGGAGTTTCTGGGCTTTCTGCAAATGCTTTTCGGCATCCTCATTCCGGCCGGCCAGTTGATCCAGCCGTGACAATCCCAGCATCGCATCAATGGACTTGGGATCGAGTTCCATCGCCTTCTGATACGACTCCCGGGCTTGCGGGATCTGTTTCTGCTGCTCTTGCCAGCGGCCGTACGCCAGGTGAACCCGTTCAGGGTGCTTTGGCTCACGGGCTTCTTCACCCATGTCGCTGCCGGGAACCATCACCGAACGCTGTTCCGGGTGGATGGGTTGCCGGTCAGTGAGATTCGGCATCGAGGGAGCACGCATCGTTGAGCAGCCCACAAGACCGAGCGCAAGCCCGCCGACCCAGCAACTTCGAGTCAAAATCGTCAATGAGCGACGCATGGGCAAGCCCTCCTGGCTTCGTCGGTGCAACGCTGTCACACCTGATGGAACAATCGCGCCGATGCCGTCGCAATCAACGGCTCGGTCCACTCGAACGTTTTTTCTTCGTACCGGCAGATCGCTTCGGCAAGATCGATCAGATCGCGCGGATCACTCGATTTCGGCGCGCGGCCTTTGTCGTAATACTGACTGAAGACGTGCTCGACCACTTCTGCGGAATAAGGGACGCGCCGTTGGCGGCAAAGCAATTCAAAAATCTGGTTGTAGACATCACGGTCCGGAGCATCGATCCGGACCTTGTGACGAATCCGCCGCAAAAAGGCGTCGTCCACCAGGTCCTTCGGTTCGAGATTGGTCGAGAAAATAATGAACTGCTCGAACGGCACGGCGAACTTCCGACCGGAAGACAGCGTGAGGTAATCCTGCCGTTCTTCGAGGGGAACGATCCACCGGTTGAGCAGATCCTTCGGGCTGACAAGTTGACGGCCGAAGTCGTCAATCAGGAAGACGCCGCCGTTGGACTTCAGGTGCAACGGCGCATTGTAGAAGTTCGATGTATTGCTCTTTTGCAGTTCGAGCATTTCCAGCGTCAGTTCGCCGCCGGTGATGATGACGGGGCGGCGAATTCTCCGCCAACGCAAGTCCGAGGGCGTATCCGACACCATCAGCGTGCTGGTGTCGCTCAGACTTTGTCGTGGCAGTATCCCTTTTCGGGCTAGTTCGGCTTCGTCGGTGGTTTGATGCAACACCGGGTCGAACATGGTGATGATCGTGTTTTCCGCCTGAATGGCATAAGGGATATAAATCTCGCCCCCATACGTATTCAGGAACCGACCGAGACCTTTTGCGAGGACGGTCTTGCCGTTGCCCGGGGGACCGTAGACGAACAGCGAGCGTCCGGTGCAAACCGCGGGGCCGATCTCCTGCAGCAAGCTTGGGCGAATGATGCATTCCGAAAACGCTGCGGCCAACGTCGATGGCGTGCACGGCACTCCGGTCACCGTCTGACGGCGGCACTGCGCGACATACTGTTCCAACGGGACAGGAACCGGACCGACGTACCGGCACTGCTCAAAGACTTCCCGGGCGCGCAGCCGCCCCAGTTCCGTCAAGGCAAACCGAAACGACACACGGCCGATGAGGTCCGCGCCAGAGACTTCAATACACCGCTGATCTTTCAGGAAGCGTAGCGCCTCATCGACAATCGGAAAGACAAGTCGCACTTGATGGGCGATATCCTGTCCGACCAGACTGCCGTGCATGTACAGCAGTTTGAGGACCATCTCGGAGATCTGCCCGAGATTGAGCCCGGTGTCAGCCAGCGTCCCCGGTAACCGCGGCGGTGTTGCCGGAGCGGCCGATGTCTTGGCGGTGGCTTTGACGGGTGTCCCCGGGACAGGCTTGGCCGCGCGTTCAAAGACATCGGAGAAGAGATCGTGAACTTGCGAGGTACGCGTCGTTCCCGCGTCCGGTAACGGAGCCACTGCTGCCGCAGTAGCATCCGTTCCGCTGGCTTGCAGCATTTCGTCGGCCAAGGACCACGAGCGCTGCGTCACAATCGCCTCCCCCAACAATGCACTCTCGGCGAACGAATCCGCGCGGGTTTGATTAACGGAAATTGGTTGCCGCGCCGGAAGTTCCCCCGGCGGACGACTGCCCCGAGCCTCCACCAGAAGACGAACCGCCACTGCCGCTGGCCCCCCCCACCGTGAACAAGCGCGGCGGCTGAATGGCTTGCAGTTCCATTTCCCGTAACCGGTCGATTTCCTGTCCGGGTCGGCCCTGGAAACGATCCGGGCGAACGACAATCGGCACATTGCAGTCCGGCTGAATCTCGCGCAGCGCCACTTCCACCTGGTTGGAGCGCGCCTGGCCGGTGGCAACACTCCCCCCTTGGGCCACATACACCGTGCGATATTGCACAGGTGCGAATTGCGCGATCCAGGTGAGATGATCGCGCCCCACCGAGTTCAACTCATGAGAGCCGGGATCAAAATGATAGTCATGCAGTGTGGTCGCACCGATCCAACCCGCGCCCGACTGCTGGTTCCAGACAGAGCGCACATAGCTCGCATCTTCCGACGCATAGGGGTGCGGCCAGTAGTGCGCGTGATGATACTTGTGGACCCAGTGTTGTTTCGGGCCGACCGGACGTGCGAACGGCGGCCAGAGTTTGCCGTGCTTTTCGACCTGTCGGGTTCCGGGAGGATCCTGAGACCGCAGCGCCCACCACTCCTCGGAGTAGGCCGCTGGTTCTCCAGCGAGAAGTGTGCTTCCGGCCAGGGCTTGTGCCGCCAGACCGGACCATAACCATTGATTCCAACGACGTCGGCTCATCTTGCCCCCCGTGGCGAAGACGCACTCCGTCGCTGGGCCGGTTCCGAGTCCGCCACGAAAAGCGGAGTCGGCGGCCACGACAACGGGGCTTCGTCACGGGGTCTTATCGACCACCGGCAAGACGGGTCATGACGGGAAAACCGATTCTGCGGGATATGCCGATTCTTCTGGTCATGCCGTTCTTACCGGCCTCACTGACACGTCAAGCCTCAGGAATCTCGACGTAAACCTCTTCAGATTCGACAGTTGCTTCAAAGCATGGCACACACATTCGCGGGTTGAGCTGGTGTTGTCCGGTTCCGAGGTGGAATTGCCAGCCGTGCCACGGACAGGTGACCACTTCCCCACGCACCATGCCTTGAGCCAGTGGCCCCCCGGCATGGGGACAGATGCCCTCGACGATCCGCACACCGGCGTCCAGGTGATAAACCGCCAACACTCGTCCGGCGATGACGAACTCCCGCCCGGCCCCAGGTTTCAGCTCATCCAGACGACAGACTCGATGACGGCTCATGAGAAACCCGTGGCAAGAACTACGGCAGAATCACAGACGACGATTGGCAATTCGATCCCGTGACAAAAAGGGCCGTGTGTCACCCCGCGCGGCGTTGGGGTTCCTCGGCCGTTTGACGACGGACTTTGGGCTCGCTTTTCCAGCGGCGATGAACCCAGAAGTACTGTTCAGGATGACGGCGAATCGCCTGCTCCAGCGCGGATGTGAACGATTGCGTGACTTCTCGGACCGGATTGTCGGACGTCAGATTGCGTGGATCAACCACGGCTTCACAACGGACTTCAAACCGCGACCAGGTCGATGTGGTGAAATCGTCTGGCAACCGTGCCGAGCAACCGACGACTACGATGGCATCATATTCCAGTGACAGAAGCGCGATGGATTTGAAGGTGGAAGCCGGGTGGCCGAAGAAGTCGACGAACAGCCCGCGCGGACCGGCGTCCTGATCGCACAGAAGTGCCAGATTCCCCCCTTTTTGCAGGAGAACCAGCATGTCGTCGAAGCCCCCTTTTTTGAACATCTGCCGATGCCCGCGGCTTTCTCGATAACGGCGAAACCAGCGGTCCAGCAACGGATTGTCCATTTCCCGCGCGATCACTCCGAGCGGAAAGCCCCACATTCCAAAGAGTGACAAGGCAATTTCCCAGTTGCCGAAATGGCCGGCAAGCAACATCAGCCGACGCCCGGAAAGGAGTGCTTCGTTGGTTTCCTTGAGGCCAACGAATTCCGTGAGCTGGCGATAGTTCCAGAGGTGCAGTTTCCGCGGCGACTGGACCATTTCGACAACGGTGCGAAACAAATGCTGCCACATGCCGCAGGCCAGGTGTCGGGCCTCAGCATGCGATAACTCCGGCCCGAAGGCCCGCGTGAGGTTTTCTTTGGTGACCGCAAACCGGGTCAACCGCTGTGGCAGCAGGAACTGCACGCACCACGCCAAATTGTCAGTCAAGCGCGCCGCCGTGCGGACCGGCAGACATTCGATAGCGCAGACCGCCAATCGGAACGCGAAATACTCCAGCCGATGTCGAACCGTCACCACCAAAACGTCACCTCGTCCCCTGCGCGGCTACCGGCACCGTTTTGTCGCACCGGAGGGTCGGCAGTGTCCCCAGAAGCCGCACGGACGTCAATGTGGATTGAAATCGATCTTGACCACCGCGAATGATCTTCGGTACACGATGGCCGTAAAAATCGATTTCCTGGAGGCGACCGGTTCATGCGACGCGTCTTGATCGTGCTAGCCGTTCTCGGTGGGGTCGTTACGGCCCAGGCTGCGGGCTGGGTCGATCAGAAAGCGATCGGAATCTATGTCTTCCGTTCGGAGTTTCCGCTGCGCGATGTCGAACCGCTGGTCGTGGAACTCGGCGAACTTCAGAAAGACATCGAAAGTACGCTCGATCTGAAATGCAGTGACCGAAACATCGAAGTGCATCTCTTCAGCGGACGGTGGAGTTACCAACGTTATCTGCAAGCGAACATTCCCGAAGGTGTTGGGCGGCAAGCGCTGTTTGTCGCCGGGAACGGTGCTGGCGTCGGCAAAGTCTATGCCTACCGGCACCGAAATCTTGATACCGACATGCGGCATGAGACGACGCATGCGTTGCTGCACAATGCGCTCCCTTATGTCCCGCTGTGGCTTGATGAAGGACTTGCAGAGTATTTTGAAGTCCCCGCCGTGCTGCGGGCAGAAAAGCGGCCCCGGGCCGAAGGGCTAGGGGGGATTCTCAACCGCCGGATTGCGCCGTTGGCCCAACTGGAAGCCAAGCGGAAACTCGCTGATTTCGATGCGGCCGACTACCGGGACGCCCGATGCTGGATCCATTTCCTGCTGCACGGTCCGCCGGAAGCCCACGCCGCTTTGGAAGAATTTCTGGCGACCATTCCTACAGGGCGCGAGCCCACGCCGCTCAGCATCAGCCTGCAACGAAGATTGCCGGACCTCGAAGAACGCTTTCAGAAACACTTTCGCTGAATGCTGTTCATTCGCTCATGAGAGTCCCACATCGTGGCAACGGGAATTGCTCGCTGAAGCGCTGCGCGGTACCGTATGGCATCCTGACGACTGCGTGGTGAATCTTTGCCAAACAGGTCGCGAGGAAGGATTCTCGGTGCTCACGGAGGGATGCGGTAATCATGACGTCATCGACGCTCGGAGAGACACGGCGCGGTTTGGCTCTCCGTCCAGCGATTGCAGCTATCGTTTTGATGCTGGCCTGGACATCGGCAAGCTTCGGCCAGGAGCGTGCCAGTGGTGCTGGACCGTCGATCGATCCACAGCATCCTCTCGCACCGGCCTTGGACCACGCCTACAAAGCCCGTGAGACGCTGGACAGCGTGAAAGATTACACCGCGATCTTTTCCAAGCAGGAGATGATCGGCCAGCAGCTCAAGAAGACTTCGATGAACCTGAAGTTCCGTGAGGAACCCTTCAGCGTCTACATGCAGTTCGGCAAGCCGTACGAAGGTCGCGAAGTGATCTACGTGGCCGGTGCTAATAAGAACATGCTGCTGGCACACGATACAGGAGTCCGCGCCGTTCTCGGGGGCACGGTTTCACTCAGCCCCGACAGCCAGCAGGCCATGGAAGACAATCGCTATCCCGTCACGATGATCGGTCTGCGGAAGATGCTCGACCGCATCATTGAACAATGGGAAGCCGAGGGAAAATTCGGCGAAACGAATGTCAAATACTTCCCGAATGCCAAGTTGGGAACCGACGTTGCCTGCAAGGTGATCGAGAGTTCTCACCCGCAACCGCGGAAGCAGTTCAAGTTTCAGATGACGCGGCTGTACATCGACAAACAATCCGGGCTGGCGATTCGCGTGGAGCAATACGGCTTTCCGCAGAAGGGTGAAAAATCTTCGCCGCTGGTTGAAGAGTACACCTACATGTCGGTCAAGACGAACGTCGGCCTGACGAACCTGGACTTCGACGCGAAGAACTCCAACTACGCGTTCCCGGAATGATCGCCGTCAGTCGTCGAGCGATTTCTCAAGGTTGACAGTGCCGCGCTGTTCGTCATGCGAACGACAGGATCAGCCGCGCGTTTCGATCGACTTCACTTCTACTACGTCCACCGCCACCGACATGGTGTGGCGACCGCCGCCGACGAAGATCCCGCGGATCGGGGCAACGTCGCCGTAGTCGCGCCCCCAGGCCGCAGTGAGATGACGGTGTTGCGGCAGACAGTTGTTCGTGGGATCAAAGTCGATCCAACCCCGGCCCGGTGAATAGACCGAAATCCAGGCATGGGATGCATCCGCCCCGACAAGTTTCGTCCCACCCGGTGGGGCATCGGTGAGCAGGTAGCCGCTGACGTATCGGGCCGCAAGCCCCAACGACCGCAGGCAGCAGATTTGCAGGTGGGCGAAGTCCTGGCACACGCCACGGCGTCGACGCAAGACATCGACCGTCGGCGTTTGCAGGACCGTTGCAGTGGGGTCGTACTCAAACTCGGTGAAAATCCGCTCGGTGAGATCCGACACGGCAAGTAACAACGGCCGTCCAGGCGGGAAACTACTGCGTGCGTAGTCTTCCGCTTCGGTCAGGTGCCGAACATAGGGCGACTCCGCCACGAATTGGTTCGCGCGTCGAGTTTCCAGATCGCCGGGGTATCGCAGTTGATAGCGGCACTCTTCCCAACTGAGGGATTCCCGCAAATCCATGTTCGGCGGAGGATCGCGATGCAGGCGGCTCCGTGCCGTAACAATTAACTTTTCGTGCGGTTGATCGAAAGCAAAGTACCAGATGCGATTACCGAAGTAGTCGGTCCAAGGTCGCCGGACGAGGGGCTCCGGGGCAATATCCAGAGTGAACGACTCGCACGTTTGTCCGGGAAAAGAACCGGGGTGCAAACAGGCCTGATTCTGGCAAAGCACCACAGCATCGGAGTAAACGTATTTGGTTTCGTGCTGGATCGAGTAAATCACAGATCTTCCTCCGCGAGTTCCGGAGGCAATCCGCCGAGTTGCTGCGGCGCGACAGTGTGCGTCAGGTAGGTGTGTGTGATCGCGTCGGATAAATTCATCAATTCGTTGGCGGTCTGTTGCTGAAAGCTCTTCAACGCCTGCCGTTGCCGGTCGGGTCCAATTTCACACAAGGCTTCGACATCGGTGAGCCGCAGGTTGCCTTGAGCCGTCAACACCAGTTGCTGCTCGTGTGTCGGGGCATCGAGAGTCCGGCCGACCGACAACTCCCGGACATGATCGGCGAGCGCTGCCAACTGGAAAGCGACCGAACGCGGATTGCTTTCATCGGCCACAATCAAATCGAGTACAGGGGCGAGCTGCAGCGTCGTGAGATACCGATAGCGGTATGTCATAGAACTATCGGCAATTTCGAGCATGGCTTCGAGTTGCGGCAGGATTTCCGCGCGGGCATCAACCAGGATGGTGCGCACAAAGTGCAGGATTTGCAGCCCCCGTTCAATTCGGCGGCCGATATCGAGGAACCGCCAGCCGGGCCCGCGGGTCATGCTGTCACTGCACAATCCGTGAAATGCCGAGATCCCGGCCAGCAACCGATTGAGCGGCAAGAGCGCTTGCCCCAAATCGGTGACGTCGGTGTCATCGGTTCGAAACGTTAACTGGCTGATGATTCGCCAACCGTCGAGCGAAATGCGGTCGCGCACAATCGATGCCGCAGCCTGCGCCGAGCGGAGCGTTTGAGTCAGCGAGCCCTCACGACCGACATCAGTCAAATACGACCGCGTTTCCCGGCGGATTTCTGCCCACAACTCGGCTTCGGCGGTTTGACTCTCGCCCTGCAAGGCCCGCAGCCATTTATCAAGTCGAGAACGCCCCGGTTCCGCCAGAGCAGCGACGAGCACGGCCATTTCCGTGGGGCCGGAGGGCTGCAATTCGCTGGTCAAACGGACCACGATGCTCCGCAGATGCCGCACAACGGCTTCGGTCCGCTCCATCAAACGACCGAGCCAGAACAGATGATCGGCCGCGCGACTCGGAAGGTCGTTGATGCTCCGTCGCAATTCCAAAGTCACGCTGGGTGAGTGGAGCAGCGAGACGCGCTCCACCGGACCATCGGCCAGAACCCAGACATCCTTGCTGCGTTGGCCGGCGGTGATCGACTCCGCCAGCATATCAATCCGCGGTGCTACGCGCGACATGCCCCCTGCCAGCACGCGATAACCACGTCCGCTGGAAACGGCGAACGTCCGCAGTGTGACATGCCACGGCCGCAGGCGATCCCCTTCCCAGACGGGAGCTGTCGAGCTTTGAATTGGTTCCTGGGCAACGAATTGTTCCGGGCGGGCACACACGGCGGCCCACAGCGCGTTCCGCTCGGTCGGACTCAAGTGGCTCACAACGTGTGGACCGTGCAGCCAGCGCTCGGGATGATCGAGCGGCAAGGGTGCGGGGGCGTCCCCTCCAAGCATGATGATGCCTTGATCGGGGCGCTGGCGAAATGCAGGCCGAATCAGCAAACTGGGGAAACGATCCTCCACCTGTTTGCGGTCCAGCGGATCGCCACACCACCAGGTGGGTGACGACGGCAGCATCAGGTCTTCGTTCAACAAGAACCGGCATAATCCCGGCAGAAACGCATGCAGCGCCGGCGATTCCAGTGCCGAACAACCGAGTGCATTCGCCATCAAAATCTGACCGCACCGCGCGGCTTGCACCAATCCTGCAACACCGGTCGAAGCATCGGGACGCAAGTCGAGCGGATCGCAGGCAGCATCCCGGACCCGACGGAGAATCATGTCGACGGGAAGCAACCCACCGAGCGACTTCAGGAACACACCATCCCGGCGCACCGTCAGATCGCCACCCTCGACCAGCGAATAACCAAGATACCGGGCAAGGTAGACGTCTTCAAAATACCGCGGGCTGCGAATCCCCGGAGAGAGCAGCACCGCCCGGGGATTGTCTCCATGGCGGGGCGACAATGCCTTCAACGTCTCCCGCAGCGACATGTACAGGGATGCCAGCCGGATGACATGCAGGTTCTCGAACTCCTGCGGCCAAGTCCGGGAGACGACAATCCGATTCTCAACGGCGTAGCCAGCCCCGGAAGGACCTTGTGTGCGATCACTGATGACTTGCCACGTCCCATCGGTGCGACGCGTCAACTGCACGCCGTACCAGTGCAGAAAGACGCCGCCGGGGGGTTGAATGCCGTGGCAAGGCAGTAGGAAGCCGGGGTTCTGGAAAAGAACCGCCGCGGGCAAGACACCAGCCTGAAAAGCACGCTGGTGACCGTAGAGATCAGCCATCAACGCATTGAACAGTCGGGCTCGTTGTTCCACGCCCTCGGATAACCGTGACCAATCGGCAACCGGAAACAGCAACGGCAGGGGATCGAGTTCCCACGGACGTTCCAGTTCGCGCGAGGCACCATACACGTTGTAGGTGACGCCGTTCTCACGGAAGAGGCGTTGCGCCTGCGCATTTCTCAGCGAGAGGCGTGAAGGTCCCAGCGCGTCCCAGCTTTGGGCGAACCGTGTCCAAGCGGGGCGAAGACGACCCTGCGCATCGACCATTTCATCGTAGGAAGTGACTTCCGGTTGATACGTCGAAACGAGCGAGCCGGTCGGGTGAGCGCTCACCGTACCGGAAAATGCCATCCGTACGTTCCCATCCTGGTTCGTCGAGTCGGCCCGCGATTTCGCTGCGGACGGAATCCTCGAGAGTATTTCCCTAGTATTGATCGGTAGACAGATAGTGTGGCGAACACAGCCGGATTTCTCTAGTAGGTCGCCTAGGGAATGCTTTCCCTGAGGCGCTGAATCATCAGATTTGTCCCAGCGCTGTCAATCCCCCGTGCACACACGGACGTCGCAGGTCCAGCGTCAACGGATACTCGCGATTCTCTTCCGGATGTGGGATCGCCATCTTTCCCGGAGTGTGCCCGAACGGAGCAAAACGAGCCACACGGCGGGCTTCGGCTTCGTAGGCATTCACCGGGAACGTGTCATAACTCCGTCCACCGGGATGCGTCACATGCCATGTGCAACCCCCCAGTGAGCGACCGCTCCAGCGATCAATCAGATCGAACACCAAGGGGGTGTGGATGCCAATCAGCGGATGCAAACAGGAGGGCGGCTGCCAAGCACGATACCGGACCGCGGCAACGAACTCGCCGCCGACACCCGTCGGATGCAACGGCACGGCGCGGCCATTGCACGCCAGGACAAACCGCGGATCGGTCATGCCCGAGGCTTTGACTTCCAGGCGCTCCACGGAGGAATCGACATACCGTGCCGTGCCACCGGCCCCGGATTCTTCCCCGAGCACATGCCACGGTTCGATCGCTTGCCGCAGCTCGAGTTGCACACCGTGATAGACCACTTCCCCAATTTTCGGGAAACGGAACTCAAAGTGGGGCGCGAACCATTCGACATCGAGCGCAAAGCCCGCTTCGTTCATCTCGCGGATGACGTCTTGAAAATCTTGTGCAATGAAGTGCGGCATCATGAACCGGTCATGCAGCATCGTTCCCCAACGAACCATCGGCTCGCGGTACGGCTTCTCCCAGAAGCGGGCCAACAGTGCCCGCACCAGCAGTTGCTGCGTCAGGCTCATCCGCTCATGCGGGGGCATTTCGAAACCACGGAACTCAACCAGTCCCAGCCGTCCCGTGGAGGAATCAGGCGAATACAGCTTGTCGATACAGAATTCTGCGCGGTGCGTATTCCCCGTGAGATCGGTGAGCAGGTGACGGAAGACGCGGTCCACCAGCCACGGCGGGCATGGCCCGTTCTCCGGAATCTGTGAAAACGCCGTTTCCAGTTCATACAACGTTTCGTGCCGGGCTTCATCGATCCGCGGGGCCTGACTCGTCGGGCCGACAAAGAGCCCCGAGAACAAGTATGACAACGATGGCCGGTTGTTCCAGTAACCGACCAGGCTGCGGAGCAAATCGGGCCGTTGCAGAAACGGACTCGCCGCCGGAGTCGCGGCCCCCACAACGATGTGGTTGCCCCCGCCGGTCCCCGTATGGCGACCATCCAGCATGAACTTCTCGGCACTCAACCGACAGAGATGGGCTTCCTCGTACAGCACTTCGGTGTTGTGAACCAGTTCATCCCAATTCTGCGCCGGCTGGAGATTGACTTCGATGACACCCGGGTCTGGCGTCACCT
Source organism: Planctomycetaceae bacterium (assembly GCA_041753475.1). Taxonomy (GTDB): domain Bacteria; phylum Planctomycetota; class Planctomycetia; order Planctomycetales; family Planctomycetaceae; genus DSVQ01. Next base: position 57,526 of record JBGSUN010000191.1, on the reverse strand, counting down.
TGAAGTTGTCGACCCGATAATCATACGGTGGCGGATAACCTTCCACCCGCACGGGAATCGACAGCTTGTCCGCCGTCGCTTCGACGACGGACACCAGATGCAGATAGTCCTCAATCAGCGCCACCGGCGGCATGAAGACGTGCAACATTCCGTTGCGAACTTCCACACAGAGAGCGGCCCGCACAAGACCACCGCCCGATTCACCAACGGCCGGCGGCGACAGTTCCGCTCCCTCGTCGGAAAAGCCCGGCACTCCATGGCTGGAAGAGTGATGGCCGTTGCCATTCCCATTGCCGTTGGCGTGATGACTCGAGGAATACCCCGCTGAACGGCGCGGCCCGGGTTCGGATCGCGCGACACCGGCCACCTGGGAGACCAACTGCGTCGCCGTGACCGAGGCCGGCAATCGATTCGTTGCCAGTCGGTTTTGCTCGGCAAGACCCTGGATCGGCAATGCTTCGGGATCGTCAATGAACTCAGGACGTTCCGCTAACGGATCGCGTTCGTGTTCCGCAACGACATCCGCCGGGGCTTCCCACGGCAGGGAATCGAGCGGCATCCGGTAACCCATCGGGGAATCGCCGGGGATCAGATACATCCGCTCCTGACGCAGGAACCACGGGCCGGTTTCCCACCGGTTTTCGGCAGCGAGGTTCGGATTACGCCGCAACGGCAAGGCGTAACCGACAACGTGATCCAGGCCCCGTTCAAAAATCTTCGCCAACCGCTTCCGTTCTTCTTCGTTGGACAGCTTCGATTTGAACGGGTCAACATTCACCGGCAGCTTGCGTTCTTTCCACAGGTAGTACCAAGTGTCTTCGTAACCGGATTGGATGTGTTGACCGCCAACGCCCAGCAATTCCGCCAGCGCTTCGATAAAGTCCTGGGCATCCGTTTCATCGACGCCGTAATCGCGATCATCGACGGCGATCAAAGCGGGATCGTTCCAGACCGGGGCCTTGTCACGCCGCCAGTAGCAGGCCAGCGACCAACGCGGCAACGATTCCCCGGGATACCACTTTCCCTGACCGTAATGCAGCAGCGGCTTCGTGGCAAAACGGTCTGCCAGCCGGCAGAACAATTTCCCGGCGAGATCCCGTTTGTGCTGACCCAGGGCGGCCGTATTCCATTCCGGGGCATCGCGATTGTCGATCCCCACGAATGTCGGCTCGCCCCCCATCGTCAATGTCTTCGGACCGACAGCGAGGCGTTCATCAACCTTGGTGCCGAGCCGTTCGATCGCAGCCCATTGGTCATCGCGATACGGCTTGGTCACCCGCGGGTCTTCGAGTACGCGCTGCACGGACATCTCGTGATAGAACGTGACTTCGCAGTCATCCACGGCGCCGGTAATGGGTGCCGCGGATGTCGGATCAGGCGTGGCAGAGAGGGGAATGTGTCCTTCACCGGCAAACAGCCCCGACGTGGGATCGAGGCCCACCCATCCTGCACCGGGAAGATAGACTTCGGTCCAGGCATGCAAATCGGTGAAGTCTTGTGACACCCCCACCGGACCATCCAGTGATTTGACGTCTGGTGTTAGCTGAATCAGATACCCCGACACAAAGCGGGCTGCAAGACCCAGATGACGCAAGACCTGCGCCAGCAGCCAGGCGGAATCCCGGCAGGAACCACTTCCCTTCGTCAACGTTTCCGAACTCGACTGCACACCCGGTTCGAGGCGGATGACATATCCCACCGACTGATGAACGAGTTGGTTGATGGCCACCAGAAAGTCGACGGTCACACCAGTGTACTTCGGACCGTTGGCGACAAAGTCCGTGAGGATGTCGCTCGTCTCGGTCTTGAGCAGATACGGCAGCAACTGCTGGCGAAGTGATTCGTCGTACTCAAAGGGAACGGTGTTCGCCTGCGGTTCGAGGAAGAAATCAAACGGATTGATGACCGTCATTTCAGCAATGAGATCGACATCAACCTGGAACTCGCGCGTGGGGTCGGGAAAGACGACGCGCGCCAGAAAATTGCCGAACGGGTCCTGCTGCCAATTGATGAACTGCTTTTCCGGCAGCACGACTTGTGAGTAGCTCACAATCGGCGTGCGGCAATGGGGAGCCGGCCGCAGACGGATGACCTGCGGTGACAGGCTCACGAGGCGGTCGTACCGGTAGGTCGTACGGTGATGGAGGGCCACCCGAATTGTCATCGGACCATTCCTGCGAGAATCCGCATTACCTGAAGCAATGCAGTCAGACAAAATCATTTCGGCAAAAGGGTTGCCGCTACTTCCTGGCAGCGATGGCCGATGGATGCGGCCGCACGCTTTCCACCGGCTTCACGGAGAAGAAAGTCTCGGAAACCGCCTCCCCGACCGCGTTGAGACGGTTCTGAAACCGATCGACGAATTCATGCAATCCCGACTGCATGATCTCATCAATATTCGAGTAGTCCAGTTCCGAGCGCAAACGGCCGAGGCGTTGCTCCGCGCGATTCCGGAACGTCCCAGAGGCCCCTCCCGTGATTGACAATAACGATTGTTCCCCGCGAATCAGGCAAAAGCGCATCGCACGGGGGAAATCGCGATTGAGAACGAGAAACTCCGCCACCTGCGCCGGTGTAATCCGACCATGCGCTTTGCGATACATCTCCAACGCACTGGCCGATTTCAATAATGCCGCCCATTGATTCGCATCGATCGGAGTTCCTACATCTGAAGCCAGCGGCAACAGAATGTAATACTTCACATCAAGAATTCGCGATGTCTTGTCGGCGCGCTCAATCATTTGTCCGAGGCGGTGGAAGTGCCACGCTTCGGTATGCGACATCGTGGCCTGCGTGGCACCATCCAGTGTGTACCGAGTGAGAATGATCCGTTGAAAGAACTCGATCGGGGCATTCAGGACCTGCGCCGGCGTCGCTGAACGGAGCAGCAGATAGTACTTGTTGAGTTCTTCCCACATGGGTGAGCTGATCATGTCGCGCACGGTCCGGGCGTTTTCCCGTGCACGCTGCAGGCAGCTCAAAATCGAGTTCGGATTCGCATCATCGAGCGTCAGGAATTGAATGACGTTCTGTTGCGTGGGATCACGATAACGCTTCTGGAAGTTTTCTTCGTCACCAGTGGTGTAGATCAACGAGTTCCACTGCCGCTCCATTTCTGGACCAAGATCGAGCGCGAGGTTTAAATTCACGTCGATGAACCGCGCGACGTTCTCGGCCCGCTCGATGTAGCGGCTCATCCAGTAAATTGATTCAGCAACACGGCTTAACATGGTGGCTCGTCAGTTGTCCGTGGTCAGGGTTCGTTATCATCTCTCCGCTGGCCGCTTCGTGCCCCGCGCAGATGCCGCAACATGAGGTCATGGGCTTGCCATCGTCGCCTGAAAATCACTCACTCGTGGGGTGCCGTTCTTGAGAACCCACGTGTCTTTGCTGCCGCCCCCTTGAGAGGAGTTCACCACGAGTGACCCCTTCACCAAGGCGACGCGCGTCAATCCCCCCGGCACAATGTAGATGTCCTCGCCGTACAGAATGTAAGGCCGGAGATCGACGTGTCGGCCTTCCAGATGATCCCCCACTAAAGTCGGCACGCGTGACAACGACAACGTCGGCTGAGCCACATAATTGCGCGGATTGGTGAGAATCAGATCGCGATACTGGGACAGTTGCTCTTTCGAGGCCCGCGGTCCGATCAGAATGCCGTAACCGCCGGATTCGTTGGCGGGCTTGATGACGAGTTTGTCGAGGTTCTCCAGCACGTGTTGCCGCTGCTGGTCATCACTGCACAGGAACGTCGGCACATTGGGCAGTTTGATGTCTTCGCCGAGGTAATACTTGATCATGGCCGGAACATAGGCGTAGACCGCCTTGTCGTCGGCGATCCCGGTTCCCGGAGCATTGGCCAGCGCAACACGACCGGCACGGTAGACATCCATCAGGCCAGGCACGCCGAGCGCAGAATCAGGACGGAATGTGAGCGGATCGAGGAATTCATCGTCGATGCGGCGATAGATTACATCCACGCGCTGCAACCCGCTGGTTGTCCGCATGTGGACATAACCGTCGGTCACAATCAGGTCGTGGCCCTGCACCAGTTCCACGCCCATCTGCTGCGCCAGGAAGCAGTGCTCGAAGTACGCCGAGTTGTAGATTCCCGGCGTCAGCACGACGACGGTGGGCTCTTCATTCGTCGGCGGGGCAATATATTGCAGCATCTTCAGCAGTTGTTCGGGATAATCCTCCACCGGCAGGATCGAGAGCCCGCTGAACAATTGCGGGAAGGTGCGTTTCATCACCTCCCGATTTTCCAGAACGTAGGATACGCCGGAAGGACAGCGCAGGTTGTCTTCGAGAACGTAAACCGTGCCGTCGACGTCGCGGACGAGGTCGGTCCCCGTAATGTGACACCAGACTCCTTTCGGCGGATTCACACCGGCACACTGCTTCAGGAAGTTCTTGCTCGATCGGGCCATGTATTCCGGGAAGACACCATCTTTCACGATCTTCTGGTCGTGATACATGTCGTCGATGAACAGATTCAGGGCGGTAATCCGCTGCTTCAACCCGGCTTCGATAAACTTCCACTCCTGGCTTTCGATGATCCGCGGAATGAGGTCGAACGGCCAGATTTTCTCCGTCCCGGCTTCGTGACCGTAGACGTTGAACGTGATTCCCATGTTAAGGAGTGTCTGGTCGGCCGCCCGTTGCCGCCGCGATAATTCGCCATCGGACAGCGTCTTCAACCGCCAGGCCAACAGTTCCGCACGGGGGCGCGGCTGGCCATCGGGGGTGAACATTTCATCATAGAATCCGGTGGTGTCGTAGCTCGGGAACGACACATCGAGTCGGTCTGAACCGGCGACGCCGTCCGCTCGAAAATCGGAAGTCGACTGCGATTGGGTTTGCAACTGAGCCATGTCTTTCCCCTCTGCCGCCGCGTTCGGATTTCGCAGATCGCACACCTTGCCTACTCACTGAGCACTGCCGCCGCAAAGCCTGGCAGGATCAGTAGAATACCAGTGGTGTAGACCCGCGGACGAAAGAATGCAATCCGTATGCCGCCCGATGGGGTTCCGATTTCGCTACATCGGCAGGCAGCGACCGCGCCGGGATTGGACGTCCACCCTCAGTCAAAGCTCGATGACCAAGGGTCAAACGGCGTCGATTTCCACTTCGCGCAGAAAAGCTGCGGCCTGTTCAGGGGGGACGGAATTGATGTAAAAGCCGCTGCCCCATTCAAAACCCGCAACCCGGGTTAATCGCGGGAAAATCTCGATGTGCCACAGAAAATGAGGCAATTCACCGGCGTCAAACGGGGCCGTGTGGATGATGTAGTTGTACGGCGGGTCATCCAAAGCAAGATCGAGTTTCCGCAGAACGGTCTTCATCACCATGCCGAGTTCTTCGATTCCCCCCCGCGGAATATTTTCGAAGTGGCTGGAATGTTGTTTTGGCAAAATCCAGGTTTCGAACGGAAACCGGCTGGCAAACGGGCAGATTGCCAAAAAATTGGGCGTGTCCAGCACCACGCGCGATCCGTTCGCCAGTTCCTGCTGAATCATGTCGTCGTAGATGCAGCGGCCCCGATAGTTGAAAAACTCCAGTGCCCCGGTCATTTCTTCCCAGATCGAAATCGGGACTACCGAGGTTGCAATGAGTTGGGAATGGCTATGAGGGAGTGTCGCGCCGGCCTGGGCACCCTTGTTCTTGAAAATGAGCGCATGCACCAGCCGGCGGTCTTTCTTCAGATCCACGAGGCGGTCGCGGTAGACCCATAAGATTTCGCGGATGTTGTCGACCGACAACCGCGACATGTTGGTCTCGCCGTGCGGACATTCGATGATCACTTCGTGAGCACCGATGCCGTTCATCATGTCGTAGATGCCATCGCCCCGTTTGTCGAGATTCCCTTCCACCTGCAAGGCGGGGAATTTGTTGGGCACAACGCGCACCCGCCAACCGGGCCCGTTGGGCTGACTGCCGGGATTTCGGTAGGCAAGGATTTCCGGCGGCGTGGCATACTCGCAACCCTCGGCAAAGGGGTCGAATTGGCCGCTGACAAATCCACTGTCATCCCGATGGTCAGGACGCTTGGCCCGTTCCGGCGCAATCACCACCCAGCGGCCAACAATCGGGTCTTTACGCAGTTCCGGCATGATGTTCGGTGTCTTTCAGACTTCGTGCCAACACGCGATTTCCACGCGTCACCCCATGGACCGCTTCGGCTATGCCTGCCACATCAGCGATTCAAAATCGGGAGTCGGGATCTTCAGCATAATCAATCCCTCGCGCGGCAAGCGGTCGAGGCTGCTGCCGGCTTCCATCAGATCGACATAAAATTCCAGGTTGGAATTCGGCGACAGCCGCACCGCTTCCAAGGGCAACGACAGTTCCAGAATTGAGCCCGCAACGGCATGCACATGATATTCCGGATAGGGACGATGCTCGCGAAAGAACGTCCCGGTCAACGCTTCACCCGCGAAACCGTGGATGAGCACCTCGGCATGAACCGGTTCTACGAACCCAATCCGCAAGGTGTCGATCTCCGCCAGGTCCTGCGCCGCGCCGTTGACCGTGTCAATTCGCAGCAGGAAGCGGTCGCGGTCAAAGCCGAAGAACATCTCACGCACCAGGCTTTGCGTCACCATCGTCATCGTGCCGCGCTCGCTGCCGCTGATGTACTGCCCCGCGTTGATCCATTCAAAGTAGGTACGGCGGCCATCCACTTTCACCGGCAGGAAGCCTTTGGGATGTGTGTGAATCGGTCGCTGCTCGCCACGGCTGATGGGGCGGTCCAACTGCGGTGGATAGGGTGTCCGCAGAATGATGTACACATTCTTCAAATGCTTGCGGAAGAGTTGATCGAACAGACCATCCTGTGCAGAAGAATGATCGTCCCCGAACCACCAATACCAGTCGCTTCCTTCGGCGATAAAGATTTCTTCCCAGGCCCGCGCGACAACTTCCGGGGCGTAGTCGCCATCGGCCTCCATCTGCTTCAGGAATTCACGGGTCTGATGCAGCAGGTCCCAAGCGGTGTTGTCTTCTTCGTGTCCAATCCAGATCGCGAAATTGTGGGAAATCCAACTGCCGGCGAAGAGTTGGCCAATGCGGTCGGTCGCTGGGTACTCGCGGAGATAGTCACCGACACGGACCGAGCGCACAGACCGATGGGAGGCACAGGTTCGGTACAGTGTCCGCAGGAACTGCACGCCGCCATCGGCGTAATACTCCCAGCAGTTCTCCCCGTCGAGGATCACGGGCACGAAGACCGGTCGTCCCTGGCTTTGCGGCTCGACCGCATGACCGATGGCTTCCAGCTTACCGATGAAATCATTCACCGCTGCGGTCGCCTCGGCCCGCTGGTACTGGAAGCCGATGAGATCACTCAGCGCGTGATCCCGGAACACGGCGTGCAAGTGACGGCCCTGATCTTCCAACCGCCACGGCCGGTACAACATTTCGGGATGGCGCAAGTACCCGTTACCGTCGCGGCCCACCCAGCCATTGGTGGAGGCCGAGAGAATTTCTTCGTCGGTGGCGATCCACTGAATGCCAACATCGGCAATCAGCGAGATCACTTCCTGGGAAACACTCCCTTCGGACGGCCACATCCCCAACGGTGGGCGGCCGAACAACTCCGTGTGATAGGCGATCGCTCTCTGCAAATGAATGACGGCGTCTTCGCGGTACGATTCGAGATGCTTCGGCAACGCGCACCCGGGCATCGCTTGCCGCGCGGACCGCTTGTCACACAACAGCGGGAGAATCGGATGGTAAAATGGCGTGGTCGTGAGTTCGACTTGCCCCGACGCCATCAACTCCTGATGGAGCGGAACTACTTCCCGCAAGACATCCAATTGCTTGGCAAGGAGCCACGCTTTGTCAGCTTCGGTGTAGTTCTGCGATTTCTGTCGAAAGGCTCTGAGGTCGGCATCGCGTTCAAACAGAATGGGATGCATCCACGACAGGTTGCTCCAGACCTGCAGATCACGGAAGTCGCGATCGGCAAAGCGCCGGGCAACGCGTTCCGGAGGTTCGCCGCCATTGCCGCGTTTCTGGAACAGTTCCAGATATCGCGGGAACGGTCGAATCATCGAATCGGCGTTCGACATGAAGAACTGTTCGAGGATCTCTTGCACATCGGTCGCGCTGAGGGAATCCGCGGGGATGCGGGACAAATCGAGATGCCGGTCACTGGCCCCTTCGTGAGTGTAAGCCCGCAGTTGTTGCAGGAGGCTCGGTACCAGATTGATGGTGCAGCGAAACTCGGGGACTTCCTTGAGATGCCAGGCCATCCCCCAGTAGTCTTTGGTTCCGTGCAGCCGCACCCACGGCATCAACGTGTCGCCGCCGATGCGATCCGGATAATACGGCTGGTGCTGATGCCAGTAGAGAGCGAGGCTGACCGGTTGCATGGGAGAGCTTTATGGAAACGAGAAGGGTCCGTTCATCCAAACGCCGGTGCGTGCCGTCTTGCTTGAGCACGCTGGTAAACTTGCTCGTATTCTTTGGCACTGCGACGCCAGGACCAATCGCGCTGCATGCCGGTCTGCATGATCTGCTTCCAGGTGGCTTTGTCCTGGAACAATCCCACGGCCCGACAAATCTGGCGCAGCAGGACCTCGCCGCGGTAATCGTGAAAACTAAAGCCGTTCGCCGTCCCGTTGGCAATCGTTTGTTCCCACGAATCCACGACGGAATCCGCCAGGCCACCGACCGCGCGGACAATCGGGACCGTGCCATAAAGCAGGCTATACATTTGATTGAGACCGCAGGGTTCGTATTGGCTCGGCATCAGAAAGATATCGGCGCCGGCCTCGATCTGATGTGACAACGGTTCGTTGTACCCGATCTGCACGGCGACTTTCTGCGGATTATCGCGGGCCAGCCGTTGCAGGAACTGTTCGTAACCAGGATCGCCGGAACCGAGAAAGACCGCCTGAATGTCGAGTTTGAGAAACTCCGGGGCACACTCGGAGATAATATCGCACCCTTTCTGCCCCGTCATCCGCGAGACCATCCCGAACAGCGGGACATCCGCACGCACCGGCAGTCCCATCCGCTGCTGTAAGGCCGCTTTACAGAGCGGTTTCCCTTCGCCGACCGTGGAGGCTTTGTAATTTGCGGCGATGTGTTCATCGATCGACGGATGCCAGACCTCGGTGTCGACGCCGTTGAGGATGCCGACCAGGTCATCCCGTCGGGAAGACAGGACACCATTGAGGCCGCAACCGAACTCCGGAGTTTGAATCTCCCGAGCATAGGTCGGGCTGACGGTGGTAATCATGTCCGTAAAGACCACCGCCGACTTCAGCAGATTCAGATTGCCGAAGAATTCCATCTGTCGCCAGTTGAAATACTTCCAATCGAGCCCGGTGAGGTGCATGTCCCAATGCCAGAACTGTCCCTGAAAGGCCAGGTTATGGATCGTGAACACGGACGCCGTTCTTTGGAATGTCGGATCATGGGCCCCTTCGATCTTCAGCAGCACGGGCACCAGTGCCGTTTGCCAGTCATTGGCGTGCACAATGTCCGGCTGCCAACCGTACCGCCGCGCGATCTCAATAGTGGCCCGGCTCAGGAAGACGAAGCGCTCGCAGTTATCACGATAGTCCCGATCGCCGTCCTGATAGATCCCCGGACGATCGAAGTACTCGGGTTGATCGACCAGGTAGACCATCACCTTGGAATTGGGGATCGTCGTTTGGAGGACGCGCGCCGACACCGTTTTGGACCCGATGCCGATCGAAATCGGCGGGCCGGCCACCTCCAGTGCGGGAACGCTGTCTGGCCATTTGTGCCGTTCCTGTGGATAGAACGGCGTGATCAGCGCGACCTGGTGCCCCGCCTGCGAGAGCGCCTTGGGCAACGAAGACGCAACATCGGCCAATCCACCGGTCTTCGAGAACGGGGCGGCTTCCGAACTGGAAAAAATGATCTGCATCCGGAACCGTCCTCAGCGGAGAGCGCGTCACGACAGTGGAGCGGTCGCCCTTCAAGAGGCCAGACACTCCAACGGCTTCGGAATCCGATCCCGACGAACTTTGCCAGATTGCCTCTTCCGTACTATCGGCCGATTCTACCACGCCCCATGACCCTGCCGCAGCCGAACGGTTGCCGCCCGTGCAACCCGCACAATCCGTCTAAATCCCCAGCCGAAATCGGATACAGGCGGTGTCGTGTCGCAAGAACACGGTCACTTGCCGGGGCGTGTGTCACGGGCAATCCCTCCCTATAATGTTGCAGAAGCTCGGCAGCGGGCGAGATGACCGACCGCGCGATCCCTCCGACCCACAGGAAAACTTGCGGTGGCTGCACGCACCACTCCGCGGACTGAATTTGACTGGGAACTTGAAGCCCAGGCGATCACGGTCCGGATTCGATGGTTCGGCATTGCTGTGGGATATGTCCTGGTCAATTTTCTCGGCAGTGGTTCGGCAGCGTTTCCGCTGAACGCCATTCTCGGCCTGGGGGCAGTCTACGCCCTGTTCGACACGTACTACAGTCTTCATGGTCGGGTGTTTCTCAGCGAGTACCCGCTGTTCACTTCGGCCATGGAAGCCGTCTTCATCGGGCTGTTGTGCCATTTTGACTCCGGGGCGTTAAGTCCCTTTCGGTTCTACTACATTCTGTCGCTGCTGGTGTGTGCGATTCGGTACACCCCGCAGACGACGTATTCCACATTCGCGCTCCACACGCTGAGTTATGCCACCGTAGCCTTGACTCATGGCGTGAGGAACTGGGAGGAAACGTCCTCGCTGGTTCTCACGCCAGTTGTCATCGGATGGGTCACGTGGGCCGGAACGTCCTTCGCAGGGTTGTTGAAGCGAGCCAGTCATCGATTGACGGAATTGAACATCGCCCTGCAACAAAATCAGACGCAGCTGGAGGAACGAATCGAGGAACGGACGCGCGAGCTGCAGGAATCGCAGGCAATGATTGTTCAGCAAGAAAAACAGGCTGCGTTTGGTTTGCTCGCTGCCGGGATTGCGCACGAAGTCGGGAACCCGCTGGCGGCGATCAGTTCGCTGGTTCAGTTATTGCACCGTCGCCACACGGATGAGCACACCCGTGAACGGTTGATGATGGTTGACGATCAACTGCGACGGATTCAACGGACGCTGCGCGAACTCGTCGATTTCAGCCGCCCGGCAACGAACGTCAAAGCCCCAGGCGACATTCACAGCATGATTGATTCCGCCCTGAGCATTGCCAAGTACTACAAGCGCAAGAAGGGAAAAACGATCGTTACGTCGTATGTCGATGACGTTCCACCGATCTGCGTCATTCGCGATCAACTCGTGCAGGTCTTTCTGAACTTGATCCTCAACGCAATGGATGCCACGCCGGAAGGCGGAACGATTGAAATTCGGACATCGATCACCGATGGGTGGTTACGAGTCGATGTCATCGACACCGGCACCGGGATCGATCCGCAGCATCGTGACCGGGTTTTTCAGCCCTATTTCACCACCAAGGAAACCGGCACCGGCCTGGGATTGTTCGTTTGCCGCAATATGGTCGAGCAGGAAATGGGAGGACGAATTGAACTTGCGGCCACTTCCCCCGCAGGAACCACGTTCTCAGTCTTGCTAACCGACGAGGTGTTGCGGCATCATCCCAATGCCGTTCCCTCACCACGACCATTTCCCGAGCCCCTGCCCCAGGAATTGACCGTACCGTGAAACCCACTCGTTCGATTCTGATTTGCGAAGACGAAGAAATCATCCGGACCGCGCTCCGGGAGTTTCTGCTCGACGATGGCTACGAAGTGGTTGCCGTTGGCACAGCGACAGCGGCGCTGCATGCGATCCGGCAGCGAGATTTCCACGTCGCCATCTGTGACGTCCAGCTTCCCGATGGGGACGGCGTGCAGTTGCTGCGTCGCCTGCTGCAATTCAACACGAATTTGTCCGGGCTGATTATCACCGCCTATGCCACCGTCGAGAATGCGGTGGAAGCATTCAAAGCCGGGGCCTTCGATTACCTCGTGAAGCCGGTGATCTTCGACGACCTCGCGAACAAGTTACAGCGGCTGTTTCAGTACCGCGAGTTGTCGCAGGAGAACCAGGCGCTCCGGCGCGAACTGGCCCGGCGGGATGACAGCGATGAATTGATTGGTTCCAGCAAAGCCGTCCGTGAATTACAGGACGCGATTCGCAAAGTGGCGGTCACTGGAGCCAATGTCTTGCTGTGCGGGGAATCGGGAACCGGCAAGGAACTCGCTGCCCGAACGATCCATCGCTGGGGGCCGAAACGGAACGAACGATTTCTCACTGCGAATTGTGCGACGCGTCCCGCCGAGTTGCTGGAACTGCAACTGTTCGGCGGTCAGACCCCCACATCCCCGGGCAGCGAACAAGCCGGCATCTTCCGGCAAGCGGGTGACGGGACCGTGTTTCTCGATGAAGTTTCGCAGTTACCGTTGTCGACTCAGGCAAAATTACTACGAGTCATTGAATACGGCGAATTTACCCCGCTCGGCGCGACCGATCCACTGAAGCATCAAGCCCGAATCGTAGCGGCCACCACGCGCGATCTGGCGAAGGAAGTCGCTGAAGGACGGTTTGATGAAGCGCTGTTCTACCGTTTGGACGGCGTAAAGATTTGCATTCCTCCGCTGCGCGAACGGCTGGACGACATCCCTGAACTGGTGGAATTTTTCGTTGCCAAGCACAGCCGGGCCATGGGCCAGGGGGTGACGGGGGCGACCAGTGAAACGATCCGACTGCTTATCTCGGCCAACTGGAAAGGGAACATCCGGCAGTTGGACAACGCCATCGAACGGGCCGTGATGATGTGCGATGGCGCTCAAATCCGGCCGGAAGAATTACCGGCGGACCTCATCGGCGGCAGCCAACCGCTGCCCGATACCGATGAACTCCGCTCCGCGCTGCGGCATTACGAACGGCTGCACATCCTTCGCGTCCTGAAAAACTGGCCGGACAAGCGCGAAGCCGCACGGCGATTGCGACTCGGCCTGTCGAGTTTGTACCGCAAGATTGAAGAGTTGGGAATTGACCTGTAGCCGGTGTTCGGTGATACGTGACCGGTGGTCGGCAGAATGAGAGCAATCATGACGTTTGCTCTGCCTGTTACCGATCACCAGTCACCCATGACCTACTCGACCGCGGCGGTGATGACGAGTTCCACTCGATAGGCCGGTGCCGCGAGTGTGGCTTGCACACAAGCCCGCGACGGAGCATGTCCTGCCGGTACCCAGGCATCCCATTGGGCGTTGAACTCGGCCAGATCCTTCAGGTCCGGGAGATAGATCAGCACCTGCAGCAGCCGTTCCCGTGCACTGCCGATCTGCTGCAAGCGTGCATCGATCTGACGCAGCACCTGCGCAAATTGCCCGGCCGCGTCGGCCGTGGGGTCATCGGGCACTTCGACAAAATACGCCACGCCGCGATGCGATGCACCACGGCATCGGACCAGCGAGTCGTCACGCCGTAACGTTGAATCTCCGTCATCAAATCTCCGCATCTCTCGGGGAATGGAATGGCTTACGAACGCGGCCATCGACAAAACACATCGGCGATGGGCGTGAAGGGCACGTCGTCATCCAGCGGAAACATGGGCCGCTCGCATTTCCGGTGCCCAAGGTTCTTCACACACGCACTGGTCGAACCCGGCGCATCGACGTGAATCAGCCGGGCGCACCAGTCAGCGTACATGTGGTGCTCGCAGTGGGGAGATTTCACGATCACCATGTGGAAGTGCCGGGGATCCTGTCCGTGAGCATAGAACCAGGAACGATCAAAGAGGCTGACCGGGCGCGTGCCAACGACCAGCGTGATGTTGTCCGCTTCCAGGACCGCAGTGTCGCCGGAATCCCACGGCCAGCCGAAGGATTCGCTGCGAAACTTGCCGTCGGAAAGGAGCCGCACGCGGGCTTCCAATTCCAGCGGCTCGAAGCGCACAGGATCGATGGCCCCACCGACACGGGTGCGGATCGTGGTCCCGATTCCCGCGGCGAAGGCTTGTCGGACCGCAGCGGGATCGACAATCGGAGCAAGAACACGCCCGCGATATCCCTGCCGCAAGACTTCGCGCACAATCGCATTGCTATCGCCGGATGCGCCAGAACTGGTGGCGTCCGCGGCGTCCATCATCACCACGGTTCCGGTCGTCACCTCGGCCGCCAGGCGAATGCTGTCGGCCAGGCTCGTCAGCGGGACCTGCATTTTTTCATGATGCTGCCAGAAGATCCGGGCCAATTCCAGCGCCTGGCTCCGCGCGGCGTCTTCATCGCCGTCCATCACCACAAAACTGTTGGTCCGCAGTTCGGGGACGTCGGTGAAGGGATTGCCCCACATCACCGCGGCCGAGAGTCCGCCGGCTTCGGCTTCGATCTGCTGGGCCAGCCGTATGCAAGCCCCGATCGAACCCGTCTCCGTGATCAATTCGTCCCCACGAACGAGAGCCGGAATCTTGACCCGCGCCGTGACCGGACGTGCCCCGTTGGTCAGGATCTTCATCAACACACTGGCGGCGCGCGCACCGGTCTCAAAGAAGTCCACATGCGGATAAGTGTGATAGGCGACCACGGCATCACTGTGGTGAAGCATGCGGTCGGTGAGGATCCCGTGCAGGTCCAGGGACACCACAAACGGGATGCGCTCGCCGAGAATCTTCCGGGCTTCCTGAAGGAGAAAGCCTTCGGGATCGTCCTCGTTCTCCGCCTGCATCGCCCCATGCATCGAGAAGTACGCCGCGTCGACCGGACCAGCTTTCGACAGACAGCCAAGAAAGTCCTCGCTGAGCTGGCGAAAGTCGTCTGCCTTCAGAATGCCTCCCGATGTATTCGCGCTGGCGCCAAACGTGGGCACCAGTTCGACACGGTCATCCGCATCAAAAACACTCAGCGCCCCGCCGACTTCCTCACGAACACAGCGATGATGATCCAGTAACCCGGCTCCGCGCGCGATCCGGAAATCGTCATAACGGCTTCGGGCAGGACTGAACGAAGAGACTTCCTGCTTACATTCCGCAATCGCAATTCGAAGCATTCCAGGGTCTCATTGTGACGGTGCGTGGTGACAACAACGTGATCGTATTAGGAACCCACAGGCTTCTCGGCGCCCAACAGCAGGGGACACAGCGTCCGAGCCAGTTCGCGCACATGGGGCTCCTTGACCATAGTGTAATGCCCACCGGGGACGATCTCGACCTGGACGTCGGCATAGTCGCCCCAACCTTTATCGCGGCGTGCTTCATTGACCATCACCGATTCTTCTGGCCGAAACAATGCGACGGACCCAATGGGTGGCAAGAGCCGGTATTGTTGGACCGCCTGCACATGGGCATGAAACAGTCGTCCCAGATGATCGAGCGTATCCTGAACCAGATGCAGCGGCGTGTCGGCTTGCACAATTCCCACCTGCCGGGCGTGCGCCAGAATGTAGTCGAGTTGTGCTGACGGTGACAGCCGGGCCAATTCAATCAGCGAGATGTCGAGTCCGTATTCCACGGCCGGTGGAAGACCGGTCGCACCTTCGGGGTACTGACTGGCATCCACCGGAACCGAGGAATCGAGCAGCGCGATCAGTCCACATTGCCGACCATGCTCCTTCAACCAGCGGGCAACCTCGATGGCGATCACACCGCCAGCCGACCAGCCCCCGAGATGAATCAGCCCGCTTGGCGAGTTGCGGAGAAGTTCCTCGCCGTACGTGGCGGCCATGTCTTCCACCGATGATTGCGGGTCTGCCTCGCCATGCGCGCCGCGGGCACGGATCGCGAACACCGGCCGCTCTGATCCGAGATGTTTTGCGAGGGCGTGATAACAGACGACGATGCCGCCCGGCGGGTGAATCCAATAGACCGGCGGCAGGCTCCCTGTGCCCTGAAGTGGAACCACCAGATTATGAATGGAAGGACGTATGGACGGCATCGGCCGTTTCGTCGGTTCGATCCGTTGGTAACCGAACTCCTCTGCCAACTGCCAGGTCGGTTCTCCCAAACGGGGGCCACAGTCACTCTCTTGCCACCGGTGAGCCCTCGATGCATCGATGCCGTGATGCTCATGGAAGCGGACATCCCCGAGCATTCGTGCCAGGGGATGCACCGGATCGGTCATCCGGGACTTTTGCTCTGCTTGCGGAGTCAACATGGCCGGATCAAATTCCAGATCCAGAAAATGTGCCGCACGCTCCATGACGGCTTGTGGTTGTGCCACGAGGTCTTCAAAACGAATGCGGAGCTGTCGTTCCGGTGGAATCGTGCTCAGGAAATCCCGGATGTTCTGTTGGCTGATCGTCCAGACTAGCTCGGCGAACTCGGCAGCAGCGAATCGGTGCGGACCACGCAGAAACGGTTGAAAAAAGACTTCCAGCCGGGCTTTCACGAACGAAGCCTGCATCGCCTGCGGATGGCGAACGAGATGGATAAATCGAGGTTCGTGGAAATCAACGGTTGCCTGCTGAAGGACAGCGGCATCGAGGGCGTACATCGGGGTCTTGTCCAGAAACCAGCGGTTTCCCAACCGGTCCTGCATCAATCGATAAAACTCCTTCACCGTCAGTTGATTCCGTTCGCACTGCTCCATCCTCTCCCGCGCGGCATCGGCGTCCAAGTGGAACAATTCCATCAGTGCCCGCACCGTTCCGTCGAGCCAGAAGCGATCGCGGTCCCGGTCAAACGCCGTGCGACGTTCCGACAGCGTGCGGAAATTGAGGAGTTGCAATTCCGGGGGGGCGAACACGCGCGGATGCCCTCCCAACATCGCGCGTGTCAGGGTGGAACCCGAGCGCGGCGCGGACAGCAGAAACACCATGGGCGGATTACGGTCGGCGGGCTTCTGTTCGGTGGAACAGGGGGGAAGAACACGCAGCAACTGCCGCATCTCGGCCAGATGTGGCTCCGTCACAAGCGTGGGCTCGTGCTGTTTCTCGTGAATGAGGGACTCGCGGCCAAAACAACGTTCGACGGCAGCGGGATACATTTCCGCGAGGTAGTGTGCCAGATCTGCGACGGTGGGGGCATCGTAGAGGGCAATGGTGTAGATGTACTCGTCGAGTTTTTTTTGCAGTTCGATCACGAGCAGCGCGGCATCAATCGAGCTGCCGCCGAGGTCGAAGAAATTTTGCCGACGACCGACAGTCGCGACGCCTATGACTTGGGAGAAGCGCTCGGCCAAGTCGCTTTCAAGCGGTGTTTGCGGAGGCTCCAGCGTCTCCGGTGTTATCGGACCAGACACCAGCGCTGACAGCGCCTTGTCATCCCGCTTTCCATTCGTCGTCGTGGGAATTGCCGTTGTCCATGCCCACAGAGCGGGGACCATGTAATCCGGCAACTGGAGGCGAGCAAACTTTCGCAGGTCTTCTTCGGACACGGGCCCGGATTCGGCGGCGGCGACCAGGCAGGCCGCCAAGCGCAGTGGCTGCCCTTCCAGTTGAGCAACGAACACCGCCGCGTCGCGGATTTGTGGATGCGTTCGCAAGACCCGTTCGATCTCGGCCACTTCGATCCGATGGCCGTGAAGTTTAATCTGCTGGTCGAGACGGCCGAGGAATTCCAGCGCTCCATCGGCCCGCCAGCGCACCCGGTCGCCGGTGCGGAACCATCGCTGATCGTGATCTGCCGAGACAAACCGCTGTGCAGTGAGGGTCGGATTCTGCCAGTATCCGCGTGCCAGCCCTGCACCGCTTACGGACAGTTCGCCGGGAATGCCAACAGGCACGATTCGGCCTTGCGGGTCGAGAACTTGGACCAACACATTCGTGATCGGCCGACCAATCGGGATGGTCTGAGAGCCGTCTTCACTCCGGCATTCCCAGAAGCAGACATCGCAGGCACACTCCGTCGGGCCGTATAAATTGACGAGCTGCAATGGCCGCATTCGATCCACAGGGGAACCGGCACCACGCCACGTGTTTTCGATGCGCTTCGGAAGTTCGGTCGGCATCGCTTCGCCGCCGCAGATCACGAGTCGCACCGCGGACGCCGCTTCGTGGTCAACTCCTTCGAGGACCAATCGCAACTGTGACGGCGTCATTTGCAGCACGGTGACGTGGTGTCGGCACATCCAGATCCCAAGTTGTGCGGGATCCCGTTCGTCCTGATCGGGCGGAACGACCAGCGCGGCTCCAGACGAAAGCGTGCTGAAGATCGCCACCACGGCCGGATCGAAGGCATACGAGAATGTCAGTAATACTCGATCGTCCGGCGAAAGCGGAAACTGTTCGTTCCGCCAGGCAACCGTGTTGCCAATCGCCCGATGTTCCACAGCAACACCTTGCGGGCGGCCTGTCGAGCCGGACGTGAAGATGACATAGGCCAGATCATCGACTGTCGAAGTCAACGAGTGCGGGTCGCCCTCGTCGGATCCCTGCATTTCCCACATCGCTGCGTCAAGGCAGAGTCGATGTCCATCAAAATTGGGCAGATGCCGATCCGTCTTGAGATCGGTGATTACGAAATCATCCTGCAATTCTTCCAGAAGTTGCCGCGTGCGCTCGGCGGGATCGGATGGACTCAGTGGAACATACGCGGCCCCGGCTTTCAGCACTGCCAGCAAGGCGACAATCATCTCCGCCGAACGTGACAAATAGAGTGGAACGACCGCGCCTGGGCCAAGTCCGCGTTGACGGAGTTGTCTTGCCAATCGATGCGCGGCCCGGTCCATTTCCTGATACGTCCAGCTCCGATCGCCATCAATGAGGGCGGTGGCCATCGGCGTGAGTGACACTTGCCGCGTGACCATTTCCGAGAGCGTGAGGGGTTCGCGTGGTTGCCGCGGTCCGGTTCCCCACGCTTTCAGTTGTCGTTCTTCTTCAACGGAAACGAGTCGCAGCGTGTCAATTCGCTGCTGCGGATCGGTCACAAACGCCTGGAGAATCCCTTCCCAGCGACTCGCCAAACGGGTGATCGTGTCGGCAGAAAACAGGTCGGTGTTGTAACGCAAGAAGCCCGCCAGGCACTCGGGCGTATCTTCGAGCAACAGCGACAGATCGGTTTGCGATGTCTGTTGTCGCACCGGAAACGGTTCCAGTCGGAGATCGCCGATGACTTTCTCTGTCCGACCACCGGTCACAAACTGAGCTGCTCCGAGAGCATGTTGGCCCTGCGACTTCTCCAGCGTAAACGTCGTCTGAAACAACGGCGTCCGGCTGGCGTCCGATAACACCGCTTGTTGTTCGACAATCAGAGGGAACGGGTAGTCCTGATGGGCCATGGCGCGCAGGCTGATCCGTCCCACGCGTTGCAGGAGCTCCGTGATCGTGGGATTCCCTGAAAGGTCGGCTTTGACCGGCAGGATGTTGCTGAAGTATCCCACAATCCGCGCGAACTCCGGCCGCGATCGACCGGACAGCGGGGAGCCGACACAGAACGATTGTTGCGCTGCCGCATGCCCGACGAGCAACTGATACGCCGCCATCAGCGTGGCGTAAAGCGTCACCCCGCAGCGCTGAGACAACTGCCGCAGATCATCGGTCAATCGCGGAGCCAACCGAAGCGGGTGCATCGCGCCGAGAAATGTCTGTTGCAGGGGACGCGGAAAATCGAGCGGCAACTCCAGTACGAAGTCCGTATCCGTCAATTCAGCCTTCCAGAACTCCTTCAGCCGCGTGCCCTCGGGACCGGTGAGCAATTGGTGTTGCCAGTAAACGAAGTCTGCGTAGGATGCGGATTCATCTGACGGCGGCGTGGGGATTCCCAGACGTTCACACCGGTAGAGCCTCGGCCAATCTTCGGCAAGCAAAACCAGCGACCAGAAATCGCCGACGAGATGATGGAGAACGAACAGCAGGACATCCTCTGCCTCACCACGATGAAACAGCACCGTGCGCGCTAACGGACCGCGGACCAGATCGAAGGGACGATGAAATTCTTCCTGCACACGGGCTTGCAGTTGCTCATCGGACCAGCCGAAAGCCTCCACTTCCTCAACGTGGAGATGCTCCGCCGGCCGGACCACCTGCACGACTTCTCCACGGCGAATTTCAATTGTCGTCCGCAGGCAGGGATGACGGCGGCCCAATTGCTGTGCCGCTTGACGCAGGGCGCGTCGATCAATCGGCGTGTGACTTCGGGCCGCAAAGCCGATGTTCAGCGCCGCGTTTTGCGGGTGTCGCTGGACTTGCAACCACATGCCCCGCTGTCCGTGACTCAACGGAAATGCGGGTTCCGCCCGTTCCCGCAGCAAGCGGGCCAGCAAAGCTCGCTTTTCTTCGCCCGACAGATTCGACGGAAGGGACATCGAGGCCGCATTCGTAAAGGAAGAGAGACGATCGTTGCGGAGAACGCATCACGTTCTTTGATCACCCGGCAAGAGTTCCGCCAGTAAGCGATCGACTTCGTCGTCGTTCAATTGATCGACACGATCCGGCGTCGGCAACGACTGACCGTTGGATTTCGGAACGGCGGTCAGCGGCGTCACGGCAGTCGTTGCTGCCTGCCCAGCCGCAACCACAGCCGCGGGAGACACTGCGGCTTCGCTCGTGAATTGACTCAACAGTTGTTCTGTCAGAGCCATAAGGCCGGGACTGCCCATCAACTCCACGACCGGCACGGAACAACGAAGTTCCTGCTCGATCCAATTCCGGATGTCGACGGCCATCAGCGAGTCGATGCCGAGCGACAACAGCGGTTGATCGAAGCCAATCTGGCCGATCGCAGCTCCCAGCACACGGGCCAGTTTTTCCCGCAGAATGTTTACGAGGACCTCCTGTCGCTGTTCCACAGAAGCATTCAGGAGTTGCTGGCGGACTGAGCAAGCAGTGCTCGCGACGGCGGTTTCCGTGGCATCGGACTCCTGCGAAAGATCGAGAAAACGGCGGGATATCTGCCCCAGTGCGGAGGCTTGCCGCCAGCGGGCCCAATCCATGCGGAGGGCGCCGAATTGTGTCGGCTGCCGTTGCAGCACCACTTCCAAGGCTTGCAACGCCTCTTGAACCGGAATCGCACGGACCCCCTGGCTTTCCAGCCGCTCTCCAAGTCGTTCATGACGGGCCAGGTAACCAACGTCACCGAGATAGCCCCAATTGATCGTTGTCGCCGGCAGCCCCCGTGTTTGACGGTAGTGCGCCAATTGATCGAGAAAGGCATTCGCAGCGGCATAGTTCCCCTGGCCCGCATGCCCGATCACGCTAGACAATGATGAGAACAGGAGAAAGAAATCTAACGTCCGATGTTCTGTCGCCCGGTGCAGATTCCAGGCCCCAGCGACCTTCGGTGCGAGCACCCGCGTCATCTGCTCCGGACCGAGGTTGGTCAGCAAGCCGTCCTCCAGCACCATCGCGGCATGCAGCACGCCCCCCAATTCCGGCAGGGTTTCATCCATGAGTCGGAAGACACGCGCCACATCCTCAGGTTGAGAGACGTCTCCTGCGACCACCGTGACCGTGGCTCCCCGCGATTTCAAGTCCTCCAACAGACTCTGAGCTTCCGCCGTCACAGCGCCGCGGCGTCCCATCAAAACGAGACTTCGCGCACCACGCTCCACCATCCAACGGGCACAGGTCGATCCGAAACCACCGAGACCACCGGTAATCAGGTAACTACGATCGGGCCGCAGGCGATAGGGCTGATCGGTTCGCGGCGCGATTTGTTTCGGCCGGTCCAGCATTGAGACGACGACTTTTCCAATGTGACGCCCCTGCTGCATATAGCGGAAGGCATTCACGATTTCCGTCGCCGGAAGGACGCGGTAGGGTACCGGACACAACCGACCGGCCGCGAACTCGGTTTCCAGTCGGCGGAACAAGGCTCCCAGAACCGCCGGGCGTTGGCGCATCATCCGGTCGAGATCGATCGACAGAAAAGAAAGCTCCTTCCGGAACGGTTTCAAACCGATCGGCGTGTCCTGATAAATGTCCCGCTTCCCGATTTCCAGAAACCGCCCGTTGGGACGGAGCACCGACAGCCCCTTGGTGATGGCCTCGCCCGCCAGTGAGTTGAGGATCACATCAACGCCTTCGCCCTGTGTGGCGGCCAACACGTCATCCGCAAACTCGAGTGAGCGAGAATCCATCACGTGCTTCACGCCGAGGGAGTGCAGCAGGTCCCGTTTTTCCCGTGATCCGGCTGTGGCGAAGAGTTCTGCACCGAGACGCCGTGCGATCTGGAGAGCGGCCAGTCCCACGCCGCCCGTCGCGGCATGGATCAGCACCCTTTCTCCAGCGGAGAGCTGTCCCAACGATTCCAGGGCATAGGACGCTGTCAAATAGGCGATCGGCAGTGTGGCCGCTTCCTCAAATGTCATCTTCGGCTTACGGATCACCAGCTCTGCACGCGCGATGGCATGGCTGCCGAAGCAAAACGGGGCAATCGCGACAACTTCATCGCCGACGCGCCACTCCCCCGCTGCGGGACCCACGGCGCTGATTCGCCCACTGCATTCCGCCCCCAACTGGACCGGTCCGGGCGGTAATCCCGGATACAGGCTGAGTGCTTTCAGAACATCGCTGAAGTTCAACCCAGCGGCGAGGATTTCAATCTCCACTTCGCCGGGACCGGGAGCGTGTCGCTCAACGCACTGGAATTGCAAGGCATCCAGACTGCCATTCGCCGGCAGCTCCAGTCGATACGCTTCCGCCACGTTGGACGCTGTGGGGTTTAAGAAATCGCTCGATGGATTCGTCGCATGGCGATAACGGCTGAGGAAGCGGCCGGCTCCACGAAGAGCAATTTCGTCTTCGTCATCCTCGCGCTGCAGCTCATTCCACAGCCCTTCGACATCATCCGGTGACGCCTCGCTATCCAGATCAATCAACTGACACCGAAACTGGGGCGCTTCGTTGACAATGACGCGGCCCAAGCCGAGGACGGGGGCCGCGGCCATGCAAACGAGGCCGAAGTCACCATCCACGCACTGGACCCCGCGCGTCACGACGCGCAGTCGTGGGACACTCTCCCCCGGCGGCAGGACCGACAGCGCCTGCACCAGTTGCAGCACGCTGTGAAGTCCGACGGTTTGCCATTGATTCAGTGCGGCGGTCTCCAAGCCCTCGCTGCTCGGTGCGTCGAGATTCCACAGATGAATCACGCCACCACAGGGAGCGCCGCTGTCCGACATCAACTCTGTCACCAGGCGTTGAAAGTCCGTCACGGCAGCGGGATTGATTGTGTAATGCCCGGGCGCCCGCTTCCTGAATTCCTTACCATATGTGACCCGCCAGACATCATCACCGACGTCGGTCCAGCGACGGATCAGGTCCTCGCCCACGCCCTGTCGGTCAGCGAACACCAGCCAACGCCGTTGCGTCGTAGGAGTGTGAACGTCTTTTGGTCTCTCAGCCTGACCATTGTCAGGATTCGGTTCCCGCGCCAGGAAGAGGGCGTTCCCTAAACTTTCCGAGGCCGCGGACGTCACTTCACGCGCGTCGTCAAATCCAGCCGTTTGCAACTGGGTCAGCCACCCCTCCGTTGTGAGCAAGGGTGATTCCGGACGGATGTCTGTGTCCTGAAAGCGCCACCAACCGTCCATCAGACCGAACACCAGTTCCAGCCAGACCGATGGTTTGACGATCTCCACCATCATCAACGCGCCACCGGGCGCCAGAAGTTGTCGGACATGGTTCAACGTGACTTGCAGATCGGTGGTCGCGTGCAGCACCTGCGAAGCGATGACGATATCGAAAGAGTGCGGCGCGAAGCCTTGTTCGACCGGATCGCGCTCAATGTCGAGTCGTTGAAAGCGCAGGAACGGATACGCAGCGAACTTTTCCTCCGCTTTATGCAGGAAGTGACTGCTCAGATCACTGAAGACATACTCCGTTCGATCGGCTGGCAGAACGGGGAGCAGATGGCCTGACAAGCCGCCGGTCCCCGCACCGATTTCGAGAATCCGCACCACCGAGCCGCGCGGCTGCATCGCCAGCCAGGCCGAGACCGCCGCCCGAGCCGCCCGGTTATAGAACCAGACGGACGAGGAGTCGTGATACAAACTTTCGGCGGTGGTCAATCGGTCGTCTGGAAAAATCACCGTCTGCGGCGATGTGTCGCCGCGCAGCAGTTCCGGCAAGGCCCGACCACAGCGACCCAGGAGGGTCAACTCGGCAAAGAACGCACTGTTCTCGATCCAGAGCCGCCGCCATGCCGATTCGGGATCATCACAACGCGCAGGCTGAAGATACCGATAGGCCGTGCCTTCGCGCGCCAACATGCCGTCATCCACCAGCAGTTGCAGATAGCGAGTGAGCAGGCGTGTGAACGAACTCTGGATGCCCAGTCGAGACTGTAAATCCGGCGCCGTCATCAATTCGCCCACGGCAGGTTGCCAGCCGAGGGCTTGCAACGCTTGCGCGATGTATCCAGCGCAGAGAGAGGCCAAGTGTTGATCGAGTTGCTCATAACGACCGCGCAACTCGGAAAGATGGCTCCGGTCGCGCTCCACTTCCGGATGAATGCGATCGGCGATGGCAGTCGGCGAACTGGATACCCGTCGGCGGCCACCGGCTTCTCCAGCAAAGACCCATTGGGTCGAGTAGAACAAATTCTCCCGTGACTCGGCTTCACGACCGCCAGCGACTTGCTTGCAGTGCAACCCGCGAAACTGCATCACGCAATGACCATCGGCGGCATAGATGTCGACATCGGCGGTGATCCCACGGTCACCCTGCTCGATCAGCCGTGCATGAGACCACAAGATCCCTTCCGGTCGGCCAAAGCAGCGCAGCTCGGCGAGTTCAACGGGCAACAGCAGGTTCTGCTTCGTTCGTGGGAAGTCCGTCTCCAACCCACCGACCACATGCAGACAAACGTCGAGTGCTGCCGGATGCCAATGAAACGTCGTGAGGTCCTCTCGGACCGATGTCGGGAGATGAACCTCGCCGAGCGCTTCGTTGTCTCCCAGATAAAGCCGCTGGACACCTTGAAAGTGCGGACCGAAGTCCAGACCGCGGATGCGGTAGGTTTTATACAGATCGGAACCCGCGACCTCGGTGCGGCAGCGCTGTCGAATCTGGTCGAGGGGTTCCGCGTCCGCCCCCCGTTGCAGGGCTTGAGTCCGCAATCCGGCGGAAGCATGGAGCGTCCATTCGTGATCGGTGTCCGGAGTCCGGGCCTGGATTTCCAGCCGCCGCAGTGCCGCATTCCAACTGGTCTGAAAGTGGACATCCCGATCATCGGCCATCACGCAGGGACGGTCAAACCGAATGTTTTCCAGCACGTGATGCCCGGGCCCGAACAATGCCCGTTGTGCGGCCAGGGCGATCTCCAGATAGGCTGTGGCCGGAAGTACCGCGGCTCCCTGCACACGATGATCGCGAATGAAACCGAGTTCCCGGAGCACGAGTCGACCTTGCCATGTGGCCTGTGCGTTCGGAAGTCGTCGCCCCAGCAATCGATGCCCCGGACCGTCCAACCGGCTGGCGATCGACGTCCGGTTTTCTCGCCAGTGACGCGCTCGTTGCCACGGATAGTTCGGCAGCCGCAACAGCCTTCCACCGGTGCCGTTTACACCTTGCCAGTTGATTGTGGCACCGTGAACATAGAGTTGTCCCAACGATTTCAACATCTGTTGCCGCTCGCCGGTGTGACGCCGAAGTGACGGCAGGGCCTCGATCTTGATGCTCGCCGCCTGCGCGGTTTCATTCAGCGATGTCAGCAAGACGGGGTGGGGTCCCAATTCGATGAATGTTCGATAGCCATCCTGCAGCAAGGTGCGAATGGCATCGGCAAACAAGACCGACTGGCGAACGTTAGACCACCAATAGTTAGGGCCGAGTTCCTGCCCGTCCGATCGCTTGCCGGTCACGGTGCTGACTAATGGCAGCCGAGCGGCTTGCGGATCAATCGAGCGCAACGAGGATGTCAATTCGCCGTGAATGGGGTCCATCTGCGAACTGTGAAACGCATAGTTCACCTTGAGCATGCGACAGAAGACTTTCCGGGCCGTCAACTCGGTCAGGATCGCTTCCAGCGGCTGCGCTTCTCCTGACAACGTCACCGCGCTCGGTGAATTCACCGCCGCGAGATGGACCGCACCCGGAAATTGTTCGATGAATGGGCGGGCTTCATCGGGGCTAATGGCCGCAGCCAGCATGCGTCCGCGCGCTGGTGCCAGCTCCATGCAGCGACCCCGCTCAAAGATCACCCTGAGCGCATCGGACAAGGAGAACACACCGGCCAGATACGCCGCGGCAACTTCGCCAACGCTGTGTCCCACGAGGGCTGCGGGATGGACTCCCCAATGCTGCCAGACCGCAGCGAGCGCGATTTGAATCGCAAACAACGCCGGCTGCGCAATCGCCGTGTTCTCCATGCGCGACGATATTTCCGTCGCCGTCAATTCGTCGAGCAACGACCAGTCACCCCACTGACGGATGAGGGCGTCGCACTCTTCGATCACCTTTCGAAAGACGGGTTCCCCTTGCAACAGTTCGCGTCCCATCGCCCACCATTGTGGGCCCTGGCCGCAACAGACGAAGACCACCCCATGGTTCGCCTGCTGCGCAATCCGCTGGGATGGTGTTCCCGCTGGGGTCACACCGGCAGCCACCTGTTCGAGTTGCTGATCGAGTTCCGTGCGGTCACGGGCAATCACGAGATTCCGCCAATCCGAATGGGTGCGTCGCTCTCCCGCCGTGTAAGCCAGGTCGGCCAGACTCACGGGGGATTTGCTGGCCGATAACCACTGCTGCCACGATCGGGCCATCGCCTGCAGGGCTTCGGGGCTGCGTGCAGACAGGGGAATCGCCAATTCTACCGGCGGTATGCCCCGCTCGATTTCGGAGAGCGGGGCCTCCAGCGGCAGGCCTTCCAACACGGCATGCGCATTCGTCCCACCGAAACCAAACGAGTTGATCCCGGCGAGCGCCCGGAGATCACCCGGCGGCCAGACTTGCGTCGCCGTCGGTACACGCAGCTTCAGGCCCGTAAAGTCGATCTCGGGATTAGGCATGTGGAAATGCAGGTTCCGGGGGATCTGTCGCCGTTGCAGCAACAGCGCCACTTTGATGACGCCCGCCATCCCGGAAGCCGCTTCCAGATGGCCGACATTCGTCTTGCACGATCCCACCCAGCACGCTTGATCTGCGGTGCGGTGCTGACCAAGAACCGCCCCCAAAGCGCGCAATTCGATCGGATCGCCTACCAACGTGCCGGTTCCATGCGCCTCGATGTAGCCAATGTCCGATGGTTCCATCCCCGCGCTTTGGCACGCCACACTCACCAATGCCGATTGGGCAGCTTCGCTGGGGACGGTCATCCCCGGCGTGCGGCCATCCTGATTCACCGCGGTGCCACGAATCACGGCGTAAATCCGGTCCTTGTCGGCTTGGGCCTGTGACAGCGGCTTCAGCAGCAACATGCCGGCCCCTTCACTGCGGACAAAGCCGTTTGCGCTCGCATCGAAGGCGTGACACCGCCCATCCGGCGAGAGCATCGACATCCGGCTGAAACCGATGTAGCCCTCCGGTGTCAGCAGGAGATTGACGCCGCCCACCAGCGCCGTCGTGCTGTCTCCGTGCCACAGACTTTCACATCCCAAATGAAGCGCGACTAACGATGATGAACAGGCCGTATCCACCGACAGACTCGGTCCGCGCAAATCGAAGGTGTACGAAATGCGATTGGCGGCGATGCTTTGCGAACTGCCGATGTTCGTATAGGTCGTGATGTCGTAAGGATCGGCACGGCCCGTTTGCAGAACGGCATAGTCAATGCCCGAGATGCCGATGAAGACACCGGTACGGCTACCCGCCGCCGAACCCTGCGTCAGTCCCGCATCGTCCAAGGCTTCCCAGGCGACTTCCAACAGCAGCCGCTGCTGCGGGTCGATGCTGGCGGCTTCCCGCGGTGAGATGCCGAACGCCTGCGGATCGAAATGATCCACCTGCGAAACGAATCCGCCCCAGCGCTGGCACGTCTTACCGCGCGCTGCCGGGTCTTCGTCAAAATATGTCTCCGCATTCCAGCGGTCGGGGGGAACGTCCGTGATGGCGTCCACCCCGTGGAGCAGAAGTTGCCAATACTCCTCGGGATTCGACACACCGCCGGGAAATCGACAGCCGATACCCACAATCGCTAGGGGTTCCCGGCCGCCAGGGCGAACCGCAGCCGGCTCGATAAGTGCCCTGCCCTGCTCCTGATTTGCTGTCATCCGTCGCCTGAAACTGTGGAATCGTGACCATCGCGTGAAACTACACCGCCAATCATACCGGCGGTGGGGATGCGCACGCACTCTGGGAGAATCGGTGTTTGAAAATGGGCAAATCTGATGCCAAGTCAGCCAGTTTGAGTTGCGGTGTCTGCGTTGTGGGTGCCATCAACCGACAATGTCGACGGTACCGTGTCTCTCATCGAATGCGGCTTTCTGAACCAAAGTGCCAACGGGCGGAAATGTCGGTTTCTTGGTAAAGTTGTTTGATCGCCCACCGCCGCTCTTTGTGCTGGACCGATCTCGGTCAACGCCACCACAACAGGATTTCTTATGTCCTCGCAATTTGAGCTGAACCGCCGCCAATTCGTGTCCGCCAGCCTTGCTGCTACGGGAACCCTCATGACCAGTCCGTTGTCCGCAGCCGACGAAACTCTGCCCTGGATTGATGCTCATTCCCACATCTGGCCCCCGGAGATCGACAAGTTTCCGCTCGCCCCCGGACAGGCAAAAAAGGATCTCAATCCGCCGAGTTTCACCGACGACGAACTGATGGCCATCGCGCGGCCGGAAGGAGTCGGTCGCGTCGTGCTGATTCAGCATTCGGTCTATCACCTGTTCGATAATTCGTACCTCATCGAGGCCGTGCGGCGGCATCCGAAGCTGTTCCGGATTCAAGGGATGGTCGATGACCACCAGCCACACTCCGGCGCAGCGATGAAGAAATTGCTGCCGCAGGGTGTGACCGGGTTCCGCATCACGCCGTTCGTTCGCAAACCGGAAGAGCAGCCCAAATGGCTGGAAACGCCGGGGATGGTGGAAATGTGGAAGACCGGCGCGGAAACGCGGCAGGCGATGTGCTTGCTCATCAACGCCACGGACCTGCCGGCCACCGATCAGATGTGCGAACGGCATCCCGAGACGCCGGTGGTGATCGATCACTTTGCCCGGATTGGTGTGGATGGCCAGATGCGCGACGGCGAGATTGCCAATCTTTGTCGTCTGGCGCGGCATAAACACACCAGTGTCAAAATCTCGGCGTTCTATGCGCTCGGCCAGAAGAAGCCGCCGCATGATGAATTGATTCCGATGATCAAACGATTGTACGAAACCTTCGGCCCCCAGCGGCTGATGTGGGCCAGTGATTCGCCGTACCAGATTCAGGGCGTCAACAACTACAAGGCTTCCATCAGCCTGGTGCGCGACCGCGTCGATTTCATTTCGAAAGAGGACCGCGAGTGGCTGCTGCGCAAAACCGCCGAGAAGGTGTTTTTCTACGCCTGACGGACGGATGTTGCCCCAGAAACTCTGCTGAACGTTCCGGAAACCCTGTCGTTTTTCTCAGGAGTGGTACCGATGTCTTTCAAAGGGATGGCGTGGCACGCGGTCCTGTTACTCACCATGCAGCCTGTGTTGGCTTAAGATGTCCAACAAGTGGCGATGGTGGAAGGCCAACCCCTCGCGGCGAACATCACGCGCGTGGTGGAATCACTAACATTTGTCGGTGCGCCGCGGCCCGATGAGTTGGTTCGTCAACTGCAAATCATGCTATGACCACGGTCAACGAGACTGCTGAGATGGGCAGCGGAATCGGCAGCGTTTCCGAAAGAGTGTGTCCATGACAACCTGGCACTGCGCTCTCGAATTGGATACCCAGCGAAAGGTCATCGCCGGCAGCACTGAGATGCTGTCGGAAGCCATCCGCCGCGCGGCGGACCTGCGGATCTACACCGAGTTTCTCCACAATGAACACATCGACGTGGGATCGCCCAGCGCGGAGCGCATCCGTGAGGTCGCCGAGTTCGGTGTGACTTATTGCGTTGAGCAAAAATGGACGGCGGGGATCATGACTCTGCGGCAACCGATTGAACTGCCGAGCGGCTTCGGATCCCGGCCGTCGATGTCGTTCTTCCTGTACAACCAGGACGGCACACAGGCGATCGCCAGGCCCTATCTGGACGGCGGCCCCAATGAGGACGCATGGGGACCCGCGCCGACACAAGCGCCGCCGGGGATGCCCAAGTACCATCCGCTCGACAACTGGGACACGGGCACCAACGCCCCCAGTCAGAATTTCGTGTACGACTTCGACCGGTTTCGGTATTGCGTCAATGATTCATGGCGCGAAGTGTTGAGCCACACCACCGACGGGACCGTAACATCCGGTTCCATGGAGGAACTCGTCGAGGCGTTTTCATCGGGCTGTGCGATCAAACTCGGTATCAGCAACCTGTGTGCGGATCTGGAAGCGGACTCAAGCCGCGCCCTGGACCACGAGGTATTTGTCCAAGGAGGCTCCGCGTATTTCTACACCGAGCAGAAGCTGTTCATCATCGGCTCGCATCCGGTGGTGCGTGTCCGGCCGAGCGTGCCGATGCGCTATGCCAGCCGAAACTGGGACTTTGGCTGGTTGATGGTGCGGAGCGACGGCCGCGTGGTCTACCGCCGCTGCGATCCGTTTTCCCTGCAGTTTTCCGATCACGTTTCGCAGCAGGCCATTCGCTGGTTTGTTCGCTGAAAGCTGGCCCCGGATCCATCGCCGGCAACTCTGCTACGGCAACAGTCGATTGGGTTTCGACCATTTGACGCGTCCCAGCCATGTCGTGCCATCGGCCCCCTTGGCATGCGGCGTCCCGGTGAGAATGTACTCCGCATCGGTGACCCAGGATTCGTCGAGAGTAATCGCTGTCGCGCCGAAGTTCCCCAGCATCACGCCCCGTTCCGGCAACAGAGCCCGCTCAGTTTCTCGCAGGACGCAGAGCCGTTCTGGGTCAACCTGCGCCACAAAGATTGGTGCCCGATTACGTGCGATATGATCGTTGTTCGCACCACGGCGGGTGTAAGTCAGAAACAACCCGTCCGAATGGGCAAGCCAATGGGCCTGCGTGTTATAGCTGCCGAGATCCTGACCATCATCGAAGGTCCACTTCTTGACCGGCAGGAAGTGGAGACCATCCGGGCTGGTGGTCACGAACGCCGCGGCATCGTTACGGAGCGTGAGATAATACTTCTTCTGAAACCGTGCCAAAGACGGTTCCACGAATCCGCGCCCGCCGGCGGTGGCAAGTTCGTCTCCGTGCTTCAAGTATGTCAGTTCGTTTCCGTCAAACGAACAGTGCAGCACGGTGGTCGTGTAATCGTCTCCGGTCGGGCCGCGGAAATACGTGGGGATGAGCAGGGTGCCGTCGGTGTTGACCAGCCACTGCACGCACCCCGGCGAGACCAGGAAGAATTTTCCGTCCGTCTCCGGCATCGCGAGCATCTTCCACGGAGTCCACTTCCCGGTGCGCGGATCATACGTGGCGTAAGCACATTCATGCGAACGGGGCTTGTCGAGCAGTTGCGCGCCCTGCCGGCTGTAGCGGAGTTTGATGCCGATGGCGAGCAGTTTGCCACTGGGGGCGTGCCAGCCGGGAGTCACGTCACAGACCGTAATCGTTTCGTTGTTCTCACCCAGCTGCCAGGCCAACTCCGGGATTTCCGTGGGACGCGTCCAGGTCTGGCCGAGATCATCCGTGCGCAGGAAATACAGCCCGGAGTAATGGTCATCGGCGGACAAGTGCTTTTGAATCGTCATCACGACCGCGGGACGCCCTTCTGTTCCATAGCCGGGCAGCGGTGCCACGCGCGGATGAAACCAGCAGTAAGCCGGGGTCAATTCTTTGAACACCGGCTCCGCGGACGCTTCGTACGGAAGCCTGGGCTCAGCAGCGAAGGCGGGGCCCCCCATCGCCCACCAGACAAACATCACGCTGGTCAGCCACCGGGAAGAAGAGTGCAGCGCGACGTGGTTGAACATGGTGTGCATGCGGTTCCTGTTCGATCTGTCTGTTCTTGTGAAGCTCGGTGCCTAAACTCGAAAGCAACACTTGGAACATCGCGGTCTTGAATATCCGCTTTGTTGACTCGCCACGCTTGATGTTTCGTACAACAGACCAGCCCTGTGGAACACGATTTGAAGGTGACTGATCGCGAGAACCTCTACAGGAAGAGTTCCGGCTGCACGTTCCCAAAGACGTCGGTCAGACGGAAATCGCGGCCGGCATAGCGGTAGGTCAGGCGTTTGTGATCGATTCCCAAGCCAAAGAGCAGCGTGGCATGGAAGTCATGCATGTGGACCGGGTTTTCGACCGGGTGGAAGCCGAAGTCATCCGTCGATCCATATGTCAGCCCGCCCCGCACTCCGCCGCCAGCCATCCACATGGTGAAGGCGGCCGGATGATGATTGCGACCGTCGCCATTCTCCACGGTCGGCGTCCGGCCGAATTCCGAGCCCCAGACAACCAACGTATCGTCCAGCAAACCGCGGCGCGCCAAATCGGCTAGCAAGCCCGCGATGGGTTTGTCGACCCGGGCACATTCCTTTACCAGGCCGTCGTTGTTCTTCGTATGGTGATCCCACGTGTAGTCGGTGGAAACCTGAATGTAGCGCACGCCCTGTTCGGCGAATTTGCGCGCCAACAGGCACTGCCGGGCAAAGTTATTCGTCGGTTCCTGGTCGACACCGTACAGATCCAGCGTTTCCTGCGTTTCGTCTGACAGATTCATGATCTGCGGGATCGTTGACTGCATGCGAAACGCCAGTTCGTAACTGGCAATCAGCCCCTCGATGCCTTGGTCCGCCTGGGACGTTTCCAGATGCTGCCGATTGAGCGATTGAATCAGGCTCAGTTGCTCACGCTGGGCGGATCGATCCAGTGTGGGATTGGTGATATTGGAAATTTTGGCCTTGGCGATCGGAATCTCCGCGGCCCCGATGGCGGTTCCCTGATGGACCGCCGGAAGAAAAGCACTACCGTAATTTTGGACACCACCATGTCCGCGCGGGGGTGAGATGGTGATGAACGCCGGCAGGTTCTCACTTTCGCTGCCCAAACCATAACTCACCCAGGCACCGACACTGGGTCGCAGCAAATTCGAGTGCCCCGTATGCAAATTCAACAACGCTTCGCCGTGAGCCGAACCATCGGTGTGCATCGAGCGGATCACACACAGGCGATCGGCATGCTGCGCCAGGTGCGGAAACAGCTCGCTGATCCAGATGCCCCCCTCGCCGTGCTGTCGGAACTGGAAAGGCGAGCCGAGAATATTACCCCCCGGCGGTTGTTTTCCACCAAAGGCCTCCGGCGTGACGGGCTTGCCGGCGAAGTCGTTCAGCCGCGGCTTGTAGTCGAACAAGTCGACATGGCTGGGACCGCCCCACATAAACAAAAAGATGACGCGCCGGGCCCGTGGCGGCAAATGCGGCAGCGGCGCTTGCTCCCGCGCAGCCACCGGCGACTGGGCCATCGCGGCCAGACTCAGTCCGGCGAAACCGCAGGCCGATTGTTGCAGCCATGAGCGGCGTGATTGCGATTGGAAAAAACGACCACAGCGCATCGTGGTTACTCCAGAAACTGAAAGCGGCTCGACGCAAACATCGCATGGCAGACCAAAGTGAGGGCCTTCACATCCGGTTCCGCTTCACCGGAAGCGGTCAACCGCGCGGTCGTCTGATCGAGGAACGATTGCAGCGACCGTCGTTCCTTGTCGGTCGGCTTACAGTTGACGATCAACTCCCAGATCCGATCCGTGCGGGCTTCCGGCGGGAGCGACGCGGTTTCAGCGAGGATGCGGCGCGACGTGGCTGCGGCCGCATCCATCACCAGCGCATCGTTCAACATGAATAATCCTTGGGTCGGAACGGCCGTCTTCGGTCGTGCCCCGGTCGACAGGTGCGGATTGGCGAAATCGAAGACATCGAACAATTCCGGCAAGTCATTCCGGATCACCGGCAGGTACACGCTGCGGCAGTGGAAATCGGTCCGTCGCCGGACTGGGTTGCCGCCGACCGCCGTGGCCTGATCTCCCAGGTAAGAAACCGTCGATTCCACAGGATTCAGGTCCAGCGTTCCCGCGGCAGACAGCATGGCATCACGCAGGGATTCAGGATCGAGACGACGACGATGCGCCCGCCACAGCAGCACATTGTCTGGATCGCGCTCCGCCCCGGCGATGTCGTGCTGACTACTCAGCGCGAAGGTCCGACTGAGTACAATTTTGCGGATCAACGCTTTGAACGACCAACCGTCCTCGATCAATTGGGCGGCGAGATGATCGAGCAGTTCCGGATGGCTGGACGTTTCACCGGTGCGGCCGAAGTTGTCGACAGTGCGCACCAGTCCGCGGCCCAGCAGATGATGCCAAATGCGATTGGCCTGGACACGGGCCGTCAGCCACCCCGCGCGGGACTGAGTATCCGTCATCCAGCGGGCCAGTTCCATGCGGCCGCTTTGGCTGGGGGAAATCGGAAAAGCGCTGTCGTCACACAGTACCTTCAGGAACCCGCGCGGCACTTTTTCGCCGAGCGCGTCGTACTTCCCTGCCGGACGGATGGCTTCATCGCGAATTTCATCGGCTTCCCCCGGAATCATCGCACGGGGGGGAATCACAGGAGGCTTTGCGATGGAAGCCTTGAGTTCCTTCAGCAACGCTTCCTGAGCGGCAATCCGTTGATCGATCGGCACGGCGGCATCTTTTGCACCATCGGCAAAGGCAGCGCCGTCAGCCGCAAGCTTCTCGGCGATCGCGTCCTCGTTTTTCTGTTGCAGCAGTTTCAGCGTCGCCTGGACCTTCTCCGCACGGGCTTTGATTCCTGGATGGTTGCGCCAGAACGCTTCGTAGGTGTCGTCGACGGCCTCGCCGTTCTCTCCCAATCCGACGAGCCGCTCCATGACGCGTTGCTCATTGAGCATGTAACGCTGTTCCATGACTTTCGTCGATGTCAGGATTCCCGCCAGGGCATAGTAATCCGCAGTGGGGACCGGATCGAACTTGTGGTCATGACAGCGGGCACAACCGAGCGTCTGTCCCAGGACCGCGCGGCCGATGGTGTCGATCAGCTCGTCGGCGACATCCATCCGTTGTTTTTGCGGAACCACCCCCAGCAACACCTTCGGGCCGACAACGAGGAATCCCCCGCCGATCCGTTGCCGATCCCGTTGTTCAATCGAATCGTACGGCAGTAGATCACCCGCCAGTTGCTCCAGCAGGAACCGATCAAACGGCATGTCGGCATTGACGGCATCAATCACCCAGTTGCGATACCGCCACGCCTCCCGAAACAGAAAATTTTCATCGAGTCCGTTGGAATCGGCATAGCGGGCCAGATCAAGCCAATGCCGAGCCCAGCGCTGGCCAAACTGCGGCGCGGCCAGCAGCTCATCGGCGATGACAGCGAGCGTCTCCGGTGTGGGCGATTGCTGATACCTTTCGAGATGCGCGGTTGACGGCGGCAGCCCAATCAACTGAAAGCTGAGCCGACGGATCAAATCGCCCGCTGCCGCATCCGCGACCGGTTTGAGTTGCTCCTGTTCCAACCGCGCGAGGATGTATCGATCAATTGTGGATCGCGGCCAGTGCTCGTCGCCAACGGCGGGAGGTGCGGCGTTCTTCAGCGGTTGAAACGCCCAGTGACTTTTGCCCGCCAAGGGATCGGACGGATGAGTGAAGTCCGGAGCCACATTTTGCGCCGGTGCCGGCGCTCCCATCTTGATCCAGGTTTGCAGTGCGGCGATCGCTTCGTCCGGAATCTTCTCCGTCGGCGGCATCTGAAAATCCGGGTCGGTATAGCGAACGGCCTGCAGCAGCAAGCTGGCCTGCACATCCCCCGGCACCACGGCCCGGCCGCGATCGCCCCCTTTAAGCCAGGCGTCACGACTGTCGAGCCGCAACCCGCCTTCCTGTTTGTTGGCCCGCTGCGAATGGCAACTGTAACACCGCTCGGCCAGCAACGGACGGATGTGCGTTTCGAAGAATTTGATCCCCGCGTCGGTGGCATCATCGCCACGAATGAAGTTGCCACCGCCAAACAGGAGTGCTGACGCGAAGCCCGGTGCCAGCAGCCAGCGTGAAGCAACGAGGAGAGCGCGTGTCATCTTCATGCGGCGGGTAGCGATGAGGTTGGATAAAGACGGCTGGAGTTCCAACCGTTTATTGTGTCAAACGAGAGCAGCCGCGTCGAATCCAAAAGCGGAATTGGGGGGCGTATAGGTGATTCGAGGTGAACTGCTCCGTAAGCACTTTTCTTCGACCCCCGAGGGGGTCACAGAGGGTAACCGGTGGTCGGAGCGCAGCGGCGACCACCGGTCAGCATAGACACGACAATCGCACCCCTCCGGGGTGCGATTTCCAAAAACGCTTTCCGGGGGTTTTCGCTACCGCTCAACCCCCGGCTACCCTCTGTGACCCCATCCGGGGTCAAAATGCAGGAGATCCAATGACATCACACGGCCGTGTCACACCGGATCGACGAATCGATTTCGCTTTGAGCTTGGTCGACGTTCGCTAATCCCCTGGCGTCACTTTCGACGCACCAGCACCGGTCCGCATCACACCACCTTGGCCAGATCGAGGAACACAATGATCGACGGATTTCCCACGGGGATGTAATGTCCCGTGAATTTCAGGCCGCCGGTGCTGCGATCCACTGCGAAGACGGCGATGTTATCCGCGCGTTGGTTGCAGCAGTAAAGAAACTTCCCGGTCGGATCGAAGTTGAAGCTGCGTGGATAATTCCCGCGCGTCCATTCTTCGCCGACGAAGGTCAACTCGCCGTTCGGACCAACCGAGAAAATGCCGATGCTGTCATGCAACCGATTGCCGGCGTAGACGAATTTCTCGTCAGCGGAAACCAGAATCTCCGAGCAGAAATTGCTTCCCGCGTACCCGGGCGGCAGCGACGAAATCGTTTGACGGGACGTCAACTGGCCCGTCGCGGAGTCGTAGTCAAAGAGGACGACCGTCGAGCCTTCTTCCTGAATGGAGTAGAACCAGCGGGCGTTGGGATGAAAGTGGAAATGCCGCGGCCCGTCACCTGGTGGCAAGGCGACTCGATGCGATGCTGCAGGGGTCAGCTTCCCTAGTTTGTCGTCGAACCTCCAGACGTAAATCAGGTCCAGACCCAGATCGACATGCAGCACAAACCGGCCGGCGGGATCGGCCTGAATCATGTGCGCGTGCGTTCGATCATGCCCGCTGAACGCAAAGCTTCCCGGAGGGGCATTCACGGCTTTGGTCGGCCCGAGTTTGCCCATATCATTCTGGATGTCCGTGGCGTCACCGAGTCGGCCGTCGGCCTGGATTGGCAACACGGCGACGGACCCGCCGAAGTAGTTCGCCACGAACAGGAACCGGCCGGAGGGGTGAATGCTCACATACGTCGGACCGGCACCACCGGAGCGAACGGTGTTGAGCAACGTCAATTGCCCATCGGCCCGGTTGATCGAGAAAACGCTGACCGTCCCCTCATTGTTCTCGCCGACACGATCGGTTTCATTCGCCGAGTACAACCGCGTTCCGGCGGCATTCAACACCAGACAACTCGGACTAGTCCCCATCTCGTACAGACCCGCCGGTGTCGTTGCGCCCGTGGTGCGATTCACCGACAACAGATGAATGCCCCGACCGTTGCCTGGCGGCAGATCGACCTGAGTCGGCAGGACGTCACGCAGTGGTGAACTAAACGTGCCGACGTAGGCCATCAGCGGTCCATCCGCAGCGGCCGCCTGGGCTGTCAGCAAGTTCGAGACAATCGGAGTAGCTCCGGCCATCACGACTGTGGAGGTCAGAAACGCGCGGCGCGAACAGTCGAGTGAGGTCATAAACACGTTGGCTTTGAATGAGGCATCGAATTCCAGTAAATCACGCCGTTCTCACGGACAGACCCTACGGTAAGGAGCCGTTCCCTGCGAAGCAAGTTTGTCTCGGATGCCTGAGCGACAAGCGGAGCCTGCTGACACGCACATAGCATTGTTGGCGATCGAAGTGTCAGTTGGTCTGGCAGAAGACGAGCGACCCGGCGGCTCATCACGCCTGCCAAGGGAACGTCTCCGACATGGCAGCGGCGTCAGACTTGTTCCGGTGATCCACGACCGTGTAAGGTGCATACCAATTCGGTACCGCTACTCCACCTTGCCAGGACGCTCCGGAATGTCTCACCCGATCTCTCGCCGTCACTTTCTCTCACAAGCCGCTGTCGTAGGTGGAGCCCTGGCCCTTCCCGCGGTCGGTTGGGGGCGTGTCGCCGGTGCGAACAGCAAGCTGCGCGTGGCGTCCATTGGAACCGGAGGTAAAGGATGGTCCGATCTCACCGCCACTGCCGCCAGTCCACATGTGCAAATCGTTGCGTTGTGTGACATCGATGAAAGTGTGGAACACCTCGGGAAAGCCGCAGAGAAATTCCCGGAAGCCAAACGCTACACCGACTGGCGAAAACTGCTCGACGAGTCCAAGGAGATTGACGCTGTCATCGTGTCCACGCCGGATCATATGCACGCGCCGATTTCCCTGGCAGCCATGCAGCTCGGCAAGCACGTCCAGTGTCAAAAGCCGCTGACGCACACCGTCTTTGAAGCCCGGCAGATGCAGCTGGCCGCCAAAAAATACAAGGTCGTCACGCAGATGGGCAACCAGATTCAGTCACACGAAGCATATCGGACTGCCGTGAAACTGGTGCACGATGGGGCCATCGGTAAGGTACGCGAAGTCCATTCGTGGCAAAGCGGTGTCTTGAGCTGGATCAAGGTCGATGACCGTCCAGCGGGCAGCAAGCCCATTCCCGAAACGGTCCATTGGGACAATTGGTTGGGAGCGGCACCGGAACGTCCTTATCTGCCGGAGATCTACCACCCGTTCAACTGGCGGGCCTGGCAAGATTTCTCCAATGGCCAGTTGGGTGATTTCGGCTGCCACATCCTTGACCCCGTGTTCATGGCGTTGAAGCTGACAGCACCGATGTCGATTCAGGCTGAAGCCCCGGCGCTCAATCGTGAAGTCTGGACGAAATGGTCCACCGTGTCTTATGTCTTCCCGGGAACCGAGTTGACCGCTGGAAAATCGATCAACGTGACCTGGTACGATGGGGCCGGCAAGTTCCCACCGCGTGAAGCCCTCGGGTTGCCAGAGTCGTACAAACTCCCTGGCAGCGGCTCGGTTCTGCTGGGTGAGAAAGGCTCGCTGGTCATCCCGCATGTGGCAATGCCGAAGCTGTTCCCTGAAGAAAAATATGCGGACTTCACCATCCCCGTGGTCCCAGCCCGCAATCACTACACCTCTTGGGCCGATGCCTGCCGTGGCGAAGACCATGCCACGTCGGCGTTCGATTATTCCGGTCCCTTGAGTGAAACCGTACTGCTGGGAACGATTGCCATCCGCCACCCCGGCAAGAAACTGACCTGGGATGCCGAAGCGCTGCAACTCACCGGAGCCCCCCATGTGCAGGACCTGCTGACCAAATCCTACCGCACCGGCTGGCAACCGAGTTGGATTTAATCGTCCGCTGAAGTCTTCATCTTTGTGTGCCACGGCCGTGTCGGCCGTGCAATTTCGAGGAATGTTTTGCCACCTCACACAGTCGTGGCACAAAATCTATTCACGGACTGCTGACGGGCCGATGGCTTCCCGTTGGCTGCCGCGTGGTCCCCGTTGCGAAACGAAAGATGTCACCACGGTCTGGTGTTAAACGGAAGTCCTAGCAGAGAGCGCCACTGACCGCTCTACGGATTCATGTCATTACCAAAGATGGTCTGTCGGTCCTGTTCCGATAAGAGGGGTGCCTGCAGGCGGCGGGGGCGGCCGAGGTCTTTGAAGAGCAGGTCGCCGTAACCGAGGAGTTTCTCGGCGCCCGGTTCACTCAAGAGCATCCGCGATTCGACGGCTTTACCCATCTTCAAGCCGACACGGGCCGGCATGTTGGCGTCGAGGGAGCCGCGAATCGTTTCACGGCTGGCTTCCTGGGTCGCGAGAATCAGATGAATGCCCGCGGCCCGGGCTTTGGCCCCCAACCGGGCAATCTGGGCTTCGATGAGTTTCCGCTCTTTTCGGTCTCGGCTGATCAAATCGCGGTATTCATCACAGACGCAGACAATCCGCGGCAGAGGTTCCGGTGAACGGGTCACCAACTGGTGAAACGCATCCGCGCCCTCGGCAATGCGGTAGCGACGGTCCATTTCCTCGGCAAGCTGTTGCAAAACTTCCACGGTCGATTGTTCATCGGGAAAGACCAGCGGTCGCCACAGATACTGGGAGTTCCGCAGCGCATGAAAGGCGTTCCGCTTGGGATCGATGACCAGCAGCCGCAGGGTCTGCGGTGTGTTCGTCATCAGCAATCCTGCCAGCGCCAACCGCAACCATTCGCTCTTGCCGCTTCCGGTGGTACCGGCGACCAGCAGATGCGCGTGTTCGTTCTTGTTGAGATCGGCACAGACCAGCCGACGAAACAGATCTACCCCGATGGGGACATGCGATCCCCCCGTGACAGGGTCGGGAGCGGGCAGTTCACCGCGCACATCGGCGAAGGCCACCGTCTGGCGATCCGGGCGCTGCACATCGACCACCAATTGCCCGTCTTCGCGGTTGATGAACGGCTCTTCGCGAAGCTGCAGCCGGACCTGCAACTCGCTGGCATACTTCGATACGGCACTGACCTTCGTGCCTCGTCCCAGCGTGATGGGGAACCGAATGAACGTGGGGCCGACGATGACGGGTTGGTCCAGCGAAACCGACACGCCGTATTCGGCCCACGTCGCCACCAGCCCACGGCCTAATTCCAGATGCTCGGCACTCGGATGCAACGCTTCCAGCGCCGCCGCGCTGGCTCGTTGATTGGGGAGTGCACTCTCCACCGACCGGCTGCCCGCGACATCCGGGCGCGACTGGGCCGGGTCGACACCCGCCAACTTACCAATCAGATCCAACAGCCGCGCGTGGGGTTCCCGGAGCTCGTCCGCGGTGAAAACGCGTTCCTGACGCTCGGGGCAAAAGCTGACAACGGCGAGGGAACCGAGGGGCGATGCGGCGGAGTCGTGAGCCTGTTGTACTGACGCGAGCAACAGGTGATAGAGACAAGCCTGGCCGAGATCGACAATCGGTGACGTCTGCCCCAGTTTGAACTCGATCACGCACCATGCATTGCGATCGGGAACGCGCAGCACGGCATCGGCGATTCCCGTCAAACGGACGCTGTCGGTCCATCCCGGCGCACGGAGTTCGCAGGCCAGTGGCGTCTCTGTGGCCAACCATTCCGTTGATGATGAATGCGGACGACGTTGACGCGCCGGCAGCGCCTGGGTGCGTTGCCAATTCAACTCGGCAAGCCAATCGCAGGCCTCGCGCACGGCTTTCCAGAAGGACAACACCTGCGGCGCCACGGCGTGCAAAGCCGCGTGTTCGCGCACCAACCGCGGACCAACGCATTGGGAATAAGCCAATTCCGCCAGCGTCCGTTTCCAAAGTTCCACATCGGCGGCGATCTCGTCGAGTTGCCGCCACACGCCCTCGTCTTCCGCGATCAGCCGGTGCAGCGTTTCATGAAACCATTGTCCCAACACCGCCGTTGAGGCCGCGCCGGAGCCCGCACTCTCAGTGGATCCCAACGCCTGAAACAGGGCCTGCCGGACCTGGCTGACCGAGAGCATCACCGGCATCGCTCACCTCATCAACGAGTCGGGGAATAACATGATCACCACGCGATTCACATCTGGTCCCTGCGATCACACGGTTTCGTGTGGTACCGGGAGATTCGAGTCGATCCGAAAGAGGAGCAAAGGAGGTTGGCCGAGCAAACCGATGTGCTGTGGGTGACGTTGGACAAACGCGACAATCTCCGTGACCGGACGCTGTAACTCTTCCGCCGCTTGAGCAACGGACAGCATCGGTTGTTCCGCCAGAAGGGTCATCAACGATTCCAGCAGCGCCGTGTCGGCCCCCGTCTCCGGGGAATCGACACGCGATTCGCCGAGAATCTCTTCTACGAAGTCCCGCAAGGGAGCCGCCAGACACGCTTGCAACCAGTCTGCGACCGATTGTGGTGATACCGGTTCCGTGCCGAAACTCAAGTCGCCAGACTTGGCGTCGGACAGCAACGACCGCAGGGCATCAATTGCGGCCAGCACCTCGACCGACGGGTAGACAATGGCGGCTCCCTTCTGCTGCAATTCTTCCAGATGCTTCGCCGCCGCTTTCGCTCCCTTCGAGAGGGGGACACGGCCATCACGCAGCACCACCAGCCGCGACAACTTGGTTTTGTCAAATTGCCCCTTCAACCGGTTCAGCCGCTTGGCAAGAGTGGTCATATTCGACTGCGTGCAGAGGCTCACGCCGAGGCGGTCACGGGGCGATTCAAAGATCAGTTCGACATCGGGCAGCGTTTCTGCACTGACGTGGCGGAGGGTCGGGGAGACCAGCGGCATGAGGAGCGGTAAGCCATGCCGGATGATTTCTTCCGTGCGATCGGCCGTGTTCGCCGCCTGCTTTTCTTCCAGCCTGGTGTCCCACGTCGCTGCCAGGAACTCAGCGACTTGCTGTTCCGGAGACGGCGACACTGAGGCCGGTTTTGTCGACTCTGGCAACGTCCCGTGCAAACGGTTCTCAAATCGCTCCGCACACCGCATCAGCAGTTTGCGGGGAGAGACGCTGCCGCGGCCGCTTTTGAAAAGATGGTCAAATTCTTCCTCATCGAGCGGCCAGCAGGCGGTTCGCTCGGCAGCGGGTGGAATGGCAGGATGGTCGACCGACAACCGGGCCGCGATCAATTGCTCGGCTTCGGACCGTGTCAGCGGATTCAGTGAATACGATCCCAAAGACGTCATCCGGTCGTAATCGGCCTGCCGCGACTTCTCCTTCAGTAATGTGGCGAAGACCGACTGTACTGAGGAAACCAGCAGAACGTTCGAGGTGCTATCGTGCAGCGTGCTAATGAGTTGGCCGAAGGCGAACAACGCATCTTTATCATCGGACGTCGTTTGCAGGGCTTCAACCTGATCGAAACTCAGGACGATCGGCAAATCGTTGCCTGCCAGCTTACAGAGCATGACGACGACTTCCCGGGCGGCGTCTTCACGCTCTTCATCGGTCCCGTCATCCTGCGCCATCTCCAACCGGTCCAGCGCCGCGGCCGGCAACGAAGTCCCGGCTAACCACGCATGCAGGTCACGACGATGCCGTTCAAACGCGATGTGCTGAAAGGCAACCGCGGTGTTCCGGTCCAGTTGCTGGGCCTCCGCGATTTGATCCATCAGCCGCAGGAGTCCCTGCGGATCCTCGTCGCGCATGTACTCATACCACGGCTCCAGATCCCCCTCGGCGATGCGGATTTCCGCCAGGCGATGAAACAGAATGCGATCGAACTGCGACCGTTGGCCGCTCACCGGTCGGAACCAGTCATCGACCAGACTCCGTCGCAAGGTCCGCCAGATCATTCGCGGCGATGTCTGCAGGCGGACCCACACATACAGGCATTCGCGGCGATCGGTCGCTGTCGGGGCGGCCGGGGTGAGTTGCGAGCGCAGTCGTTTGAGCAAATGGGTCTTGCCGCTCCCGGCTTCCCCGTGAATCAGCAACCCCGCGGACCGTCCGCGACTCCGCACGTATTCGACGCCCTGCACACACTGGTCCAGAACGGAGCCGTGAATGGCCGGAACATCGACGCCGCCGTATTCCCACGGGCTGGCCACAATGGTGTCACGAAAGGGGTTCATGATCGATCTCCACTTTCAACGGTGCGGAGAGCCACGCCGATGTAGTAGTTCCCGGCCCCATCCGTCACAAGTTCGTCCCGCTCCTCGGCGGTGAGACTCGCCGGAA
Source organism: Planctomycetaceae bacterium (assembly GCA_041753475.1). Lineage (GTDB taxonomy): Bacteria > Planctomycetota > Planctomycetia > Planctomycetales > Planctomycetaceae > DSVQ01. Next base: position 13,896 of record JBGSUN010000191.1, on the reverse strand, counting down.
AATCGTGCCAGTGGAGTGCGACCTTGCCTTGCCGCGATAGTTGCAGGACCGCGGCATCAAACACGGCTTTGTCCATCCGGGCAGAGCGCCGCAGATCCCGCACGCCGATCAGTGTCCCGCGTGCCGCACCGGGTTCCAAGGTCATCATCAGTTCGATCAATCGATCGGGAGCCGTCGACGTCGAGGAACCCACCGGGTCAGTCGGCTTCGAGGTCGCCGCCCGTGACACACCGAACGGAATGCCCGCGGCTTCGACCATTTCGACGATCGCCCGCCGGATGTCATCGGCAGCCACTTCGGCTTCGGTCAGCGTCGTAATGATCGCCGTTATCGGCCCCGCGAACTCTTTCAAATACGGGGCGGCTGTCGGCGGTCGCAATCCGAATGCGGCTTTGCCCTTTTTCCCCACGGAGGGATGCAGGAAAATCTTGCGTGACTGTCGCAGCGTCTCACGGACCAGTTGCCATTCCCCCGGCGTGATCCCTTTCACGCTAGACTGCAACTTCGCTTCCGGCAACGGCCCTTTCACTTGAAGCACCTGCAGCACGGTTGACCGGAAGTATTCCGAACGATCCTGATTCCAGTAGCGAATTTTTCCCTTGGCAGTCGCCGCGGGAATCTCATGCAGCAGCCCGCGGGTGACGAAATCCGCAAGGATTGTGGCCAGGTCATTTTCGGAGACTTTGAAGGGCAAGCCCAACCGGGTGGCGAGTTCCTTCGCGGCGATGGGTTCCGGCCAATTCGACAGTCGATGTGAAACGGCATCTCGTGCCAACCACCGTGTGTCTCGATCCCAATACCGTAACGGCCCACTCGCTGTTTTCGGTGGGTACTCGCAGAGTTGTGACGCCGACAGAAATTCCTGCACCGTGGCCTGCAGATCGGCGTCACTCATGCGGTGCGCGGCGGGCAGCAACTTGGCGACCGCTTTCAGGGCGATCGGTTCCGATTGCCGACGGACAATCGCCAGCACGTCCGCCCGGGCTTCCGCCGAAGGCGGGGAAAGGAGACTCGATTTCTTCGGCATTGATGAGCACCATCCCTGTGGTCCGAGAACCGCAACGAATCCCTTCTCAACCCCACGGCGAAGACGCCGTCCGTGGGAGCGTAACGGCTCATTTTGGCATCCGCAAATCACCCCGCGTGTGACCACCCATCCCGTCTCGGCGACTACGGCGTCGGTGTTGCGATCAACGTCTGAATCTGCGTCATCAATTCCGCGGCTTTCTGCTCGGCTTGCTCGAGTGGCAAGCCCGCCGCCACGCCGGGACGTTTGTGGCCAGCGGTCGCCACGTAGGCATCCCGCAACACACTCATGCGTTGTTGCACCAGTGGCAGCACTTTGTCCGAGAGGCCACGGGCGGCGAGCATTTCCTGCGGCGTGGCGAACTTCAGCACCGACTCATCGCCGCACGCGCGGAGGAACTGCTGGGCGACGAACCAGTGACCGTCGGCGTTGGGATGCACGCCGTCCGGTTGCATCGTGTACTGCGGGTCCTTGACCCGCCGTTCCTTCACCGCTGCCGTCATCGGGTGATGCAGATCGATCACCACCCAACCCTCAGCCCGCTTGGCGAGGAGTTTATCGCTGTATTTATCGAGCACTTCGTTGTACGAAAACGGCTTCGGCGACCGCTGGTCATCGTAAAACGGCGGCGTGATGTGAATCACCTTAGCTCCCACCGCGGCGGCTTTCTCGCGCAGGTTCTTCAGACCGGCTTCGTAGCGCTGGTGCCGGGCGTCATCGAATGGCAGATAGATACCGCAGTTCATGCCGTAGCAGGCGATGATCAGGTCGGGCTTCGTGACGGCCAGCACACGGTCCAATCGCTCGGCAAGATCAGGCCGCGGGAATTGGCCGCCCGCGTGGCCGTCTTCGCTCAGCCCCGAGACCGTTTCGCTCGGCAGTCCCGCATTGATGACGAACGGTCGCCGCTCCCATTTCTGCGTGAGCATCCACGCCTCAACATCCGCCACATACACCCCCGCCGCGGTGATGCTGTCGCCGAGGAAGACGACACGCTTAGCGTTCTGCAGCAGTTCGCGCGGAGAGGGTTCCGCGGCGCGAAGGGACGTTGCAATTAGAATCAGAGCAATGGTCACTGGGAGTCGTTGAAACATGCAAGTTCTCAATAAAGCGCGTGGGGCAAGCTCCCGCCTGCTATCAAGAGGAAATGTGTAGATCGTTATGGGAAACCATCACTCGTGATCGGACCGCAAGGGGGAGTCCGCGCTACATGGGTGCACGACACGGTTAATCGTCCTTTTTGTTGTTAAGTTCGAGGTTCTGCTTCTCTGATTTCACTTTGGTGAGTACCGTGCTGAGCCAGAGTCGCTGTTCTTTGGGAAGTGCGGGATCGGCAACAATTGCTTCGCAATGTCGCAGGACCGCCGGATGCTGATGACAGTTGCTCTCCAATGACCATTGGGCAGCCTGAAAAGTTGCATCCCAATAGGCCTCATTCTTGTCCCGTTCTGTTTTCTCGGACATCTTGAATCTTTTGAGGGCACCTGCGTACTTCGCAAGATTGAAGGCGGTAACGATTCTTCGGATTGGTTTCTCATCACCAGTTGCCATGAAGTAACCCCAAAGCATGTCCAGTACTGGCGGAGAGTTGACTTCCATTTCGAGAATCTTGGGAGCTTTTTCCTTGAGGTACTTCTCAAGCTTGCGACTCTCCAAATATGCTCGAGCTTCTTCCGTACCCGAATACCATGCCGCCGCCAGCAACAAGGAACGCTGTTGGTCATCCAGATCCGCTAACGCGTCGAGCCATTCCGAGATTTTCTTGGGATTGGACGCCATCAACTGACTCAGAAACGCCAGAATCGGTGGCTGCGCACCGGGGTTCGTCAGGCTCTCGTCCTTCGCCATCATCCGAACTTTTTCGACGAACTTGTCCGGCGTCGGATTCTTATAGTAGTACGTCATCCAATCAGTCGCGGCATCCTCCGCAACTGCGAACGTCGTGTGAATAGCGAACAGTGCGATGAATGTGAATGTCAGCAGTTTCATGCGAGTGGCTACCACTGTTATTAAAGTTTCAGCGTCTTGTAGTACCTCTTGTAACCGAATGGTGCGTTGCAATGCACTCTAAAAAATGCGCCGGGGGGCCTGACGTCCGCACGCTCGCCGACGTGGATCAGCTCAATCCATCCACTTCCCAGCCCTTGCGGTACGGTCGCCGCACTTTTTCGGTCGCGCCTTTGGAATTGGTGAATTGCAATTTCGCAGCGTCCCAAGTGAGGGATTCCTGCGGATAGAACGTCGCAACGCCGCCGAGGAGCACCATTTCGGTGAGCGGGCCGGCGTAGTCGAAGTTCGCGGACGTTTGTCCCTTGCCACGGACGGCGTCCACGAACGAATGCCAGTGGTTGATCCCTTCCAGTTCCGGCTTCTTGGTGTCGGCGAACTTGTCCCCCGGATAGAGCGTGGGATACGCAATGTGCGGCAGCAGCATTGCCCCCTTGGAACCGATGAAGACCGAACCCTGATCGGGCAGCGCGGCACCACCGAGAATCGCGACGGCTTCTTTTGAGGGCAGCTTGTCGCCATCGTACCACGTCAGCTTGAGGCCTTCTGCGGCAGTATATTTCGTCGGTGTGTAATCGTATTCGACGACGATGTCGTTCCCCCAGTTGTGTTCGTTCGGACCGTTGCCGACCGATTTCACGTTGCGGGCGATCTTGAGTTCGAGGGCTTTGCAGACGGGGTCGAGGATGTGGCAGCCCATGTCGCCGAACGTGCCAGTGCCGAAGTCGAGCCGCTTCCGCCAGTTGCCGGGGTGATAATAACCGCCACCGATATAGGGCCGTTCCGCCGTTACACCGAGCCACAAATTCCAGTCGAGCGATGTAGGGACGGGATCGGTCTTGGTTGGCAGAGGCGACGGATCACCCCACTTCTTGCTGCTCCACGAATGGACTTCTTTCACGGGGCCGATGACGCCGGCTTGAATCCAGTGGACCGCAGCCCGGTATTCGATGGCGGAGTGAATCTGAATCCCCATCTGCGTGATGCGGTTCTTCTCCCGCGCGACATCGGTGAGGCGGCGCGATTCGTAGATGTCGTGCGTCAGCGGCTTCTGGCAGTAGACGTGCAACCCGTGGTTCATCGCCGACATGGCCATCGGGGCGTGCATGTGATCGGGCGTGGAGACGTTCACGCAATCGAGGTTCTTGGCCTCTTTGTCGAGCATCACCCGCCAGTCCTGATAGACGCGGGTGTCCGGGAATTTCTTGCGGAGGTCGATCGCGCGGGCTTCATCGACCTCGGCGACGCACACCAGTTTCACATTCGGATGGCTGGCGATCGCGTTGAGATCGGCTCCGGCCATACCGCTCGCCCCGAAGCTCGCATGACGGACGGTTTCGCTGGGCTGCGCGAGGCAATACGTCGGCTGCAACCAGGACAGAGCGGCGGCCCCGGCGAGAGAGTGTTGCAGAAAGTCGCGACGAGAATGACCGTGGCGTACCGACATGAGATGCATACTCCGTGGAGGCGGGTTAACGAATCAACGTTGCGTCATGTTAACGGCGAAGCCCGGGGAATGCATTCCCCCAGCAAGTGACGAAATGCCGCACCCCGGCTGCTTCTTCGCAGCCGGGGTGCTATTGAGTGTTCGTTGCCAACTCAAGCCTCCCGGCTGCCAGGAAGCAGCCGGGAGGCGGCACCTCATGCGCCGAGGACGTGTCGCAGGGTGCTTTCCAGCGTCGGGCAGCGGAATTGGTAACCGCTGGCCTGCAGGGCGTTTGGCATCACGCGGGTGCTGGCCAGCAAGAGATCTTGCGCCATTTCGCCGAGGGCCAGCTTCGCCGCGAAACCCGGCAGCGGGAAGATCGTCGGGCGATGCAGCACGGCTCCGAGGGTCTTGGTGAACTCATAGTTCGTCGCGGGGTTCGGAGCCGTGCAGTTGACCGGTCCCGCGATGTCATTGTGCGTCAGGCAATGTTGAATCGCACCGATGACGTCATCAATCGCGACCCAGCTCCAGTATTGGCGACCGCTGCCGACGACTCCGCCGCCGCCCATTTTGAACGGGAACAACATCTTCGCGAGTGCTCCGCCTTTGGGGGTGAGGATTACACCGATTCGCAAGTTGACGACACGAATCCCCGCTTTTCGGGCTGGTTCACACGCAGCTTCCCATTCTTTGCAGACGTCCGGCAGGAAACCGTCACCCGGAGCCGATTGCTCGGTGAGAATCTCACCGCCGCGGTCGCCGTAGATCCCGATGGCCGAGGCGCACACCAGCACCTTCGGTTTGCGTTCCAATGAGGCGAGCGTATCGCACAGCAATCGCGTGCCGACAACACGGCTGTCACGGATGCGTTGTTTGACGGCGGCATTCCATCGTGCTCCGGCGATGTTCTCCCCGGCGAGATGGACCACGCCGTCCAGACCTTCCAGCCGCGCTTTGTGGACCTCACCTTTGGCGGGATCCCACGGGATATCGTTGGCGTCGCTCGGATTGGAGCGCACCAGTCGAAAGATTTCATGGCCGCTGGTGGTCAACAACGGCCCGAGTTCTTTGCCAACCAAACCCGTTGCGCCAGTGATGAGGATTTTCATGGTGTGCTTCTCCGATGATGTTTTGCTCGCTGCCAGATCGGCCGCGGTGATGTGATGCCGGTAGCGAAAAACACGGTCGAGTTTTCGCCGAATGATTCCGCCGCCGAACCAACGGCCGAACACTCCGAACGGTGGCACAAATTCAATGTGATCCGTCAACCAGCAGGAATTGCGGTCTTGCGGTGTGAAACCGTGAGTGTGTTCAAACCGTGCGAACGGGCCTTGAACCTGGACATCGCGAAATTGCTGTCCGGACTGGTAACCGCTGTGCTCGGCAATCCATAACTGCTGGAACGGGCCGACCGACATCCGGAGCACCGCCCGGCCACCATTCTTGATTCCGCCGGTTTGGGAAACGACCTGAATCGCTTCCCACGGTGGCGCCAATCGCTGAAATGCTCCGTGCCGTTCGTGCCAGTCGAAAGCGGCTTGCGCCGAGACGGGGAGCAACACCCGCCGTTCGAACACCATCCCTTGCGACATTCTCCATCCCTAAAACGTCTCGTTGCCGTTCACGCTAAAGTGGCGATTCCGACGCGGGACATCAAGGGCCGGTGAATTCTTCGTCCTCAGGATCGCAGCCTTCTTCCTCGGCGCGCTGGCGAAGTTTTTTCAAGGCGGACAGCACGACTTGGCGGACACGCTCTTTGCTCAGTCCCAACTGGGCCGAGATATCGGCAAGGCTTTGACCGGCGGGTTCTCCATCGAGACCGAACCGTGCCCGGACGATGTGCTGTTCACGCTCCGATAGGGAATCGAACAGCCGCGAGACGAGTTGCTGCCGTTGAAGCGGGATGGCCTCGTCGATCAGCAGCGCCGGTCGTTCATCCGGAATGTGGTGCCAGCCGGCTTGCTCGTCGGTAAGTGCGAGTTCCGGCAAGGTCCGTTGCTTTCGCAGCATCCGAATCATCTGGTTCCGCACCGCCCAGGTCGCATACGTGCTGAAACGGTGTCCTCGACCGACATCAAACAGGTCAATGGCCCGCAAGAGGGGCATCAGACCTTCACCGATGAGATCGCTGAGATGATCTAAGGAGTGACACAATTTCTTGGCGGCCGCCACGAGCAACCGCACATTGGCCTCGGCGATCTGGTTCCGGATCGACAATGCTTCCTGCAGCAATGCCTCGATGCTGGCCATTAATTCGGCATCGGGCTGTTGCGGACGGAGCTTCCGGCGTGATTGTTCGGCGCGAAAACGCAGGAAGTTCATTTTGAGAAAGAAGTAGCGTTCCCACGCCGGCGTGAGTAGCGGAGCCCGAACCAACTCCGGCATGAAGGCAATACCCGGACCGGTCGCGTGCCCTCGGGACAGAGCGACGGCGTCATCCGGCCGCTGCGCTTCGATGAGCGCCAGCGCATTGCGTCGGCGGAAGTCGGGATGATCGATGAACGCGATCTCGGTTGCGGCAAGCCGCTCGGCGTCAGCAACCAACTGCATATCGACGCCGACAGACATCGCACGACACCGAGTCGACGACGAACTGCGTTCGGTCCGAATTCGTGTCGATCCGCTACCCAAACTCGTTCGTAACTTCTTGGACTCGATCCCCACCATGATCCGTTCCCCCGCGAAGACTTACCCAGTGTAGCAACTTCACGAGACTAAAACCGTTCAAATCGTCCACCGTTAACGGAAATTCGAAGAGATTCCCTGAATCACGAAAACGCTCGCTCACTGGACTTTTCCCAAACAACGACGCAGAAAAACATTACAACACGTTCACACACAGGATTCACGATTTCCCAAGTTGGCAAAAAGCGACAGCCCACCGCGATGACTCGAATTGCAGCAGACCGAATACAAACGTGCAAAACGTTCACACGATTGCTTGCTGACGCCTTGATCTTCGGCAAGCGAGCACAGCCCTGAAGGCTTTGTCAATTGTGGCAAACTTGCGGATTATTCCGGTTTTCGCGTGACGACCTTTTGCCGCTTGCTAAGCTGAATTCAGACTCCCTTTGGTGCACGCTCTCGTTCCAAGGAGATTGAACATGGTTTCACGGATGTCGCCTGTTTCCTCACCGGCGCTTGTGTCCGAACCACCGCCCACGCCAACCGGAACCGCGGATGGGCAACTGGAACGGACGGTCGCCGGCCTGCTGCATTCCCACCCCGGCCTGAACGTTTGCTCGCTCGTCGTCCACCGCTGCCGCGATGGATTGTGTCTCGAAGGCCACGTCATTCTGGTTGATCCGGACCTGAACCTCGCCGAACTCCTGGCGGCGATTGACACGACGACACCCATCCTCAACCGCGTGCTCGTGTCATCTCCCGCCGCGGAGAGCAGTTGTGATTTGGTGCCGTAGAGTGGCCCCTGCGAGTCGCCGTACGAAAATTTGTCATCGCTGAGTCTTCAGCAGACGGAAGGGATATCAGCCGTCAGCGACGGCTCGATTCGTCAGATTTTCCGACGAACTGGTCCGGAAACAGTGGAGTCGACAGCGCCCTTCGGGTAACCTATCGGAAACGCTGGATGCGAGCCTGCCGAAACGGATGAATGAATCCTCCTGCCCTTGATCGTCCCTGCCTGACTGCCCGCACCGCCTTCGACGCCCACGAACTACATCGCGAAAGGACGCCCTGATGGTGTCGCGGTTTCTTTCTGTTCTGACACTGTTCGTGTTCGCGAGCGCCACGCCGGCGATCGCTCAACTGCCCCAGACTCGGGTCTATGCGGTCTTCCCACCCGGAGCCCAAGCCGGTACGTCCGTGGACGTGACGGTCACCAGCGGCGTCGATCTGGAAGAACTCTCGAAGCTCCTGTTTAACCACCCCGGCATCACCGCCGTGCAGAAGATGCAGGACCAGGGGGGAAAGCCGGTCCCGGTCACCAATGTTTTTACCGTTACCGTAGCTGGTGATGTCCCCGCTGGGGCTTATGAAGTTCGTGGCGTCGGCCTCTTCGGCATCAGTAACCCCCGCGTTTACACCGTCGGCAGCCGCAAGGAATTGCCAGAAACGGAACCGAACAACGACCGTCAGCAAGCCACTCCGCTCGAACTCAACGTGACCCTCAACGGCAAGATTAATGGTGCGACCGATGTCGATCACTTCAAGCTGACGCTCACCCAGGGACAACGGTTGCTGGTGGATTGCTTCGCCAAGCGAATTGACTCGAAACTCGATGCCAGCCTCGAACTCTACGATCCGGCTGGTCGCCGGGTGGCAACCGCACGCAACAATTTGAACCGTGATGCGCTGCTCGATTTCACCATCCCGGCGAACGGCGAGTATCTCCTGCGGCTGACGGACTTCGTGTATGCCGGAGGCGAGGATTACGTCTACCGCCTGACGGCACATACCGGCCCCCATGTGGATTACGTCTGGCCCCCCGCTGCTGTGCCGGGAACAACCGCGGCGTACACACTCTTTGGTCGCAATCTGCCCGGCGGCGAACCCTCCGGTGTGCTGCTGAACGGTCGCCCGCTCGACAAACTGGCCGTGAACATCACCGCGCCGGCGGATGCCACACAACTCGATGCCACGCTGCCAACAGAACCTTCTTCCGCGGGAATCGACACGTTCGCCTACCGTTTCTCCGATGCAAACGGAGCCGCCACACCGGTCCCGCTGACCTTTGCGTTCACTCCGGTGGTGGGAGAAGTCGAACCGAATAATCTGCCTCCGCAGGCCCAGAAAATCACGGTCCCGGGTGAGTTCGCGGGGCAGTTTCAGGCCAAGGCCGATGTCGATCTGTACCAGTTCGAGGCCAAGGCCGGACAAGTTTTGTGGATGGAAGTCGATTCCCAACGCCTGGGCAATGGAGCCGATCCCTATCTCACCCTCGACCAGGTCACGGTCAATGAAAAAGGTGAAGAGACACTGAAACGGATTGCCGCCGTGGATGACGATGGCACAAACCTGTTGCCGAATGTCTTCGACACGTTGAACGACGATCCGCTCTACAAGTTCACCGTGCCTGCCGATGGAAACTACCGTGTGGCCTTGCGCGATCGGTACGCCGCCAGCCGGGGGAGTCCGTCGCTGATTTATCGGTTGACGGTGCGGACGGAAGCCCCCGATTTCCGGTTGATTGCCGTCCCGCTCACCCCGACACCACCGCCGGCCAAACAAGCGCTGACGTGGTCGGTCGGCTTACGGCGGGGCGACAACGTCTCGGTCAACGTCCTGGCCCTCCGTCGTGATGGTTATGCCGGCCCTATCGACGTCTCCGTGGAAGGACTTCCCGCGGGTGTGACCTGCAAAGACATTTCGATCGGGACCACGCCCTCCTTGGGGACGCTCGTCTTTACCTCGACGGAAGACGCCCCGGCTTGGGCGGGCACCGTGCGGATCATCGGCAAAGGGAAGATCGAAGACGCGACGAAAGTTGCCGCCGTGACCGCCGCGCAAGCGGTGGTCAAAGCCGCGACCGATGCCATTGCCGCGGCTGACAAAGCCATCGCCAAACCCGCGGACGACCTGAAGAAAGAGACGGACGCGCTCACGGCGGCCAAAGCCGAACTCGCGGCAAAGACCGACGATGAAGCGCTCAAGAAGAAAGTGGCCGACGCCGAAGCAAAAGTGACCACGGCGACGCAGACCCATCAAGCCGCGTTGGCCGCCAAGACGGCCGCCGAACAGAAGTTGGCGGAAGCCACGGCCGCACTCGCACAGACCCAGGCCGCTCGGGACGCAGCGATCCGGGAAGTCGTCCGTTTTGCCCGCACCGGGACCATCGTCTGGAGCGGTCAACCCAACGTCCCCGGCGACGCGCGGGTCAGCCAGAACCTCGAACTCTCGGTCATCGAAGAACCGGCCCCGTTCCAACTGGTGACCACCGTGCATCGTGAAGTGGTGAATCATAACCGCCAGATTCTCGTGCCGGTCAAGCTCATCAAACGGCCCGGTTTCGATGCCAACGTCGCCCTGCAGTTCGTCGGCCAACCCGCCAACGTCCAGATCGAAAACAAGCCGATCAACAAGGATAAGCCCGACGAAGTCTTCCGCATCTTCGTCCCCCCCAATGCCGCGGTGGGAACGTACACGATGTATCTCGCGGGACAGGCACAGGTGGCGTATCGCCGCAATCCGCAGAAGGTCGATCGATTGAAAGCGGAACTCGACGCGGCCGACAAAGCCGCCGTGGCCGCCGCAGAGGCCGTGAAAGTTGCGACGATGAAGCGCGACGATGTCGTGAAAGCCATTCCCGTTGCACAGGAAGCCCTGAAAAAAGCGACTGAAGCCAAGGCGGCAGCGGACAAGGTGCTCGTCGATGCACAAGCCGCGGAAAAGGCGGCGGCTGAAGAAGTGAAGAACGCCGGAGACAATGCCGACGTGAAAGCCGCGGCGGAGAAGAAACTCGTTGATGCACAAGCCGTCGTGAAGACGGCGACTGACGCCATCCCGGTGGCCGAGAAGGCCCGTGTGGATGCCGATGCTGCTGTGAAAGCCGCCGAAGCCGCCAAGGTCGCCGCGGAAGCAGAGCTCAAGCAGATCGACGACAAATCGAAAGCCGCCGCCGCGGAGAAAGCCGCCGCCGACAAGCGTCACAAAGATGCCGAGAACGCCGCGAAGCCGCAGAACATCAACTTCATTCCGCCGACGACACCGATTGTCCTCACGATTAAAGCCGCCCCGTACACCCTCACCGCGGCACCCGCCGATGGGGGCAACATCAAGCAGGGGGGCAAGCTAGAAGTGAAAGTCGAAGTCAAACGGCAGAATGGATTTGCCGGCCCGGTGACGCTCACCTTGCCGCTGCCGCCCGGTGTGGTCGGAGTGAAGGCCGAACCGGTTGTCGTCCCCGCCGATCAAACCGCCGGTACATTGGTGGTGGAAGCCGCCGCCGATGCTCCGGAAGCGCAACTCGCCAACATGGTCGTCCGTGTCGTCGCGCAGTTTGATGGCGAAGCCGCGGTCGATCAACCGGTGGCTTTGAAGGTCGTGAAATAGCATCGAAGGCAAAGAATGAATTGCGATTGGCAATTAGAAAATAGAAATTGAAAAGTGCAAATTGCCGGAGATGCTTGTGGCCTTCTCTGCTTTCAAATTTTCAATTTTCATTTACTAATTTCTAATTGCCAATTGAACTTGTATCGGTCAAGAAGGAACGTTCATGCGTAGCATCATCCACACTCTGGCGGTCGTACTCTGTCTGGCGACGCTGGTTTCAGCCCAGGAAAAAGCGGCTCCCGCCGGGAAGATTGAAGCCGTCGCCGTCGATCTGGGACGGCCGGTCGATTTCCAGAAGGACATCGTGCCGATTCTCGATTCCAAGTGCATCGCCTGTCACAACGTGGCGATCGCCGAGAGCCGGCTGAATCTCGAAGACGTGCCGAACATCATGAAAGGGGGCAAGCGTGGCCCGGCCGTGATTGCGAAGGATCCGGAAAAGAGCCTGATGTACCAGGTGGCGGCGCGGGCTGCCGAACCGGCGATGCCACCGCTCCCGAACAAAGTCTCCGCAGCGGCCTTCACGCCTCAGGAATTGGGACTGCTGAAGCAATGGATCGTGGAAGGAGCCCCCGCAGGCATGGGAGGCACCTCGGCAACCATCGCCTGGCAACCGATTCCCCCGACGATGAACAGCATCTACAGCGTGGCCATGACGCAGTGGGGCCGGTTCGCCGCTTGCGGTCGCGCCAACCAGATTGATGTGTACGATCTCTCGGTGGGTGAACCCGTCGCGCGACTGACCGATCCGGCGCTGGCCGCCGCGAAAACCGGCGACAAGCCGCTCTACCCGCGCGGAGCCGCCCATCAGGACTTCGTCCACGCGCTCGCCTTCCATCCGTCGGGCAATCTGCTCGCTTCGGCGGGTTTCCGGGAAGTGAAATTCTGGTCGCGTCCCGAATCGGTCCAACGTAGTAAGATTGCCATCGACCCGCCCGCCACGGCCGTGGTTGTGTCACCCGACGGCAAATGGCTGGCCGTTGGCGGGGCGGACAACACCATCCGCGTGATTCAGACCATTGACGGGCAAGTCGCCAAGACGCTCACTGGACACACGGCCCCGGTGACCGGGCTGCAATTCGCGGCCGATAACACCCAGCTCTTTTCCGCGGGGAAAGACAAGTCGGTTCGCGCCTGGAATTTGGCCGATGGTCAACCCGCGGGATTGCTCGACACGCCCGCCGAGATCACATCGCTGCTGCTGAGCGCCGATGGCAAGCGCGCGTACACCGGTCATGTCGACAACCTCATCCGCGGTTGGAACGTTCCGTTCGATGCCCCAAAACCCGCGGAAGGCGACAAGCCCGCGGAACCGGTCAAGCCGGTCGTGCAGATGGCCGGTCACGGCGGTCCGGTTTCGGCTTTGGCCCACGTTCCGGCACAACCGCAGATTGCCTCCGCCAGCGCCGATGGCACTTGGCGGGTGTGGGACATCAACAACGGCAGCCAGGTCCGTGCGGCCAACCACGGCGGCCCCATCACGGCGATGAGTGTCAAAGCCGATGGTCAATTTGTGGTGACTGCCGGCGCGAACATCGGCAAGCTCTTCAACATCAATGGTCAACAGGTCGCTGAACTGAAAGGGAACCCCACGGCCCAACGCGGCGTGCTGACCCTGACCGATGACGACGCCGTGATGAAATCCCGGATCGCCATCGCCGACGCCGGTTTCAAAGCCGCCGAGAAGAACTTCAAAGAGCGCGAAGAACAAACGAAGAAAGCCGCCGAAGCCAAAACGGCGGCGGAGAAGGCAAAGGGGGAAGCGGACGCAAAACTCAAGACCGCACAGGACGCCGTCACCGCTGCGAAAGCCGAACTGGCCGCGAAGCCGGATGACGAAGCCCTCAAGAAGAAAGTGACCGATGCCGAAGCCGCGGCGGCGAAAGAAGTCGAGGCAGCCAAGAAGGCCATGGACGCCTTTGATGCGTCGGTGAAAGCCCATGCGCAATCGGAAAAGGGACAACAGTCTGCCGACGAGCAGCAGAAAATCGCCAAGCAAGCTCACGAAGCGGAAGTCGCGTTGGGCAAAGCCGCGGAAGAAAAACTCAATGCGGCCAAGGCGGCCTTGCCGATGGCCGAGAAAGCCGTGCGGACAGCCACGTTCACGGCCGATGGCAAAGCGGCCGTCACCGCTGGTGACGACGGTGTCGTTCGTACCTGGGATGCCAAGACCGGCAAGCCCCTGGATGAGTTCCCCGGTCACACGGCCCCGGTCAACATTCTGGCAACGGGACCGGACCGGTTGCTGGTCAGCGTGAGTGACGACAAGTCGGCCATCCTGTGGGATGCGAATCCGGCATGGCAGTTCGCCGGTGTGATCGGCCCCAACGCCGCCGCGCCGCTCGATCTGGGCCCGTCGCCATTCGTCAACCGCGTGCTGTCGCTCGCCTTCAGCCCGGACGGCAAGCTGCTGGCCGCGGGCGAG
>JBGSUN010000190.1:0-14286 GCA_041753475.1 Planctomycetaceae bacterium | reverse complement strand
TCGCCGCCGCGCGGAACGCCGCCATCACGCTGTGTCGACAGCAAAACCCCCACAATCTCGCCGAAGCCCGACGAGATTTCGCCTGGAATCCCCAACCCCTCTTCACCATCCTCGGCTACTTCACGAACTGAACCGCCCTGTGACTCACCTGGCCCAGTCGATGAACCTAACGTGGTTCGCCCATGTCTTTGCAAAGTTCCGCCAGTTGACGCCTGAAGTGATCGGCGAATCGCCCCATTTGCGGTGATACCGTGGTCGACACGCTGTCAGCAAGGCCAGTTATTCAACACGGCGTTGTGCCGCGTTCGGCGGTCCGTCGCCAAATCTGGCACGTCTGGGCTTTGCAATGCCCCCGCCACCTTTCACAAACGCTCACCCCCTCAAACGCACACGCACCGCAATTCGTCACCCAGGCACTGTGAGGGCCAAAGCCGAGCTATTCGCATGTTTCCGCATCGAGTTCGTCGGCACCGCGCTCGTTTGCGATTTTTCATGTAAGGTTGGTGCCGGGGAGTGGTATTCCCTCTGTTGACGCACGCTGCGTGGTCTCTTCCACCGAGGCGGCGTCCGGTTGGATCTGGTTGTTCAATATCGAAAGACTGTCATGCCGACTCTCCTTGACCCTTTGACTGTAGGCGAATGGCACTTGCCGAACCGCGTGGTTTTGGCCCCTTTGACTCGGACACGTGCCAGTGCGGGTCGTGTGCCCAACGCAATGATGGCCGAATACTACCGCCAACGCGCCGGTGCGGGCTTGATGCTGACCGAAGCCACCAGCGTCACTCCGATGGGCGTCGGTTACCCAGACACTCCGGGCATCTGGTCCGAGGATCAAGTCGCCGGTTGGAAGCGCGTGACCCGCGCGGTTCACGAAGCCGGCGGCCGCATCCTGCTGCAATTGTGGCACGTGGGGCGCTTGTCCGACCCTTCCTACCTGGGCGGCGAATTGCCCGTTGCACCCAGCGCCCTCGCGCCGGAGGGGCATCCCAGTTTATTGCGCCCCATTCGTCCGTTCGTCACGCCGAGAGCACTCGTTCGCGAAGAAATCGCCGGTGTTATCGAGGCTTATAAACAGGGCGCACAGAACGCCCAGCGGGCTGGATTTGACGGCGTCGAGATCCACGGTGCAAACGGCTATCTGCTCGATCAATTCCTGCAGGACAGCAGCAACCGGCGCAACGATGACTACGGCGGCTCCGTCGAAAACAGGGCACGGCTGATGCTGGAAGTCACCGATGCGGTCACTTCCGTATGGGGCCCCCATCGCGTGGGAATGCATTTGGCGCCGCGTGGCGACGCGCACTCGATGGGCGATTCAAACCCTGCCGCCACGTTTGGCTATGTTGCGGAGCAATTGGGCCAGCGCGGGATCGCCTTCATCGCGGCGCGAGAATCCCTTGGTCCCGATCGCCTCGGACCGGAACTGAAACGCAAGTTCGGCGGCATTTATATCGCCAACGAGGGCTTCTCCCTTGAGACTGCGAATCAGGCGATTGCCGCCGGGGAAGCCGATGCGGTGGCGTTCGGGAAACTCTTCATCGCGAATCCCGATCTGCCGAAGCGATTCGCGCTGCATGCTCCACTCAACATCCCGGAACCAGCGACGTTCTACGGTTCCGGACCACACGGCTACACCGACTACCCGTCCCTGAGCGCCGACGTGTTGAAGCAGCATGCGAAACGTACTGCATTTGCATAGCGTCCAAAACTCGTATCGGTCACATCGCCCGACGTAGCAATTCAGAGTGTCGAGCTGGCGCATTTTCCGACATGAAACAAACTGCACTGGTGATCAAATCGAGACAGACTCGGCAGTACCGAGAACGCTTCGTCTTCCAGTCGCACCAGCGCCGCCTTCGCCAGGTCAAAGCGGGCCCAATTCCATCTACGTGTCGGAAACCAGATCAATTGCCTCGTTGATGGCGGCATCCAGTTCGGGCAGCAACCGCCGGTAACGTTCTTCCGATCGCGGCTCGCCGGTCATGGCGGCGAGCCGCGCTGGAGCTCGTCGAGACTTCGTCCAGATAGAGAATCTACCCGCGCAGGTCCTGAACTCGCATGTCGCGGTGTTCGATGGTTTCAATAACGCGATTGATGCGGTAGTTACCCGTCCGCAGCCGATAGCGGACGGCCCCCAAAAGCAACGATATCAACCGCGGTCGTCGCAACCAGCGTCCCGCGACTCTCATGCAGACGGTTGTACCAGATTTTCATGATGCGACATCAAAGGGAAAACGCAAACCAGCCCGCAGCGCCAGCAAGGAATTATCTTACCTCACCGTATGTTCCACTGAGACCGACATCATATTCTGTTGTTTGACCGAAGAATATGGCGCGTTACGCTGCTTGAATTGTGATCGTTTCGGGATCTCGGCAACGAGGGTTGAACATGGCCATACGACGGTATATCTGGGATTCCGTCAATGATTGCGTCATTGCCGAAGAAGATGAATTTGGGAATACCCTCGTTACCTACACGCGAGAACCCGGTTCCCATGGGCGGCTCATCAGTGAATCGCGGAACGGGCAGACCCGGCAATATCACTTCGACGCCCTCGGTAATACCCGCGCGCTGACGGATGACGTGCAGAACGTGACGGACACCTTCAGTTACGACGCTTTCGGGAATGTGGTGGACCGGACCGGAACCAATCCCACGCCGTACCAGTGGGTGGGCGAACACGGATATGAAAGCGACCAGAACAATCAGCCGATCAGTGTGCGTCGGCGGCAGTACCAGCCAGGCACGGGACGCTGGACTTCGCGAGACCTGCTCGAAGGTTTGACGTGGGCCGAAGCATTCATCTTTGCCATGAACGCACCGACCTATCAAGTCGATCCGACGGGCAAAGTTCTTGTTATTCCTGTAAATCAAAACCTGAGGGGCTTGAAATGCGGTGATGAAGCGTTTGTTGAATGGAATTTCGTGCTGGACAGGGACAATCCGTGTAATGGTCCCGGCTTCTTCGTTCAAGAAGTTCGGGTGACCTGCACAATTCATGCATGCGATTCCCCTGCACCGGAGCCGCAGGTTTTCACATACTATGAAGCCTGGCCTGTACCGAAGGGCAAGGAGCGTTCTTCTGTTCGGAAGGGGGCGAGTACCGATAGGGCAGACGGGAGATCACGCAATAATATGATTGGCACATATCGGCAGGAGGGAACCATTCGTTTCTTCTGCGACAAGGATGGAAAACTTCTCACGGGTTGGACTCCACCACCAAAAAAAGGACAAAAAGGAGCCCAATATGGTCAATGTCAGTGTGAAACTTCTCCCGGCACATTGGCATCAACAAGCCAGAAACCAGAGTGGTGGAAGAACGAGGTCGCTGATGATTTGCAAGGCAAGCGTTGGTTTTCGCTAGACTGGACTTGTTGTCCATGCATCCCAGAAACGGTCGATGCCGATGCGTCCCCCCGCAAACAAATCGGATAACTCTGCTAGGCATATGGAGTTGATATGGGCAAATCCATTCTCAATCATCGGCCGATATTTTTTGCAAATTGGTGTGCGTGGGGATCGGCTCTCGGGCTGATTCCTCTGAACGCCAGTGACTCCCCCTCGCCTCCGGGGCGACAAACTGTGAATCTAGACCAACTCGCTAGAGCTCCGGAAGAATACCTCATCGCGATTGCGAAGCAGATGGGAGAAGCCACCGACGCAGAATTGGAGGTTTTTCGTCAGCATGACAATTGGGGAGTCGCGCTCACTGCCGCGTGGGAAGAATTCGTTCTGCGTCCGACTGCGAAGGACTTGGCAGTGCAAACTCTGGTCAAGGACGAGGTGATTGGTTTGCGCGTCGAGCGGTGGCTGGGGTTTGTCGAGGGGCGGCTGAGGGTGGCACCACCGCCGAATTGGCGGTCGATCCTTCGCGGTGCTGGGATTTCTCGGTCCGACGGTCAGCAAAGTTTGCCATTGGGGTTTTTCAGCGACGATAACCCTTGTGAAAAGCAATGGTACGATCCGTTTGCACGCCCCGACGAGGACGACAACACGGAATACGATGCTAACCGCGACCTTCTCGAAGTCCCCTTGGGGGTCATGTGGAAGCGTGTGCCGAATCGATTGGTCCTGACACGCAAAAACGGCCAATCGATTGCGCTGGATATTGACCGATTCAAGTGGTTACCAATGCAAGACGACAACCACTTTGGTTCTGCACGGACGCTCTGGGAAACGCAAGGAGACCATGAGTTTCTCGCGATTTTTCGCACGTGGGGCGAGCGGTTCGAATTAGCGGCGCTGGATCAGCGAACAAGAGATTGGCTGTGGTCAACACAGGTCGTCGGAGGCCGAGATCATTTTTTTCACTCAGGTTTGCCTGACTCATCCCATTGTGTGACTTGCCTTGTTTCCGGTGAAACGGTTTACGTTTTCGGCCACAGTATGTTCAGTATTTATGTGGAGGGATTCGACCTCAAAACCGGAAAGGTACAAGGGCGGTTTTCGTCGTCCGTTCGGATGCCATAGTGCTCGGTGCCGCGGGAAGCACTCAAAGCCACTGCTTCACGGACGAAGCAGCGGCACATCTTTATCGATTTCTATAACTTCGGTAACACCGGCGGTGGTTTGGGAGCCGCGGGTTTCGGTGGCGGGGCGGGCTTGGTTTCGTTGGCGAATTTCGGCTGCAACTTCGGTTTCGGGGCGGCGGCTTTCGGACCGGGTTTCGGTGGCGGAGGCGGCGGAATGTAGCGTTTGATGACCTGGATGCCGAAGCCATCACGGAGTTCGCGACTGGCGAGCACGGCCCACGGGGTTCCCGGGGCTTCCGAGATCACGCGTTCCAGATGTTCCTGTGCGATGCGGGCCGGCTTCTTCAGATTGACCGCGTAGTTCACTTCACGATCCGGCCGGAAGATCAACTGGTTGACGGAACTGCTGATGTCCGCTTCGGCGAGGCTGCCCTTCAACGTCGCCAAGGCCGTGTTGTACTCCAGCGACCGAATCTTCTGCGCCAGCAGCCGACCGTAGTTCAAACTGAACGCCAACCGCCAGCGGAGTGACGATTCGGAGTCGTACGCCTTTTCCGCGTTCGGCGGCATCTGGGCCAGAATGCTGTCGATCGCCAGCCCGCTGACTGCCGCGGACTTCTGCGCTTCCGACAACACCGCGCGAAAATTGTTTGGTTGTAAACGGAACGACATCTGTGGCGTGCTGTTGGCTTTGAGTGATGTCGTCTGACTGTACTGTGCCATCGCAAACACGGCGGCCCGGAGCGGGTGCTTCGCCATGTCGTTCAGAAAGTCTTGTGGCGATCCGTACCCGTAATCCGGCTCATACGCCTTCATCAAGTGCGGGTCATAGGTTCCCACGGTGGCGAGCCCGGCCATCGTGGTCATCTGCGTGGTGAAGTAGACGCCGCCGGTTTCTTTCACCAGTCGCGACATGGCATACGGACCGAACCCCGACGACAGGTTTTCGTACTGCGGCCCGTCGTACCAGAACGGAATGTCAACGTTCTCGACCACCACACTTTCCGGGCCGAGATCGACCGGCAACTGATACGTCTTCCGATCTTCCGGGGCCACATACGGCACATACCCGCGGCGTTTGCCGAACGGCGACGCGGGGCCGAGCACATACGCCACGGCTCCGTAGCGGCGGCACTTCGCAATTGCGAGATCCAGCGGCACCCCGTGATCGTCACCCGCTTCGTCGGTCACCGTCACAATGAGAATCCGTCGACCGTGGTCGATCCGGTACTTGTGCCAGCGGTCCATTACCTGCGTCACCGCCCCGAAGACATTTTCGACGCCTGACGGATCATTGGGCGCATTGGTGACGGCGTCCACAATCTCCGTGAAACTGTCGGTCGGATCGGGCGTGAGAAAATTGGTGTGCTGACCGAACGAAACCACGCCCGTCAGAATCGGCCGATCCTGTTTCGCGAACTGTTCCTGCTTTTCGAGGGCGTTGAGTTCACTATAAATCCGTTTCAACCGCTTGGCGACGGCGTCCCGCTGCTTGTTGAGACTGCCGGAAGCATCGATCAGCCACACCAGCAGGACACGTTTTTCCTGCAGATGCTTGCTGATTTCCCAGGTGATGCGATCCAGTGCCCCTTCCAACTGGATCATCCCTTCACCCGTCGTTCCCTGCACGACGATCTTGTCACTGACGCGCAGGCCTTCAGGGATGTCGTACATCGGTCGGGAAGGAAGCTTGCCCACATAATCGGGCAGCGCAATCGGGGCAGCTTCCTGCTTGGGAACATCCGACAGCACGCGGCCGATGCTGGCGGCATTCATCGAAGTCGTCTGCGGTTTTTCTACCTCGCCGGGATTCGCCAACTCGTACTTGATCTCCTCCATCTCGTTGATGGGAGCCACGACGTTGTCGAAGACGGTGTCAATCGCCACCGGTCGCACAGCTCGACGATCTTCGAAGAGCATCCCGCCGAGCGTGCCGAGCAACCAGGTGTGCAACAGCAGGCTGAGACCCGTGCCCACCCAGCGCGTATTCGTGGATTTAGGGAGCACTGGCGGCTCCGCGCGCACTGACACAGCATCCTCAAACGGAATGTCGTCATCAGCAAGATCTGTGGTGTATGCCATCCCAATCTCCCAAGCCGTCGCGGGCTTCAGCTGGGGTCCCCACCTTAGAGTATCGTCCCGCCCCGGCTGGAGAAATAGGTTCCTGCGAGAAAATCCGCCGAGCCGGACGCGGCGGCGATGCAATGCCACCAGCCCGATCAAGCGGTCGTTACCTGCGGAATTCGTTTCCGCTGCAGGCTCCGGTATGATACTTGGTTCGTCGATTATGATTGGCTTCCTTCCCCGTTGAGATTGTTCCTTCCGATGACGGTTCCTGTTCGTACACGGTTTGCTCCCAGTCCCACGGGCTACATGCACATCGGCGGCATGCGGACAGCGTTGTTCTGCTGGTTGTGGGCCCGGCACAACCACGGCACGTTCATTCTGCGGATCGACGACACCGACCAGCAGCGGCATGTCGAATCGGCGTTGGAACCGATCTTCCGCGCGTTCCGGTGGCTCGGCTTGAACTGGGATGAAGGCCCCGATGTCGGCGGCTCGTTCGGTCCGTATTATCAGTCACAGCGGTCACATCTGTACCGTGACGCCGTCGAAAAACTGCTGGCGGCGGGTCATGCGTATCGTGATTTCGACACGCCGGAACAGATCGCTGCGGATCGCCAAGCCGCGGAATCGCAGAAGCAGAACTATGTCACCATTCGGCGGTCACTCGATCTGACCCCGGCACAACAGGCCGATTTGACGGCCCAAGGCAAACCGTCCGTAGTACGGTTGCTGGTCCCGCGCGACAAGAAGATCGCCGTGGATGACGCCGTCCGCGGACATGTCGAATGGGATGGTGCGCTCATGCCCGACCCCGTGCTGATGCGCAGTGACGGCAGCTTTCTCTATAACTTTGCGACCGTGGTCGACGATCAGCAGATGCAGATTACGCACATCATCCGCGCGGAAGAACATCTCACGAACACGGCTGTGCAGGCCCTGCTTCATGAAGCGCTCGGTAACCCGCAACCGGTGTTTGCGCACATTCCGTTCATCACGGCACCAGGGTCGAACAAAAAGCTCAGCAAACGCGATCTGCTGAAACTGAAGAACATCCCGGCGCTCAAAAAGATGTTCGACCGGGCGGACGAAATTCTGCCGCAACTGGGCTGGGGGGATTCGTCCACGCTCAATCCGGTGATGGTCGAGTATTACGAACGCCTCGGTTACCTCCCCGCGGGGATTCTCAATGCGCTGTCGCGACTCGGCTGGTCGCTCGATGACAAAACCGAGCATCTCTCGTTGCAGACGGTGATCGAGAACTTCACGCTGGACCGGATCGTAAAAGCGCCGGCGGGATTCGATCCGGAAAAGCTGCAGAGTTATCAAGCCAACTGGATGAACGCTTTGCCCGTAGAAGAAAAAATCGACGGCTGTCTGACGTACCTGCAGCGCAAACAGGAAGTCGCCGGGACCACGACGCAGATCGACCGGGAATACCTCGGCCGCGTGGTCGTCATGCTTGGCGAGCGCTTGCGGGTCTTTAGCGATATTCTTGATTACCCGGAGTTGTTCCTGCCGCCCCATACCCCGCCAGTGTACGACGAAAAAGCCTTCCAGCAGCGATTGGTCACCGCAACCGAAGCCCCGGCTTTGCTGACGAAAGTGCGCGACCTGCTGACGACCGTGGAGCCGTTTGACGCTCCGACACTCGATAAACTCGTACATGATTTTGTCGCCGCGGAAGGCATCAAGATCGGGCAGATCGTGCATGCCTTACGGATCGCGGTCACGGGCAAAGCAGTCGGGGCCGGGTTGTTTGAGACGCTCGCGCTGCTCGGTCAGGAAACGTGCGTGGCACGGATTACGGCCACATTGGCACGGTGTTGATGAAATCCCCCCCGTTGTCCAGAGCGGGGGGATTTCATTCTTTCGGCGCGAAATCGTGTGAGAATTCCGTCTGCGGCGGCTTTATCCTGTCGGAAATGGCCTCACGCATTCTTCACGATCCCCGAATCCATGCCGATGACGTCTCCCGAAACCCGCTGGAGCCTGGTTGTTCGTCTGCAGGATGAGCGGGATGAAGCGGCGTGGCAGGAATTCATCGTTGAGTATGAACCGTTTCTGCTGACCTATCTCCATCGCCGCGGCTTGCAGGACGCCGACGCGCGGGATGTGTCCCAGCAGGTGATGACATCGATTTGCCAGTCGGTCGCGAACTGGAAGCCGGACGGCAAGCCCGGCGCGTTTCGCCGGTGGATCGCGACGATTGCCCGGCATGCGGCGATCAAGTTTCTGCAACGCAAAGCGCGGCAACCCGACAGCGGCGGCGGCACCGCGTTCCTGGCCCGCATGAACGAAGTCGCCGATGTGCAGGACGATCGCGCCGCCGAACAGGAATATCAGCAGGCCGTGTTCGCCTGGGCCGCATCGCAAGTGAAAGACGAGTTCCGTGACACCACGTGGAACGCCTTCTGGGAAACACTCGTGATGCACCGCCCGATTGATGTTGTCGCGCAGGAACTGGGACTGTCGACCGGGGCCGTGTACATGGCTCGCAGCCGGGTGATGTCCCGGTTGCGGACGCAGGTGGCGAAAGTGCTCGATGAAGGGAAAGCGTTCCCTGACCGGGGAGAGCAACCATGATTCCTCAAGCTTCGGATTGTCCCCGCGATTTACTGCCGCGCTGCCTGCAGGATGGCCTGGCGACTGTCGAAGAACAGCGGCTGGAAGAGCATCTCACGCAGTGTGCCGGGTGTCGGGCGGAGCTGGAACGACTCGCTGCTGCTGAGCATGACTGGGGGACCGCGGGGACCGTCTTGCGACAGGTGGCGAAACACGACGAAGCGGTACCATCGACGGGAAATGCGTCCGGTGAAGGCCCTGAGTGGTATCAACCCTGTCCGGTCGATTTCGCCGTCGACTTCCTCATGCCCGCGGCGACACCGAACGCCCTCGGTCGACTGGATGACATTGAAATTCTGGAAGTCGTCGGTCGCGGATCCTCCGGCATCGTCCTGAAAGGCTGGCAGGAACCGTTGAAACGGCTGGTCGCCGTCAAGATGTTGCGGCCGGAACTGGCGGAACATGCGGCGGCGCGGAAACGGTTTGTGCGGGAAGCCCAGGCCGCCGCGGCGGTGATTCATCCGCACGTCATGCCGATCCATGCGATTCAAGCCCAGGGACGATTGCCGTATCTCATCATGCCGTTTCTCGATTGCGAATCGCTGCAACAGCGACTGGACCGTCAGGGGCCGCTGGAACTTTTTGAACAGCTCACCATCGGCTTACAGATCGCGCAAGCGTTGCAGGCGGCGCATGCCCGCGGGTTGGTGCATCGGGATGTGAAGCCCGCCAACATTCTGCTGGAGAAGAAAGGCCATCATGCGTGGCTTGCTGACTTCGGCTTGGCTCGCGCGGTGGATGATGCGTCGCTCACGCGGACCGGGGTGATCGCCGGGACGCCGCAGTATATGTCGCCGGAACAGGCGCGAGGCGATGCGATCGATCACCGCACCGATCTCTTCAGTCTCGGCAGCGTCCTGTATGCGATGGCCGCGGGACGCCCCCCGTTCCGCGCCGAAACAACATTCGGCGTCCTCAAACGCATCTGCGGTTCCAAAGCCCGGCGGTTGCAGGAGATTCAACCAACCACGCCCGATTGGCTGGAAACGCTGATCGATCATCTGCATCAACCGTCGCCGAAAGATCGACTCGGCTCCGCGGCGGATGTGGCGCAATTGCTGGAAGACTGTCTGCGCCACGTCCAGCAACCGGCCATCTATGCCTTGCCCGATGATCTGTGCATCACGCTCACGTCCCCTGCCCCTTCCCAGCCGGTGCCCCGGGAACCGTCCCCGGTCCTGCACTGGTGGTTCCTGGTCGTCTTTTTGCTCGGAGGCGTCGCCATGTCTGCGGTTCTGTTGCCGGTTGTTCTGCTCGCCTTGTGGATGCTCCCCCAAGGTGCCCCCACGGAAGATTTCCCCGCGATCCCCGCAACGGCGGCTCCCTCACGGCAGCCCGATGTCGAACCGATCAAGATGATCCCCAAAGCCACCGATGCGGACGTCGCGATACCGGTGAACCCGGCGGATGATTTCCCGGACATCGTCGCAAAAGTCCCCCCCACGTCCGAACAACTCGCGCAGAATGCCCCGCGGAACAAAAAGAAGAAGAAAGCCGCCACCGAACCGGCTCCGGATACCCCGCCAACGGTCGACAGCAACTATGCCTCGGCGGAAGAAGCGTATCGGATCGGCACCGCGTTCCTGGGAGCGCGGGAAAACTCCAAGAGTCAGGAACCACTGGAAGCCGCGCTGCGGCTGGCCGCGGATGATGAGTACAAGGTGAAAGTCTACCGGGCCCTGTTGCCGGTCTACACGATTGATGCCGACTGGACACGGAAAGCGACGGCCCTGGAATTCATCATCGCCCACTCTGAAAGGACCGCCGAACGGTCACTGGCCCGGTCGGAACTCATGGGCTTTCTCCGTCAGCGCGGCAAGACCGCCGACGCCGCCAAACGGTATGAAGCGAAGTTGAAAGAGAACGCCGACGACGTCGGCACGCTCTACATTCTGTGCGAGTTCTACGGCCGCTTGGTCGACGATCCGCCACGGGCCGTGACAATGCTGGAGCGGTACGCCCGCATCAAGGAACAGGACGCAGAGGGCTTCAGTGTCGCCGATGCCGCCGATCTTGCGGCTCAGTACGTCAAAGCCAAGCAGCAGGCCAAGGGAGCGGCCCTCTTCGAGAAGACCGCCGAGCGGGACGAATCTCTGGCCGCGTGGCATTACAAGGAAGCCGCGGCAGCGTGGCTCGCGGCGAAAGACAAACCGAAAGCCCTCGCCGCCGCGAAGAAATCGGAAGCGTCGAAACCCGAACGCCGCGGGGAACTGCTGGAATACTTCTGGCACCGGAATCTCGCCGATGTGTTCCTCGACGCCGGCGATGCCGTCTCCGCGATCCCGCACTACGAGCAAGCCGTCGCGCTGACCAAGATCGACGGTTACCGCAAAGACAGCGAACAGCGACTGATGGATGCGCGGAAAAAAGCCGAGCAGTGAACCTCGTCCACCGACTTCGCTTGCGGTTTCGCGCTGCGCGATGAGCTCTTCCCGGTGGAAACCGACTTCACGGATGTCATCACTGAGTGCGTTCATCGCGCGGCGCGAAACCGCAAGCGGAGGAACCGGAGTCATGAGAACCGATCGCTCATTCCTTGCGATGAAATCGAAAAACACTTATGAAACATCATCAACCCACTTCCTGCCCCGCCGGCCCAGGAGTCCATGATGTCTCGTCTGATGTTCTTCAGTCTGTTGAGTCTGTCCGTCACTCTCAGCGCTTCGTCCTTCGCACAGGACCGCGAAACCAAGGTTCGCAACGACAAGAAGCTGCTCGAAGCGAATGACTTCTGGATCTACAACGATCTCCCCAAAGCCGAGCGCGAGGCCCGGCTGCTGAAGAAGCCGATTCTCGTCGTCTTCCGCTGCATTCCCTGTGAAGCGTGTCATGAATTTGATGAACAGGTGGTCGAGCGTGAGCCGGTGATTCGGGAACTTCTCGACAAGTTCGTCTGCGTCCGCATTCCCCAGGCCAACGGGATGGACTTGTCGCGGTTTCAGATCGATTTCGACATGTCGTTCGGCATCGTGTATCTGCATCACGATGGGTCGATCCTCGGCCGCTTCGGCACGCGCACGGGGCGGGAAAACGAGAAGGACGACATGCACCTGCTCGGATTCGCGGATTCGATGCAGCGGGTGCTGACGTTGTCCGCCGAGTTCGATCAGCACAAAGCCGCGCTCACGGGCAAAGCGGCAAAACCATCCGCGGTCGCCGTACCGGAAGAGTTTCCGTCACTTAAAGGGAAGTACACCGACAAGCTGAACTATGAGGGCAAGGTCGTTCAGAGCTGCATTCACTGTCATCAAATCCGGGAAGCACAACGGTTAGTCTACCGGTTGGACAACCAGCCAGTGCCGGATGAGGTCCTCTTTCCGTGGCCGGGTCTGAGTGTGCTGGGATTGAAGATGAATCCCGAGACCGCCACGACGGTGACCGCGGTGCAGCCCGACAGCATTGCCGCCCGCGCGAAACTGCAACCGGGCGATCGCCTCGCCGCGATGCACGGGCAACCGTTGGTCTCTGTCGCCGATGCCCAGTGGGTCCTGCAAAACGCCGGGGCCTCGGCGACCATTCCCCTCGAAGTGGAGCGCGACGGAAAGACGATTCAAGCCACGCTGGAACTCCCCGACGGCTGGCGACGAACGGCGGACATTTCCTGGCGAGCCACGACGTGGGACCTGCGGCGGATGGCCTTCGGCGGCATGCTGCTGGAATCGATCAGCGCCGAACAACGCGGCAAGTTGCCGGTCCCCGCAGGGAAGCTCGCGCTGCATGTGAAGCACGTCGGCCAATACGGTGAACACGCCCGCGCCAAACAAGCCGGGTTATTGAAAGACGACATCATCACCGGCTATGACGGACGTAGCGATTTCCAGACGGAAACCGAACTGCTGGCGTATGCGATGCAGCAAAAGAAACGGGAGGACGCCGTGAAAATCGACGTTTTACGAGGCAACAAGAAGATGACGTTCACGGTCAAGCTGCAGTAGTAAGCCATCGGGGCAGTCGGAGCGCAAGGACATTCAATAAGGCATCAATTCTCGACCCCGACAGGGGTCACAGAAGGTAGCCGGTGGTCGCAGCGCAGCGGAGACCACCGGAAAGAAGCCTGCGAAGACCGCACCCCGGCGGGGTGCCATAACGGGGAATGAACATTTCTGGCATCCCTCCGGGATGCGGACGCTTGATCGAGTCTACCGGTGGTCTTCGCTGCGCTCCGACCACCGGCTACCCTCGAATGGCACTAGCGCAAGGAACGGGGTCAGAAAAACGGGACGCCGCTTCGCCACCATTCATAAAGTGAACTCACCACCAAATACGCCCAAACAATGGCCATCACTACGAGGTTGAGGACGAGCATGTGAATGGGTTTCCACGTCCACGGCGCGAACCAGGAGATGTGGCGGGGGAGTGGCGGCGGTTCACTCATGGCGTTCGCTCTTGAGAATCAGCCCTTTAAGAATCTTCTGTGACTGCTTAGTGAGTTCGTTGTCCGGGCCGATATGCTGCTCCAACCACTCAACTACAATGCGGCAGTTGCGAACCGCAGCCATATAATCCCGCGCATTGATTGCAGTTTTCATGCTGCGGATTGCGTCGCGAGCGGGATTGTCTTCCATCCCAGCACGGTACGGAGCGGGGGATGGGAGAGTCAAGAACGCCTGAAATGCAAACGTCGGAGCTTGCTTAGTTCCTATTGTCGGCAGTGCCGATCTTCGCTAAGAACAGCCCCTTTCTAGGCTTGCGCCATGGGCGGTGTAGCGTGTATTCTCCATTGATGGAGGTGTCCAATGATTGCGAAAGAGAAGTCTGCGAAGTCGCCAG
This sequence comes from Planctomycetaceae bacterium, assembly GCA_041753475.1. GTDB lineage: Bacteria > Planctomycetota > Planctomycetia > Planctomycetales > Planctomycetaceae > DSVQ01. The sequence goes on along the minus strand of JBGSUN010000190.1, from coordinate 354 downwards.
CTCCAATTAAGTGGCACGGCGGAAAATCATATCTAGCCGCACGGATCATTGGCTTGATCCCACGCCACGTTCACTACGTCGAGCCTTTTTTTGGGGGAGGGGCGGTATTGCTTCAAAAACCCAACGAACTCGTCTTGGGGCATTCTGAAGTAATCAACGATCTCTATGGCGAACTGATCGCATTCTGGCGAGTGTTGCAATCCACCGAGCTTTTGAAGTGGACCCCGTTTTTTAGACCACGGGGCTAGATGGAAAAGTGGTGTTGGAACGGTGAGAACGGGGGCATCGTGGAAGGATTCTTTGGAAGGGAAAGACGATGCCTCGGAAGCGGCGGTTGTTCGATGGGTCGTTCAA
>JBGSUN010000189.1:0-9038 GCA_041753475.1 Planctomycetaceae bacterium | reverse complement strand
TGTCCCAGCGTGTGGAAACGCTCGCGGCTCAGCAGGAGCTTCGCCCTCCCACGCGCAGACAATTCCTGCGATCAGTATCAGTCGAGAGTGGAGCGACAAGAGTCGAGAGTCAGAGAAGCTCTTCCTCGATGGCGTTTAGCCGGATGATCCTTGAGCGTTTCGCCAGAGGCTCCGCACGATCAGAACTCATACCCGGCCCAGACGACGCCGGACGACGCCTGGCATTCACATGGGCAGGTCGGTGTCGTCAACACCGATCGCGCAGGTTTCGCAATGGCGGTGGGTTTCGCTGGTTTGGGAGCCGTCACGGCCACCTTGCCTGTGGCGTCTGCGCGAATGTTCTCGTCGCTGATGACTCGGAACGCAGCGACTGCCGCACCGGCTTGTTCACCAACGACGCGCAGGACCGAGTGGTGCACTTGTCCGGGTTCAAGTTTCCCCACCGGGTATTCCAGCTTTTCTCCATGGCGATGCTTGAGCGCCTTCGGCACGTCGGCCCAGATGCGGACATTGTGCAGTGGCGTCTCGCCGGTGTTCTGCACTTCTACTTGAAGTTCTACTACCTGGTGCAGGCTGACCGTCGGTGTGGACTTCACCCGGCAGGCAATCGCAGGGACCGGGGCTCGGCGGCGGGGGGGGATTCGGACCGTCGTTGGTGGGGGTGCCGCCAGCGGAGCCGGATCTGGTTCTTCTTCGATCGGTGCCGGCTCCGCTGGGACGGGCACGGGCGGACGGTCCGGAATCGGTTCCCGCCGGGGGAATCGCACCCGGGGTGGTTCGGGTTCAATCGGCGCTTCCACGGGGGGATCTTCCGGCACCGGCTCCGGAATCGTGGTGATCGGTTCGCGTCCCGCCTCGACCACCACCGTGGCCGAAACGACGGCTTCGGCCAGAATCCGGGCTTCGTGTTGATGATCGCCGTGGGAACGCGCGAACCACGACAAATCGAGATTTCGCTCCCGGCCCGATCGCAGCCGACGGAACTCACGATCCAGCAGATTGTCGCGGACTCGGGCTTCCGGATGAGCCCCCGTGACCAACGGCAGCAGCGGCAACGTTTCGCTCAATTGAATCCGATGAACGGTGTCGTCTCCATCGTTGCGGATCACAACACGCGATTGTCCGGCTTGCCCAACGGCGGCGTGTTCCGGCGTGTGCAACTCAATTCGCAAAGCAACATCGGCCCGATTCGGCCATGCGGTCAGATCGGACCACACGTCGTCCTCTTCGTCCAAAGCGACATTCAGCTCGGGATCACCCGCATACGGCGTCGGTTCCGCTGTGGTCTCGACCGTCGATGCGCGCCGGCGGCCTCGATCCCAGCCATCCGGATCACGGGTCACATCGCGGAGATTTAATTCAGCAAGTTCACTGCGGGCCGCGAGAATGTCCGGTCGAACCACCGGTTCTTGCGGTTGCCGGAGGATTTCGACGAGTGGTTCCAGCCGCGGAGGAATCACACGGGGCTCGGCAGGAGCCGACGGAGCAACAGCCACCGGCTCACGCACCGGTAACCGTTCCACCGGACGGGAAACCCGCAAGGGGGGCAAGGAGCGGCCGAAGGCAAAGTCGGCGTCGTACTGGACCGAGGCGACCGTGTTGTCATCCAAACACAAGCGGGTATCCCAGCGGACCGGTCGATCGGAATCGAGTTCTGCGTAATCAATACGCGGCGGTGCAGTGCGTCCTTCCGCCCGGGCCATCAACTCGCGTGACAACGAGATGAACAGCAAGATCGTCAGGACGATCCCCACCGACCCGGAAATGGCGACAAACAGCCACGCTGGGGAATAGTAGAGATTGTGCCAGAAGTCGATGAGCGCGCGTTCCAGCTCTTCGAGCGAACGCACTGTCCCAATGATCGCGCGCCGCGCCGAGAACGGCAACTCACGCCAAACAGCGGTACGGAATCGATGTCTCACGCCAGCCCCCTCCCTGTGCCCACCTTCGTGTAACACATCTGGCGGAATGGGAAAAGAGCGGTTTTGGGCGAGTTGAGGGGAAATCGCCTTACACTCAGCACGAACCGCCTACATCCATCTTCAACCACTGTTGCCGGATTTCCTCGACCCGTCGCCGATTCGCCCCCAGATCGGAGTAGCCGAGGCGCGATGCCGAGCGGAGATGGATCAATCCCGTCGACGGCTCCATCAGAAAGTGGACATCATCCACGAACCGCAAGATCAATGTCGTAAAAGCGACATGAATCAACGGGCCATCGACGGTAAGAATCTTGGTTCGCGGCATCGACTGGATGAGCGTCACCAGCCGATCGCGCGCGGCTTCCCACTCCCCGGTGAACGAGAGCGGTGCCACACGCTGTGCTTCCCGACTCGCCGTCGAGCAGACGCAATTCGGCGATGGCGGGCAATCCGGAAGGGAGGACGGTGTGGTCATGACAGCTTCTTCGCTCGCGCTTCGCCGGATGTCGCGTCCACAGTGGTGACTTCAGAGTCCGCGAAGCCGCAGCGGTTACCGAGACCACTTCCAATTCTTCACGCCGGCAAGATTACGGATCCGCTCGGTGGGCCATTGACCGCGATAAAGCTGAATGATTGTGTCGGCCGCCATCACCAGCGTGTCGTGTTGCGATTCATTGTCCAACCCGGCAACGTGGCCGCTGGTGAGAACATTGTCGAGTTTCAACAACGGACTGCTGAGCGGCAACGGTTCGATCTGCATCACATCAAGACCCGCTGCGCGGAGATGGCCGCTCTTGAGAGCCGCTTCCAAAGCGACTTCATCGACCAGTGCGCCGCGCGCGGTGTTGATCAGAATCGAACCTGGCTTCATCAACCCCAGGGTCCGAGCATTGATGATGTTCTTCGTCTCCGGCGAAACCGGCAAGTGCAGCGTGACATAGTCGGACTTCGACAGCAGTTCATCCAGCGAGCAGAACGGGATGTTCCATTGATCGGCAAACTCTACGGGCGGATAAGGATCATAAGCGACGACTTTCATGCCCACACCGACGGCGCGGGTAGCGACCGCGCGACCAATCCGGCCGAGTCCCACGATGCCGAGCGTCTGTCCCATGATCCGCGGCGTCGAGAACCGTTCCCACGTGCCATTCCGCACCACGACATCGCGCTTGGGGAAACCGCGACCGCAGCCGAAGAGGAGCGCCATGGTGTGCTCAGCCACAGCGTGGTGGTTCACGCCCGGTGTGGTGGCGACGACAACGCTGTGGTCATCGCAGGCGGTCATGTCGATGGCATCGAACCCGACCCCGGTCCGGGACAACACGCGGACCTCCGGCACCGCTTCAATGACCGACCGCGGCCACGGTTCCGAACCGGCGATGATCGCATCGGACCCTCTCACCCATTTCAGTAATGCGGCGGGGTCGTAAACACTTTGATCGACGGGGACCGCAACCACTTCAAATCCGGCGGCTTGCAACAAGGGGAAATGCGGACCCGTTTGCGTCGCAAGAGCGGTACAGAGAACCCGAGGCATGTCCATTTTCCTGGCAGTTTCAATCGGGGAAGGAAGCGATGAGCCTACCCAGCGCGACAGTGCGGGTCAAATTGAGCGACAAATCCGCAAAAGTTTCGTTGTTGCGAGCGACAAACCAAGGCCGGTCGTCAGGACTCGCTGCGGTCCCTTTCGTCCAGTCCGGCGATACGCCACACTGGTGAGTCGATCTTGATGCGTTGGGTGTCAGGGTCGATCAGCGAAGATTGACCGGAAGGGCAGCGGATGAGGTTGCGACCCCAGTTCGACTCTTGTGTGCCACTGGCTCTGCCAGTGTCTTCTTGGGTTGCCGAGAAGATCGTCGTCGAAAACAAGAAGCACTGGCAGAGCCAGTGGCACACAGGCCGCATGGTGTTCCTGGCACTCGGTCTCGTGTCGCTGATCGGTGCGCTAACCGCTCATGCCGCCGATCCGAAAGCGCTCGTCGGGCACACCGACCCGGCGTACTTCGCGGTCTACACGGCGGACGGCCAGCAACTCGTCACCGCAGGGTTCGACAAGACGCTGCGGTTGTGGGATTTGAATTCGCTCACGTCGATCCGCACGATGACCGGGCATACCGGGCTGGTGTTGTCCGCGGCGTTGTCGAAGGACGGGTCGCGGCTGGTGTCGGGATCGCTCGACAATTCCGTGCGACTGTGGGACATGCCGGTCCGCACGCCGATTTATCAGCGGGCGGTGCATCAGGGAGCGGCGTTGGTCGCGGTCAGTCCCGATGGAACGTGGGTGGTGACCGCCGGGGCGGACAAAACGATCAAGGTGTGGAATGCGGCCGATCGGGCGCTCATCAAAGAAATCGGCGGGCTGCCGCATCCGATCACGCGGCTGGCATTACGGAACGACAAAGCCCAGGTGGCGGTCGCCGACGCCGCGGGATTCGTGCGGTTTTTCAATCCGAATGACGGCGCGGCACAGGGAACGATCGGGGCGCACGCCGTCGAGATCACCGGGTTGAGTTATCCGCCGAACAATTCGTTCGTCGTGACATCGGCCGCGGATGGGATCGTGAAACGCTGGCCAGTGCAGTTGCCGCCAACGCGGCAAGGGACGGGTATTGAAGGCGAAATCGTCGCGCTGAAAGTCGCGCCGAACAATGCGTGGTTCGTGGTCGCCGCGACGGACAAGACCGTGCGGGTCTTTGGTTGGGGCGATGCGAAGGAACAACGCAAGCTCGAAGGTCACACGGGTCAGATCACCGCGGTCGCGTTCGCCTTTGATGGCGGCCGTGTCATCACCGGCGGCGAAGACAAGAAGGCGCGGTTGTACGACGCCGGCAACGGGCAGCTCGTCAAAGAATTTCCGGAAGCCCCGGGGCCGATCACCGCGGTCGGCATTCATCCGAACAATCAGGAAATCGCCGTTGCCGATGCCACCGGCGTGGTGAAGACGTTCAAAGTGAACGAAGGCACCGAAATCCGCACGCTGGCCGGTCACCCCGGTGGCACGTGGGCGCTGGCGTATTCGCCGAACCAGCAGCACCTCATCACCGGCGGGCAGGATAAAGCGGTCCGCATCTGGAACAACGGCGATGGTGCCGAAGCCCGGAAGTGGGATCACCCCGAAGTCGTCCGCAGCGTCGCCGTCTCGTGGGATGGCAATCAAGTCGCTGTCGGTTGTGATGACAAACTGGTCCGACAATACAGCGTCGGCGATGGCGCGTTGCAGAACACCTTCACCGGTCACACCGACAAGATTCTCGCCCTCGATTTCCATCGTGACAATCAACGGCTGGCGTCGGCGTCCCAGGACGGCACGGTCCGCGTGTGGCATCTGCAACAAAAACGGGGCTGGCAGCACTACGTCACCAACACCGCCGGAGCCATCCGCGGCGTCGGCTGGTCGTCGGACAATCAAAGCCTTCTGTACGGCGGGGCGGACAAGATCGCTTATGTCGACACGATCCATCAGCAGGTGAATCATGTGGCTGATGAGAAACGAGTCAATGCCCTCGTCGTCCATCCCAACAGCGCCTGGCACGCCACCGCCGGTGAAGACGGCAAGCTGAAACTCTGGGACACCGGCAGCGGCAACCTCGTCCGCGAGTTCCCCGGCCATCAGGGACCCGTGCGATCGGTCGCGATCCGTCCCGATCAACAGCAGATCGCCTCCGGCGGCAGCGACAAGCATATCCTCGTCTGGAACATCAACGACGCCAGCAAACCACAGTACGACATCGGCACGCCCGCGGAAGTCGTGCAGTTGGCGTACAGTCCGGACAACAAGAAACTGATTGCCGCGGGGAGCGACAACCTCATCCGCAGTTACGATCCCACGCCGCTCAATCCGCAACCGGCAACGCCGCCGACGCAAGACCCCGCGCAGACCGCCGATGGTCACCCGGCCGCGATCACGTCCCTCGCTTTCACCAACGACAACCGCACGGCGTATAGTGCCGCGTCCGATGGCTCACTCCGCGGCTGGACCATCGCCGCGGCGGCTGCAACAGCAACTCTTACCGGGCATCAATCGCAGGTCTATGCGGTGGCGTTTCATCCCGAAGGAAAGCTGATCGCCTCGGCTTCCAACGACAAGACGCTCAAGATCTGGGACACGACCAACAACCAGAACATCCGCACGTTCGCGGCCCAAGGCGGGGCGATTTACAGCCTCGTCTTTACCACGGATGGCCAGTTCATTCTGACCGCCGGAGGGGACAAAACCGTGCGGCTTTACAAGACCGACGACGGCAGCGAAGTCCGCAAATTCAGCGGTCCGGAAGACGCCGTTTATTCGGTCGCACTCAGTCCGAACGGGCAGATGGTCGCCGCCGCGGGGCTGGACCGCAAGATTTATCTGTGGGACTTCAATTCCGCCGGATCGCTCAAAACGCTGACCGGTCATAAGGACGACATCTACCGCGTGCAGTTCAACTCCGCGGGGTCCAAAGTTGCCTCGGTGGGTTACGCCGGGAATGTGAAAGTCTGGGACCTCGGCAGCGGTCAACCGGTGTTCGAGCACAAGTTCCCCGGGATGGTGCTGTACTCGCTGAGTTATTCACCGTCGGGGCAACAACTCGCGGTGATGGGGAATGATGCGAAGGTGTATCTACTCGATCTGCCCCCGAACGCCCATTGATCTTAGAGACTGGAAAACGACTCACAATTTTCGCTTTGCGGTTTCGCGCCTCGCGCAGATAACACTCAGTGATTTCAGCGCTAGGCGCGAAACCGCAAGCGGGGATCGTGAGTCTTCTTGATCGATCACAATAGATGTCGCGCTTTGATGTCCAGATAGCGGCTGATCAACCGGCTCGATAATTCCTCCGGCAAACAATCGATCATCAACAACCCGGCCTGCTGCACTCCGGCGAGGGCGTCGCGCTGGGCGGCGGACATCTCGGCGGACGCGGCGATCTGATACGCATCGAGATCGGATTCGGGAATCGCCGCGGCCCGGTCTTCGAGCGCGACGTTTTTCAGAAACGCGGCCAGCACCAGATGCGGTTGCCGCCATTGTTTCAGCGAATCGGCGATCGTCCGCAGATGGACATCATCAAGGGCATGCGTGACCAGAATCACCAGTGAGCGTTTGCGATAACGCTGCCGGAGTTCGCGAAAGAGCCGGTCGTAATCGGTCGCGCCGTAGTTGGGAACGAGGTCGTAAACCTGACCGATGAGTTTCTCCACACCGCCGCGGCCACGGACCGGTTTCACCCAGCGGTCGACACTCGCGCCACCGGCGAGCAAGCCCACGGTGTCCCCCTGCCGGAGCGCGACATACGCCAGCAGCATTGCGGCGTTGAGGGCCCGGTCGAAATGGCTGACCCCTTCAAAGTCGTTGCACATCGACCGGCCGGTGTCGAGGAGTAGCAGCACGTTTTGATTGCGTTCGACGACGTACTCGCGGCTGATGAGGTTCTGATGCCGGGCGGTCGACTTCCAGTCGATGTTGCGGTACTCGTCTTCCCGGCGGTACTCGCGCAGGCGATCGAACTCCGACCCACGGCCGCGCAGTCGGGACAGCCGCACACCCGCTTCGGCCAGTCGGTTCTGCCGGGCGAGGAGTTCGACCTGTCGCACGGACTGAATATCCGGATAGATCTTCACGGCCTGCGGCAGCGGGCGGTCGTCTTGCAGTAACCATAAGCCGAGCCGGGAGACCATGCGCAGCGACAGCGTGCCGAACGCGTTGCGGCCGCGGTGATGCGGTTCGAGACCATAATTCGCCGTGACGGTCCGTTGCGGCGGCAGTTCCAACGTGAGCGGAAGATCGAACCAGCGCGACGGTTGCGGCGGTTCATCATGCACCATCACGGTGACGGCTTGTGTGCCTCGGTTGCGAAGCGTGACGGTGACAGGATTCCGCACGCCCACGCTCAGGACCGCCCGTGATTCCCGGAAGGCTTCGATCACCCGCAACTTCGGCGTGATCAACAGATCGATGACGGCGACCAGCGCGACGGCAAATGTCAGGGCCACGCCGAGGGCGGCACACTCCGGAACCAGTGGCCCGACCAGCAGCGGCATCCCGGCCATCGCGGCCCAGCGGAGAAGGGCACCGCGGGGCATCATGGCTGCGGGGCCTCGACGGCGTCGAGAATCGCCTGAATCACCGCCTCGACCGTGGTCCCTTCAATCTCGGCTTCCGGGTTCAATCGCAGCCGGTGCCGCAGCACCCACGGGGCGAGGTACTTGATGTCATCCGGCGTGACGAAATTCCGGCGACGACACATCGCCAGCGCCCGGCCCGCCAGCAGCAGATTCACACTCGCCCGCGGGCTGGCACCGACTTCCACCGCCGGCCACGAACGTGTCTTCGCGACGATCTGCGTGATGTACTTGATGACCGCCGGTTCGATGACGACCTGCTTCATTCCCTGTTGCACGGCGACGATGTCCGCCGCCGTCAGCAACGGGTGCAGATTGTAACTGTCGAGTTTGCGGTGATCGTGCCCCTTGGCGTAGTTCTCCAGAATCAGCGCTTCCTGTTCCGGAGTCGGGTACGTCACCAGCAGCTTGAACATGAACCGGTCGAGCTGCGCTTCCGGCAGCGGGTACGTCCCTTCCTGCTCCAGCGGGTTCTGTGTGGCGATGGTGATGAACGGCTGCGCGAGCGGATGGGCCACGCCGTCGATGGTCACCTGCCGTTCCTGCATCGCTTCGAGCAACGCCGACTGCGTCTTCGCCGGGGCGCGGTTGATTTCGTCGGCGAGGAGCAGCGACGTGAAAATCGGCCCGGGATTGAACGTGAACCGCTTCTCCTGCATGTCGTAAATCGAATGCCCGGTGATATCCGACGGCATCAGGTCGGGCGTGAATTGGATGCGACGAAAAGGGCAGGTGAGGACCCGGCTGAGCGTGGTCACCAGCAGCGTTTTGCCGAGGCCGGGGACCCCTTCGATGAGGACATGCCCTTCGCAGAACAACGCCACGACGGTCGCTTCGACGAGTTCGTCCTGTCCAATGAGGACTTTGCCGATTTCCGCCAGCACCCGGTCGAACCGCTCGGAAATCGCATCAAGATCGCTCATTCGCCCCCTTTCGCAGTCGTTTATAATGAGTCTTGATCCTACCGACCCGCTGAACGCCAAGCCAGCAACGCCGAGAAGCCCGGCATTTTCC
>JBGSUN010000188.1:0-25406 GCA_041753475.1 Planctomycetaceae bacterium | reverse complement strand
ACATCCGGCAACAGGAAGGAACAGAACCCCAGGATGGTGGTGACGAGTTTCAAGTGACCCCATCGTGAGCGAAGGACTTCAGTCCGTAGTTCACGATTTCCCCCGAACCTACCGGCTTCTAGCCGGTAGTCGTTGAGTTCTCATTTTGCATTCTTCATTCTCCATTGTTCCCACAACATTGAATTCCAATGACGGCGTCCCCTCCTACCGCTGCATGCTGGACACCCTCCGGACGCGGGGCCATCGCGGTCATTCGGGTCGACAACGCGCCGGTGACGTGGTGGGTGGCAGCAGAACCGGTGTTCCAATCGAACCGCGGCGATCCGTGGGACGCGCTGCCGATCGACCGGCTCATCTATGGTCGCTGGGGGTGGACGACGCCGGAAGAGGTTGTCGTCTGCCGACTCACTGAGACCGATTTCGAGGTTCATTGCCACGGCGGTGACGCCGCTGTGGCGCGGATCCTCACCGATCTGGCAACCCTCGGGATCACGACCGTCACTGCCGAGGAACAACAAGCCGCTCGGGTGGGCGTGATGCAGGCGGAACTTGATGCCGCCGTGACGAAGGCGCTGACGTTACGGACCGCCGACCGGTTGCTGCAACAGTCGGGAACACGATGGCCTGCTGCGGTACAACGCCTGGCGACGTTACAGCGCACCGCGGCGATCGAGCAGATCGACGAATGGCTGTCGTGGTCGAACTTCGCACAGCATCTCATCGAGCCGTGGAATGTGGTCCTCACCGGCCGTCCGAACGTGGGCAAATCGAGCCTCATCAATGTGCTGTTGGGATATCAGCGGGCCATTGTCACTCCACAACCGGGGACGACGCGCGATGTGATCACGGCCCTCACGGCGTTTGATGGATGGCCGGTGCGGCTGTCCGATACCGCGGGGCTCCGCACAACGACCGACGAACTGGAAGCGGCCGGGATTGCGCGTGCCCGTCAGCACCTGATGGAAGCCGATGCCGTGCTGGTGTTGCTCGATGTCCATCAGGCACCGGTGATGGAAGATCTCGCGCTGATTGCCGCCCATCCGCAAGCCCTCGTCGTGGCTCACAAGGCCGACTTGCCGGACGTGTGGAACGAAAAAATGCCCCCGCAGGCCATCCATGTATCATCGGTGACCGGCGCGGGATTGCCGGAACTTCAAGCGGCGTTAGTCGAGAAGCTGATCCCCCATGTCCCGTCGGCGGAAACGGCACTACCGGTGACACCGCGCATTCGTGAGTTGTTGCATCAACGGCGAGAGTCTCTGAAGAAGAATGGCAGCTTGTGAGATCCCCTTCTCTGAGAAGCGTCTCCTGGATGATCCGCGCTCGTGAAACATACCGCTCATCACGCGGAGCGTGATGGCTACTTTGGTGGCCATCACGTTCCGCGTGATGAGCGGATCAACCAACAGCTTTGCTCATGTCGCTGCGTGGTATCACAGCGACATGAAAGGAGCCGCGTACTCAACGCGTCCCACAACGTCCGTCAATGCGCCGGAAACAAGTTCCAGCCCCATCCACGCCTCCCCATCTCCAAACGGCGAAGACAGCGGTGCCGCCAGATGGGCCGAAAAACCGAACCGCGGGTAGAACTGTGGATGACCGAGCACCAGCACGATTCGATGGCCTGCCCCGTGGCAGAGCTGCAATCCATTTTCGACCAATCGTGTGCCGATGCCACGACGCTGAAACTGCGGATGGACTGCCATCGGTGCGAGAGCGAGTGCTTCCACAACACCGGTTGCGGTGACAATCGGCAAGCGTGAAAACAACACATTCCCGACGATCACGCCATCAAGTTCTGCCACAAGGGATAGCCGCACAAACCCACTCTCGCGGAGAGCATCGACCAGCCGGGCTTCCGCATCGGATTCAAAAGCCGCCGTGTTCACGTCGAAAGCACCGCGATGGTCCTGCGGCTTTTCTTCGCGGATGATGATGGAGTCAAACATCATCATACACCTTGTACGGTCGATCGAATTTCGATCGGAACAGTACGTGCCGCTCACAGCAATGCACTTACCGTTCTCTGACTCTCTGTCTTCGTTACACCACTTCCGGCAGGGGCTGATAGGTGCTATCAACCACATATTGCGGACGCCCCGAGAGGTCGTGCATTTTGACGTTGTGGATGTCAATTCCGAGATTGCGATACAGCGTCGCAAAAATTTCCGCAAAGTGAACCGGCCGTTCGGCGACTTCGGCTCCGAGACGATCGGTCGCGCCGATCACCTGTCCGCCGCGCATGCCGCCACCGGCGATGAGACCGCCGCCGACTTGCGGCCAGTGATCGCGACCGGCATCCGGATTGATTCGCGGCGTGCGACCGAATTCACCCCAAGCGACGACCGAAACATCGTCGAGCATCCCGCGATACGCCAAGTCTTCAATCAGGGCGGAAAGTCCCTGATCGAACTGCGGCAGATGCGTCTTCTTCATGCCATTAAAGTTGTCGCTGTGGAAGTCCCAGCGGCCGAAGTTCAACGTCACCACACGGCACCCGGCTTCGACCAACCGGCGGGCCATCAGGAAGTGTTCGAGGTTCCGCGGGGCGCCGTCGCCGAAATTCTTCGCATCCCCTGTGCCGTACCGCGCACGCACTTCCGCTGGTTCTTTCGACAGATCGAGCGCTTCGGCCAAGGCACTGGAAGTAAGAATGTTGAACGCCTGCTCGGTGAGGGAATCCATGCCCCCCATCATGCCGGACGCATCCACATCCCGGCGGAATTGATCGAACGCCGTCAGCAGATGGCGACGGTCGTCCAACCGTTGCGTGTTCAAGCCCTTCATAAGCATGTCGTCGCGACTGGGACCCGAGGGGCGGAACGCTGCATTGGCAATCCCGAGAAAGCCCGGCAGCCCCGGTGACCCATACGGCGGGTGTCCCGTATCCGGCGACAACCCAATGAACGGCGGCACCGCTTTGTTCTTCGCGCCGAGCAGTTTCCCCGTCACCGAACCAAATGAGGGCCAACCGCCCGGCGGGGGATTTCGCTTCGAGTGGCCGGTGTAGCAAATGTACGAATCGTGATCGCCGTCCGGTGAGCCGACGACCGACCGCAGCGGAATGACATGGTGCATGATTTTCGCGAGCCGGGGCATGTGCTCACAGATTTCGATGCCTGGGACGGACGTGGCGATGGGTTGGAATTCGCCGCGGATTTCCGTCGGGGCGTCCATTTTCAGGTCGTACATGTCCTGATGCCCCGGGGCACCGCACATGTAGATCATGATGACGGCTTTTTTCGACTGACGAATCCCGGCGGCCTGCTCGGCTCTCAGAAGTTGCGGCAGGGTGAGCCCGCCCAGTCCGAGAGCTCCGATCCGCAAGGCTTCCCGGCGCGTCATGCCGGAGCAAAGGGGAATGTTCTGATTCAAAAAGCTCAGCATGCCAAGACCTTACGGCAGTGGTTTCTAACGACGACCATCCCGCGATGACATCCTGCAACGTGACAATCATCGGCAGCTTAGACGCATCCACGCGAATGCATACGATAGCAAAATGGCGATAACGGGTACAAGATCGCCGCTGGAAATCGATGGAAAGTGACGATTGTCGATGGATACTCCCGGCGATAGAGTACGTCAGTCGACTTGTGAGCGCGTTCTGCGCTGACGCACAACCCACCCGTGTGATCCTTCCTGATACGTCCTTCGCCTGAGAACTCCTCCCCATTAACCATTGTCACTGAATAGTTCGTTCTGATTTCTTGCAGACAGACGATCGTCTTCTAAAGGCACATCTTTATTAGTACTGACACTCCTGCCCATCTAGAAATGATTGCCCATTCATAAACCGGCTGTTGGAGAGTCGCTGATGTCCGACACACCTTCAGAAGAAACCAAGCCTTACAGTGGCGATCCGGTCGACCCGTACGCCGATACCGCGGCCATGCCACCGGCGGGAACGGAGTCGGCTGCGCCTATGGGCGCCTCTGCTCCGGTTGCGTCTCAAGGCGGTCCCGTTTCGGCAGTCAAAGCCGCCGGTGGGGCCGCTGCCGCTGTGGGAACCGATCAATCCCTGTTGGATGGGATCGCCAAGCTCAAGCCGTATCTGGAGCCACCGTTAGGCGATTGGGAAATCGGTGGCGTGACCCCGACAGAAGGGAGACTGCGCGGGGAACGAATCAGCTTGCGTTTTGGTTTTCGTGGAGGCGGGCAAGGACTGATCGTCATCGGGATTTACTTCACCAAAAGCCAAGTCCTGGCGTTCAAAACGGCGCATCTGGCGAAGATTCCGGATGACAAGCTGGAGTCGAGTGCCAAGCGGATGAGTCGAGAAATCGATGTCCAGGGGCAAGTCGAGGACGATCATCTGTTGCCGGTCGAGGGGACCGGGTCGTTCACCTTGAGTCAGCCGAATGTCACCGTCCCCTATTTCCTGACCCGATTCGTCAATGGTCGCAGCTTGCAAGAAAAGCTGAAGAGTTGGGGCGGTTCCCCGTCGGCAGCCGTTGGGGCCACAATTCCGTCGACCGGGCCGGGTTCAAAGGGCTTGGGGTCTCTCCCGCAAGTCGAAGTTGTGCGGGTGCTGCGGGAACTGGCGAAGGCGCTGCGTCCCCTGCATTTGCGTCCCCAGCCCATCTGCCATCGCGACATCAAGCCCGACAACGTGCTGCTGGAAGCCGGCACACGGTTGCGGGTTTCTGTGTCACGGACGCGCGGGCCGACCGATGCCGGTGCGAACTTGACTCCGCTCCGTGCCAGCGAACAGTGTGAGTCCGTGATCCTGGCCGATCTGGGTCTGGTCCGATCGGAACTGATGGAACCGACCAAACTGACCAAGGACGGCGGAACTCCCGGGACCCCGGGGTATACCGCGTATGAACGGATCATGCAGCCGAAAAAAATGCCGCTTCCCCCTTCAGACATTTTCAGCCTCGGGGTGGTGGCCTACGAACTGCTGACGGGAAAGCACCCTTTCCGATACGACTGGAAACCGATCTTCAACCGAAAGGTCCCCAAAGCGCCGGCAAAATTGAATTCCCGCATCACCCCAGTTCTATCCGATCTGGTGGTGCGAATGATCTCGCATGATGAGAAAAAACGTCCACAGACGGTCGACGAGATCATCACGATTCTCGACTCGGTTGTCGGTGATGCGATGCAGCGCGATTTGACGCAGCCGATCCCAGCGAACTGGCCGCGCATGCCCGAGGAATGGCTGCCATTGCTTCGAGAAGCCGTGGCTCGCGACTTTGGATTTCCGACGCCGTGGCTCGATCTGCTGAACGCACAATCCGGCCGGTTCTTGATTCGCATCGGTTTGCTCACCGTGTTGCGATCGCTGATGACCATTCGAGAAAAGTTTCAGTCGGCCTATGAAAAACTCATACTGTGCTGTTGCGATCTGGAGCCGACCTGGAGGATTGTCAGCGGGAAGTCACCGGCACCACCCAGCACCCCACTTCCGGACGAAATCTCGCTGCAACAGACGCGGACGCAAACGCACAAGACAATCCTCGAAACGATCGAGAAATTCTTCAACGAAACCAGGCCCTATTGCGAAGTGGCGCAGATTCCGGAATTCGGCGAGGCGTACCGGATGATTGTCGCTGACCTGACGCTGCTGGCGGAGGAAACTGGCCCGGGCATTGCCGATGTGGCCCTCCCGCCGATCGCGGTCGATGACCCGTCGCGATTGACGACGACATCGGTTGAGGCTCCGGAATCTGCATCCAAGGTGGCGATTCTTAAGACCTTTGACCGCCTGCAAACCACCATCAACAATCTGCTCAAACATCAGCAGAAGCTGGTGGAGTTGCAGATTCGCGTGAAGGACTATCTGATGGTGGAACTGGCAGGATTATCACTGTAGTCCCGCGCACGGGCACACGGAAGAATGCGGATGGATCGTCTCCGCCGCGGGCGTGGCTGCGGCGTTTTCTGCCGAAGTCGCGAATGGGGATAATCCGCTGACGGAAAGCGGGGGGGCCTGAGCGACCGGTATTGATGACCCGGGAAATGGCGAACTCCGGAATGCGGTGCTGCCGATGCGAACCATACGACCAGCCCAGAATTCAGAATTCTCACAGGGATCACAGGCCACCATCTTGCATCGGCCTTGGCCAGTGTTAGTCTCGTCAGAGCGATTCAGGTATGATTTTGACGACAGTGGGATGTGTACCGATCAACAGGGGCGGACTTGCAGGAGACCAGCGACTTGCGGTATTGTCCGGGCCATTGTTGAATTCACAGTGATGGTCCCCTCTGATGCCCGACGAAGTACCGACACCATGGGAACGGGTTAGCCGCGTCGTGCGGACACTCGAACGCCGGTTGAACTTTCTTTCGCAGAACACCATCGAAGAATCGTTACACCGACCAAAGAGCCTCGAAGTCGTTTTCAATGAACTACAGCAACAGGTCAGCCTCTACCAAGTCGCTGTGGGAATCATCCGTGACGAACTGACTATGGATCAGCGCTGGAAACCCCTGGGGAACGTATTGGGAGAGCAGATTAAAATCCATCTGCCAATTGTCCAGCAACACTTAGGCGTTGATCTTTCCGGAACGATCCGGGGTGATCAACCCAACGAATCCGAATGTGAAACGCGATTACAGGCGGCGGGAAAAGCGATCGGTACCCTTGCAGAGATTATACGGGGTGAGGCAAGGGATCGCGGGTTATTCGCCGAGGCGACCTAGAATGTCATCAGCGACTTGGGAAGATGCCATATCATGCCAATTGTGATTGATGACTTCCGCGGAATTGATGAAAACGGCTGCAGCGCGATCGATGAATCTCCCGATCCGTTGTGGTTTATTTATATGCGCGAATTGACGGCGATGGTTGCGAGCCTGGAGGCCTGCACCAAAGGGGGCTGGAAAGATTCGGCGTATGATCTAGCCGAATCGACCTGTGAATCGAGTCGTGCGCTCCTCTACAAAGTCGACTATTTGACTGTTGGTGCGGCACAGAAGCTGGCTGATCTGTTCCTTCAAGCCGCGACCGCCATCGATTTGATCGCCAAACGGCCTGAGGCCGCCGAGCGTCAACCGTTCTTACGCGGCTTCGCCCAGCATGTCCAAAGTCGGGCCAAATTGCTCGAGGAGAGGGTTAAGGCTGCCAAACGGTAGCAACGCTTCCGCCTCAACCGAACACACTCGTCAACGGCCGGCCAGCGTAGAGGCGGTGCGGGCGTTGTGTGCTGTCGGCGAGAGTCGTTCCCTCCGGCACACCGATCGCATGGTAGATCGTCGCGGCGAGATCGTGCGGGGACACCGGGTTGTCCGCGGGAAGGCCGGCGAAGGCGTCGCTCTTGCCGTAAACTTGTCCGCCGCACACGCCACCCCCGGCGAGGACGCTGGTGTAACACCGCGGGTGATGATCGCGACCCGTGCTGCCGTTGATCTTCGGGGCTCGTCCGAACTCTCCGGCCCACACGATCAGCGTTTCATCGAGTTTGCCCGACGTCGACAGATCATCCAGCAAGGCGGCGAAGGCCCGGTCCGACGGCGGGATGAGATCGTTCTTCAACCGATTGAAGTTGTCGCCGTGCGTGTCCCAGAAATTCTGACCGTCGTTGTGCCAGTTCACAGCGACGAACGGGACGCCGTGATCGATCAAGCGTCGCGCCAGCAGCACGCATTGACCGTGAATGTGCCGACCGTAGCGGTCGCGGGTGGCGGCGGTTTCCTGTTGCAGATCGAACGCCCCGCGCACCACGGCGGAGGTGAGCAAGCCGAAGGCTTGTGATTGTTCGTGCGTCACCCGTCGTGCTGGTGATGCGGTTGCGAGCCGTTGCTGTTGTGATTCGAGTGTCGACAGTAACTCGCGCCGGGCGGACAACCGGTCGGGGGATTGCCCGTCGATGAGCGTGAGGGCCGGGACCCGCCAGTCGGGTTGATTCGGATCGCCGAGGACGTAAAACGGATCGTGCTGTCGCCCCAGCCAGCCGCCATGCTGACCGGGAGCGCGGCCGCCCGGTGCCGCGGGATGGAGCACCTGCCACGGCATTACCACGCTGGTCGGCATCGCGCCGGACGCCGGTCGCAACGCATTCATCACGGACCCGAGATGCGGCGAATCGCGATCACTCGGCGGCTCGGCGTCGCTGTAATTCACCGGCGGCAACTTGCCGGTCAGCAACGTGTGGGCACTGGAAAGGTGTGCCGGGTCGTCGTGTGTCATCGACCGGATCAGGCACAACTTGTCCGTCCGCGCCGCCAGTTGCTGAAAGTGCTCGCTGATCTGAATGCCGGGGACGTTGGTCGGAATCGTGGCGAACGGTCCACGGACTTCGCTCGGCGCGTGCGGTTTGGGATCGAACGTATCGATCTGGCTGGGTCCGCCCCACATGAAGAGGAGCACGACCTGTTTCGCCGTCCCGCCGGACAGGATTTCCCCTGCGGGCAACGACCGCCCGGCCAGCGCGCCCCCGGCGAGCATCCCCGCATGCAGCAACGTCCGTCGTGAAACCGAACCGTAGTCACTTCTGAGCAATCCACCGTCCCCGAGAAAGAATCAATGTTCGTGCATGTGATTGTCTCGGCAATGGCGGCGGTTGGTCAAGAGACTTTTCGGTCTGGGTGGGAGCACGCGGTGGGATCAGGACGGGGCGCGAAACCGCAAGCGGCCGATCATCGCTTGCGGTTTCGCGCCCCGCGCGGCTCAATCCCCGTGCGCTCCAACGGGAACATCAATCAAACAGATAACTCACCGATTCATTGCGGTGAATCCGGCGGATCGCTTCCCCCAGCAGCGGGGCAACCGAAACGATGCGGAGATTGGGGAGCATCTGGTCGGGACGGAGTGGCAGGCTGTTGGTCACCACGATTTCGGTGATCGGCACTTCCGACAGCCGCTGTGTCGCCGGGCCGCAAAGAACAGCGTGGGTGGCACCGACGTAGACCTTGGCGACACCATGCTGCAGCACGACTTTCACGGCCCCGACCATCGACCCGGCCGTGGTGATCATGTCGTCAAAAATGATGGCCGTTTTGCCGTTGATCGGACCACCGATGAGGTTTTCCTGCCGGGTATCGACGGCGCTGGACCGGCGCTTATCGACGATGGCGAGTTGTCCGCCGAGATGGTCGAGGTGTTGCAGCGACCGTTTGATGCTTCCTTCATCCGGGCTGACGATGACTAAGCTTTCCTGCGGCAAGTTCAGGCTGCGAAAGTAATCATCAAGAATCGGCGCGGCGTAGAGATGGTCCACCGGGCAATCGAAAAAGCCCTGAATCTGCGCCGCGTGCAGGTCCATCGCCAGGACGCGGTCGGCTCCGGCTTTGGTAATCAGGTTCGCGACCAGTTTGGCCGTGATCGGAACGCGGCCCATGTCCTTGCGGTCTTGCCGGGCGTAGCCGAAGTACGGGAGCACGGCCGTGATGCGTGCCGCCGAGGCCCGTTTGCAAGTGTCGATGAGGATCAGCAACTCCATCAGGTTGCCATTGACGCTGGGCCCCGTCGGTTGGATGAGAAAGACGTCGCAGCCGCGGACGTTCTGATTCAATTTCACCGACGTTTCCCCATCGGGGAAGTCGGTGATATCGACGGCCCCGAGCGTGATTCCCAAATATTGGGCAATTTCGGCAGCGAGGGCGGGATTGGCGCGACCGGAAAGAAGCACCAACTGATCGTACATCAACATGCGAACACCTGTGACGAAAGGCGCACGGTGGGTTCACCGCGCGGCCTCTGTTCTGACGGTCCGGAACTCAGGTGTCAAGGACGCCAATCAAACGGAGGGAAATTGTCAGCAAGTCGCTGTTGAACCGGCAGGCGGAGACGTTGTTCACACGGTTACGCAGACCCGGATTGACGGAATCCCCTTCCGAACATATACCACCGTACCGCCCGGCGGAGCGCGGGGGCGGCTGCGCAACCATTCCAGAGCGGAAGCGCGGCCGACAGGGCTCAGTTCTTCGGCGCACGGCAACTTACGGATCACTCGTGGCAGACTCAGACGACCTGCTGTCGCCCGATGAAATTGAAGCCATGATGCAGGCAGCGCGCGGCGGTGCGCCTTCCCCGGCATCTCCGTCCGGCAGCGCGTCGCCGCCCGCAGCCCCGTCCGAAAGTCATCTCCTCGATCCCAGTGAGATCGAAGAACTGATGGCCCAGGCGAAATCGCCGCGCGCACCGAGTCCCCCCAAGAAACCGGCCCCTGCGCCGGAAGTCCTCAGCGCAGCCGATATCGACGCACTCATCAATAGTGGTGCGGGTGCGGTGGTGTCCCGTCCGGAACAAACGCTTCAACAAGCCCAGCGGCAACTCGACCGGGCGATGGCTCCCGATCCGCCGCGCGGCCCGAAAGCTCCGCGGCCGGAGTTGGGCGACCCGCAGCCGTTCGGCTTTCCCGACTTCGGTGGCAAGTCGTTGCTGAGTTCTGTCCCGGTGTTCCCCATCGCAGCCCTGGAAGACGTCGAACTTGACTTGCGGATTGAATTAGGACGCACGGAGCTCTTGATCGAAGAAGTGCTGCAGCTCCGCGAAGGGACCGTGGTCCCGCTGGATAAACTCGCCGGTGATCCGGTTGACATTCTGGTGAACGGTCGGTTGATCGCCCGGGGCGAAGTGCTGGTTCTCAACGATAACTTCTGCGTCCGTGTGGCGGAAATTCTCACGCCGGAAGTGTGACGTCGTTCATAGGTTTAGCGAGGTTGAGTCGCTCAGCCCCGCGGACTGCGGGTCGCGGTCAAACAAACTGTGGGTAAAGCAGAAAAGCCCGGCATTTCGGAAAATGCCGGGCTTTGTTCATGGCATCATCAGTCCGCTCTGCACTACTCGCCGGAGACCAACCGGGCAGGCGGCACGGCCGCCGCAATCTTGGTGAAGGCGTCTTTCAACTCTTCTTCCATGTCACTGGCGCTCAGGCCGCCAGGGACGTCGATCCAGTAGCCGTCTCCCAGGAACGCAATCGCTTCCATCAAGTCGCGGTCGGCATCGGCTCCCACGCTGATGGCGTGCACCGAATAGCCTTTGTCGACCGCCTGCTTCACGTACTTCAACACGTTCTTGGCGTAGTCATTCGTCGCCGTGTAGTCTGCTGTTCCGTTGCCGTCGTAGTCAAACAGCTCGCTCCAACTCCATCCGGCAGGCAGAGAGCTGCTTTCACCGCTGTCCCAGGTGTTGGCGTTTCCGTCGGTCATCAGCAGGATGGCTGGGCGGGAGCCCTCACGCTTGTGGGCATCGAGCAAGGCGATGCCGTCTTTCAACCCGCCCCCCATGTTGGTGGAATAACTGTAGTGAGCGGCCTGCTTGTAGTGCATCAGGTTCTTGATGGCATCGTAATCGTTGGTGATGGGTTCGGAGGAAATATTGACCGTGGGGATCCCGGTTCCGCTCATCGTCGTTTCGATGCGGTGGCTGGCGTCGTAGCTGACCATGCCAATGTGGTCATCGAAGCCGAGATCGGAGAGGAAATCGCAGAGGATTTCGTGGCCTTCCTTGATGGCATGGAAGGGGTAGTGGCGTGTCTTCCACAAGGATGGTGTGTTTGCATAGCTCGGCTGTTCACGGAGCAGCCAGCAGACATACGTTGTGCCGCCGTACATATCGTTCTTACCGTACAACTCCAGCCCGTCATCGGTCTGCACGAAATCGACGTAGTCGCTCCAGCTCCCAGTGGAAGTTGGAGTGCTGCCGGTCAAACTGAATTTGGATTTTACGTTCGTCGACGTGTTCGCAAATCCCTTGAGCGACCACGACTGAGAACTGCTGCCAACTTTGCGAATGGTGACATCAACTTTGTTGATCCGTTTGCCGCTGTTGCTGCTCGTTCCCTGCCAGGTTCCCGCGGTGGTGGTTTCATTCGAGATGCTGAAGGTTTGCGAGCCGCCACTGGAGAAGTAGACTTTCACGCTCTTGATCTTGGTGTTCGTCGTGATTCCGACGCTGGTGCCCTTGAAGGTGACGACGGAATTCGCGCCGGTGTTCGTTTTCGTTTCGGAGTAGTATTGCGGGTTGTAGGTCAATGTTCCCAGTGTCAGCGGCTGCAGGTCGTCCCATACGAGCGCGATGTTCGCTTCGATCTGGGCTTGTGACAGGCTGTTGCCGGTCTCATCGGAATAGAAGCTGTCGAAGTTCATCGACCGGGAAAAGTCGTGCACCACCACGAGATCGCGCGGTTCGATGTACGCAATGGATTCCGATTGCAGCGCCGTTCCGGTGTTCCCGGAGACCAGAGAGAACATGCCCGGCAGCTTGCCGTCCGGAGCTTCGGTATCGGTCCCGGTCCGTCGCGCAATCACTTTGACGCAGTTGACCTGATCGCCGGCGGGGCTCCAATCGATCGAGTAAGACGAAGTTGCCGTGTTGTAATAGCGGCGACCGAAGACGACGTCCACCGATTCGTCCACATAGGTGCCGTTCATTTCGGCGACATTGGCAGCCACCGTTCGGGCCTGTGATTGAGCGTAGGTGAAGATGTCGCCCACATCCTGTCCCGCGGTGGAAATGGCATGCGTGATTTCCATCGCCGCCGCCAGGGCCGCTGTATCGGTGGCGTTCGTCATCCGTGATTTGGTGAGGGAGACCACACCGAGATCGACGGAATACGCCACAAACATCATGCAGGCGACCAGGCATAAGGCCCCGACCACCAGAAACACCCCGCGCCGCGTCTCATCCTTCTGCGGCTGAAATAGCGACCAGTTCGGCAACATTCGACGCATGGCAACCCATCCTGTCTGCAAGCGCGGAATGGCGGCGGGTGGTGGCGCGCACATGCGGAGAACACACCAGACCGGTCGCACATTCCGAGAGAAGTACGTAGCGAAAAAACCAATCACAACCGTTACAGAGCCAGGATCGACTTCCCTTTCCGGAAGACAATCGACGCCTGAAGATTGGAAACCGTGCTCGGTAGAAAACCATTCTTGTTCACAGCCGCATACGGGACCGTGACACTGATCTTGAAATACTTCAGATCGTTGGCAGCATCAGCGAGATCAAACGTCGATCCCGCACTGGCCCCATCGGCGTGCGTGATTGTGACCGTCACATCGGTCGCATCGATCCCATTGGCCGTCAATTGATTCTTGATATCCGCAATCACCTTGTTGTTCGCCGTCTGGCCGACCTGCAATTTGTCGGTGTAGTCCTGCGAGGCCAGGCGACCGGCCTGACGCAGCGCCGAGTGCATCTGCTGCGATGCGCTAAAGTCGGTTCCCGATTGCAGCAATCCCATAATAAGGGCAATGAACAGCGGTGCGACGATCGCAAATTCGACCGTCGCCGACCCTTTTCGATCGGCGGACGCAAAGATACGGCGGCGGGCGGGAAGACGTTGCATGATGGAGTGTCCGAGACGACGAGCTATTCGTGACGCATGACCGAGCGGCCGATCACCGAGACGTTCTGCAGCCAGAACGGCGGCAACAGCGCGACATCTTTGTAAGGAACTTTGACTTGGACGAGAAAGAACTGACTGGTTTCGGCGGAGGACAGCGTGATGGCAGGCAGGCCGTCATAATTGAGCGTCGCGGGATTCACGCTTGGCGTGTCGAAGATACTGGCGTCACGGACAATAATCGTGGCCTTGGAAGAGTCATAGGCGGCATTGATGACTTCCTTGACTTTGTTTTCCACCTGCGTGTTGGTGATCCCTTCCGCGCAGCCATAGTTCGCCGCTTTGCGGGCCGCTGCGTTGGTCATGTGTTTGACCAGGAAGAAGTGCCCGAATTCCATCAGGGAGGCGAGAAACAACACAAAGACGGGCATAATGATGGCCGTCTCGACGATGGTCACACCGCGGCGGCGGACCTGTCGTGCTCGATTGCGGAGATGTGTGCTGTGCATCATGATCCATCCATGGTCTTAGGCCGCGAGGGGATAAGGAACTTCGCCAGACCTACTTGAAACCTAGGTCACATTTGGCAGAAGCAAGGAAAAATTTTCAGAAAAATTTCGCGTGAGCGGAATTCTGCTGAAGAAGTCGGCCGTCCCGTGAAAATTACCAAGGAATTCCCGCATGTTGACTCATGCCTCCCGTCAGGCGGACTTTCCGCAACTGGCCGAGATGGTCTACCTGAACTCCGCTGCGGAAGGGTTGCCCCCTCGGGCCGTGCGCGACGCGCTGGTGCAGTACTATGAAGACAAATGCCTGGGAATGGACGGCCGCGACCAGCATGCCCGGCAATGGGATGCGGCCAAAGCTCTCACCGCGGAGTTCTACGGCCTCACGCCGGACGACGTGTCGATTTGCTCCTGTTCTTCCGAAGCGTACAACTTGGCAGCGCAGGCGCTGCGCTTACAGGCGGGTGATGAAGTCGTCATCAATGATCTCGATTTTCCCGCGGGAGCCACACCCTGGTTGCAACCGAGTTGTCCGGCGACCGTTCGTGTCTGGCGACATCGGGCCGGAGCGCTCCATGTCAGCGACCTCATCCCGTTGCTAGGACCGAAAACTCGGTTTGTGACCACGTCACTGGTCAGTTTCTTCAACGGGTTCCTGATCCCCCTGCCCGATGTTGTCGCCGCAGTCCGCAAACATTCCCCGGCGCTATTGTCGGTGGACGTCACCCAGGCGCTGGGGCGGATTCCGCTCGATCTGCGCGATGTGGACCTCATCGTCAGCAGCACTCACAAGTGGATTCTCGCCAGCCACGGAGGCGGACTCGTCGGCGTAAACCCTCAGCGCCGTGATGAATGGGTTGTTCCCGCCGGCGGCTGGTTCAACCTGCACGACGCGTTTGGTGCCGAGCGTTTCACTAAAGCGGTCAGCAAACCCGGTGCGGCCGGGTTCACTGTCGGGATGCCGAACTATCCGGCGGTATATGCCATCCGCGCAGCACTTGATTACATCCGTTCGATTGGTGTGGTGGCGATTGATGCCGCCGCGCGGCCGCTCGTTTTGCGGTGTCTCGAAGAAGTGGCTGAGCTTGGAGTGGAGCTGTTGACGCCGCGGGATCATGCCGCGGTGGCGGGGATTCTGGCCTTTCGCCATCCGGATGCAGACCGTCTGCAACGTGTCCTGCGGGCAAGCAACATTCACGTGATGAGCCACGCTGGCCGTTTGCGCGTCGCCATTCACGGATACAACACGGAAGCCGATGTCACCGCCTTTCTTTCGCAATTGAAGATCGCGTTGCTTGACCGGTAACGCTTGCGGCTCGTTGATGTTGCCAAAAGACAACACGCACGTTTCGGCTGCGCACCCGGTGTCGTCTGTGTCATCACTTCCTTCTGACACCGCCCAGGCAAGTTGTCAGAAATTCCGTTCGATCACTCTTAGGAACTTGCGGACACAGGTCCATACCGCGGTAACATCGGCAGCATCCCCAGAAAATGTAGAGTTCCTGATTGGGCACGGCACCTCATGATGATGGTGGCGTGCCGTCTCCGCATCTTCCGGGGTTGTGAACCATGCCGAGCACTCTGACTTTTCCAGAGCCGCAACAAGACGTCGAGGAGCGGGCCATGCGCATCCTGGTGGGCTGGGATGATGAAGCGCAAGGAGAAACGATTGCGTTGATTCTAAGCGTCGATAATACCGAAGCCGTCGTGGCAACCACGCCGACACAATTTCTCACTTACGCCCATGCCGAAAACAATTGGGATGTGGTGCTTCTCGCGATCGGTCGGCCGAACGTGGATGCGAGCCTGGAACTGTTCCGCAGTCTCCGCAAGCTGTTGCCCGAGGTGCCCGTCGTTGGAGCCTGTGACCCGACTGAAGTCATCCGGATGGCGCGGTTTCTGACACAAGGCATGAAGGCCTATGTCCTGCGCGATACCAACGACGATTTCATTTTTCTGTTGCACGCCACGCTGATGAACACGGTGGAAGCCGTGCAGGCGGAGCGCGAACGGGAAATCTCGGAAAAGCTGCGCGAGGAAATCGACTCCGTCCGCAAATTGCAGGAATCGATCATCCCGGCGGATGTCGTCAGCCCCGAGGGTTACCGCATTGTGGCACGCTATGAACCGTCGCAAATCCGCGTCTTCGGCGGACAGCCGGTGGTGATGGCCGGCGGCGACTATTACGAAGTCTTCCAGGTCGATCCGCAGCACACGATAGTCCTGGTGGGCGATGCGTCCGGGCATGGGATGAAGGCTTGCATGTCGATCATGACCATGCATACGCTTATCAGTATGATTCGCAGTGAGGGGTTTGAAGACGTCTCCGGCTTTGTTGCGAAAGTGAATCGCCGTTTGTGTGAACAGAGTTTCATCCAAAGCGGCGGTGGGTTCATCACGGTGCTGTATGGTGTTCTGTATAACGAAGAGCATAAGTTCGTCTGGACGTCCGCCGGGCACCCCATTCCGCTGCTGATGAATCGTGAATGTGGAGACGCTACCCCGGTGGGACCGCATGAAGCCGGGGGCTTGCCGCTGGGACTGTACGAAGAGGCCGAGTACGAAACGAACGTGACTGAATTGCCGCCGGGGTCACGGTTGCTGATATACACGGACGGCGTGATCGAGGCGTTCGGTGATCGCGATGGCCAGCATATCGAGTTCGGCATCGACGGCACCTGCCGCACCATGGCCACGCATCGGCAAGCAACCGTCGAAACCACAATGCAGGCGATTTTTGACGAGTCGCAGACGATCACCAACGGGGCCGGCCGTCACGATGACACGTCGGTGGTGTTGATCGATCGCTTGTAAGTCCGTCCCAGCCCGGAGCGCAAGCGACGGCGTTCTCCGTGACTTTCACCCGTCGCTCGCGCTCCGGGCTGGGACAGCTCACGTTACCGCAACCGCCGCAGGACGTCCAACGCCTTCGTCTCAAACACCTCATGCCATTCCGGCGCGAGCAGACAATCGCTGTCTTCCTGCGCCCCACCGACGTTGCGCAACTGCTCCGCCGTCGGAGCATAATAGATGTAGCCGTTCGTGTACCCGGACACGAAAGTGTGCGGCGTCCCCGCGGCCTGCTTGATGTTCAGGCCAATCTGCACGGTCAATTCGCCGGGGAATGTGACCAGCGAAAAATCCCCGACGCGCACGCCGACGACTTCCACGTCCATGGTGCGGCTTCCCGCGGCGACATTCCGGGCCTGATGTTTCTTGAGCAGCGCGAGATTCGTCTGCAACCGCGTCAATTCTTCCATCGTATAAATATTCCGCATGTAGGACTCGATATTAGCTCGGTTTTCCGCGTCGAGTTTTTCGAGATCATTCCGTTTGATCTGTTGATCATGCAGATAACGGTGGGAGTAATACGACGGAAACGGCTGACTCAACCCCTGCTTCACCACCAGCGGCAGAAACGTTTTCAGATTGAGACTCGTCCCGCGGAGAGACTGCGCCAGCCGGGTTTGTTCGGCTTCCACGGCGGCGATCCGCTCCGCATTGTCGGCCCGCGGGACGGCCAGGGTTTCGTTGATCCACTTCAGTGCGGCTTCTTCACGACAGACGATTTTCTTCGCGGCCCGCATCGCACTGAGACCGAGTTGATTCCCCAACGGTTCAGCGTCGCGCGGTTCATCCACCTGCTTGTACCGCAGCGGGTTCACATCGCCGCCGCAGCCTTGCAAGAAGAGAGCGATCGCGCCGTCACCGAAACTGTCTTCCAGCACCTGGGATGCGAACCCGCTCATGTCCGCCGTGTTGCCTCCATTGGGCACGCCCTGAATGGGATGGCACGCAAATTGATGCACAATCGCCAGAGTTCGGCCATCCATGCGATCGAGTCGCAGCAGGCCGATCTCGGGATCAATCGGCCCCATCCCCACCACGTCTTCATCCGGCGGCAATGAATACGCATGTCGGACATCGGCTTCCCGTCCGCTTTTCAGCTTCAACCGGCGATTCTCCATCACCCGGTCTTCGTGACCTTTCCCCGCACCCACGCGCACCGGCACCAGCGCTTGCACGGCCTGCTTGACCGCTTCCACGGTGCGAGCTTCGACGTCCGCACACACCTTCCCGTGGCAATGACTCGCATTGATCAGAATCCGCTGCGGATCGAACCCGATGTCCCGCTGCAACGCCGCCCGGACATTCGGCAGATAGTCGTTCTTGATCAACCCAATCTCGCCAATGGCCACCGCATCGACCGTGACAATTGCGACCGTGACATCCCCCTCACGCAGCACCAGCGCTTTGACGAACAACGGATCATTCACCAGCCCCGCGTCACGATCGGTAATGTCCACCTTCGCCGCCCCGGCTTGCAGTGCAGCAAAGGTCGTTGCGGGAATCAGCCCCATCAGCGACACGGCCGACATCAGGACGAAGCGAGAGAACTGCCGTGAGAGTGAGTGGCCCAGCATCGTGTCGTGATCTCCATGAGGTTTTCAATCCGGCGATAGCATACCGTGGTCATCCCGCTCATCGGCAAGCGTGAAGCCGGTGGTGGGGCAGTTTGAAGTGTCGGGGCGGGGGCCCCGACCTATGATTTCAAATCGTTTTCACATCCATAGGTCGGGGCCCCCGCCCCGACGCTTTTCATTTCAAACTGACCCACTCCGGTGCCATCTTCTCCGGCACTTGACACTCGGCTCTCGACACTTGACCCTCATTCACATGACGACCACTCCCCCGCGTGCCGATGCTGACCCGACTGTTGTGGCTCGTTCCGGGCCGCTGGACGTGGTGGCCCGCGGTGTCGTCGAAGGGGCGCTGTCCGGTCGGCATCACTCGCCGTTCAAGGGGACGAGTGTCGAATTCGCCGAGCATCGTAGCTATACCGTCGGCGACGAACCGAAGCACATCGACTGGCGGGCCTATGCCAAGACCGGCGAGTATTTCGTCAAGCAGTATGAGGAAGAAACCAATCTGCGGGCGTATGTGCTGCTCGATGTCACCGGCAGCATGGCGTACGCCGGGGCGACTCTGGCGAAACTCGACTATGCCCGGGTGCTCGCCGCGGCGTGGGCGTATCTGTTATTGCAACAGCGCGACGCCGTCGGCCTGACGATGATCGGCCGCGAGGTACTCGACTGGAGCGAACCGTCGACCGCCGCGACGACGTTTGTCGAGATTGTACGACGACTGCAATCGGTGGTTCCCGGCGGTGAAGGTTCCCTCGCGCAGACGTTGTCGTCACTACAACCGCGGTTTCGACGCCGGAGTCTGATCGCGCTCTTCTCCGACGGATTCGATGATGTCGAAGCGTTGCTGACAGCGTTACGTCTGTGGCGGACCGCGGGGCACGATGTCGTCCTCTGGCAGGTTCTTGCTCCCGAGGAAGAAACATTCCCGTTCCGCCAACCCGCCGCGTTCCGGAATCTGGAAGACCGTTCGCAGCAGACGACGCTGGAACCGTCGCGGCTGCGAACCGAGTATCTGAAGAACTACACTGCGTTCGATGAACGGCTCGGCAAAGGCCTCGCGGATATTGGCGTTGATCGTGTGAAGGTGTTGACGTCGCAGCCGTTCTCGGAGGTGCTGGGCGGATATCTCGCGCGGCGGATGGCACGGACGAGATAACTCCCGCCGCTTGCCGCTTCGCAGAACCACTACGCCCGCGGTTATCTCACAATCCTCTTGACCGATCCGCGACGCAGCGCATACTGATCCGATCATGCAACGACATATTCTCGCCATCGGCAAAGTGATCACGTTCCTCGGGATCGCGATGTATCTCGCGGTGATGCCTTACCTCATGACTGCAGGCGAACGAGTTGAGAAATCCGGTGACGGACATCGAACCATCATCTGGTTTGCACCTGTGTCACCTTGGATCCCGATGACGCCATTCGTCACCCTCAGTGTGGGATCAATTCTCTGGTCGATCGGACAGCGCTCAAACCGGGCATCAAACTGACACCGCGGTCTTCTGGCACGCCCTCCGGGGTGCGGGTCAATTCGCATCGCTTTCCGGTGGTCTCCGCTGCGCTTCGACCACCGGCTACCGTCTGCGATCCCTTCGGGATCAATCGCATTCGTCTCACCAAATCACTCATAGACACAGCCGTACAAATCAGGGTACACTGATGAGTCCGGCGGTGTGCGGGTTGTGCGGCCGGGCTGCCTGATTATCCCACCTTGATTTTTGACGAGTGTCTTCATGCTGCGCTGGTCTGGTTTGATCCTCGTTGGCGGTCTGGTTTCGCTGGTCGGTGTGACGGGCCCGTTGGCCGCCGCCGAGGGGAAATTGCAGTTCAACCGTGATATCCGCCCGATCCTCTCGAACAACTGTTTTCTCTGCCACGGCCCTGACGAAAAGCATCGCGAAGGGGGGTTGCGGCTTGATCGCTTCGGCGATGCGACAGCGAAGCTGGAATCGGGCGTCGCGGCGATCATCCCCGGCGATGCGAATGCCAGCGAACTGGTGAAGCGGATTCTGTCGACCGATCCCAACGTGATGATGCCCCCGCCCAACAGCGGGAAGGCGATCACCGACACCGACCGGGAAACGTTGAAGCGGTGGGTTGCCGAAGGGGCGGAATATCAGGGGCACTGGTCGTTCATCGCCCCGCAACGGCCGACGCCGCCGACGGTGAAGCGGATGGACCTCGTCCGCAACGACATCGATCCGTTCCTCCTGGCGCGACTGGAAGCCGACGGCCTCGAACCGAACGGCGAAGCGGACAAGGTGACGCTCATCCGCCGGGTGACGTTCGATCTCACCGGATTGCCGCCGACGCCGGTGGAAGTCGATGCGTTTGTCGCCAACACGGCTCCGGATGCGTATGACCGCCTCGTCGACCGGTTGCTCGATTCGCCGCGGTATGGCGAACATCACGGCCGCATCTGGCTGGACGCCGCGCGGTATGGCGACACGCATGGACTGCACCTCGACAACGAGCGGTCGCTGTGGCCGTATCGGGAATGGGTGATCAATGCGTTCAACACGAACCAGCCGTTTGATCAGTTCACGATTCACCAACTGGCGGGCGACCTGCTGCCGAACCCGACACGCGAGCAACGGATCGCGACGGGGTTCAACCGCTGCAATGTGACGACCAGCGAAGGGGGCTCGATCAACGACGAAGTGCTGGTGCGGTATGCGTCCGATCGGACTGAAACGATGGGGACCGTGTGGATGGGGCTGACGCTCAACTGTTGCTCGTGTCACAGCCACAAGTTCGACCCGGTGACACAGAAGGAATATTACTCGCTGTATGCGTATTTCAATTCGATTGCCGATGCGGCGATGGATGGCAACGCGTTGTTGCCCGCTCCCATTTTGAAGCTGCCGAGCGATGAGCAGACCGCGAAGCTGACGGATCTCGATCAGCAGATTGCCGCGACGCAGAAGGCGATCGGCGACGCGTTGGCCGCAACGAAGTACGACGACCCGGTGTTGCTCGGTGCCCCGGTCGATGCGTTGACCGTGCTGCGGAAGGATGTCGTGTGGTTCGATGACGATCCGCCGACGGGGGCGAACTTGCAGGGGAACACGCCGTGGGAGTTCGTCACCGCGGACAAGGGCCCGGTCTACAGCGGCATCAAGGCGTCGACCCGCACGGGCGAAGGAATCACGCAGCACTTCTTCACCGGGGCGAACCCGCCGTTGAAAATCGGCGCGGGGGACCGGCTGTTTGCGTATGTCTATCTTGATCCGCAGAATCCGCCCAAAGCGGTGATGTTGCAGTTCAATGATGGTTCTTGGGAACACCGCGTCAACTTCGGCAGCGATCAAATCACGTTCGGGGCACCGAATACGGCGGCGAAAGTCCAGGGCGGACCGCTGCCCGAACTCGGCAAATGGGTGCGGCTGGAAGTCGAAGCGAGCCAGGTGAATCTGCCACCGGGCGCGATGCTCAACGGTTGGGCTTTCACCCAGTTCGGCGGCAAGTGTTACTGGGACAGAGCGGGCATCGTCAGCTTCGCCGCGGACGCCGGGCCGATCCGGTCGCAACTGGTGTGGGAAGACAACGAACGAGGCAAAGCCACTTCGACGGTACCGGCGAATATCGTCAACCTCATCAAGATGCCCGAAGACAAACGGAACGCCGGTCAGCAGGCCGAGATTCGCAACTACTTCCTGCAGCATGTGTGTGCCGATACACGGGCCACGTTTGATCCGCTGAATGCGAAGATTGCGGACCTCAACAAGCAGAAGACCGACGTCGACAACGCCATCCCCGCGACGATGGTGGCGGAAGATCTGCCCCAGCCGCGCGAGGCGTTTGTGCTGGTCCGTGGGGCGTATGATAAGAAGAGCGACAAAGTCGAACGGAGCGTCCCGGCGGTCTTCCCGCCGTTGCCGGAAGGGTCGCCGAACAACCGGCTCGGGCTGGCCCAATGGCTGGTGTCGCCGCAGCATCCGCTCACCGCGCGGGTGATTGTGAACCGATACTGGCAACATTACTTTGGCACCGGCCTCGTCAAAACCGCGGAAGATTTTGGCGCCCAGGGACAATGGCCGTCCAACCCGGAACTGCTCGACTGGTTGGCGACGGAATTCATCCGCACCGGCTGGGATGTGAAAGGGATGCAGAAGCTGATCGTCACTTCCGCAGCCTACCGGCGCTCAGCGAAAGTCACGCCGGAGATGTTGAAGCGTGATCCGGAGAATGTGCTCCTCGCGCGAGGACCCCGCTTCCGGCTCGATGCCGAAACGATCCGCGATTCGGCTCTGTCGATCAGTGGTTTGCTCGTCGAACGCAAGGGGGGCAAGAGCGTGAAGCCGTATCAACCGGAGGGCGTGTGGGAAGCGGTGGCCTTCGTCGGCAGCAACACCAGCGCGTTCAAACCCGATTCCGGCGAGTCGCTGTATCGCCGCAGTCTGTACACCTTCTGGAAGCGGACCAGCCCACCCCCGGCGATGTTGACGATGGATGCCCCGTCGCGCGAGAACTGCACGGTCCGTCGCCCGCGGACCAACACGCCGCTGCAATCGCTGGTGCTGATGAACGACGTGCAGTACGTCGAAGCGGCTCGGCGGATGGCCGAGCGGATGATGAAAGAGGGGGGCAGCCAACCCGTGGACCGATTGGACTACGGCTTCCGCCTCGCCACCGCCCGCAAACCGACGACAGCGGAATCGCAGGTGTTGCAGACAATCTTCGGCAAGCACCTCGCAAAGTTCACACAGGACACCGCCGCCGCCGAGAAACTCCTCGCCGCCGGCACCGCCCCGCGCGACGCCACGCTGCCGATGCCCGAACACGCGGCGTACACCATGGCCGCGAATTTGTTGTTGAATTTGGATGAGACGATTACGAAGGAGTGATCGCCGGGATTGCTCAGACCTCGGCAGGATGACATACACAATGACGACAGTAACACTTCGCCCCTTTGATTTTGGACGCATCGTGAACGCGATTCAAAAAGTTGAAGAACGCCTCCTGCGCGCGACAGCCGCGCTGGATGCCGGCGGTGTGCTCTATGCGGTCGTCGGTGGCAACGCGATTGCCAACT
The DNA here is from genome assembly GCA_041753475.1 of Planctomycetaceae bacterium. GTDB lineage: Bacteria > Planctomycetota > Planctomycetia > Planctomycetales > Planctomycetaceae > DSVQ01. The sequence goes on along the minus strand of JBGSUN010000188.1, from coordinate 2,200 downwards.
GGGTTTCGCGAGTTGACGAAGGGGCTGTCCGCTTCACCAAGGACGTCGACCTGTTACTCCGGCGGGTCGATATTCCCGCTGCTATCGTGGCAATGCAATTGGCGGGATTCCAACATCGTCATGCAGCCGGAATCGATTTCTTTCTGGACGGACCGGAATCCAAGTTTTCGGATGCCGTTCATCTGGTCTTCGCTGGTGAGAAAGTTCGGCAGGAGTACTTTGCACCTGCTCCGGACGTGACGGAAGCCGAACGGGCTCAGCATTACTCCGTCTTGTCGTTGGAAGCCCTGGTGCGTATGAAATTGACATCCTTCCGGCTGAAGGATCAAGTCCATCTTCAAGACATGCTTGGCGTCGGTCTTCTCGATTCAACATGGCCCGCCCGATTTCAGCCGGAACTCGCGGAACGACTACAGACCCTCATCGACAATCCTGAGAACTGAACCGGATCGACATTCACGATCAACGGCTTTTGGAGAACACACATGGACCACAACCTCCTCAACCAATACCGCACGGCGATGACGCGGCGGTATTTCTTTGGCAAGACCGCGGCGGGCATTGGCTCGGCGGCGCTGGCGTCGTGTCTCAATCCGAATCTGTTTGCGGACGCGGCTCCCCAGGAGAACTCGTTCGGCAACATGCCAGTGCTGCATCACTCGCCGAAAGCCAAGCGGGTGATCTGGTTGTTCATGGCGGATGGCCCGTCACAACTCGATCTGTGGGACTACAAACCGGGTCTGAGCGAATGGTTCGACAAGGACCTGCCGGAGTCCGCCCGCAATGGGCAGCGCATCACCACGATGACGTCGGGGCAGGCCCGCTTTCCCATCGCGCCGTCGGTGTTCAAGTTCGCCCAGCACGGCCAGCACGGCGCGTGGGTCAGCGAACTGCTGCCGCACATGGCGGGTGTCGTCGATGACATCGCGATCGTGAAGTCGATGCACACCGACGCCATCAATCATGACCCGGCGATCACGTTCATTCAAACCGGCAGCGAAATCCCCGGTCGGCCGTCACTCGGGGCGTGGTTGTCCTACGGCATCGGCAGCCCGAATCAGGACCTGCCCAGCTATGTCGTGCTGATCTCGCGGATCGCCAACGGCTCGGCGACGCAGGCGCTCTTCTCACGACTATGGGGCTCGGGCTTCCTGCCGACGAAACACGCCGGTGTGTCGCTGCGGTCCTCGGGTGATCCGGTGTTGTATCTGTCCAATCCGAACGGCGTCGACGCGGAAACCCGCCGGACGATGCTCGATGGTCTCGCGGCCCTCAACCAGCAGAAGTTCGCCGAGGTGGGTGACCCGGAAATCAATGCCCGCATCGCCCAGTACGAAATGGCGTACCGCATGCAGACGTCGGTGCCGGAACTCGTCGACATGAAGGACGAACCGAAGCACGTTCTCGACATGTACGGCCCGGAAGTCACGCAGCCCGGCACCTTCGCCTACAACTGTTTGATGGCCCGCCGACTGGCGGAACGTGGCGTGCGGTTCACGCAGGTCTTCCTCCGTGGGTGGGATCACCATGGCGGCTTGCCGGGGTCGATTCGCAACCTGGTGAAAGCGGCCGATCAACCCTGTGCGGCGCTCATCAAAGACCTGAAACAGCGGGGCATGCTCGACGACACGCTCGTCGTCTGGGGCGGCGAATTCGGCCGCACAGTCTACAGCCAAGGCACCCTCACCAAGGACAACTACGGCCGCGATCACCATCCGCGAAACTTCACCATGTGGATGGCGGGCGGCGGCATCAAGCCCGGCATCGTCCACGGTCAGACTGATGAATTCTCGTACAACATCACCGAGAACCCGGTCCACGTTCACGACCTCAACGCCACGCTGCTGCATCTGCTCGGCATCAACCACGAACGCCTCACCTACCGCATGCAGGGCCGCGACTTCCGCCTGACCGATGTGCACGGGAAGATCGTGACCGATCTGATTGCGTAGGAGAGTTGGCCGCGAAAAGGCGCAAGAGGACGCAAAAGGAAGAGAAGAGTTTCTTTGCCACAGAAGGCACAAAGGACACAAAAGGGGGAGAGAGGAAGAGACCCAGCCTTAGCAGCTTGTGGATTTAAGCCGTTTGGTATCGGCCGATCGAATTGCCCCAGCGGGCGAGTGTGAACGGGTTGAGGAATGTTTCCGGGGTGGTGCGGGGCCTGGGGTGCCATGTTGGAAGTCGGGACCAGGCTTTCAGG
>JBGSUN010000187.1:0-2264 GCA_041753475.1 Planctomycetaceae bacterium | reverse complement strand
CCGTCTTCCGCCGCCCCATCGCCATCCCACCACTCCCGCATCCCCAACGCCAAACCGCACCCGCGACTGTCGCCTGGTCACTTTAACAATCACCTCACGCTCGGAGGAGGCCAAGGTGAATAAATCCACACGCTGCTAAGGCCGCGGCGGGCTAACAAATTGCCTGCGATCCGATTGTCGAAGAACAAATCTCCAAGATGCGACTCATTTGATCGGATGAGCTGTTCGATCCGCGCGGGCGTTCCATCAAAGATCACGCCATATTTGCGGGCTTCACGCGCAGCCCACAGGACGTATTCGCCAGGCGTCATCTCGTGTTCACCACCACTGTCGCGCGAGTAGAAAAGGCCGCGACCAGGTGGCCGTTTGACCGTCATGAGAATGCCCCTTGATACACGATAGTCTCAACACAACTTTTGCTGCCGGGACACATCCCATAGCAGATCGACGATTTTGTCCAGAAACGGGTCGTCGGCCATGACCAACATCGCAATTTCCGCTCCCAGACCATGATCAGGTTCTACCCAAGCAAAGGAGTGACGGAGAATGCCGATCACACTGATCCATGCCGATTTCAACCATGCATTCAGCGCGACCGGGTCCGATTCGGTGGTAAGACGCATCAAGACTTCCTCGGGGCTTGGCAGCGCGGCATCCCGATGAAAGGTGAGACGATGCGTTCCCCATCTTTGAAGTCGGACCGCTAGTCCGATGGCGAGCAAGTACTCGGCTGGCCAGGACGTGTTGGGGGACGGTGGTGTCCCGAGACGCCGCAAGAACTCCGCGGCATCAACGGCGTCGGCATGAGCATGGCGGACAATTGCCGCGATGAGTTCTGCCGGAAACAACTGGGGGGGTAGAACTGCATCCATGCGCACATCTCCAACTCTTCGCCCGGGTCTTATTCGTATCGTCTATTAGCATATTCGGTAACAATCATTTAGATCCCAGCATAATTCGGCGGAATTCGTTCGCCATGCCCCAGACGAACACAGATTCGAAAAAAAAGATCGGTCACTCCCTGCAATTTCGGTGTTTATTTGAGGCAGGTCTTTACTTTCGAAAGACGCCCACCAGAAACTTGTGCTCTCGCTGAGGCTAACAGCCCGTTGAAATACTGGCGTTGGGCTCCTCCGGCTGAGCGGGGGTTGTTATGATCGTCGGCGGGTTGGAAGCGGACGTGGGAATGGGAACACGACGATGGCGAGGGGACGACGGAACGTCGAACAGCAGGGGACGCTGTGGGTGGCGACGGGAGAGTTGCCGCGGTCGCCGGGGCATGTGTTTTATGTCAAGCTGAACGCACTGCTGGCGGAAGCCGGGTTCGACGCCTGGGTCGAGACCCTGTGTGAGCCGTATTACGCCGCGAAGCGCGGTCGGCCCGGGATTCCGCCGGGGGTCGACTTTCGCATGCTGCTGGTGGGGTATTTCGAAGGGATCGGTTCGCAGCGGGGGATCGCCTGGCGGTGTGCCGATTCGCTGTCGCTGCGGACGTTTCTGGGGATGGCGGCGGATCAGGAGTCGCCCGAACATTCGTCGCTGACCGTCCTCCGCGAGCGGTTGCCCGCGGACGTCCATGTGGCCGTCTTTCAATGGGTGCTGACGCTGGCCCGTGAAAAGCGCGTCTTGAATGGGAAGACGCTGGGGGTGGACTCGACCACGCTGGAGGCGAACGCGGCGATGAAGAGCATCGTCCGCAAAGACACCGGCGACGACTGGCAGGCCTACCTCACCAAACTGATGCACGAGGCCGGCGCGATCGAAGCGGACCAGACGCCGACGATCGAGGAGCTGAAGCGCTTCGACCAATCCCGTAAAGAGAAGAAGGTCTCGAACGAGGAATGGCAGAGTCCCGTCGATCCGGACAGCCGGATCGCGAAGATGAAAGACGGCACAACACACCTGGCGTACCAGGCCGAGCACGCGGTCGATCTGGAGACGGAGATGATCGTCGCGGCGGAGATTTATCACGCCGATGAAGCCGACACGGTGACGCTGGAAGACACGGTGAACACGGCCCAGATTCATCTGCACGAATCGGGCAGCGATGTGCCGGTGACGGACGTGGTGGCTGACAAGGGGTACCATGCGAACGAAGTGCTGGAGACCTTCGCCCAGGACACGCCGTATCGGACCTACTTCCCCGAGCCGAAGCTGCCGGCGGGACGGAAGCACGTGTGGACCGACAAGCCGCCGACGCAGCATCAGGCCGACACCAACAACCGTCGACGGACCCGGGGCGATCGCGGCCGCCGATTGCAGCG
>JBGSUN010000186.1:0-9987 GCA_041753475.1 Planctomycetaceae bacterium | reverse complement strand
CGCCGCCGCGCGGAACGCCGCCATCACGCTGTGTCGACAGCAAAACCCCCACAATCTCGCCGAAGCCCGACGAGATTTCGCCTGGAATCCCCAACCCCTCTTCACCATCCTCGGCTACTTCACGAACTGAACCGCCCTGGTTGCTGCCCAGGGCGATCGTTTTGATTGGTCTGGGAAATGCTGAGGAACTGAGAGGGAGTTTACCATCGGAAGTCGGCGAATCACGGCGGGGAAGAAATGTCGATGGCCTGCGCGGGGAACTTGTTGTCCAGATTGGCGCAAGTTCCTGATCCACGTGGGGGTAAGGGACGGCGCCATCCTTTGTCCGCCATGCGGGCGGCGGTCGTCAGTGGTCTGCTTTCGGGCGTGGCCGGGTACGACGGATTGGTCGAATGGTTGCCAGATTTCCCGGTTGACTCCGGACACCGTCTGGGATTCACCCGGCGACCGCCGAAGCGCGACTGCTTTCGCGACTTGTTTCACAAGCTGGATCCCGACGGCCTTGACCGGGTGCTGCGGGAATGGATTGAGGATTGCTTTCCGCACGCCGCGGAGGAACTCTGGGCCGTGCTGAGCATCGAGGGGAAAACGCTCCGTGGTTCGGCGCGGGCGTCGCAGAAAGGCGTGCATCGGCTGGCGCTGGCGGCGCACGGGTCGCGCGTGGTTGTGGCCCCGTCACGGGGCGATGAGAAGACGAACGAGTACCAAGGGGCGCTCACGCTGCTGTCGGAGATCCTCTTGAAAGAGACCGTGGTGGTGGGCGACGCGGCGTTCTGCCAGCGCGATCTGCGCGAACAGAGCCATTCGATCACTCGGTTCATCCACACGGGAAGGACGGCCGATTCGCCGTGTGATTCCGGCACGACGACGGTCATGCCGCAGTCGTGAAACTGCTTCACCACACCGCTGATGAACCCCGAGCTGCAGAACAGCAACTCCATGATCTCCCGACACGTGTGACCGTCCGCCAGCAACAGTAGCACATGCGCCCGCTGTGCCGTTCGAGCGTCTTCGGCACTCCGATAAACCGCCAGCAACGTCTTGCGAGCTGCTGCTGAAAGCTCCAGACTGCCATCCATGGCTTGGCCTCTGTATGAAACAGCAGTGCGGGGAAGTGTTTGTTTCCACCACCAGCCATAGAGGTCAGGTCATTTTCAGACAACCCCAATCACCCCGCGCTTCGCTCTTCCTGTGGAGCTATTTACTCAAACTGAGCGTTTCTCACAGCGCAGTGAGTGCTTGTCGGAGTTGGTTTCTGGTGGGGACATGGCGGATCCTCTGCGTGAGGGTCTGGATTTGATCGTGGCGGACGGATTGGCGGAAGTCGGCGAGTCGTTCCTGGCAGCGCGGAAGCGGAATCCGTTTCTGGTGGCGGGCTGGAGCGTCCAGGCGCGCGAGCGCGTGGCGGGTCAGCGTGAGGTGGGCCAGGCCGACAAGGACCAGATGCCGGTGGATTCCGTTCCGGTGAAGCATCTGATATTGGCCGAGCCCCAAGCCGCGCAGTTCCTTGAACAGGACTTCGATCGACCAGCGTCGTTCGTAAATCTCGATGATGTGTCGGGCGGAGCGGCCCGAGTCGTTGGTGGCCACGGCGAGCAAGTTCCGCCAGGGATCCCGCGGCCGTTTCGAGAACACGATTCGCACGGAACCGATTCCCTTCAACTGGCCAGCCACCGCGGCGATGAGCATGTCCCGCCAGCCGCGTTCACGCGGCATCCGAATCTTTCGACCACGATGCTTCAGAATTCCCGGCCCCAACTGCTTGAGCAGCCCGCTCTTTCCACGCCCCGTGCGGGTCAGTCGACGGTTCTTCATCGAGACGGAATACCACAGAAATCCGCGGGAGGCGCAGGCTTTCGTCACGGTGGGGCACAGGTAATACGCATCGAACAGCACCCGCACCGTCACGCCCTGGGGCGGCTGAAAATCATGGATTAAGTCAGCGGCGATTTCCGTCGGCTTGCGATACGACTTGCCCGCCCAACGCTTCGCCTGCCAGACCACGAACCGCCACGGAAGTGTGAGCCCCCGCACGTGCAGCGCGGCCGTCACCAAGGTGTGGCCGTGCGCGAACTGCTGATGCGTGTGGTCCCACAGCTTCGAAACATCATCCATTTTCGGGGCACGCTTCACGATTCGTGTATCGTCGATCACCAGATGAATCAAGTCCCGCTTCGTCAACCGCAGCGACTTCAGCAAACGTTGGACAGCCCCATCCTGCAACCCGGTCTCATCCCAGTCCGATTGATTCAAAAAGCGGCCCACGCTCGTCCGGTGCCGACTCGATTTCACCGCGCCGGGCATCTGCTTCAGCTTCGCGCCGACGCCGATCAAGAGTGCGGTCAAAACCATCGCCAACTGTCCCCGTTGCGGCCGGGTGAGCCGGACCGCGGCCTTGGAAATCACCTCTTGAATCACCCGTGGCACACGCGATACAACCATCATCGAACCTCGTGGCAGCCCCGCGGACTTGTCAGCACCGCCGCTGTTACGAGGTTCTCCTTTTCCCAGCAAGACCAGTCTCGAATGCAAAAACGCTCAGTTTGAGTAAGTAGCTAACCATGGAGAACGTGTCAGAAAAATGGGCGAGCGAAGGTCACCGAACTGCTGGCGTGGTGCGACACCCTTGAACGACAACTCCAAGCCACCAAAACGGCCAACACCCAGCTCCTTACAGCCGCCGTCACGCACTTGTTGACGGCATCGACATCGGCATGATCGGATTCGTCCCGGCCGCCCCCCACATCCCTTGGTTGGGTCACACGCCCGACATCGCGCAGAAGCCTACCTGCAAGTTCTGCCGTCGCACATCCAAGACGCTGTGTCTGAAAACGCGGCGCATACTGCGTCGGACTTACGTCGCATCGACGCGCACGTCGCGCATTAAAATGGAAAACCCCCTTGTTTCCAAGGGGTTTCCGCGTTGGGAGTGGGCGATACTGGATTCGAACCTACCCTGCTTTCCTCGGGAGATACTGCAATTTGTTCGGAAGGCGGCGCAAAAAACGGCGCGCCGAGGGTTGACGCTGCCGTCGTTACGGGCGGACAGGCGCTCGCCGACGACGCCCTGCTGCGCTTGCTCGCAATCTGGCCGAAGCTGTCCGACGGCGAACGGCAATACCTCGTCAAACACGCGGAAACGCTAGCGGCGAATGGCACGGGCTCTCCTTGTGGCCCACCCAGCACTGCGTCTTGCCTTTGAACGAGATCATCACCTTTGGTGCACGGACGCACAAGCGACCGCTGTTTGAGCAGCCCCGCAGTTACTGCGCCATTTTTGGTGAAAGCCCAGTCGATGATCTTGCAAGCGGGATAACTAGCGACGATCCCCGGCCCTTCGCTTCAATCAGCAGTGCTCCCGCTCACCCAGGGATGTGTTCGCTTTGTCGTGTAACGATCCAGAGAAAAGCTGGGTCGCGATCCGACTTGTCCGCCTTACCTTCGCCGACAGACCGTCGTATTATCGCCTCGAAGTGGAGATGAGCCTGATGGAATGCCCGCAGTGCCTAAAGCCCCTGCAGCCGATCGGCAAGTTTTGGATTTGCCCGGAACACGGACAGGTCGCTACTCCACCGACGTCGCAAGCTGTTTCAGCGTCCACTCCGGTGTCCTTAGCTGGCGAAATAGCGGAAACACCCCTCAAGGTGTTTCTCAGTTACGGTCACGACGAATTTTCAGCAGAAGCGGTGCGGATCAAGGCCGATCTCGAACGCCGGGGCCATACGGTCTGGTTCGACCAACAACGATTACGGCCCGGAAGTGATTGGGAGCAGTCCATCGAAGAAGGTTTGCTCCGATGCGACAAAGTCGTGCTGCTGATGACACCGCATTCCGTTCGCCGTCCGGATGGATTCTGTCTCAATGAAATCGCCAAAGCGCTGGAACAGCGTAAGTTGATCATTCCCGTCTTGCTCGTCGAATTGACCGGCGGGGCCCCGGTCTCCATCAGCCGCATTCAGTACCTCGATCTCCGCGACGGCATCCCGTCGGCCAGTCACCCCGAGCGTTACGGACTCGGTTTTCAACGTCTGGTCCGGGCCATTGAAGAGAACGCCCTTGAGTTTGAAGGAGAACAAACGCGGTTGCTTCGCGTGCTTGACCCGCTGGATTTCCGGGCTGATATTGCGCCGCATCTGGTGCGATTCACGGGGCGCGAATGGCTCTTCGAGCGATTGAACGACTGGCTCATGCATCAACCTGACTCGCGCATTTTCTGGATCGTGGGCGGACCGGGATTGGGCAAATCCGCCATCGCCGCCGCGTTGTCACATCGTGGTGATGTGCGTGGGATCCATTTCTGCGTGCATCTCAACGCGGATAAGTCAGATCCCCGGCGAGCAGTCCTCTCGCTGGCATATCAACTGTCGCAGCAGTTCCCCGAGTACGGACGCCAACTCAGCCAGCGGCGGTTGGAAGCCGAGCAGGGAAAAGATGCTCCTACACTCTTCGACAACCTGATTGTCGAGCCACTGCAGGGGAGCGACATTCCGACTCCGAGTGCACCGCAATTAGTGGTTATCGACGCCCTGGACGAAGCCACACATGATGGCCGGAATGAACTTGTGGACTTCATCGCCCAGTACTGGTCACGGACACCCGCATGGTTGAAGTTGGTCATCACCAGTCGGCCGGAGTTGGCCGTCACTTCCCGGCTCTATCGCTCCGACTTGCAGCCATTTGTGTTGGATGCCAAGAGCGAAGCCAACCGGATCGATTTGCGGCGATTCTTAATCAACGGCTTACAGCAGCAAGGCAGGGCCGCGACCGACGCCGTGCTCGATGTCATTCTCGATTGCAGTGAGGGAATGTTTCTTTATGTCGCCACCGTGCTGGATGAGTTACGGCACGGGCGGCTCGCGCTGGACCGCGTGGATGATTTTCCACGGGGGATGGCCGGACACTACCAGCGGTTCTTCGCGCGGCAATTTCCGCGCGTTGACGATTATGAGTCCCGATTGCAACCCGTCCTGAGTGCAATCGTCGCCGAACGCGCGCCCCTGCCGCTGGATGTCCTCGCGGCCGCGACGCAACTCACCGACGGAGCACTCCGCCAGCGGCTCGCGACGCTTGGGTCACTCTTTCCCGTCCGGCCCGGTGATCTGCCAGAGACTGCGGATACCGTCAGTCCCTTTCATAAGTCGATCGTCGACTGGTTGACAGGAATCGACGAGCACACGCGTTTGCCCTTGGCGGGTCCCTTTGCGATCGATCGCGCCGCGGGCGAACCGGCGCTCGCCGCGGCCTGCTGGACACTGTTTCGCAAAGTGTCGGGAGCCTGGTCACCCTACGTATTAAGGTTCACCCCCGAACACCTGCGGTTGGCTGGTCAGTTGTCCGAAGCGGTCGCGGTGTTGAGTGATTTCAATTACCTCGGAACTCGCGTTTACGCCAGTCAGGTGTTCGACCTCGCGGGCGATATGGTTGCTCTGCTGCAGCAACTTCCCGATGAGACGCTCCGTCAGCGACTGGCACCGTGGTCCCATTTCATTCGGAATAACGCGTCCCTTCTCGGCGAGCACCCCGGCGCATTCTTTCAGCAAGCCTACAATGAACCGGTCCAGAGTCCCGTTTCTCTCGCAGCTCAAGAATGTTGGCAAGCGGCTTGTCATCGTTTGAAACCGATCCTGCCGAGCCGGCTACTGCCGCAGACTTTCTTGGAATGGATCAATCGTCCGGAGAATTGGACGCCACCGGCATGCCTGCTGACGCTTGCGGGGCATACGGAGTGGGTGAACAGTGTTGCCCTCTCGGGGAATGGAGCGACAGTAGCGTCGAGTGCGTACGATCGCACCATCCGTATCTGGAACAGTCGGACAGGCGAATGCCGCACAACATTGCAGGGCCACTCCGACGGTGTTCTGAGCGTCGCCTTGTCCACCGATGGAATGACGGTGTTTTCGGCGTCAGCGGATCAGACAGTCAAGATCTGGAACGGGCAAACCGGCGAGTGCCAGGTCACGTTACGAGGGCACACACAACGCGTCACCAGTGTCGCCGTTCCAGCCCAGATCTCGGTTGTTGTTTCGGGTTCTGCCGACAAGACCGTGAAGATTTGGGACACGCGAACAGGAATGTGCCGTCGGACGCTCGTCGGTCATCAAGGCGAGATCACTGCAGTAGCGGTCGCAGCGAACGGCAATACGATCGTTTCCGGGTCTTCTGATCGCACTCTGCGGGTGTGGGACACCCAGACCGGTCAGTGCCGGGCAACTCTTGAGGGACACACGCTCGAAATTACGAGCGTGGCCGTGTCCAGCAATGTGACGACTGCTGTTACCGGGTCGATCGATAAAACGGTGAAGATCTGGGACATCGCCACCGGGACTGTCCGTCGAACTCTCGACGGGCATGAACATCGGGTGACATGCCTGGCGCTGTCGGCCGATGGAGCGACGCTGCTCACCGGAGCCTATGATAAAACCGTGAAGGTCTGGGACGTGGCCACCGGCGTCTGTCGGGTGACACTAACGGGTCACGTGCATTCGCTGACGGGGCTGGCATTGTCGGCGGACGGGAGCACAGTCGCATCCAGTTCCTACGACATGACAGTCAAGCTGTGGGATCTCGATGCGGGGAATTGCCCGGCACCGCTTTCGGGACATACCGGTGGCGTTACCAGCATCGCACTTACGGACGATGGACTGACGATTGTCTCCGCTTCTGCTGACCTCACGGCGAAGGTCTGGGATGCGCAGACCGGAACTTGCGTCACAACGCTGGTCGGGCACACGAACTGGCTCCTTTGTGTGGCCTTGTCCCGCGACGGCGGAACGATTGTGACGGGGGCTGCCGACAACACAGTCAAAGTGTGGAATGCTCAGACCGGAGCGTGCCAGGCAACTTGCACAGGCCATGCGCGCGAAGTCACGCGCGTCGCAGTCTCCGACGACGGTCGCACGGTCGTCTCCGGAGCTTACGACCGAACCGTGAAGGTCTGGGACGCAGAGACCGGCGTCTGCCGCGCAACTTTTCCAACCGCATCCGTCGAAGCCGCAGCAGCATGGCCGCAGGTGGCTTTGCCGCCGGTCAATCGTGTTCTCGAACAACAAGCCAACGTCCTGACGGTTCCCGATTCCGAGAGTGCCGCTTCGCTGCTCGCCTTTGGGTCCTTCGATGTGGCCCTCGGGCCGCTGCCGGACGACAAAATTCTGGCGTTCAACACCCGCGGCGAAGCCTTCTGGTTTCAAATCCGCCGCTGCCATCCGGCCGACTTGCGTTTGCAGATTGCCACACGCGATCTCATGGAAAACGCCCGCTGATTGCCGCTCTGCGGCCGGCGCGGCACGGGAGAAAATATGGTGACGACGAAATCCGAAGCCATCCACCCACTGAAGTTCGAATTTCACGGGAACAAGCTCGACTCGCTGACAGCATTTCGCACGCTGGGACAGTACGTGATCGAGCAGGTTGGCAACAGACGTGGAAAATACGGTGAGGGCACGCTGAAGGCTCTCGGCGAAGACCTCCGGCAGCAGGCCGTTATCGAGTTTCCGTAGGGTGACCTCACCGCCATGCTGCAGGCCGCCACCCGTGTCGCTCGGGCCTTTACCGAGGAAGATGTGCAGATGTTCGAAGAGCGGCGGAACGGACCGTACCGCCTGCGAGTGATGCATCTACGACATCTAGCCTCCTTCCCTGGATCACCCGCAAAGCGGGTCAAAATAGTGGAGAAGTACTTTAAGAACTGCTGGACGGCGAAGCAACTCCACACCGAGCTCAAGCAGAAATATCCCGACCGCTCGAAAGGGGCCGGTTGATTGCCAAGCCGCAGGTGGGGCTTCAGACCGCGATCGAAGCGATCACGTCCATCGAGCGATACTTTGCTCGCTCCGGGTCTACGGAGTTGTCGTCTGCTGATCGTCAGACCATCGAGCGCCTGCATGCAGAATGCAGCCAGCGGCTGAGAAAACTAAGGTCGAAAGTCCGATAGCGGCCGCATTGCGGTATCGAAACACACCGGATGGTCGAGTGGTACGAAGATGTTGGGTGGAAATTTGGCAGCACGTCCCTTTCCCAGGAAAGGAAACGATTGCCACTGCCGGTCGATTTCCATCGCAAATGATTGGTCAGAAGGGATTGGCAGCGGCGGGGACCAACTGTTTGCCCCTTCGCCCGCGTCCGGTCAGTGCCGCAGGCTTGATTCTTGGTCCGGAGAGTCAACAAGAATGCATGGTTTGGCGATCAACGGCCCAGATGTGACTTCACTTACGTTCCGCTTGGCAGTCGCCTTCAGTTTGGCCCTTCTGCGACTCTTTGGCAGATCAACTGATCGCGGTACACGGCCGTGCATACTCGGAGCCATGACCGATACGCAACGCTGCCGACATGGTCAGCGCGTTCGCATCATGACTTTGAGCGGAGTCTTGGGACTTCCGGGGTCAGTTGCAAAGACTGACGTACCGTTACCGTGGCTTCTTCAAGAGCCGAGCCAGTGTGTTGACTCGGAGCTTGCTGACGGTGGGCACGATCACCGTGGAAACGTCGCTTTCGAGGAAGGTCGGCGGCACGACGACAGAGGCTGCCGGTCGCGGGGCCACGCCGGTGGTGACGACTGATGTCGTGTTGTTGGTCTCGGTGGCAGCACTGCCATCCTTGACGTACACAGTAAACACGGTCGACTCGCTGGTCCCGACCGGAACATTATTGCGAGGTTGGAAGACAAACGCCTGGATGGCGGCCTGCACCGCGCCACCAATGTTGGCGGTTGGACTGAAGTACCGGGAATAAACAATCTTGTTACCGATGACGTCGCGGGTCCAGCCGATCGTTGAAGCCGCTGTGAAATCGCCGCGGAAGACGCCATTGTTGATCGTCACCTTGACGAACATGTCCTGCGTATCGGGATCGGACACCGTGAATGTGCTGAAGGGGTTGACCGTCGCATCGTCGTTCACCGGCTGATTGGCAACAGCGCCGCCGATGACCGGGGCATCGTTCACGCTCGTGATGGCCACGCTGGTTGTCGAGTCCGTCGCCCCGCTGATTCCGTCGGTGACATATACGGAGAAGATCGTGCTCACCGGTGCTCCCGGCTTGAGCGAATTCGTGAGCGGCTGGAAGACGAAGCCACGAATGGCCGTCTGGACGGTCTCGGCGACATTCTCCTGGAGACCGTAGTAACGCGTGTAGATGAAGTTGTTCCCGGTGACCGTCCGCGTCCATCCGACGGTGGACGCCGCTGTAAAATCACCCCGCACAACACCGTTCAGAATCGTCACCTTGGCAGCCATCGCCTGAGTGTCCGGATCGATCACCGTCAGGGTACTGAACGGGTTAATGGTCGCCGTGTCATTCACCGGTTGATTGGCAATCGTACCGCCGAGCGTTGGTGCATCGTTCACGCTGGTCGTGATCACGGACGTGGTGTCATCCGTCGCCGGCATTGCCATCGCGTCACCAACCGTCACGGTGAAGGCCGTCGTTTCGGTTGTGGCAGGCTGGATGGCATTGGTCCGGGGTTGGAAGACCAGTCCGCGGATTGCAGCCTCGACGCCCGCGGCGGAATTCACTTCGGCAGGAAATGAACGAACATACTGAATCTTGTTGCCGATCACCGACCTTGTCCAGCCGGCGGTGGACGCCGCCGTGAAGTCACCGCGGAAGACGCCGTTGTTGATGCGGACAATGGCGGCCATCTCCTGATTATCCGGATCGGTCACCGTCAATGTGGCGAAGGGGTTGATCGTGGCGTTGTCATTCACAGCTTGATTGGCAACCGCTCCGCCGATCATCGGCGCATCATTCACAGCGGTGAGATTAACGGTCATCGCCGCCGCGACGGAGCCGAGTCCGGTGTCGTTGACGGTGAAGTCAAACGTGCTGCGGGCGGTACCGCTGGCATTGGCCGCGGGGGTGTAGATCAGCGTGGCGATCTGGGCGGCGGTGATCGTCATCCCGTTGGTGACGGCGACCAGACCCGAACCCTGATCGACCGTCAGCGTATCCCCGGCACCGAGCGCCAGGTTGCTGACCGTGATCGAGACCAGG
>JBGSUN010000185.1:0-17343 GCA_041753475.1 Planctomycetaceae bacterium | reverse complement strand
CGCCGCCGCGCGGAACGCCGCCATCACGCTGTGTCGACAGCAAAACCCCCACAATCTCGCCGAAGCCCGACGAGATTTCGCCTGGAATCCCCAACCCCTCTTCACCATCCTCGGCTACTTCACGAACTGAACCGCCCTGTTCAGTTATCGTGGTTAAGAATGGCGGTGAAAGGCGTCGACACCCCGGTCACAGCTTGTCTGTGAAATTGTAAAATTGTGTCGACCATCGTCACCGGTCAGGGTCAGGGAGCATCTCAACCGGACGAGTTCTGGACTCGCAGGTTCGCATAGTGCCGTCGGTGAATTCACGGTAAGATGTTTCCTGAGAGAACTTTGCACGCAGACCGTTCTTAAAGTCGTACACATGGTGCGGATGGTTTGGCCGTTCGGTCCCGCGATCGGAACGGAAACTGCGTAAGGTATTTGACAGCGTTATCGTATGAACTCAATTCCCTCGCCGGGGAGGAGGTCATCCGTCACGGTCTGTCGCAGGAGGCGTCGGATGTTGGGGCGTTGGTCAGCGTTTCTGGTGATGGTTGGGCTGACGGGAGCCATAACGGGCAACCTGTTCGCGCAAACCGATTTGGGCGATCTGCTGAAACCGAAGAAAGCCAGGGGGAACACTGCCCCGCCAAAGGCAACGGTGACCGTCACCGCGGATTCCACGACGATTTCCAGCGCCGGGACGGTGACGATCGCCGTGAAAGTGGACGTCCCCGCGGGTTACCACATTTACGGAACCGATGGCGACTTCGGTGGCCGGACTTTCATCCGCATCGACACGCCAGCCCTTTCACCGCTTGGTGACGGCTTCATTCCTGATGATCCGGGCAAGACCGCGTTTGATCCCGATCTCAATGCGAAGGTGACCAAGCACGAGGGGACAATCACGTGGACCCGTGAATTCCGCACGCCGCCGGGTTTGGTGGGGGATGGTTCGCTGATCGTGAAAGGCCTCCTCGAAGGCCAGTATTGCAGCGACCCCGAGAACGGCGGCCGGTGTGTCCCGCTGAAGCATCCGTTTGAACTCAAAGTGTCTTTGATCGAGCCGACAACGGCACAACCCACCGTACGATACGCAGAGACATTGAAGCCGACGCGGAAGAATGGGACGTCCCCCGATCCGGTCGAGTTTACCGTGCGGTTATCTCCGACGGATGCCGCCAAGGGCGATATCGTCACCTTGTCGATCACCGCCAAACTGCAATCCGGCTGGCACACCTACTCGCTGACGCAGAAAGACATCGGCGGCGAACCGACGGAAATCGATCTCGCGACGCTGCGCAATCTGGAAGCGATCGACGAGGATTTTGTGCCGTCAAAACCACCAGAGAAAGAAGACGGCACGAACAACAATGTCCTGGAAACCTATCACGATGGAGTGACCTGGGCCCGCACGTACAAGATGACTGCCGATGAACCGGGGGCGTTTGCCGTCGCCGGGGAAATCCGCTATCAGTTGTGCGACGCAATCCGTTGCCTGCCAGTCCATGCGGTGCCGTTTACACTGGGGCAGCTGATTGCCGTCGGTGAATTGCCCGCGCTAACCGTCCCCGCAGACGATCCACCGCCATCACCATTCGCTCAGGTTGCGGAACCAGAGGTCCCACAACCCGCCGCACCTCAAATCGAAGCCCAACCGGCAGCACCCGTCCTCGCGAACGCCGTTCCTGCTCCGAAACCCCAAGATGCCGGGCTGTTGCCGTTTCTGGCGCTCTGCATCGGCGGCGGTTTTCTTGCGCTCCTCACGCCCTGTTCGTTCCCCATGGTCCCCATCACCGTCAGCTTCTTCCTGAAGCAATCGGAAAAGGAACACAAGCGGCCGTGGCTGTTGGCGCTGGTTTACTGCGGCACGATTGTCATGGCATTCACCGTCCTCGGCGTCGGGATCGCGTTCGTCTTTGGTGCCACCAAACTCAACGAATTGGCCAACAATGCCTGGATCAACGTAGTGATTGCGTCCGTGTTTGTCGCTTTTGCCATCAACATGCTCGGCGGCTTTGAAATACGCCTGCCGACGTCGCTTCTCAACTGGTCGAGCACTCATTCGGGCGGCGGCAGCTATCTCGGCGCGGTCTTCATGGCGCTGACCTTCACTCTGACGTCGTTCACCTGTACGTTCGCCGTCGCCGGGTCATTGCTGGTCGCGGCGTCGCAGGGGGACGTCTATTGGCCCGTGGTCGGAATGCTCGCTTTCGGAGCCGCGTTTGCCTCGCCGTTCTTCGTGCTGGCGATGCTGCCGCAGTTGTTGAAGAAGCTCCCGAAGAGTGGCGGGTGGATGAACTCGGTGAAAGTGGTGATGGGGCTGATCGAAATCGGTGCGGCAGTGAAGTTCTTCAGCGTTGCCGATCTCGCCTGGAACCCGACGCCGATCCTCTTTGATTTCGTCACCGTGATGCTCACTTGGATGGTCCTTTCGCTCGCCATTGGGCTATATCTCCTCGGTGTCTATCGATTCGCACATGACACACCGAGCGATTCCATCACCCCGGGACGGGCGTTGTTAGCGCTCACCTTTCTCGGCCTGACCGGGATGCTCGGGTTCCTCACGTTGCAGCCAGATCGGTCGAGTGGGTGGATCATGGACACGATCGTCAGCTTCGCCCCGCCACGGTTTGACGAACCCGCGGCTGCACCGTCAATCGTTCGTAGCAATGATGGCCCCGATGTCGGCCCGACCATTGAGCACCACGGTTTGCGGTTCGCACTCAACATGGACAAAGCCCGTGAAGTGGCGCGTTTGCAGCGGCGTCCGATTCTGATCGACTTCACGGGCGTCAATTGCCAGAACTGCCGGCGTATGGAGAAGAAGATGGCCGAGCCGGAGAACCGCCGCCGGATCGAACAGTTTGTTGCAGTCCAACTCTACGTTGATAAGGTGCCCGTGATCGCCGATCCTGAATTGGCTGAGCAAATGTTAAAAGCCAATGTGGAACTCCAACGGAAACTGGTGCAGGACGTGTCGATGCCTACCTACGTCATCATTACACCTGATGGTGTGCAAACGCTGGCGACGCATATCGGATATGCCCCAGGCAACGAGTTCACCGAATTCCTCGACGAAGGCTGGCGCAACTGGCAAGCCCGCGAGAAAATGGCCGCGCGGTGAGGGTGCTCAGCGGTCTTCGCTGACGATCCGCACGCTGCCCCAGTAGGCGAATTCGTAGGACCAGTCGTTGGCCTGGTTCCACATGCGCAGTTGCACTTCTTTCCCGGCGTAACGGGTCAGATCGACGGTGAACGTCGCCCAGCCATCTTTGCAGGCAGCTTTGTTGACCATTTCGTCGAGCAACCGGCCATCCGGACCACCGACGACCAGCCGCCAGTCGCCGCGCGGGTCGTGGGAGACGTCGATCCACATCGTCGTCTTCTTGTCCGCAGGAACGGCAAATTTTCCTGTCATGTCGGCGGGTTTGTCCCGGCTGATCGGATGCGTCCGCACCACACCAGGGCGACCCATGTGGTCTTTGAGGATCGCGACGCCCCCTTCGCCGGAGGTCACCGTGGTGAAACCGGGGGCGACTTCCTGAAAGATCGCGGCGAACTCGGTGGCGTTCTCGCTGGCCCGCGGCACCACGTCATACACGCCGGGCAATCGTTTCGCGGACGGATCGCGCGGCGGCTTGTCGAGGGTGATGTACGCAAACAGATCGATGATTTCCTGCGGCGAAAGCTGCTTCTCCAGTTGCTCCGGCATCAGGGAGATTTCGCTCACCTTGAATTCGTCGATGTCGTCCCGCGGGATGATTTCCTGTTTGCCCCCCTGCACTTTCAGCACGATCCGCTGCGGGCTTTCTTCGACCAGCAAACCGTTAATGACCCGGCCACCTTCGGTGATGACCGTGTAGGAACGGTATCCCGCGCCGATGACGAGGCTCGGGTCGAACACGTTCGACAGGAGTTGCGTGTAATCATTGCGGCCGTTGAGCGTAATGTCCGGCCCGACTTCCGCGCCGTCACCATACAGCTTGTGACACTGGGCACACACCTTCTTGAACGCGGCTTCGCCCTTCATCGCATCGCCGGGGGATTTGCGGATCAGCCCGCGCATCTCAGTAATGATCTTGTCGCGATCCGGAGTGCGGCCTTCGCGCACCACGCCCCAATGCTTCGCGAGCAACTCCCGCACCTCGGCGTCCTTCGTGTCATACAACCGCCGGGCCTGATTGACATTGATCGCCGCCGCCGCGATTTTTTTGTCCCCGACCGCGGTGAGCAACGTCTTAGCCCACGCCGGTCGTTGTGTGAGCAATTCGATCGCCCGTGGTTGCAACTCAGCGGAGAAACTCGGCAGATATTTGACGACAGCGGTCCCAATCTCTAGCCGTTCGGATCGCCCCAGCGCTCCGAGTACATCCCCCACAAACTGTGGCGATTCCTGATCACCACGGGCAAAAATCTCTTTCGCTACCTGTTCGACACAGCCGTCCTGACACGCAACGAGTGCGTTGTACGCGGCCAGTCGGCGGGCGGGTAGCTCTTTGAGATCGAGCGACATTGACCGTGCGGCACTAACCGCCCCCACATCGCGCCAACTGAGCGCTAACAGCGACGCTTCCAGCTTGAGTGGATGGGCCGATTCGATGCCCAGCATCGGTTTGACTGGTTCTGCCATCACAAGCTTGAGTTGATCGAGTTTCTCGCCTTTGATTTCGCCAGACTGAATCTTCGCCGCGAGAGATGACAAAATGCTGCGTGCCGCATTCGGCTGAGATGTCTGCACTAGCGAGAACAGTCCGCCGATCGGTTTGGCATCGAACTGCTGCCGAGCAAGGATGCGATCGACAATTCGCGGGAGCAATTCAGTAACCGGCTGATACTGAAGATAGTCCGCACTCTGCAAGACGGCGATTAAATCGTCTGCATCAGTTTCGAGGTGAGGATGGAGATTCTGCCAGATGATACGGGGGATGAGCGGGTCACTTCCAGAATGAGCCAAGACGTTCAGCCATGATTCGACAATCGATTTTGAATACGGGAGTTTGGAGAGTCCAATCACATATTGCAATCTCTGAGCGTTTGCCGCGGTTTTTGAACGGGCGGCGAGAAATTTCGGCCATGGCACTTCCTCGACCGTTCGTGTGCTACCTTCTCGCAGATCTGCATCGTCGTATATTGCGCGAGTTCGCCATTGGTCCAGTGCTGGATCACCCGGGGGAATATTCAAGCTGATGATGCCACGGTGTGAAAGACGGTACTCTTCAGGTCTCCTCATGGGGACCATTGCGAAAAAGACGTGGCGTCGATGTTGTTTTTCTGTCTTCGGGTCTTGAGCTGCGCGCAGCAATTTCATCCAGAGGAGGTCGGAAGCTCGCTCTTGCAGAATCCGCTGTGCGGTCTCGCGCGTCCACACGTTTGCATCGCCGAGCTTTTCGATGAGTTGCCCATCGGATTCTTTGGCGAGATCGAGGTTCATCGGCGTTCGCGGCGTGTCTTGATAACGCACCCGGTACAAACGTCCTTTCAGCCGATCAATCCCTTTCGGGTCGCGGTTGGCGTCCTGGTAGCAGTGGTAGCGGTCGTACCAGTCGAGGATGTAAAGGCAGCCGTCCGGGCCGGTTTTTTGTACCACAGGCATGAACCACGCATCGTTCGCGGTGAGGAAATCGTCTTCGCCAAACCCGGCGTAGGTGCTGCCGTTCCGTTCGATGCGGTCCACGTTGATGCAGCCGCCGTGGATGTTCCCCATGTAAAGTTTTTTGCGGTATTTCTCGGGGTAAGCATCACTGTCGAACCACGTGATCCCGCAGTACGCGGCCTTCTGATGCTTGTGCTTGACGATGCTGTCGATCTTCCAAGTATGTGGCGGATACGGCCCGCCTTGCCGGTGGTAATAACCGGTTTCGACGAGATGCCAGAGGTGATCGATCACGCACGCCGAGACGAAGGCGTCCCCCTCATCGTTGAAGGCGATCCCCCACGGATTGCTGGTCCCTTCGCAGAAAACCTGGAACTCGCGCGTGCGGGGATGAATGCGGAACATCGCACACGTCAGCGGCCAGCCGGGATGTTTCTCGTCGTAGTTCGGATTCTCCTTCGCATACTTCACATGGCTGAAGTTGAAGACGCCGTTGAGACCGTACAGCCAGCCGTCCGGCCCCCACGTCAGCGAGTTCGGCAGCTCATGCGTATCGGTTCGACCGAACCCGGTGACGACGACTTGCGCGGGACCGTCGGGAACGCCATCGCGGTCGGCATCGGGGACGAAGAGAATGTCCGGCGAGTTCGCGATCCACACGCCGCCGTGGCCCACCTGCACGCCGCTGGGGATGTTGAGACCGTCGAGGAAGATCGTGAATTTGTCGGCTTTGCCGTCGCCGTCGGTGTCTTCGAGGATCTTCACGCGGTCCTTGCCGATACCCGGTTCCTTGCGGGGATATTCCAGCGATTCGGTGATCCAGAACCGCCCGCGTTCGTCGATCGCCATCGCCACCGGATTGACGATGTCCGGTTCCGCGGCGACGACTTCCACCGTGAAGCCCTCGGGGACAGTCATCATCTTCGCCGCGGTCTGCGGATCGCGCGGTTCATTCGGCGGCTTGTCTTGTGCATGCGGAATCGCGTCCGCCGCCATCACTGACGATTGTGTCAAAACGACGAACAGACCAACTCGCAACCACGACATGAGCGAACTCCTGCGATGTGTCTCGAAGAGCCCGCATCGTACCATCGAATGCGGGTTCAGGGAAATTGCAGGGAGCAACAACTCTGGTGTGTGCCACTGGCTCTGCCAGTGTCTTCTCTTCGCAAGTCATCAGAACAATTCGCACTGGCAGAGCCAGTGGCACACTTTCATATCGCGACAGTCAGTCGGAATTCGCCGCGGCATCGGCTACGATGAAATCCACTTTGAAACCAAGGGGAAATCTTCATGTCCGACATCATGCCCAATCCGGAACTTGACCGGATTCACCACATTGCCATCTCCGTCAACGACATCGCCGAATCGGTCGACTGGTACCGCAAGACGTTTCGCTGCGAGATTGCGTATCAGGACGCCACCTGGGCGCTGCTGCGGTTCGGCAATCTGGGTTTGGCGCTGGTGTTACCGAATCAACACCCGCCGCACATTGGGTTCGTCACGCCGACCGCAGCCAGTTACGGCACGCTGAAACGGCATCGCGATGGCACGGAGTCGATTTACATCAGCGACCCGACGGGGAATTCCGTCGAGTTGTTGTCGCCGGAATCGACGCCGGACAACGTGTGAGGGAGAAGCGAATAGGGAGTAGGGAATAGCGAGTAGCCGGAAAAAGGCCAGATCGCGCGTTCTCATCTCTGGCTATTCGCTATTCCCTATTCGCTACTCGCTCTGGACCACCACCATGCCTAACCGCCGCGAGTTTCTTGCCACGACGGCCGCACTGGCGGCGTCTTCCCGATTGGCGATGGCAGCCAATAAGCCGCGCATCAAGATCGGGCAGATCGGAACGGCGCACGCGCATGCCAGCAAGCTCGGGGTGTATCGCACATCGCCGGATTACGAAGTGGTCGGCGTCGTCGAACCCGATGCGGCACTACGGAAGCGGGCCGAAGCCTCGGACGTCTACCGAGGTTTGCCGTTCCTGACGCAGGACGAACTCCTCGCGACGCCGGGGTTGCAGGCGGTGCTCGTCGAGACGCATGTGCGGGATTCGCTCAACGCCGCGGAAGCGTGTGTCCGTGTGGGCAAGCACCTTCATCTTGATAAACCGGCCGGGGCGTCGCTGCCGCAGTTCAAGCGGATTCTGGCGGACGCGGCGCGACAAAAACTCATAGTGCAAATGGGCTACATGTTCCGTTACAACCCCGCGGTGGTGCTGCTGCGGCAGTTTCTCGCCGACGGCTGGCTCGGCGACGTGTATGAAGTCCACACGGTGATGAGCAAGGTCGTCGGCCCCGCTGACCGGCGGGAACTCGCCGAATTTCGTGGCGGCATCCTGTTTGAGCTTGGCTGCCATGTGCTCGACCTTGTGATCGCGATTCTCGGCGAACCGCAGCAAGTCACGCCAGTCATCCGGCATTCTTCACCTCTCGACGACAATCTCGCCGATAACATGCTGGCCGTGCTGCAGTATCCGAAAGCGATTGCCACGGTGCAGGCGAGCGCTCAGGAAATCGACGGCGGCAACCGGCGGCATCTCGTCGTGGTGGGAACGGAAGGAACCTTCCACATCCAACCGCTCGACAACCCATCGGCCCGCGTCACGCTGTCCAAACCCCGCGGCGAGTACAAGAAAGGCTACCAGGACATCAAGTTCCCGAAGTATACTCGCTACGTCGACGACGCCGCGGACATGGCCCGCGTGATCCGGGGCGAGAAGCCGTTCGGTTTCAGTTACGATCACGACCGCATCACGCAGGAAGTCTTGTTGAAGTCTTGTGACATGCCGTTGGGATGAGAAAGACGAAGTGACCGATGCAGACATGGCAGCATCCACAGTTGTCGCGACGCACGATGGTGCAAGCCGGAGCGATCGGGTTGCTCGGTCTCGGCAGCAATCATCTCCGCGGTCTGCAAGCGGCGACGAATGCCCCGACCAACGGGTCGGCGAAGGCGTGCATCTACATCTTTCTCTCGGGCGGGTTATCACAGCACGAAAGCTTTGATCCGAAGCCGGAAGCTCCGGCCGAAATCCGCGGTGAGTTTTCGTCCATTGCCACCCGCACACCGGGGGTGCAGATCAGTGAACATCTTCCTGCCCTCGCTCAACGCAGCGGTGAATGGTCCGTGGTGCGGTCGCTGACGCATCCCACGAACGATCACACGCTAGGGCATTATTACATGCTCACCGGCCGGAGCACGGTGCCGCTGGGATTCAAGGGCGACCGGCAACCACGCCCGAGCGATTGGCCGTCGATTGCATCCGTCGTGGGAGAAGCCGTTCCCGCGCGGTCGAACAATCTTCCCCCCGCAATCGTCCTGCCCGAACGGCTGGTCCACTGGTCCGGCGGTGTGATTCCCGGCGCGTATGGCGGCCAGATGGGAAGCCGTCGTGATCCGTTTTTCATCGAGGCGTCACCGTACGGCAATCCGTTCTGGCGGGGAGCGTATCCCGAATACACGTTTCCCAACGAAACGAAGAAAGCCCCCAAGGACGCCGATGACCGCGTGTTTCAGGCCCCGAACATTTCGCTGTCTCCGGGGATGAGCACAGGCCGGTTGAATGGCCGCATGGCGCTGCTGGAATCGCTGGACAAACAGCGCCGGCAACTCGAACGGTCGGCCACCGTGCAGCAATACGATGGCTACCGGCAGTCGGCGATCTCGCTCCTTGCATCGCCGGAGGTCCGCCGGGCGTTCGATGTCACGACCGCGGATGATGCGACCCAACAACGTTACGGCCGCAACAGTTTCGGCTGGTCAATGTTGATGGCGCATCGCCTGGTTGAGTCCGGCGTCAACCTCGTGCAGGTGAACCTCGGCAACAATGAGACATGGGACAATCACGGCGACATTTTCTATCGACTCAAAGAAAAACTGCTGCCACCGACGGACCGCGCGTTGTGTGCCTTGCTCGATGATCTCCGGACCAGCGGTCGGCTCGACAGCACGCTGATCGTGATGGCCAGCGAGTTCGGTCGGACGCCCAAATTGTCCACGCTGACGGAGTCGTATCCCGGTCCGGGGCGCGACCACTGGGGGGCCGTGCAATCGGTCTTCTTTGCCGGCGGCGGCGTCAACGGCGGCACGGTGATCGGTTCTTCCGATTCGCTCGGTGCCTACCCGGCAAGCCAGCCACAACACCCGGAAAACATGGCCGCGACGATCTACCACGCCCTCGGCATCCCGGACATCGCCGCCTGGCACGACGACCTCGGTCGTCCGCACCCGATCTATCACGGTACGCCCATTCCGGGCTTGATTTGAAGTCTTCCAGTGGCAGTCCATCGAACATTGCTTTGCTCCCTGGGAACGCTGGGATGAGAGCCGCCGGCAGGTTCTTCTGGATTGTGCTGATCGCCGGTGGGTGCAGCTCAGCGCCAAGTACGCCGTCAGCAGTGAAGTCCAATGGGGCCCCCGCTGCCACTGCTCACCTAGCGGTTTCTGCGGATTGGCCGTCCGTGCCGTCCCATGAGTCACCGTATCTCAACGTCGGTCCGGACGCCCACTATGTCGGCAGCGCGGCGTGCACGCGGTGTCATGTCGAAGCAACGGAAACGTACCATCACACGGCGATGAGTGTGTCGATGCTGCCCGTCGACATGGCTGCCGAGCCACCGGATGGGACGTTCGAGCATCCGCTCTCGGGTCGCCGTTATGAAGTGCTCCGCCGCGACGGGGCGCTGTGGCACATCGAATCCAAGCTGACGAAAGGAGAACCGATTGTGCTGGCGGAGTATCCGGCGAAGTACGTTGTCGGTTCGGGCCGGCATTCACGCACCTATCTGGTGGAGGCGGAAGGTTTCCTCGTCGAGTCCCCCATCACGTGGTATTCGGAACGCAAACAGTGGGCGATGTCACCCGGCTATGACCGAGCCGAGCACTTGGGATTCGAACGCGCCACCGGTCAGGGATGCCTGGAGTGTCATGCAGGACGGACCGCACCGATCGGCAAGAGCTTGCATCGGATGGACGTGTTCGAATCCGCGATTGGCTGCGAACGCTGTCACGGCCCCGGTTCGCTGCATGTGGAAAAGCATCGCTATGCTGACATCGTCAAGGCGGCGCAATCTGCGGTGGGAAGCGATTTGACGATTGTGAACCCGGCGGCGTTATCACGGGACTTGGCTGAAGCAATTTGTCAGCAATGTCATCTGCGCAGCAATGCCAGCATTGTGGCCCGCGGACATCGGCTCTCGGATTTTCGTCCCGGATTGCCCCTCACACAATTTCGTCATGACTTTCGCCTCGAACTTCCCGAGACGCCGCTGACGGTTGTCAGCCATGTCGAGCAAATGCATCTGAGCCGGTGCTATCAGGGTTCGGACACCATGTCCTGCCGGACGTGTCACAATCCGCACGCCGAGAAAGGCGTGGAACGGAGCCCGTTGCATTTCAATGCCGTCTGCAGGACCTGTCATGCGGATCGGCCCTGTACGGCGCCACTAGCTCACCGCGGCCGAACAACACCGGCGGAGAATTGCATCCAGTGCCACATGCCGCGCGGCGACACGGAAATCCCTCACCTGGCGTTCACGCACCACCGCATCTCCCGGCACGCGCTCTCGGAAGTGAAGGCCAAAGACCCGGACAAACTACCGCCGGGATTGGGAACCTTGCGGCCGTTTGCGGACCTCACTGTCTGGTCACAGGTTGATCGAGAACGCTCTCTGGGACTGGCGTACCTTGAACTCGGCAACCGCAGCGAAGTGACAGAGCAGGCGGATGCGTATCATCGGCGTGCCTGGGCACTGTTGATTGAGCTGCACAATGCGGGCTTTGAGGACGCCGTTGTGAATGCGAGCCTGGCCCAGTTGGCGTTTAAACTCGACCCGGCTCGTGCGGAAGAATTTGCAACGGCCGCACTCGCCAATGAACAACTTTCGGCACAGGATCGATGCAACGTGCTGTTTCTGCTCGGCGATGGGGCGGTCCGGGGTCATCTGGCTGTTGTTGCTTTGCCGTATGCCACGGAGTTAACCACACTCCGCCGACACCCGTTCGATTGGTTGATGCGTGCTCAAGCGGAAAAGGCCGTGGGGCTTGACCCGGTGCCCGCACTGGAAACCGCAGTCCGGATCAACCCACGGCTGGTCCACATTCATCAATTCCTTGCCGATCACTACGAGAAAACAGGCGATCAGGAGTCGGCTGCACGGCATCGCCAGTTGACGATGCCGTGACAAACAACCATTGCCCATAGGCGGGATCGTGCCGTCGCCGAGGCCGTGTTACTTGGCAGGCTTCGCTTCCGCGGCTTTGGCGTCCTTGCGAAAATCCCCCGCGACGGCGATGAACAGCTTGTCGGCCGAGACGTGCTTGGCAAACGTCTTGGTAACATCGTCCACGGTCAGGGCTTTGATCGCCGTTTCCAGTTCCGCGTAATAGGCCATGGTGCGGTTCGTGTAAGACGTGTCATCCAGCAACCGGGCCAAGGCCGGGTCTTCGGTCCGCCCCACGGCTTGGGCTTGCAGGTAGCCATCCCGGGCGGCATCGAGCTCCGCCTGGGTGAGGCCTTCCTTCAGCAGTTTCACCAGCTCTTCACGAATCGCCGTCGAGACTTTATCGATGTTTTCCGGATTTGTGATCGCATACACCGACAGCGACGCGCGCTCATCGAGAGCTCCGGCACGGAAGACCGAACCAACGCCGTAGGAAAGGCCTTCCTTCTGACGCACACGGTCCCCCAACCGGGACGACAACGCCCCGGCTCCGAAGACGTAGTTGCCGATCACGAGCGCCGGATAATCGGGATGGCTGTCGTTAATCGGGAAGACTTCCCCGGCGAAGTAAAATGCGTTCGCTTTATCGGGCGTTTCAATCTTCACCGTCTGGGGCTTGGCGTCGAGAAACGCCGTTCGGGAAATCCGTTCGTATGGCTGCTTTGTCTTCCAGCCTTTGAGCGTTTTTCCGAGGATGGTGAGGGCTTCCTCGGGCTCAAAGTCACCGACGATCGTCAGCGTCCCGGCTTGCGAACTGAGAAACTCCGCATGGAGCTTTCGCAGGGCGGCAATGTCGAGATCCTGCACCAGCTTCAATTCTTCCTGAATCGTCGGGGTGTAGCGGACATCGGTCGCCGGGAACGGGCTGAGTGTTCGCTGCACCAGCCGTACGGCGAGGGCTTGCGGATCGGTCAGACCCTGTTCGAGATCGGACCGTACCTGTTGACGGATGATGTCGAGTTCCGCAGACGGCAGCGTCGGTTCGCGAAGCACCTGCCGCAACAATTCGAGGACCACGGGCAGTTTGTCACGCTTGGTCTGAATCACGAACGTCGCTTCCCCCGCGCCGCCGGATGCGTTTAGCGTGGCGAGATTCTGATCGAGTGTGTCCTGTAACTGTTGCCGAGTAAGTTGCTTTGTGCCGCGCGTCATCATGACGGGCAGAAATTCACAGGCTTTCACCATCCCGACGAGTGTTTCCTTTGTGCCATACCGCAGGGTCAATCGGGCGATGACGGTATTGCCGCGGGTCTTTTTCGGCAGCAGGGCAACCTTCAAGCCCTCCAGCATCTTTCGTTCGGTACGGGCTTCGATGCTTGTCGGAGCCACATCGAAAGCTTCGCCGACGGAACTGGCTTCGCGACCTTTGTACTCGCCGATCATCTCGGCGAGCGCGGGGGTCGCTGGGACGGTAGTCCGTTGGGCTTGTTCTGTCGGGATGTAAAGTCCCACGGTGCGATTGGTCGGTGCAAGATAGGCCCGTGCCACCCGGTTCACGTCTTCCACCGAAATCTGTTCGAGGCGATCGCGGTACAGGAAGTACAACCGCCAGTCGCCTTGGGCCGCCCATTCGCTGAGCTCAATGGCAATCTCAGCACTGTCGGATGCCGACATTTCCCGTTGCTTCAACAGGCGTTGCTTGGCCCGTTCGACTTCCTCTTTCGTGACACCACGGTCGACCAGCAACTCAAGGGTGTCGAGCATCGCCTCCAGCACGGCTTCGGGTGGATTGCCCGAAGCCACTTCCGCCATCAGCCGCAAGGCACCGGGATCATGCCACGCAAACGCGGCTCCGGAGAGATCCGCGGCTTTCTTCTGTTCAACCAGCGCCTTGTACAACCGCCCGGCGGGTTGTTGCGTGAGGATCGCTTCCAGCACGTCGATCGCCGGGAAATCCGGATGTGCGCCCGCTGGAATGTGATAGACCGCACCAACGACAGCCACATCGCCGACACGGCGCAGCGTCACGGTTCGTTCACCGTCTTGCGCAGGCTCTTCAGTATAAGTTTGATCGAGCACGCGCTCCGGCTTGGGAAGCGTGCCGAAATGCTTGCCGACGTATTCCAGGGCTTTTGCTTCGTCATACCGTCCGGCGATGACGACCATCGCGTTATCGGGCTGATAATACTTCTTATAGAACCGGCGGAGATTGTCGACGGGGACGCGCTCGATGTCCGCGCGGTTGCCGATCGTCGACTTCCCATAGTTATGCCATTCAAACGCCGCAGCCATCATCCGTTGCCCGAGAATCGACGACGGAGAGTTTTCCCCGCGCTCGAACTCGTTCCGGACAACGGTCATTTCCGAGGTGAGGTCCTCGGCTTTGACGTAGCTGTTGATCATCCGGTCGGCTTCCAGCGCGATGGCGAACTCCAGGTTCTCATCGGTCGCTGGCAGTGTCTCATAGTAGTTGGTGCGGTCGACCCATGTGGTCCCATTGAAATCGGCACCACGGGCTTGCAATGCCTTCGGGACCGACGGATTCGTCGGCGTTCCCTTAAAAAGCATATGCTCCAGCAAGTGGGCCATGCCCGCTTCGCCGTAACCTTCATGCCGCGAACCAACGAAGACCGTCATGTTGACGGTAACCGTGGGTTTGGAAGGATCAGGAAAGAGGAGCACCTTCAAGCCGTTTTCGAGCCGGTACTCGCTGATCCCTTCGATTGTCGTGATTTTCATCGGCTTGGTCGTTTCCGCTGCATCCGTTGCTGACCATAAGACCGCGAGCAGAGCCGCCGCGATCCACCATTCCCGCCGCCATTCCATCGTCACTCACTCCTTCGAGTCGCATCTTCGGGAAGTCTGAGAGTTGCCCGTGCATGGTAGCAACCGGGGAAGTGAAAGAAAACCGCGCGCGATGCGATGTTCTCCGTCCGATTCCGGAGGCGAGAGACTCGGATAAAGTTGGGCTTGCCAGCGAACACGTTCGGTGTTCACGGTAAGATTAAAGCGTGGAGACAATAGAACTCAACCAGTCTGTCAGACGGCGAACCAGCAATGCTGAATATCTTTGAAGCCATCACCAAACGACTGGTGTTGGCCTGGAAATCGCCGGAGTTTACCGAGCAGAAAGGGTTGTTTAATGGTGCGTTCACCTGTCGCTGTCAGCGGCCGGTCTACTTTCAGAACAGCCTTTGCCTGGGTTGCCAAGCACCGCTCGGGTATGAACCGGAACTTCAGCAAGTTTGCGCGTTGGAGCCCGGTCCAGAACCAGAGACGTGGAGTCTCGACGGACAAGGAGACGACGCACCGTTGTGGAAGCGCTGCGAGAATTTCGTTTCGCCCGCTGGCTGCAACTGGATGGTGCGGGCCGACGAAGCGGAACCCCTCTGCCGGTCTTGCCGACTGAATCAGACGATTCCGAATCTGGACGACCCCGACAATGCCCTGCGATGGCGCAAGATTGAGAACGCCAAACGCCGACTCGTGGCGCAACTGCTCAATCTGGGTCTGCCTGTGGTATCGAAGGTGAGCGAAGATCCCGAGCGCGGCGTCATGTTCGACTTTCTCCGTTCACCAGCCGAAGGCCCGCATATTTTAACGGGACATGCCAACGGACTGATCACGCTGAATGTGGAAGAAGCCGACGACTCCGTCCGGGAGAAAATCCGGCATGAGATGCGCGAACCGTATCGCACACTGCTCGGCCATTTCCGGCACGAAATCGGACATTACTACTGGGACTGCCTGATCGACGGCACCCCGTGGCTGGACAAGTTCCGCGAGTTATTCGGCGACGAGCGCGAAGACTACGCCGCAGCATTACAACGGAACTACGAACAAGGCCCGCCCGCCGACTGGGCCGACCGGCACATCAGCTCGTATGCGTCGGTCCATCCGTGGGAAGACTGGGCCGAAAGCTGGGCTCACTATCTCCACGTGGTGGACAGCCTCGACACCGCTCTCCGTTTCGGTCTGCGCGGCGAAGAAGTGGAACAAGCCATCGAGCCGTTCACCACGGATGACTTGTACGACCCGCAAGCGCCTGATGCCCAGCGTGTAATTCTCCTGATGAACTCGTGGGTCCAACTCACGACTGTGCTGAACGAACTGGCCCGCAGCATGGGCCAGCACGATTTCTATCCCTTCGTGATGTCCCGCCCCGTGCTGCGCAAAATCCACTTCATTCAGATGGTCGTCAAAGAAACCCGCGGCGGCACCTCGCTGGTCGGCTAACAACACCCACAAGCCCGAAGCCGAGCGCCGGGTTCTTCGTCTTATGGGTTAGTCCAACATGCCGACGAGTGAGCGAGGGTTAGTGGGATCGAGTGTCGCAAGTCTTAATGTCGCCCTTGCGATTAGTTCAACGGGAGAAAGATTTGATGTAATGCTGGCGTGATGGATCCGATCGAATGCTGCACCGACTAGCGGCGCTACCGTATCCACTCCCGCTTCGAGCACGATCGAATTTGTTCTTGCCCCATGAGCCACCAGATTTCGAAGCCTATACAATCGCTTAAACGCTGACTCAACGTATTGTTGTATTCTACCCAAAGTAGCATCCGGAGATTTTAGCAGTTGCACGATTCTCTTCGCTCCAGCATTGTCTTCTACGCGACGAAACTTCGGAATCGCACCGGAAGAAAGTCGATCCAATAAGATCTCTGCGCGTTGTTTGTTGTCTTCTGCCTTGTGAATTTCTTCTGCAAGAGCATCTTTCTGTGAAGATGCATACGCATGAGCGAGAGTTGTCAACTCGGCACGTGGGAAAGAAGCAGTGATTAATGCGGCGCTGCGAATCGCAGTTTCAACTCGCTCGCCAGCTTCTGCCGGTCCCATAGACAGAGACTCAAGCGCAGCCCATCCGCTGGTGACCGCAGCAGCCACAGGGCCGTGGTCCAACTCAGCCAGCAACGCGATCGCTCGCCCAATCGCAGAACTGCCATCTGAAACGTTATAGATTTCGTCTCGTCGAAACAGCGATGCGACTTCGACTTCGCGGTTGGCTTGAACGATTGGAAACCTCTCTGCGAACCCCGAAAGCCAAAAATAGCCGAAAGAATCAACCGCTTTTCGGGCTCCTAGAATTGCCCGCTTGCTAATCATTTCAAACAATGCGACAGCCGCCTTACCTGCTGTGACATGGTCACGCGCAGAAACGTTGACAGAGATTGCACCAGCAAGCCTCTCGTCAGGTCGAAAGCGTGGCACTTTGTGCTGCTTCATCCACTCTACAACTTGCACTCCTTTCATCCAAGCACTGGAATTCGTTGATGAAATCAGCGGTGCCGCCCCTACTGGAAACACTGCAACAAAGTCTTTACAGTTTTGTGCTGCCAGCGACTGGAGATCACGAATCAGATCTCCCGCAGTAGAAATCGTCGATGAATAGGTCGATGCCTTAATTCGCTCGGACACCAATTTGGCAGCATGGCCCCGGTTGAGTATGTAGCTTATAACGTAACCGTTCACAGGGCGGGGACGAAAGTTGGGGTTTTCTTGGATTAAGAAAAAGGCGACATCTGGGGGATGTCGTCGCGACCGATCAGCTCTGAACAGTTGGCTGCCTTGCCGCCCGATGTGCGCGCGGTGATCGAG
>JBGSUN010000184.1:0-22155 GCA_041753475.1 Planctomycetaceae bacterium | reverse complement strand
ACATCCGGCAACAGGAAGGAACAGAACCCCAGGATGGTGGTGACGAGTTTCAAGTGACCCCATCGTGAGCGAAGGACTTCAGTCCGTAGTTCACGATTTCCCCCGAACCTACCGGCTTCTAGCCGGTAGTCGTTGAGTTCTTCTTCGGTTGCGGGAGCTTCCAGAATTCTTCTTCGCCGGCTTTTTCCACTTGCGCCCGCGGTGGGGGATTGGCAAGCGGCGGCGGTTTCACTTTCGGAGCGCCGCCGGCAGGGGGAGCGGTCGGCTTCTTCGGGGCCGTGCGAGCACCGCTATCGAATTCGATGATTTCGTCATCCGAGGGGAGCGCCGGCATGGGGCGTGCGGCTACGGGCTTCTTCGCCACCGGGCCTGCGGCAGGGACTGGTACGCCACGGGCTTTCGGCCGCGCGTCACCACTGGGACGGCGCGCCGGACCGCTGGCGGGCTGACACTTCGGGCACTTGCCGCGGTTATCGAGCGCTTCCCCGCAGTCATCGCAGAGCGGGATCGGTTCGTCGAACGCCTCGTCATCCGGAGCGGGGCCTTGTGAGACCGGCTGCGTGATCGCGGCGGGGGACAGAATCGGCTTATGGCCCGGGCGGCCTTTCACAGCGATATCGGCTTCGCGGCTTTCCTCGCTGATTGTGCTCACCAGCAGATTTTCCGGCCGCACGATCTCTGACTGGGCGATTCGCCCGGTCCGCATCTCCTTCGCCGAGACATGCACGCGGGCCTGTTCGTCATAACGAATGGTAACTTCAATCTCCGAGCCCTCAGGCAATCCTTCAGGTAACGGATCGACAACGCAGGTGCCGAGTTCCACATATTGAGCATCAGCCGCGGTGCCGCTCTCCACGACATACAGGTGGGCGCGGCGCTGATTCGTCACGACCGTCCCCACGGTTTGCTTGGCTTCAGCGGGAAGCTGTGTGTTGGCGCCGAGCAGATAATGAGGCACACGCCCGCCCGTGGCATCATCGCGCACCAGAATGCCGAGTGCCCGGGCAGCAACGCTTTGCTGCTTGAACTGCTTCAACCGCGCTTCCGCCTGCGGATTGAGAATCGACTTGGCAAAGGCATTGTTCGCGAGCAGCATCCCGGCGTAGTACGTGGCCCCGTGGGCAATCGATTGATCCGGAGACAGCGATGTGTTGAGGGTCCGTCCGCTGAGCGACTTCAGCATCCGGCGGACCATCGGCATCCGCGACGCCCCACCGGTCGTGAGAACCACATCGACCTTGGCCCACCCCATATTGTTTTCGGCGAGCAGTCCTTTCGTCAGTGTTTCCATCTGGTCGACGAGGGACTTTGTCAGCCGTTCGAATTGTTCGAGTTCGACCTGATAGGTCTTGCGGTGACCGCCGTGCTGACAGGTCAGTGCGGCTTTCGGTCGAACCGACAGGCTGCGTTTGGCTTGTTCGACTTCCAGCATCAGCGCCTGTTTGCCCTCTCGGTCGGAGAGCATATCGGTGCTGAATTCCTGCTGGAACTGCTTGGCGATGGCTTTTTCCAGACGGTTGTTCCAGTCGAGACCGCCGAGGTAAAGATCGCCGCCGCTGGCGACCACGCGGACGGAGTTTTTCTCGTACCGGACCAGCGACAGATCGAAGGTGCCGCCGCCGAGGTCGACCACCATAATCATCTGGCTGGTGGCGAGTTCGGTGAACCAGATCCCTTCGGTGCCGAGGACGAAGCACAACGCCGCGGCGACCGGTTCGTTGATGATGTCGACATGCTTAAGACCCGCCCGCCGTCCGGCTTCGGCGGTGGCCTGGCGGTGAACATCGCTGAATTGCGCGGGGACCGTGATGACGGCGCGTTCGACGTCTCCAATCCGTTCCCGGGCATCGAGCAGCAATTGCTGCAAGACCAGCGACGAGATATCAATCGGCGAGTACGACTTCCCACCGATCATCCAGCGGTGACTGAGATCGCCCATGTACCGCTTGGAGTGCATCACCACGCGATCGGGCATCCGCACCGAGTTGCGCAGGGCTTCGGTTCCCACCACCACATGGTTGCCATCGAACATCACGACCGACGGCGTACACAATTCCCCATCGCGATTGGGAATCGTCACCGGCTCGCCATGATCGTTGAGATAGGCGATGCAGGAATACGTCGTTCCCAGGTCGATACCGACAGCATGAGTCGGAAGCATAGCGCGCGGCACCTTGTTGGCAGGTCATCTCATTCCGGCAATCGCCGATGGATGATAATCCCGTGGTGAGGTTCGAGGGGAGCATACTTTCCGAACAGCCGATTACTTGGATGTTACCACTTTGACGGTCACGATTCCTGGCGTGATCGGAGCGGCGTTTCCCTTTTTGGGCTTGCTGGTGGCAGACTTGACCTCAATTCTCCCTCCTGCCGCAGTCAAGGCGCGGACGAGTTGATCGAGAGAGACATCCGCTGCGGCACGTTCGATGCGGGCGACCCGTGGTTGACTGGTTCTGAGCTTCGCTCCAAGTTCTTTCTGTGAAAGCTGGGCCGCTTCCCGCTGACGGCGAACCGCCATTGCCAACTGAACCCGCGCGTCGAGAAGTTGACGTTCTTCATCGGTCATCACCAGAAAATCAGCCGCGTCCCCGAGTCGCCAACCAGCAGACTCCAGCGTTCTTCGCTTACGCGCGTCCATTGTTTGATCCTTTGGAAACCGCTATTCATTCGCGGCGGCACGGAGGGCAGCATCGTATTGCTGGTATCGTTGCCGACAGCGGTCAATCACGGCTTGCGGAATCTTCCGGGACTTCTTCTCATAGACCTCTAAAATGAGAACTGCATCTGGATCGAGGCGATACATAATTCGCCAGTTGTGTTCGGCATCCCGGACCCGTAGTGCGCCACACCGTGGTCCGACATCCGGCAACGATTCTGCTTGCGGCATACCGAGCCATAAACCCTCTTGGAGCAACCGCAGAAGCATACCGGCTTCCTGTCTCCCCTCGGGAGTAAAAGGGGGCGACTTAATTTCGCCGTGCAACCAGACCAGCGGCTTCCGTTCGGGAATTTCTGGCTGAGCGCGCTGTGTCTTCGCCATCTCTCCTCAGTCCTCAATGATAATATACCGTATCCGATATGGAGTCAACTGCCGAAATCGAGGGGCCCTCTGCGGCAAAGACGATGGGATTTCTCTCGAACCTCTGGCGGTGTTCATGCTAACATCCCATCCACCGCATGAAACGCGGAATCGGTGTCGGGATCAACGAAGGCGGCCGCGGGAATTCGCTCCCTCGGTCACTGTGCAGGAAAACGTCCGGTGCCATCAACATTACTCATCGTGATGATGATCGCAGCTGACCCGTGGGTGACCGGGCCGAAGTTTGCCTCGGAATGGGATCGTCCGCTGACGGCGGTGTTTGAAAACGCGGAATTGCGAGATGTCTTGCATCGTCTGGGGCCGGAACGAAATCTGGCGGTGATTCTTGATCGCCGGATTGATCCCAACCAGACCGTCACATTTTCCATCCAGCAGGAACCGCTGCGGATCGGGCTGGCACGGATTGTGGCGTCACGGGGTGCTGAACTGGTACTGACGGAGAACGTGGCGTATGTCGGCCCGACCGAACGCGCC
The DNA here is from genome assembly GCA_041753475.1 of Planctomycetaceae bacterium. GTDB lineage: Bacteria > Planctomycetota > Planctomycetia > Planctomycetales > Planctomycetaceae > DSVQ01. The sequence goes on along the minus strand of JBGSUN010000184.1, from coordinate 18,581 downwards.
CGGTTGTTGCGGACGGCGATTGTTCAGGCTGAACGAGGAATGGCGACCGAATCCACCAAGCGGCTGGTGCCGATCCGCAAGACCATTGCCTGGGACGATCTCACCACACCGCGGTCAATCCTGGAACGGATCGAGGGGGCATACAACCTGCGGGTCGACAATCCAGATTTGGTGCCTCACGATCTCTGGGGCAAGGCGACGCTGCCGAATGTCACTCCGGCGGAAGCCCTCGCCGTTGTGCTGATTCAGTTCGACCTCAGTTGGACATGTGAACCCAAAGGACGGCGCGTGAAGCTTGTGCCCTGGCACGATCCCGATCCGATCGATCGCAGCTTCCAGCCGCGCGGCAAGATGACGGTGGCCAGCGTCCTGGAAGAGGGAACAGCCCGGTGGCCCGAGGCGAAGTTCACCGCGCGCGACAAAGACGTCCTCGTTCGCGGCCGGGTGGAAGACCTTGAACAAGTGGCGAAATGGTTAACCAGCGGGTTGAACCGTGTTGGTCCCAAGGACGGCCCGGCACCGACACCGTTAAGTCAGCGTCGCTTCACACTGAGTGAGAAAAACGTCCCGGCGGTGGCAGTCCTCAAGGAACTTGAAAAGACCGGCGTCGAACTGGTGCTCGATGAAGATTCGCTCTCAACCTCCGGAGTGGATCTCAACCGCCTAGTGACCATCGCGGTGCAGAAAGCCACGATCGATGAGTTCCTGCAGGCCGTGCTGGACCCGGTCCATGCTGTCGCGGAAGTCGAGGGGTTGACGATCACGATCCGTGGAAAGCCGTAGTTTACCGAACTCTTGCCGTTTTCGGCTTCCGGAATTCCTGCCCGTGGCGTTACAGTGGCCAGGATGGACATGTCGGGATTGAGGAGTGTGGCGATGGCGTGCCGAGCGATACTTGCGGTGGTGTTGGGATTGGTGCTAACGACCTCGGCGCTGGCCGCGCCGAGAGATCCCAAAGCGAAAGTTGCGGCGCTCAAAGCGCTGGACTGGCTCGCCGCGGAACAGCATCGCCAAGGGTATTGGGAAGCCAACGGTCAGCAATACCGGGTGGCGATGACCGCCCTTGCCGGGAATGCCATGCTCTGCGAAGGGAGCACCGCCACCCGCGGCCGGTACTCCAAGAAGATTGCCCTCGCCGTCGATTATCTGCTGGAGTGCGCGCAGCCCAATGGCCTCATCGGCTTCAAGAACGACTATCACTACACCTACGGTCACGGCTTCTCGATGCTCTTTCTGTCGCAGGTCTTCGGCGAAGAGGAAGATGCCCGCCGGCGGGAGAAGCTGAAGGAAGTCCTCACGAAAGCCGTGCAGTTTTGCGGCGAAGCACAGACCCCAGATGGCGGCTGGGGCTATGTCTCGGCGAAAGATGGCAACAATTTCGATGAAGGCTCGACGTGTGTCACGCAGGTACAGGGACTGCGGGCCTGCCGTAACGCCGGGATTCCTGTGCCGAAAGAAGTCGTCGACCGGGCGATCGAGTACATCAAGAAATGTACGGCATCCGACGGTGGCGTGCAGTACAGCATCCGCGGCGGCGGGTCACGGCCCCCCATCACCGCAGCGGCCATCGCGTGCCTGTTCAATGCAGGAGAATTCGAGGACGAGTTTGCCCAGCGGTTGCTGAAATACTGCGAGAAAAACATCAAAGACAACCGCAACAACCAGCAGTTCTTCGGCCACTGGCATTACACCCACTTCTATTATTCACAAGTGATGTACCGCCTCGGCGACGACCAGTGGGGCAAATACGCCCCGGACATCTACCGCGAGATCATGCGGCAGCAATCGGCCAACGGGTCATGGAAAGAGTCCCACGTCGGTCCCGTCTATGTCACGGCAATCAATTCGACGATTCTCCTCATGGACAACGGCTTCCTCCCCATCTACCAGCGGTAACCAACCCACCGCGCTGAGGTTTCGCGCCATGCGACGATGACTTCATCCTGTCGGCGAACACCTTCTGGGATCGAAACCGCAAGCGCAGAAATTGTCCGGTCTGGATCGCCGGTGCGGGGGTTAACAGAAAATGATTCCGGGGCGGGAGAATCCTGTCCCGTCTGACGGATCGTTTGGGTACACTCCACAGACACCGCGTCTTGTACGGCAATGCCACGGGGGAGTTGCGGTCAAAGCGGTCCATCGGGAGAGAGTTATGCGGCGCTCGTTGTTTGTTCTCTGCGTCATCACTAGCAGCTTGGCAACCCAGGCCTCCGCGCAATTCGGCAGTGGAAGTGGCGGCGGAAGGCCAAGCGGTCCTCCAGCCGGGACGTTCGGAGCCCCGGCGAAACCGGTGGTTCCCCCCGAAGATCTGCGGCCCATCGAGTTGGAAATCACGATCCTCGATATCGCCGGTGCCGAGACGGCTAAAACCAAGTTAACCGACGAACAACAATTGAATCGCCTCGAACGGTTGGAAGCCGAAGGAAAAGTTGCTGGTGTGCAGCGGATGAAGCTGAATCTCGTCTCCAATGTGCCATCGCAACTGCAGCAGGGTGAAACCGTGCAGATCACGGTGGGACGAACGCGATCCCCCGGGAGTCCTGATCCGGCATCACGCGGTGGCTTTGGCGGGATGTCCGAAGTGACACGAGCCCAGAACGTAGGCACTCTGGTGCAGGCCACGGCTCGGCCGATCGCCAGTGGTGCGGTTGTGGAATTGAAACTCGAACGCTCCGGTGTAACCGCGTCCCGTGCTCCGGAAGCTTCTGACACCGCGTCAGTGGATTCGCCAAAGACGAATCAACTGACGGTCAGCACAACGCTGGTGCTCCGCGAAGGGGAAACGAAGATCGTCACCAGCAGTCATCACACGAAGGGCGAATCGCTGCGGGAAGAGTCGTGGGTCCTCGCGCGCGTCACGGTTGCCCCGCCGGAGAAGACACCTGCCGTCTCAGGCATTCGCATTTTTCATTTGCAGAATACATCCGCAAAAGACACAGTCGAACTGATTGCCTCCCTCTTTGAGAGCAAGCCTGTCCGGGCCGTGGCGGATGTGCGCACCAATACCGTTATTGTGGTTTCGGCCCCTGAGGACGAGATGCAGCAGATTGAAGCGATTCTGATGAAGCTCGACGAGGGCACGGCGGCGCTGTCCCCGACAACCACTCGGCTGGTCCCCATCCCAGAGAATGCCGCTCCGTTGTTCAATCCGGCTCCGAGCCGCAAGCTACCAACCGCTCCACCAGGACGGGATCCACTGGATGACCTGGGCCCGCGATCGCGGTGAGGGATGCCCTGCGGTGGAATCCGTACGGGGCGCGAAACCGCCAGCGGGCGATCCGCGCGGGAGTGAACTTCGGTTACAGTTGGAGAACCGGCTCGTCATCCCCGCGGGTGGCAACGTTCATGATCGTTTCTTCGGTCCATTCGCTCGTGGGTTTGACGGCCCGCAAGCGGCCACGGCTCATCACGCCGATGCGGTCGCACACGGCCATCAATTCGGTGAGGTATGAACTGACGAAGAGGACGGCTTTGCCCTGCGCGGCAAGTTCCCCCATCAGGCGATAGATTTCCGACTTCGTGCCGACGTCGATGCCCCGCGTGGGTTCATCGAGTAACAGGACATCGGCTTCCTGATGCAGGATGCGGGCGAGCGCGACCTTCTGCTGATTGCCACCGGAGAGTTCCGCCGCGGGCTGGTCCTGATCGCGACACTTCACCTGCATGCGGGACAACCATTCCGTCACCGCCCGGCGACGGCGCGACAGGTTCAACACGCCCACGGTGCTGTACGGTTCGAGCCGACTGAGCGTGAGGTTATCGGCGAGGGACCGTGTCTGGGCGAGTCCTTCGCGCTTGCGGTCTTCGGAGACCATGCCAATCCCCGCGCGGATGCGGCCGCGCGGTCCCGCACCGGGGACGTTGCCGCCGATGGTGATCGTCCCCGAGCGGACCGGATCGAGACCAAACAGACAGCGCACCAGTTCCGTCCGCCCGGCACCGACGAGTCCCGACAATCCAAGAATCTCGCCGCGCCGCAACTCACATGAAGCATCAACGGGAATTCGTCGTCCCGTCAAACCGGCCAGAGACAGAATCGGTTTCCCCGGCGTGTGCGGTACCTGCGGAAAAAGATCTGCGACCGAGCGGCCGACCATCAAGGCGACGATTTTTTCTTCGGTCACGTTGGCGAGTGATCCTTCACCAACCGAGCGGCCATCCCGCAGCACGGCGTAATCATCGCAGATCGTGCGGATTTCTTCGAGGAAATGGCTGATGTAAATCACGCCGCGGCCGGTCGCTTTCAGCCGGCGGATGACGTCAAAGAGTCGTTGCGTATCCCGCTGCGTGAGGGAACTCGTTGGTTCATCAAAGACGATGATCCGGGCATCATGCACCAGGGCGCGGGCGATTTCGACGAGTTGCTGTGCCCCGACGGACAGTTCTCCGACAATCGCCGAAGGTGACAGATCGGGATGCCCCAGCCATTCGAGCGCTTCCCGCACGCGCGGCCGTTGATCACTACGGGAGACCAGTCCCCACCACGACGCCTCGCGGCCGAGCATGATGTTGTCTTCGACGGATAAATCCGGTGCGAGGTTTAGTTCCTGATAGATCATCGCCACGCCGGCATTCCGCGCGGCGAGCGGCCCCGTCGGGGCATACGGCTGTCCGCCGAGCGACATCTGTCCGCTGTCGGGGTGATACGCTCCGCTGAGGATTTTCATCAGCGTGCTTTTGCCGGCTCCGTTCTCCCCGATGAGCGCCAGCACCCGCCCGGCGTCCGCGCGCAACGAGACATCCTGCAGCGCCTGGGTGGGGCCGAAGCGCTTGCTGATGGACTGGATCGATAGGAGTGGTGTTGAAGTCATCAATCTTGCCGGCGAACCCGACTTCCTCCGGTCCCCTCGCCCCCGTCTGCGGGGGAGAGGGTTAGGGTGAGGGGGCGTGTTGATGAGCGTGTGTTGAAACGTTCGGCCCCCTCATCCGGCCTGTCGGCCACCTTCTCCCCCGCGGACGGGGGAGAAGGGACCACATCACGCTGGTCGAAAAAGTCATTGCCCAAACTGCTCGGGTTTCAGCAGCTTCGACATCTGTTCGTCGTTCATGTTTTCGGGGGTGGCGACATACTCGCCGGTGCTGATTCGCTTTTCGACTTTCTCCCCCTTGAGATGTTTGACCATCGTCATCACCGATTCGTAGCCCATCTGCACGGGGTCTTGCAGGACGATGCCGTCGACCTTGTTGTCTTTCAGGCCGTTGACCAGCGGGACGTTCGGATCGAAGGCGACGAACTTCACCTTGCCGGCGTGATCGAGTTCCTGCATCGCCCCAAGGACACCGGTCGCGTTCGGTTCACACACGGCGAAGATGCCGTTGACTTCCGCTTTGTGCTTCTGCAGCACCTGCATCGCCTTATCGAGCGATTGCTCGGGTGTCGTCCCAGCGTATTCTTCCGAAGAGATCATCTTGATGCCTGGGTATTCATCTTTGATGGCCTTCAGAAAACCCTCTTCGCGCTGGAGGGTGCTTTCACTTCCTTGTGTGTACCGCAACAGAATCGCGTTCCCTTGCTTACCCATCACTTCAGCGAGGCGGTGACCAGCGAGTTCGCCTCCTTTGAAGTTGTCGGTGGCGACGTAGGAGACAATCTTGTCGTCCTTGTCGAGACCGCTGTCGAAAATCACCACGGGAACGTTCTTTTCCGCGGCTTCTTCGACGTATTCGACCAGCGCGTGGGAATCGAGCGGGGCGAGGCAGATGCCGTCGACTTTCTGCACGATGAAGTCCTGCACGACCTGAATTTGTCCTTCGCGGTCGTTTTCCTGGACCGGGCCTTTCCAGAGAATCTGCACGCCGCCGAGTTCCTTTGCGGCTTTCTCGGCACCGTAATGGACCGACTTCCAGAACTCGTGTGTGGTTCCCTTGGGAATGACTGCGATGCGATACGTCTTCCCGCTGCCGGCAGTTGGCTCACCGGCCGTGGGGGTTGTCCCGCCAGCTTCAGGAGTCGTCGCACCACCGCTGCAACCGCAGACCAACAACGCTACCCCCGCCAACCATCGCCAGTCGCGCATCATGGAAAATCTCGCAATGTGAGTGCATCAAGATGAAAAGCATGGCGGAACCGCCGCGAATCACCATCTTAACCGCCACTTGAGGTAAACGCAGCGCAGAGGAACGAGCTTCACACCGGTGTCCTGGGGGGCACGAGAATCGGCGGGTGCATCCACTCTCTGCATCTGGTATCATGGGACGTTTCCGTTCTTTCACCTTGCCGTTGAAGATGTGTCCGCATGAGTCGTCTGGAATTGATTGCCACGGCCGCGTTTGGCCTGGAAGCCGTGGTGGCCCGCGAGCTGGAAGCGTTGGGTTATGAGGGATTGCAGGTCGAAGATGGGCGCGTCCGCTTCATCGGGGACGAACTCGCCGTCTGTCGCTGCAACCTGTGGCTGCGCTCGGCCGATCGCGTGCTGATTCTGGTAGGTCAATTCCCCGCCCGCAGTTTCGGCCAACTTTTCGATCAGGCCACCGAACTGCCGTGGGAGCAATGGGTTCCCGCCGACGGCAAATTTCCGGTCTCGGGGAAATCGATCCGCTCAACGCTGCATCACGTTCCGACCGTGCAGAGCGTCGTTAAGAAGGCGATTGTCGAACGACTGAAGAAGACGTATCAACGTCACTGGTTCCAGGAGAGCGGCGTCGAGTATCCGATCGAAGTCGGCATTCTCAAAGATCAGGTTTCGTTGACGATCGACACCTCCGGCGATGGCCTGCACAAACGCGGCTATCGGCGTCAGGTCGGCATCGCCCCGCTGCGGGAGACGACCGCGGCGGCTCTCGTACTGCTCAGTTTCTGGAATGCGCAACGACCGTTTCTCGACCCGTTCTGCGGATCGGGGACGATTGCGATTGAAGCCGCGCTCATAGGCCGTAACCGGGCCCCGGGGATGAATCGCAACTTTCTGTGTGAGACATGGGGCCAGATTTCCCGCGAACAGTGGAAGCAGGCCCGCGAAGAAGCCCGTGATGTCGCTAAGGGGAAGTTCCCGATGCAGTTGATGGCGAGCGACATCGACTCGCAGGCCATCAAGCTCGCGGAATCGCACGCCGCCGACGCGGGAGTGATTGGCGATATTCAATTCCGCACGCTGGATGTGCTGGAGTACAAATCGCAGCGGGAATACGGCGTGGTGGTCTGCAATCCACCCTATGGGGAACGGATTGGCGATGAAGAGTACGCCGCGGCGATCTATGACGACATGGCTGATGCCTTCGCGCCGTTATCGACTTGGTCGATCTACGTGTTGACCTCGCATCCGGGATTTGAACGCTGTTTCCGTCGCCGGGCGGATCGTCGCCGCAAATTGTACAACGGCCGGATCGAATGCACGTATTATCAGTACTACGGCCCCCGTCCGTCCGGTGAAATTCCGACGGAAATGACGCCGCTATTCGGCGACGAACCGTAGTTTTCTCCGCTTGCGGTTTCGCGCCCCGCGCAAATTGCTTCCCAGTGTGGCCATCTCCGAGTCAAATCATGCCTCGCCAGGTTCTCAGCGTTGGTCAATGTGTTCCCGATGAAGCCGCGCTGGAGCGGTTTCTCAAGGCGAATTTTGACGTCCGCATCACCGAAGCCGACACCGCGGCGGAGGCGCTCGATCTGTTGCGGAAGGGTTCGTACGACCTCGTGCTGATCAATCGGAAGCTCGATGCCGACTACACCGATGGCAGCGACATTCTCCGCACCATCAAAACGGATGATGCGTTGAAGGCGACGCCGGTGATGATCGTCTCGAACTATCCGGAATATCAGGACGCCGCGGTGCACCACGGGGCGGTGTACGGTTTTGGCAAAGCGGAACTGGGGCGCAGCGATGTCGTTGCGCGGCTGGAACCGTTCCTGGGAAAGACGGAAGAGACCCAGCCATAGCAATGGCTGGGCTTCGGTGCGTCATCGCGCGGAGGCGGGGATGGTTCGAACGGCGAAGCGGAAGTGTGTGCAGACTTCCAGCAGTGCCGTCCGGTCGATCGGTTTTGTGAGATAATCATCGCAACCGGCATCCAGACACTCCTGGCGATCCTGCGTCATGGCGCGGGCCGTCATGGCGATGATCGGGCCGCGGTAACCATTGTTACGCAGTTGCCGTGTCGCCAGATAGCCGTCCAGAACAGGCATCTGCATGTCCATCAGGATGATGTCGAACGGCTGGTCCTGTTGCTCGGCCACGGCAATTTTGTCGATCGCTTCGGCACCATTCTCGACATAGGTCACAACGGCCTGGGCTTTGGAAAGAACGAAGCCGATCAAGCGGCGGTTGGGTTCAACATCGTCAGCGATCAGAATCCGTGCGCCGTCGAGAACTGACTTCGACGCCGCCATCGGTTCAGCGGTCGGTGTTAACGGCAACGGTTCTGGCTCGTAGGTCCGCCATTCCGCTTCGTTGGGCACGTTGGCGTGGATCATAACCGTGAATGTCGACCCGCGGCCGGATTCGCTGGCGACCGTGAGCGATCCATTCAGCAAGCCCGCCAGGCGTTGGGAAATCGAGAGCCCTAAACCAGTCCCGCCAAACTTCCGCGTGGTCGAGGCATCGGCCTGACCGAACGACTGGAAGACGCGGCCCAAATGCTCGCTTGTCATACCAATGCCGGTATCGGTAACGGTGAATTTCAAGTCGGCACGCTCACCCCGTGTAGCCGCGAGTTCGAGTGTAACACGGCCTTTCTCGGTGAACTTGATTGCATTGCTGACCAGGTTGACCAGAATTTGCCGCAAGCGCACCGGGTCGCACAGAAACGCGGAGGGCAGCAATCCGGACAGGCGGATATCGAGTTGCAGACCCTTGGCTTGGGCACGCAGATCGAACAGACGGTGGACTTCGTCCAGAATCAGATCCGGGTGACAGGGAATGGACTCGATCGCCATTTTTCCTGCTTCGATCTTCGAAAGATCGAGAATGTCATCGATGAGCTGCAGCAGGTGCCGACCGTTGATGCGGATCGTGTCGATCATCTCCAGCCGCGACCGCGGAGCCCGTGAAAGATCGCCTTCGTCATACAGCAGGTCGGAATACCCCAGCATGGCCGTTAACGGAGTCCGCAGTTCGTGGCTCATGTTGGCCAGGAATTCCCCCTTGGAGCGTGACGCATCTTCGGCACGTTTCTGTGCATGTCGAAGCTCTTCGGTTTGCTTCAGCAGTTGAGCAGCCTGTGCGGTGATCTGATCACGCGAAGCCTGCAGGTCGGCAATAAAGCGGTTGCGGTCTTCCTCCAATAGCCGGCGTTCGGTCACATCGCGGAGCGCACCGGCCATGCGCGCCGGTTGGCCGCTGTCGTCCCATCTTGCCTGTCCGGTCGCGTGGAACCAACGATAATCGCCGTACGGACTGCGGATGCGAAACTCACACTCAAAGGGAAGCCGGCGATCCAGATGCCCGTCGATGGCTTCAACCATCGCTTGCCGATCATCGCAATGCAGCAACTCCACAAACCCGGCGAAGAATGTCCTGGGAATGTTTTCCGGGCGATAACCCAGCATCTTCCAGAATTTCGGCGAATGATAGACCAAATCGGTGCGGATGTCCCAGTCCCAGAATCCTTCTTGTGTGGCGGAGGAGATGAGGGCGAACTGTTCTTCGCTCCGTCGGGCTTCGATCTCGGCTACCGCGGCCCGACGCAACACATCGTCCGACGAAACTCGTTTGACTTGCAGCAGCGAGATCGTTCTTTGGTAATCGCGGGCAATCGTTTTGAAGTCGTCCCCCAGTTCTTCGAAAGCCCGGATCGGCCGTGTTTCCCCACTGGGAGAAATCTCCGTCACGCTCTGCAAAACTTGCAGGGAACGTCGCACCGAGACGTGGAGACCGAAGATTAACGTTCCTGCCAGTGCGACCGAGATGATCGTGACCACGAGAAATGCCAGACTGACCCATTTCCAGCGTACGGCGATCGTGCGATGTTCTTGCGCCAGACTCGCTGCGCAGAGACCGGCGGCCTTTTCCGTTGCCTGCCGGACAGCCAGGCTCGCTCGCCAGAGGGCTTCGGAATCCAGGGAAGCTTCTGATTCGTCTTGATGGAACTGCGCTGCGATGCGGTCGAAGGACCGCAAAGTCTCGCGGAGTTGGGTGCAGAATTCTGGACCGAATTCGGCGTAAAGTTTTGGTTGGGAGCGTTCAATTTGCTGCAATATCGGTGTGGCATCCGCTTCCACTTGCCGGAGGCGGCCGATGTGGAGCAGAAACGCTTGCTGCTGTTCAGCCCGGTTTGTGGCTTGGCTCGCGGACCCCAGGTCTGTGAGCGCTCCCAGGCGTTCGACCAGGGCTGGGAGGTTGCGGGCGAGAAACCATGTGACCGCGCTGCGAGCTTGATCCACCACAATCCCGTCGTCGGCTTCCATAGCGGTCGTCGCAATGACCGTGGCAAGACGGTTCAGATTTTCCTGGTGTTGCTGCCGCCAGACCACAGGTTCGACGTCGGTAATCCGGGTCGGGAGTTGTCGGAGCGCGGTCAGGAGCAGTCGCGTTTCGGACCGATGCTCCTGGGAGACCACGTCGCTGCCCCATCCCTCGTTTTGCAGCCTCAGCAGTGTGGTATGGATCTGATCATCGAGTGTGTTGAGCGCGTCGAGATTGGTGCGGAGCGTCTCTGAACAAGGCTCCAGTCCAAAGTCCCCGCGGGATGCCAACTGGTGCAGGAGCTGTGTGAAATCCGCCACACGCTGCAGTCGGTGGGCGGCACGGATTTCCGCCTCGCCCCGTTGCCACAGTTGCACGCCCTGCCAGCACAACAACAACGTCAGCGGCAGGCCCAGAATCGCTCCGACCAGCGCAAACATCTGCGTCAACCGCAGGCGACGCAACCATCGCAATGCGGTCCGGTACATCGGAGACGGCATGAATTCACGCTAAGACTGGAGCCAGCACAGTGTTTCGATTTCCCACGCCGATACGGAAACGGAGTCATCCAATGGTGCGATTCCCCTTCTTTCAAAATCGGCTGACGATTCGTGGGGGGCGACAAAACTTTTGCGAACTTTCCGGTTCGAGGGATTCACTGTTGTCGACCAGGAGTGCTATGACGGGCACCGGCGGTGTCGTTCAGTCCGATGCTGACGGTGGCAACGACTTTGCCGCCGGATTTTGTCGATCGACCGCAGTTTCAGAGGTTTCGCTTCGCGGCAAAGGTTAACGAACCTTCCGGGAAAGCTGCCGGATTCGGCGGTTTCCTGCGGACCGACGGTCTTCAATCGTCGTCGCAGGAACGGCAACGCGGTACAACAGTGTGTCACTGATTTCGGGGTGCCGTTTGAGGAAGCTGAGCCGTGAACGTAATTGAAGGCCGCCTGATGACCGGTGATGCGCACTTCGCCATCGTCGTTTCGCGATTCAACGAATTGATTACGTCCCGTTTGCTTGACGGGGCGATCGACACCCTCTGCCGGCACGGTTCCGATCGGGCGAACCTGACGGTGGTGCATGTCCCCGGATCGTTCGAGATTCCGCTGGTGGCCGAACGCTTGGCTCAAAGCGGCAAGTTTCATGCGGTGATCTGTCTCGGGGCAGTGATTCAAGGCGAAACGACGCATCACGAGTACATCAATCATCAGGTTGCCGCGGCGATCATGCAGGCCGGGCGGGCGAGCCAGATTCCGGTGTCGTTCGGGGTGCTGACCTGTCCGACGATGGAACACGCCCTCGATCGTGCTGGCGGCAAGGCGGGGAACAAGGGCGTGGAAGCGGCACTGGCGGCGATTGAGATGGTGGACGTGCAGCGCCGGCTGGCAGCCGCAGGGTTGTGACCAAGCGGCGCGCGCCTTGCTATCAGGGGGCGTTGCACACGTCCCATCTGCCAATTTGACAGCTGTTCGGTTTGAGGGACGTTGATATGACCACTGCCGCGGCACCCGAAGCGTTCTCCTTTCAGGCGGAAATCTCCCAGCTTCTGCACATTCTGTCGCACTCGCTCTACCAGAACCGCGAGATTGCCCTCCGCGAACTGGTGTCGAATGCCTCGGACGCCCTCAACAAACTCCGGCACGTTCAGCTCACCCACGAGCAATACCGCGACGACCAACCGCTGGCGATTACCCTCGTCCCGGACAAAGAAGCCAAAATCCTGACCATTCAGGACAACGGCATCGGTCTGACGCGCGACGAGCTGATCCAGAACCTGGGCACCATCGCCCATAGTGGGTCGAAAGAATTCCTGACCAAACTCGCCGACAATGCCAAGGGCGATCTCTCGCTGATCGGCCAATTCGGCGTCGGTTTTTACTCGGCGTTCATGCTCGCCGATAAGGTCGAAGTCATCACGCGGTCGTATCAGGAAGAAACCGGGTGGAAGTGGGAAAGCGATGGCAGCGGCCGGTTCACCATCGAAGCGGTTGATGGGGATGTCCCGCGCGGGGCGCAGATTCGCCTGCATCTGAAAGCCGATCTCGATGAGTTCCTCGAACCGTACCGTCTGAAGGGCATCGTTCGCCGGTATTCCACCTTCGTGCCCTATCCGGTGCAGTTGGAAGGGGAGCAACTCAACAGCCAAAGCCCCATCTGGGTCGAGCCGAAGAGCCAGATCTCGGTGGAGCAGTACGAAGGGTTCTATCAGTGGCTGTCGCACCGCAGCACGGAAAAGCCGCTGTGGCATCTGCACCTTGCGGCGGATTCACCGCTGCAGTTTCAGGCGATTCTTTATTGCCCCGCGACCAACATGGAGTTGATGGGTTTCGGCCGTACCGAGCACGGCCTGCATCTCTGCGCGAAGCGGATTCTCGTGCAGCCGGACAACAATGATCTGCTGCCCGAGTACCTGCACTTCCTTTACGGCTTGGTCGACTCTGCCGACCTGCCGCTGAATGTGTCCCGTGAGACACTGCAGGATCATCAGATCATTCCGAAGTTGAAGCGCGTGCTGACGAAGAAGGTGCTCGATCACCTCGCCGATCTGGCGGAAGAGCAACCCGAGCAATACCGCACGTTCATCGATCAGTTCGGCTCGATCCTGCGAACGGGTGTCAGCAGCGATTGGGAAAACCGTGAAAAAATCACGGGCCTGCTGCGGTTCCACAGCACCTACGGCGATGACCGCAACGCGGTGATCTCGCTGGACGATTACCTCAAGCGTGCCGCCGAAGGGCAGACGCAGATTTATTACCTCACGGGATTGCAACGGGACGCATTGGCGAATCATCCCCGCCTCGCGGCTTACCAGAAGCGCAATCTCGAAGTGCTGCTGCTCGATGACCCGATCGACGAGTACGCGCTGGCCCAACTCGGCGAGTACAAGGAAAAGAAACTGGTCTCGATCGACTCGGCCGATGTGACATTCCCCTCGTCGACTGATCCGACGGATGAGGTGGTGACGCCGGCGCCGAAAGACCTGCCGCGGGTAATCGAACTCTTCCGCGGTGCGCTGAGTGACAAGGTAACCGACGTGAAAGAAACCTCGAAGCTCACCGATGCGCCTTGCACGCTGACCAATGCTGAAGGAGGATACAGCCGGCTGTTGCAGACGGTGATCAGCCAACAGATGAAAGAATTCCCGCGCTCGAAACCGGTGTTCGAGATCAATCCGCAAGCGGCGCTCATTCGCCGGTTGGCCGAACTCTCCGTCAACCCGGCGAACGACGATTTCATCCGCGATTGTGGCCAGCAACTCTTCGCCGGCGCTCAACTCCTCGACGGCCTCAATCCCGACCCGCAAGACACTGCCGCGCGGATGCAGCGCTTCATGGAAGAACTCGCGGGATCCAAGACGACGATCATCGTGTGATGTGACGTTCAAAACGAGACAGACAACGGGAAAGACGCCCGGCATCTTCGCAGATGCCGGGCGTCTGCATTTTCTTCGACACTCGCCTGGCATGTTGCCAAAACGCCACACCAGCGTAACCGGCTTGCAGAGCGGCAGCGATTTGTTGGGAACTCATGCCGCATGCCGATCAATTCCGTGGTGGCGCCTGGAATGGTGGTAGAACTGTTTGAGAGGTGCGCTCACGCTGCGCTGTTACGTTCTGCATTTCCGCTACAACCGTTCTTTGCCCTCCGAGACGTGGCATCATGTCATTGTGGACGTCGCTGTTTCATCGGTCGCACAACACCCAGCGCGGCCGAGCCGTGCACATCACGAACACGGGCAACACCGTGTCGCGGACGATGTCACGCACCGGGATCTTTCTGAAGAAACAGCTTTGGGTTTTTCCCGTACTGGCGGCGGTCGTCCTCGCCATCGTCGGCTTCACCACGCGGTCAGCCATTGAATCGATCATGCGCCACAATCTGCACTCGCAATTGCAGACGATGCTCGACATCGAAACGGCCATGCTCGAAACCTGGATCAAAGTTCAGGCGGCCAACGTCTCCAGCGAGGCCAACAGCCCGGTGATTCGGAATCATGTCTACCAACTCCTTGATGCCGTTGATCCGACCCTTGAGCATACCGAGCCGCTGACATCATTGAAGCTCCATGCACAATTGCAGAAGGACCTCGCCCCGGCATTGTCGGCAGGGGATTACTTCGGTTACTTCGTCGCCGACAAATCGAAGCGCATTCTCTCCTCTTCTGCGGCGGAATTGATTGGTCAGCAGGACATCCCGGAATATGACGCGGCGATTTCGCAGGCGCTGGAAGGCGAACCGACGATCTCGGTACCGTATGCCAGTGTCGTGATGACGCGGGATGAAAGCGGCAAACTGCGGACGGGCGTACCGTCGATGTTCGTCTGCGCGCCCGTGCGCGACGCGAGTTTCCAGGTGGTCGCCGTGCTCGCCATGCGGATTCGGCCCGAGCGGGAATTCACCCGTATTCTGCAACTGGGCCAGATCGGTGACACCGGAGAAACGTATGCCTTCGACTCCACCGGGCGGATCGTTTCCAACAGCCGATTCGATGATCAGCTCATTCTGCTGGGTTTGCTCAACGACGAAGACAATGCCCGCTCCATCCTCAAGTTGACGCTGCGCGATCCCGGCGGTGACATGTCCACGGGGTACCGTCCGAAGAAGCGCCGGAACGAATTGCCACTGACAAAGATGGCCACCGCCGCGATTGCGGGAGAGTCCGGCGTGGACATGAACGGTTACCGCGATTACCGCGGCGCGACCGTCATCGGTGTCTGGACGTGGCTGCCGAAATACCGCCTGGGAATCGCCACGGAAATGGATGCCGCGGAGGCGTTCCGGCCAGTTGTGATTCTCAAACGAAGCTTCTGGGGGCTGTTCATCCTGCTGGGTCTGTGCGCAGTCGTGATCTTCGTCTTCAGTGTCCACAACATGAAGCTGCAGCGGGAAGCCCAGAAGGCCACGCTCGCCGCCAAGAAGCTGGGACAGTATCGCCTCGAAGAAAAGCTCGGCTCTGGTGGAATGGGGGTCGTCTATAAAGGTTATCACGCCGTGCTGCGCCGCCCGACGGCGATCAAGATGCTGCACGTCGAGAAGGTCAACGACAGTTCGATCGAGCGCTTCGAACGTGAGGTGCAGATCACCTGCCAGTTGAACAATCCGCACACGGTCGCTGTCTACGATTTCGGCCGGACTGAGGAAGGCCTGTTCTACTATGCGATGGAATACCTCGACGGCATCGATCTGCAAAGCCTCGTCGACAAATACGGCCCGTTACCAGAAGCGCGTGTCATCCGCATTCTGGACCAGATTTGCAGCTCCCTTTATGAAGCCCATTCGCTGGGATTGGTCCACCGCGATATCAAGCCGGCGAACATCATGCTGAACCGGCGGGGTGGGGAACCCGATGTGGTGAAAGTGCTCGACTTCGGCCTGGTGAAAGCGTTGGATGAAGGCCAGCAGGCGGGACTCACCGCCGCCAACGGCCTGACCGGGACGCCGTTGTACATGTCGCCGGAAGCGATTCAGACACCGAACTCGGTTGATGCCCGCAGCGATCTGTACGCCGTCGGGGCGACCGGTTATTTCCTGCTGACCGGCCGTCCCGTCTTCGATGCGGCAAACATTGTTGAACTCTGTCACCAGCACGTCGACAAAGCACCGGAACCTCCATCGAAACGGACGGCCAATCCGCTCTCACCAGACCTGGAAAGTCTGCTGCTCAGTTGCCTGGAAAAACTGCGCTCCAAGCGTCCGCAAACCGCCCGCGAACTGGCACTACGGCTGGAGCACTGTGCCTCGGCGTCGGCCTGGTCCATTGAAGCCGCCGAAGACTGGTGGAGCCGCCACGAACGCGGAGCCATCACTTCACCGAGCGAACCCACTCCGGCCCCGCAGGGTTCCGCGTACGACCGAACCTTCATCGCCGGTACTCCGGAGGAGTAGCTCATCAGCGGCGTTTGACGACTTCCACCTGATACAGCTTCGGCCAGTTCTTCCCAGTGACATAGAGCTGCTTTTCCTTGGCATCGTAGGCGATGCCGTTGAGGACGTGCTCGCGGCTGGGACGTTGTCGCGCCGGGTAGAGGTTCGACAGGTCGATCCATCCGAGGACTTCGCCCGTCTTCGGTGAGATGCGGACGATGCGGTCCGAGTACCAGAGATTGGCGTAGATTTCGCCGTCGACATATTCGAGTTCATTAAGCTGGTTGACCGGGCCGTCTTTGGAGCGAACTTGGACCCGACGGATGACGTCAAAGGTCTCCAGTGATAAGAATCGGAGATAAGACGTGCCGTCGCTGAGAATCAGTTCCTTGCCGTCCGTCGTGAGCCCCCAGCCTTCTCCCGAATAACGAAACGAGGATTTGGGCTCGAGGGTTTGTTTGTCGTAAACAATCCCCAGCCGGTTTTTCCAGGTAAGCTGATAAATCTTGTCTCCGGCGAAAGTGATCCCTTCGCCGAAGTACTCCTTTCCCAGTGGAACGATGCGCTCCACGCGCCCGGTTTTCAGGTCGACTTGCCGCAGACTGGAAGCACCGAACGTTCCCGTTCCTTCGTACAGGATGCCGTCGGAAATAATGAGACCTTGCGAGAACGCATCGGGGTCATGCGGATAGCTGGCAATGACACGGACTGTCTCAATCGGTACGGCGGTCAATCGTGGCAGCGCGGCGGCGAGGCCCACCGCGGCACCGACGAACAGCAGTGTGGCAACAATCCATGTCCGACGGGCCACTGACATCACGCCGATCTCTTCGCAGGTCAGGCTGAGCCTGACTTCATTGAATGGGGGAAGATTAAAGACGTCAGGTACTGCCTGACCTACGGGATACTGTGACACGGATGTGGGAATGAGTCCAGCGGAATTCCTTGATCAAAGAAGAGACCCAGGGATAAGAATCCCTGGGCTTCAATGGACATCAGAGATTTTCATCTCGTGAGGAGCGTTACATAATCGCCTTGATCTTGGCGAGGAAGTCGGCGTTCGTCGGGAATTTGCCGAGCGTTTTAATTAACTGTTCCATCGCTTCGACCGGGGGCAGTGAGATCAGGCTGCGACGCAACAGCGTCACCCCTTCCATCACGGCCGGGGCGAGGATTTTTTCCTCACGCCGGGTGCCCGATTTGGTGATGTCGATGGCGGGCCAGATGCGGCGATCGGCGAGGTCGCGGCTGAGCACCATTTCCATGTTGCCCGTCCCCTTGAACTCCTGGAAGATCGCGTCATCCATGCGGCTGCCAGTGTCGATCAGAGCAGTGCCGACAACCGTCAGCGAGCCCCCTTCTTCAAACTGGCGGGCCATCCCGAACATCTTTTTGGGGATGTCCATCGCCCGGATATCGAGACCGCCCGTGCCGGTGCGCCCCGAGTTGCTCCACTTATTGAACGCCCGCGCGGTGCGAGTGATGCTGTCGAGCAACAGGAACACATCGCGACCGGCTTCGGTCATCCGCTTGGCCCGCTCAAAGACGAGTTGGCTGACACGGATGTGACTTTCGACTTCCCGATCGAGCGACGAGGCAATGACTTCGCCCCGCACCCGGCGTTTCATCTCGGTCACTTCTTCCGGGCGTTCATCGATCAGCAGAACGATGAGGTACACCTCGGGATGGTTCTTACTGACGGAATCCGCAATCTCTTGCAGCAACATCGTCTTGCCGGTGCGGGGCGGGGCAACGAGCAGCGCCCGTTGTCCCTTGCCGATCGGCGTGAGCAGGTCCATCACCCGCATCGTGACTGGCTGCGTGCCGGTTTCGAGTTTGATCTGCTGATTCGGCGTGATCGGCGTCAGTTCGTCGAAGCTCCGCATCTGCTTGTAATCATCGACGGTCTTGCCTTCGATGGTGTCGATCTGCTTCAACCGCGGGCCTTGACCCCGACCGCCGGCGACCATTTCACCGGTGATCAGCAAGCCTTCCCGCAGACTGAATTTTTCGATCAGTGAGCTGGAGACAAACGGATCGGTCTCTTGTGAGAAGTAGCCGGCCTTCTGATCGCGCAGGAAGCCGTAACCTTTCGGATGCAGCTCCAGAATCCCTTGGACGGGAGTCGCGGGACCTTCCGGACCACGGGGTTCACGCGGTTCGTTCGAGTATCCTTGCTGATTGCCGTAGGCGCGTTGCGGCGGTCCGTTGCGACGTTGACCGTGTTGCGGCGGTCCACCCTGTTGACGGAAGCGACCTTGCTGTTGACCGCGCGGTGCTCCCCCCTGCTGATGGCGCGGGGCATGTCCGCCGTGCTGGCCACCTTGATGCCCGCCGCCCTGTTGGCCGACCGGGCCGCCACCAACGGGACCGCCTTCG
>JBGSUN010000183.1:0-40805 GCA_041753475.1 Planctomycetaceae bacterium | reverse complement strand
CCACCGCCGTCCCTCCCTGGAACGCGAATCCGAATTTCCTGGCGACAGCCTACAAAAACCTCCCGCGCTGCGAAAAGCCTCCCGCATTCTGGAATCGCTGAAATCTCCCTGTCCGGCACCCAGAAACGGAAGAGCCATTTTTTCTGCTTGACGACCATACCTTGTCCGTCTATGCTTCTATACCTAGACGGCCAAGGTAAGGGGCACGCTCATGGATTCGCGGTTGTTGTGGGGCACGGTCGAGATGCTCATTCTCGAAGTGGTCGCCCAGGGTCCGACTTACGGGTACGAAATCTCGCAGACCGTCGGCGAACGGTCACGCGGGTACTTCGATCTCAAAGAGGGCAGCCTCTACCCCGCGCTGCATCGGCTCGAACAGCAGAAATTGCTCACGTCCTTCTGGGACGAAGTCGATGGCCGCCGTCGCAAATATTACAAGCTCAGCATCCAAGGGCAGACGACCCTCGACGAGAAAAAGGCCGCGTGGCAGGCATTCTCCAAGGGTGTGAACGGCGTGCTCGGGGCGCAGTTCGCAGGGTGATGATGACGGCGTTTTCCCCCGGTCGCGGACGACCGGGGGCTAAATGGGTTTTTGCGGGGACGCATCGTGATACCGCCCGATGATGTGCTTGCCGATCTGCCGGCCCCGCTGGATGACGAACCGCCGTCGGTGCGGCAGGACATCGCCGATGAACTGGCGGACCACCTCGCGTGTGCCTATCGCCGGGAATTGCTCACGACCGCTGATGACCGCACCGCGCAGCAGCGTGTGCTGGACCGTTTCGGCAATCCGCAGCGGATCGCCTATCAACTCTGGTTTCAAGCTCTGTGGGGACGCATCATGCTCAGCCGTTTCGCGCGCGTTTGGCAAGGGTTGAAGATCGTCGCCGGTCTCGCCGTGCTGTTCCTTGTGTTCCGCATGGCCGAGCAACAATCCATGCTCTCCAGCCAACTGCAGCTCATGACAGCCAGCTACAACTCAATGCAGTCGCAGACCATGGGCACGCGCAACCTGCTCGAGCAGATGCTGTCGCGATTGCCCGCGCCGCCGCAATCTCCGGACGCCGGCGGAATGGGTGGCAACATGGGGATGATGATGGGGGCCGGCGGGGCGATGTCCGCAGGCATGGGACCGGGGGCAATGTCTTCGGGTTCAATGGGAGACGCCGGTGACAGCATGGGGATGGCTGGGATGTCGGACGCTCCCTCCGCACCGGCAACATCCCAAGCAGGTTTGACACTCCGCCTGACGATGGAAGGCGACGACAACAAGCCCGCCGTGGGATGTGTTGTCGCTGTTGTTGATGAAGAAAGTAAGGTGCTGAAGGCATCCATTCCACACGTCGCAACACCGAACTGGGGTGAGATGGGAAGTAGCCCCATGCCTTCTGGAATGGGAATGCCGGGTGGAATGGGGATGTCTGCCGATAAGATGATGCGGCAGCTTTCACCGCCGTTACATAAACCCACTATCGGTGTTGAACTAACTTCCGCGCATCAAGGTATAGTCCACTTTCCTTCCGTGGAACCCGGGCGATACAAGATCTACGTGGAATTCCCGGATGGACGACAATCGCAACGGTTGATCGTGATTCCGCCAAATTCGAAGACAGACAGCCATACGGAACACATCGTCTGCCCGACTTCCGGTCAGAATGCGTTTGTGGTGTTTCACACGCCGATCCTGCCGCAGGAGTTGATTGATGCGGGGTTCTCTGTAGTTGCATCGGTGAAGCGGAAGTCGACCACTATTGATGGATCGGTTTGGGATAGCGGCAACAACGCGGAGGATCTCTATATCACTTTCGATCCGAAGACTGGCGCTCCCCTTCACTACAACCGCAACTCCGGCAACTTCACGAGCTTTGCAAATTACTTCCTGTACGGTGGACAAAAATCGGTAACAAGCTTCGAGAAATTAGCGGCCAAAGATCGCTTTCTGAAGGTCCCATCAGGAGAACACGAGGTCACGCTCGTGTGGTGGGATAGTAAGGCACAGGCTCTGGTCCCGCAGATCCCACCTGTCACAATCGAAGATGCCGGACGATCCGAAATTCCATTTGGGTATGCAGCTAGTGGGGCAACGGAAAACGATGTGTTGACCATCCATGCGGACACGCGCGATGTCCTGTTAGATCTCCCAAACGAGATGCTCGAAGCCGCCCGCACTGTGTTGAAACCCGCGGCTGTCGATCCTCCCGCTGTGGAAGCGGCGAAGGAAGAAGCCAAACCCGCACCGGCAACACCTTGATGGGGTGACATCCCAACGAAGCCCGGCATTTTCCTGAATGCCGGGCTTCTGCATTTCTATGCCGCCGTCGATGGTCCCCGACATCAAAGAAGGATCTCACGCTAAGGCGCAAGGGCGCAAAGGAATAGGCAGAGGGAGTGCGATCGGAACGCAAGTAACGTGATCACAGCCACCCGGAAGCAGACCATCTCATCTTCCTTTCTTTGCGCCCTTGCGTCTTGGCGTGAGGTCCTTCCCCCGCTTTGGAGTGGAGCATGTGACCAAACTCGGAAGGCAGATGCCCGGCATTGAGGAAAATGCCTGGCATCGGAGCTCTCCCTTGCATCGCGGCCGTGGTCCGTGCGATCCTTGCTGCGAGATGATGCTACGAAATGACGGGCAAGGGCAATCACGATGACGGTTCCGAAGCTGCTGGTGCTGGCGGGCGACTTTGTCGAGGACTACGAACTGATGGTCCCCGTGCAGGCGCTGCAGGCCGTGGGGTATGTCGTCGATGTCGTCTGCCCCGGCAAAGCGGCGGGGGACAAGATCCGCACGGCGATTCATGACTTTGAAGGCGATCAGACCTACACCGAAAAACGGGGCCACGACTTCACGCTCAATGCCACGTTTACGTCGATCAAGGCCGACGATTACGCCGCGCTGGTGATCCCCGGTGGCCGCGCCCCGGAATACCTGCGGCTCAACGCCGACGTGCTCAAGGTGGTGCGGGACTTTGCGGCGAACAACCGCCCCATCGCTGCGATCTGCCACGGTTTGCAGATTCTGACCGCGGCGGGCGTGGTGAAAGATCGTCGCTGCACAGCGTACCCCGCGTGTGGGCCGGAGATCACGCTTGCCGGCGGGCAATACGTTTCGGTGCCGATCGATCAGGCGTACGTGGACGGCAACCTCGT
Source organism: Planctomycetaceae bacterium (assembly GCA_041753475.1). Lineage (GTDB taxonomy): Bacteria > Planctomycetota > Planctomycetia > Planctomycetales > Planctomycetaceae > DSVQ01. Next base: position 37,658 of record JBGSUN010000183.1, on the reverse strand, counting down.
CACCGCTCCGGCGTGGCCCGCGCACCCGGCGTGGCTGCGCGAGTTCCTGAAACTCCTCGGCGCGAAGATTGCGATCTGAAGCCCACCCATTGCCATGGGTGGGATGTTCTCCGCTTCAAACATCCTAGGGATGGCAATCCCTGGGCTTCTGAAGAGATTCATGCCGGACATTGTCCTCGCGACGTTGAATGCGAAGTACCCGCACGCGGCGTTCGGGCTGCGGTATCTGTTCGCGAACATGGGGCCACTGCAACCCCAGACCCGGCTGCGTGAGTTCACCATTCAGCAAGCGCCGCTGGAGATCGTCGAAACGTTGCTGGGCGACGATCCGCACATCATCGGCCTCGGCGTTTACATCTGGAATGTTGAGCAAACCACGGTCGTTGTTTCGGCACTGAAACGGCTGCGGCCGGACATTGTCATCGTTCTAGGCGGTCCGGAAGTCAGTTTCGTCGATGACGCCCCGCCGCTTTGTGATCTCGCGGATTATGTTATCACCGGGGAAGCGGACTTCGCGTTTGCGGCGCTGTGTGGGGATCTGCAAAGCGGTAAGCGGCCGACGGAGAAATGGATTCATCCGCAGACGCCGAGCTTGGCGGACGTCGTGCTGCCGTACGATTTTTACACCGACGACGACCTCGCCCATCGCGTGCTGTATGTCGAAGCGTCACGCGGGTGTCCGTTCACGTGCGAGTTCTGTCTGTCGGCCCTCGACATACCCGTGCGACAGTTTTCGCTGGAGCCGTTTCTGGCGGCGATGCAACAGTTGTTCGATCGCGGAGCCCGGACGTTCAAATTTGTCGACCGCACGTTCAACCTCAATCTGCGGGTGAGCCGGTCGATTCTCGAATTCTTCTGGGACCGCTACACACCGGGCCTGTTTCTGCACTTTGAGATGATCCCCGATCGTTTTCCGGAAGCGCTGCGGGAACTCGTCGCGCGGTTCCCGGCGGGGTCGATTCAATTTGAAGTCGGCATTCAAACGTGGAACGATGACGTCGCCGTGCTCATCTCGCGGAAACAGGACAACGCCGCTGCCGAGGACAATCTGCGTTGGCTGCGTGATCACACCGGCGTGCATGTCCATGCGGATCTCATCGTCGGCTTGCCGGGTGAAGATCGCGGCAGTTTCGCCGCCGGGTTTGACCGTCTCGTGGCGCTGGGCCCGCAGGAGATTCAGGTCGGCATTCTGAAGCGGCTGCGGGGCACGCCGATCATCCGTCACGACGCCGCATATCGGATGATCTACAGCACAGAGCCGCCGTACGAAATCCTGCAAACGGCGGACGTCGATTTCACCACGATGCAAGAACTGAAACGGTTCGCGAAGACGTGGGATTTGATCGCCAACAGCGGCAACTTCGTCGAGACCACGCCGTGGTTCTGGCGTGCGTCCGGTTCTCCGTTTGCGGGAATCCTGGCGTTCACCGCATGGCTCCATGCCGAAGCCAGCCGCACGCACGGCATTGCGCTGCCCCGGTTGCTGGAACTGGTGTTCCGTTTCCTCACCACCGAGTGCAATGCCGATCCCTACGAACTGGCAACCGTGCTGAACCGCGATTACCGCCGTGGTGGCCGCAGCGATCTTCCCGCATGTTTGCGGCCGTATCTCAGCAGTGACGATACAAAAATCGTTCGAGCGGCGGCCACTCCGATCCCGCTACGTCAACGGCGACACTCCTCTTAGCCCTCGGTCAATGAATGGGGGAAGTCGGATGCCACGCGGTGGGATCGATGCGGGGCGCGAAACCGCAAGCGTAAATCGGCAGCGCGCGGTGATGGTCGTTACTTCACCAGATACGCCTGCCCGCGAAGTTTGACGAGGAGTTCGTCACCTTCTTCCTGCAGCGACAGCAACTGGTTTTCGGCGGCGGTGTTGGCGCGGATCAGGGCGAAATAGTCATCTGTGAAGCGTTCGATCGTCTTGATCTGGGCCTTGTCCTTTTCGATGTCCATCTGGGCGGTTTCCGGCGTGACGAGGATCTGCTTCGCTTTCTGACCGGCTTCCGCCTGGGGCAGCGTGCGGGCATAGACCGTCTCGTTGTTGAGTTGCTTGATGCCTCTCAGGCGGACTTCCTTATCGCTTTGAATGTCACGATAAACACCCCCGCCGAGACCGGCCCCCGCCGGAGCCGGGGCGCTGGTGGCGTTCTGGAAGCCTCCCTTGCTGGCCCGCTGGGCGACCCCGGCAACCCCGTCGGTGATCGACAAGCTGTCGAGATTGCTGCGGGCCTGTTCCAGCCGTTCCTGAAGGGCGAACGACCGCACGCCGGAGTTTTCATCCGCCAGGAACGAAGTGTACGGCGTGAGGATGCCGTGCTTCGTCGAGAGTTCCACCAATTCCTTCACGAGTTCGTCGTTCTTGCCGTGCAGGTCGATCTGGTCGATGATCTCGCCGATGCGGCGGGTGGCCCACAGTTTTTCCACGAACCCGAAGGAACCGTCGTTGCTTTTCGCCGTGAAATCTGCGGGGAAATCGAACTTTTTCGAATCGCTGCCGACTTTGCCCGTGATCGAGATTTTTGAAACGCCGGGCTTCTTGTAACGGCCGACAATGACGAGTTGCTCGCCTTCAAACAGGTCGACGACGCTCGCCGGGTATTGCCGGTTGATGGGCGGGCCGTCTTCCGTCCGCACGGCGTCGAACTCGAAGTTCACCGCGACATCGGTCATCACTGGCGATGCAATCCGGGCATAAACCTTCGCCACATGCGCTTCGATGTCTTCTTCCGGACGAACGTATTCACTCAGCCCGAAGTTCTCCCGCGCGAGGCGATCGAGCAACCGGCTGTTGACGTCGTACCCGACACCGAACGGCAGCAGCCGCGCCCGCACACCGTTCGCACCCTTCGCCGAGGCGACGATTTTCGATTCGTTCGTCTCGCCGATGGTGGGCAGCCCGTCCGTCAGAAAGAGGACAAAATTCGGTCGCGACGAATCCTTCAATTGATTGAGCGCGGCGGTGACCGATCCAATAATATTCGTGCCCCCGCCGGCGTAGAGCCCTTCGACATAGCCGATGGCGGCTTTGCGGGTCTCGTCGTTGTAACGTTCGAGTTCCGGGCGGAAGGATTCGACGTTACCGTCGTACGCCACGATGTTGAAGAGGTCGCCGTCGCGAAGATTATTCATCACGAACTTCAGCGCGGCTTTGGCCTGCTCGATCTTCTTGCCCGACATGCTGCCTGACTTGTCGACCACGAACAGCACGGTCTTCTTCGGCCGTTCGGCGTCCATTCCGCCCACCGGCGGGCTGGCGAGCATCAGGAAATAGCCGTCTTCGTTTTCGTTGGGTCGATACGAAATCACCCGTGCGGACAACGGGCCGGTACCGACGTCGTACATCAGCCGGAAATCGCTGCCGGGGATGTCGTTCTGCCGGGTCCACTTCACCACGGCGTGCTTCGCGTCAGGCCGTTGAATGTCGACCGGATGCGTGGGGCTGTAGAGGTTTTTGATGTCCGAGGAACTGTCGATCGCCACCTGAATGTTGAGTTTTTCGAGCGGTTTCCCCGTGTATTTCGCGGTGCTGAGCGGGAAGAGGAAATCGGTGAGGCCGTGGTCTTTCCGCAGCAGTTGGTTGTAGTTGAGCGTGACTTTCCGCTCGGCTCCGGCCGGGATGGGGAAGACGCTCGTCTGGAACATCCCGGTGCCAATCCATTCGAGCAACGCCGGATCGCGGTTCGAGCGGACAATCGCCTCATACCGCGCCCGGGCCTCGGCGGCGGGCAACAGTTTTGCCGGGAATTCCTTGCCATCGACGAGGAGCGTGAGTTGATCGATCGCCCCGTCATACGGCAGCGGGAAGACGAACTGGGCTTCGATCTGCCGCCCGGATGTGTTTACGAATGTCTGCGAAACCTGCACCTGCGCGACCTGGTCGATCAGCTTCGCATGGACGTCGAGCTCCTTGATGGCATACGACACCGCGGGGGGATTCGGCAACCGCGTGATCGGCCGCGGCCGCGGCAACGGCATCGGCCGGTCGACGACAATCATCAACCCCTGCGCCCAGGAAACGGACGCCGAACAGAGAAGCCACGCGGACATCAACGCAAGCAGTAATCGGCGCATGATGGGCATCCTGGGGGGATGGTCTTAGCCCCCCGTCAATGACGGGGGGTGAAATCGACATTCTGATGGGGGCCAGTCTCCCCCGGTCATTGACCGGGGGCTAAGAGGTCAGACGTTCTGTCATCACCCGTTGTTCCCGAAAAATCTTCGGCGGCGTTATCCAATCGCACAATGGAGGCTTCCAACGGCTGTGTTTCGAGAATCGCGACGCTCGGTTTGCGGTACGACCACCCGCTGGTTTCGCCGGGATTGATGTACAGCCGCCCCCATTCGTCGCGGGTGATTTCCGGCTTGTGCGTGTGGGCGAAAATGCAGACGTCGAAGTCCCCTTCGGCTCCCCGCAGCGACCGCAGCATGTGCGTCACAAGAATACGGCAACCATCTTTGGTGCGGAAACCGAACGGGGGTTCGCCGATCTCGCCGAGGATTTTGAACCCCGCCGCGACGCCGATTTTGTTCCCTTCGTTGTCGCCGAAAGACGCAATGATCGGACATTTCAGCGCCCGCAACGGCGGCACGGCGAACGACGACACCAGATCCCCCGCGAAGACAACGAGCTCACACCCGGCGGCGTTGAATACGTCCACCGCTTTTTTGATGTGATCGAGATGATCGTGCGCGTCCGCGAAGATGCCGATTTTCATGGGGACATCATACCACCCCCGATCGCATCGACAGAGTCACCGACGCCGCTGTGCGGTTTCGCGCCCCGCGTGGATCGCTTCCCCGTGATGACATCCTCAAATCGCGCGCACTGAGAAACATTTGGCGCGGGGCGCGAAACCGCACAGCGTCGTCGGTACACTGGTCGACATGAAACGTGTCCCTCTGTTACGAATGACGTCCGCCGGGCCATATTGTGAGGTCGGCGGGTTCCACATCGATCCCTGCCAACCGGTGGCGCGGGCGGTGATTACGCACGCCCATGCGGATCACATTACGCGCGGGTGTCGCAGCTATCTGACGGCGACGCCGGGTGTGGAGTTGCTGCGATCGCGTTCCTCTCCGAGTGCGATGATTCAACCGCTGAACTACGGCGACGGCATTGATCTCGCCGGTGTCCGCGTGTCGTTGCATCCCGCGGGACACATTCTCGGATCGTCGCAGATTCGCATCGAACACCGCGGCGAAGTCTGGGTCATCACCGGCGATTACAAGACCACGCCGGAGCCCACCTGCACGGCGTTTGAACCGGTTCCGTGTCACACGCTGATTACGGAATCGACCTTCGGCAACCCCGTCTTCCAATGGCCGGACGCCGCCGTGGTGATGGCGTCCATTCACGACTGGTGGCGTGCGAATCAGCAGCGCGGCGTGGCGAGCCTGTTGTATGCCTACACCCTTGGCAAAGCCCAGCGCTTGCTCCACACCCTCGATCCCGCTGTCGGGCCGATGGCAGTCCATCGCGATGTCACCGAGAACTGCGCATTCTATAAACAGCAAGGCGTGACGTTCCCGGAAACGTTCGATCCCCACCGCATGGAAAACGCAAAGCACTGGCCGCGGTCGTTGTACATCGTATCGCCATCGTCACGCTGGCGGCAGCCGTTTCCGTTTCATGGGAACTATGCGACGGCGTTCGTTTCCGGATGGATGCTGTTGCCCGATGGAGCCGAGAAACGCCGGGTCGATACCGGGTTCGCGCTCTCCGATCATGCCGACCATGCGGAGATTCTCGCGACTATCACGGCTTGCCGAGCGGAACGCATCGGTGTGATGCACGGCTACATCGACCCGCTGGTGACCGAACTGCAAGCCGCGGGGTTTGAAGCATTCTCATTCCGCAGTCCGCGCTGTGGCAAACCGCCGTCCGCCTCCGGTCCCCTCGCCCCCGTCCGCGGGGGAGAGGGTTAGGGTGAGGGGGGCATTTTTTTTGAGGAGTGGTGAGCAGATTGAAACACTCGCCCCCTCATCCGGCCTTCGGCCACCTTCTCCCCCGCAGACGGGAGAGAAGGGGCTGCATCCACGCCGGTGCTCATTGATGTGTGACCGACCCCGCGTGCGATCATCGTCGCGGACCGCTATAGTCTGTTTCATCAGGAAGCATCACGCAGCACGAAATAGAGCAGGTAGTCCGATGGTCGATTGTAATCCGTTACGCGGTTGGCGCTATGATCTGGCGCAAGTGGGCGATTTGTCGGACGTCATCTGCCCGCCGTATGACGTCATTGACCCGGCGATGCAGACCGCCCTGTACAAGCAGCATCCGTGCAATGCGATCCGGCTGGAACTGAACCGCGAAGAGGCTGGTGACAGCGGGCCGCAGGATCGGTACCAGCGGGCCGCGAATTTCTGGAAACACTGGCGGATCGACAAGGTCCTGCAGCAGGAACCGGAAGACGTCCTGTACGTCTACCATCAGCACTTCACTTGGGAAGGCCAGGAGTTTCTGCGTCGCGGGTTCGTCTGCCGGGTGCGACTCGAACCGTTCGGCACCGGGAACGTCTTTCCGCATGAGCAAACACTTTCTGGTCCGAAAGCGGATCGACTCGCACTCTTCCAGGTGTGCAAGGCGAATCTCTCACCAGTGTTCGGACTCTATCCCGACAGCACGGGCGACATTCAGCGCAAACTCGATGATGCGTGTATCACCCTCACGGCGCTCGAAGCGAAGGATCCGCTGGGTGTCCGCAACCGCCTGTGGGTCGTAAAAGATGTCAACATCATCAATGCCGTCCGCGCGGCGATGCGCGACAAGCCAATGTTCATTGCGGACGGACATCACCGGTACGAAACCTCGCTGAATTATCGCAATGAACTTCAAGCCAGCGGTCAGTTGACCGACGAGAATACGCCGCCGAATTTCGTGCTGATGCAATGCGTCGGCATGCAGGATCCCGGCTTGCAGATTCTGCCCACGCATCGGCTGGTGTCCGGTCTGCCCGACTGCACCACGCAGGAACTGAAAGCCGCGCTCGATGGAACTTTTGCGTGTGAATTCATGGGTCTCGGTGAGCAGGGAGCCCGCGACACATGGGAGATGATTGACGCCGATGGCTCCCAATCCGCGTTCGGTTTCGGTTGTGCAGCGGATGGCGGCTGGTTGTACGCCCGGTTGCTCGATGAATCGCTGATGGCCACGCTCGCCCCGGAACACTCCGCCGCATGGCAGGAGTTAGCGGTCAGCCGGTTGCACAAGATCGTGCTGGAAAAACTGCTGCCGGAACGCTTCCCCGAAGTCACACCGGCTTGCACCTATGTGCATCGAGTCGACGAAGTCACGACGGCACTAAAATCCGGCGCGTGTCAACTCGGCTGTTTGATCCCGCCAGCGTCGATCGACCATGTGGACGAAATCGCCAGTGGCCGCGAAACGATGCCACCGAAGAGCACGTATTTCTATCCGAAACTGCTCACCGGCATGGTGTTTTACTCGCTGACATGACGCCGGGGTGGAACCGGAAAGAGCTTTTTTGCCACAAGAGGCACAGAAGACACAAAAAAGAGGAAACGCGGAAAGTTCCACTCACTGGTGGAGAACAACATTGTCGGGCGGAACGCTCTTGATCCCGAAGGGATCGCAGACGTTAGCCGGTGGTCGGAGCACAGCGAAGACCACCGGTTGGTCGGAGAGTAGAGAATCGACCACGGAGGGGTCGCAGCAGCGCCGATCTCTGCGACCCCCTCCGGGGTCGATCACCTTCGGGAGCGTTGTCCGGTGGTCGCCGCAGACGGCGACCACCGGCTACCTTCTGTGACCCCCTGACGGGGTCAAAAGTGCAGCGTCTCGTTGCATGTTTACCACTCCTCTTCTTTGAATTCGAATGCACTCAAATGAGGCGAGCAAGGATGCTTGTTCTCTCCTCTCTTCCTTTTTGTGTCTTCTGTGCCTCTTGTGGCAAAACCTCCGAACTCTGTCTTCTCTGCGGAATAATTCTCTTCCCGTGTGGATCACCAAAGGTGTGGTGCCGTTCGGCGTCCCTCTTTCGGAGTCGTTCCATGCCCGCAGTGATGTTGTTGGCTGTGTTGCTGGTCGTGGGCTGCGGCGGCGCGGCGAATCACCACATCGGCATGGTCGCGGCGGCACAAGTGGCGGATGCGGGACAGGGCCTCGAGCGCAAAGTCATCGAAACGGTCCATCTGGAGCTGCGCGTCGATTCTGTTGATGTCGTCGCGACGCAACTTCCTGCGGCGGTGGCGACCGCGAAAGGGTATGTCGCCGACAGTCATGTGATGCAGTCCCAACACACCGGGGAATGGACGGTCCGGATTCCGAACGAGGAACTGCCGCGGTTTCTCGAAGTGGCACAATCCTGGGGTGTGTTGCTCTTCCGGCGGGCGACGGCGGAAGATGTGACCGAGCAATTCATCGACGTCACTGCCCGCTTGTCGGCGAAACGGGTCGAAGAAGAACGGCTATTGAAACTGCTCGCCGACGGAACGGGCAATCTCGCCGATGTGCTCGCGGTCGAGCAGCAATTGCAGCGTGTCCGGCAGGAAGTGGAACAGGCACAGGGACGGCTCAAGTATCTCGAACATGCCACGACGTTTGCGACGGTGCATATTCGTGTCCAGGAACTGTTCGGCGTAAGCTGGTCCGACGGGCAACCGTTGACCGCTCAAATCGGCGTTGTCTTTCGCAGTTCCATCAATGTGCTGTTGCTGATGGCGCGCGGCTTGGTGCTCGTTGCCACGGCCCTCATACCATGGTTGGTTGTCGCGTCGATCCCGTTGGCAATTCTCTGGAAGCTGGTCGGACGGAAGCCCGCGGTTCGCCCACCTCGGTCGGTGTAGCACAGGCTGAAGCCGTTCTCTCGGGGCATCCGCTACGGTTGTGTGACACCCCCGCTGAAAATTCCATGCTCCCGATGATTTGTTGTCTTTTCGGCGGCGTTTGCTGGAAAGGGCGCATCACAAACGGTACATTTAGAGCGTCTGTCCACCACTGATTCCGTGGTGAGTTTCTATTTCACGCTGACAGAATTGTGGTCGTGTTGCGACCGATGCCAGGCATACGAGGGCCATCGTCATGCGCATCGATGTTTCCTGCCCGAGTTGCCTCGCCGACTTCAATGTCCGTGAGCAGTTCGCCGGGAAGATGGTGCATTGCAAGAAGTGTGGCAAACCGGTCGAGGTTCCCGGCCGGGTCGAGCCGTTGAAGCGGTTCAGCGTGAGCAGCGATGAGATTGCCGTCAGCAGTCGTCGGTTGCCCAAAAAGTCGAGCGGTAGCACGGGGAACATGGGTTTGTCGCTGGGTATGGTTGTGGGCGTTGGCGCCACCGCCGTGGTTGGCCTGATCATTGTCGTGATAACGATGTCACGTGGCGGGCCACCGCCACCGGTGCAGCTCCCCGCGCCGATCACTGCCTCACCAGCAAGGATTCCGTCGCCCGTCGAACTCAACGTGACATCACCTGCGGAAACACCCACGCCGCAACCGTTGCTACAACCGGTGGCAGTTAACGATATCGCTAACGTTACCCCGACGGCACCGCTGCCAACGGTCAAGCCGCAGGAAGAACCCACCGTCGTTCTCCCGTTGCCAGATTTGATTGCTCGTGTGGAGCCCGCAGTCGTCCGCCTGGAAGTCGAAGCCGATGACGGCGAAGGTTTCGGCAGCGGCTACATCGTTCATGCCGATGGCACCGCGGTGACCAACTATCATGTGATTGCCGGCGCGAAAGCAGCGACGGCGTTGTTCGCCGATGGCACCAAAGTTGACGTGCAGGGTTACAAACTGGTCCAGCCGCGGACCGATATCGCCGTCATCAAACTGGATTTGGGCGACAAGAAAGTTGAGCCCGTGACCATCGCGGCGGCCCTCCCCAAAAAGGGCATCGATGTTGTCGGATTCGGTGCACCGGAAGGCTTGTCGTTCACGACCTCCACCGGGATTATCAGCGGGATCCGTAACTCCGAAGTGATGGCCGACGAAACCGGACAGGACCTGGATGGAACCTGGTTGCAAACGACTTGTCCCATCTCATCCGGAAGTAGCGGTGGTCCGTTGACCGATCGGCAGGGGCAGCTTATCGCCATGAATTCGATGGGCCATGCGACGGGGCAGAACCTGAATTTTGCCATTTCTGCGGTCGACATTGCCGCGGCGCTGACCGAAGCCCCTTCGGAGTTCAAGCCGTTAGTCCCGAAGGAGCTCGTAGCGTATGAAAGTTCCATCGCCAGGAAGGGGGTGGCGGAGGAGATTGGAACACCGCGCGGCAGCCGGTTGCTGGCGGGTTTGAAAGACGTCGCGGTGGTGGATCCGCTGGCGGTGTTTTCTGCGACGGTTGATCCACAGCAACTCATTTCATCACGGATACAGGCCCGTGCACGGGGTGCGCTGGAACACCGCAACATTCATGTCGCGCCTCCGGGAACTAAACCCGGTGCGGGATTTGGCCTGCTGCTGGCGTTTCTGGATTTTGACGGGGCTGCCAAAGGCAGAACCGGGACGCAGACCTTGGTGGCACGCTCGGTCATGCTCTGTCGTGATCCCGATGTGAAAGGCCGGTCGGGCAAATATTGCATCGTGTGGAAGAGTGAAGAAAAACTCGGAAGCTTATCGGTCCCCTTGTTGATGCACGGGCAGATTCCCAAGAACTTTCAGTTTGAAGAGAAACTCTTGAAACTCTTCAATCGTCTTGAAGCCACGCACCGAATCGCGTCCACGGCAGAGAGTCGAACGGAGCCTCCCAAAGAGACACTTGCAAAACCAGGACCGGGAAAGTCGGCCAAGACGGCAACACCGGGAGTGGGTTTCTGAAGTCTCGTGAATGTTTCCGGATGCGCTTCGAGCGGGTGACGTTTACTCATCGACTTCCACGGCGATGACCTCGCTGAGAATGTTCCCTTCGTCCAGCAGCGTCGACATCCGATCGCCTGGTTGCACGTCATTTGCACTCCGCAGCACCCGGCCATCGGATACACGTTTCGTAAGGGAGTACCCGCGGCTCAGCACACCGAGCGGGCTAAGCGCATCGAGTTGACCGGCGAGCGCGTTGACCTCCGCGCGGCTGCGGGCCACCAATCCGCGTGCGGCTCTAATCATCCGCGCTTCGAGTTCATCCAGGCGCGCGGCTCGTTCGTGGATGCCGTCCAGTGGTCTCACGAAGCAACGGCGCTGCGCTAATCCATCGAGTGCCAACCGGGCCTGTCGGGCGCGATTGCGTAGTGCCGCGGTGAGCCGTTCCCGTTGCCGAACCAACAGCACACGCATTTCGTCCATCGACGGGACCACGATCTCCGCGGCTTCACTCGGGGTGAGGGCCCGGCGATCCGCCACGAGGTCGGCAATCGTCACGTCGATTTCGTGGCCGACGGCGCTCACCACCGGGACCGGGCAGGCGGCGATCGCGCGGGCGACGATTTCCTCGTTGAAGGCCCACAGGTCTTCGAGACTACCGCCGCCGCGACCGCAAATGACGACATCCACATCGGGAAGGCGACCGATGGTGTTCAGCGCGGCGGCGATCTGTTCCTTTGCTCCGTCTCCCTGCACCAGCACCGGCAATAACAGAACTCGGGCGAGGGGCCAACGCCGCGTCAGAATCTGCAGCATGTCGCGCACGGCGGCGCCGCTGGGACTGGTGACGAGCGCAATCGTTCGTGGAAATTCCGGCAGCGGGCGTTTCCGGGCGGGATCGAACAGGCCTTCCGCGGAGAGTTTTTCCTGTAACTGCCGCAGCGCGAGTTCCAGGCTGCCGAGTCCTTGGGGCTGAATGCGCTGGCAGATGATCTGGTACTGCCCGCGTGCCGGATAGACTTCGAGCGCACCATTGGCGACGACTTCCATGCCATCGCGGAGTTCAAACTTCAGCTTCGCCGCCGCTGATTTCCAGAGGATCGCTTTGAGCTGCGCGTCTTCGTCTTTCAACGTGAAGTAGATGTGTCCCGAACCGGCTCTCTGACAGTTCGAGACTTCCCCCGCGACCCACACATCGGGAAAGCACTCTTCGACCACGCCGCGCAACAATGCGGTGAGTTGACTCACGGAAAGAATGTCCGGTGCATCCTGCGCGCTCGGCATGATTTCTCATCATTTAGCCCCCCGTTGTCCGCAACGGGGGGTGACTTGGAAACAACCAAACCCCCGGTTGAAGACAACCGGGGGCTATATGAGATTGTGACGACGTCATCCCGTGATTGCACGCCACCATTCCTTGCGTGTCGACGGACGCTACGGGAACACCCCCTGATCGACGATGCGGTAAACCTCCCCATCGTAATCCACGATGTAGAGATTCCCGACCGCGTCTTCCCCGAAAGCCGAGACGTTGCCGATCGCCCCGGTCTTTGGTTTCAGCTTCGTCGTCCAGTCGGTGAGTTCCGTGATCCCGGTTCCATTCCGTTTGAACGACCAGATTTTTTTCGTCGCAAAATCGGCGAAGAAATACGTCCCTTGCAGTGAAGCGATTGGTCCACGGTAAACATAGCCGCCGGTGACGGAATTTCCCTGAAACGTGCCGGTCCCGCGGGTGTAATCGTATACGGGTTCGACGTTGCCGACCGGCGGTGCCCCGCCAACGGTCGGTGTGGGAATCGTTCCTTCACGCAGCCGCCAGCCGAAGTTTTGTCCCCCCGTGCTGCCCGCCGGGAGAAAGTCGATTTCTTCACGCTGGTTCTGGCCGACATCGCCCATCCACAGGTCACCGGTTTGGCGATCGAAACTGCACCGCCACGGATTGCGGAGTCCAAAGCACCAGATTTCATCGTCTCCGGTCACACCGACAAAGGGATTGCCCGCGGGAATGCTGTAGTTCTTGTTCGGATCTTCCGGAAAATCATCCGTGGCCGGATCGGGGTTGATGCGCAGGATCTTGCCGAGCAGATTGTCGGTGATGTCCTGGGCGTTGCCGGTTCCGGGAGTATGGCCGGGGCCGTCATCGTTACCGCTGCCCCCATCGCCGATCGAAACGTACAGCAAACCGTCCGGGCCGAACGCGATCCAGCCGCCGTTGTGGTTGTCCTGCGGATCGGAAAGACGGAGCAGCAACCGTTCGGTGGTCGGGTCGGCGACACTCGGGTTCGCCGCACTGGCGAGGAATTCCTTCAACACCAGCGTGCGGTCCGCCTCTTGCGTGTACTTCGCGGTGTGGAAGACATAGAACCGCCGGTTCGCGGCGAACTGTGGATGAAAGGCAAGTCCGAGCAACCCTTCTTCACCGTCGGAAAAGACCTGGCTGCGGAGGTCCAGAAACGGGGTGACCTGATTGGTGGTCAGGTCGAGCGTTTTCAGCAGGCCCCCTTTTTCGACGATGAACAACCGATTGGTGTCGCCGACCGGAGCGGTGACAAACACCGGCAGGCTCAACCCGCTGGCGACCCGCGTTGTGGTGACGCAACTGGGGAACGTCGCCGGCAGAGCCACCACCAGCAGCGTCGCGCAAGACCAGCGTGAAAATCGGGAATTCATCGGTCATCCTTCAACATCAGAGACCCGCGGCTGGATCAGGCCCACCTGCCGTTGATTCTACGCCGGGTCTCAGCGACCGCGAGTCGAGACCAGCGTGCCGCCAGCGATTCTGCCGAGAAACCTCAGCCGCTCGGATTTTTCCTCCCCCAGCACACGACAGGAGCAAGTTGCGTGAATGACGTAAAGCACGATTATGAAGGATGTTGCGTCTGGTCCTGTCGCGAGCTACAATTCCATAAGCGAAAGTTGAAGTAACGTGGACGGAAATGCCGTCAATTAGAGGTGAGATGCAAGATGCGGAGCCAGCCTGGGCCGCAGTCGTGGACCGCTCGTCACAGAAAAATTGCTCAAATGATGCGACTGATGCTGTTGAGAAGCTGCGCGAGTGCTTTCCTGCTGTTGACGGCAACCGGGGTGATGGCGGCAGAGATCCGTGTATCACCGACCGCCGTGACGTTTGCGGATGCCTTTGCCCGTCGGCAATTGCTCGTCAGTATCGATAGTCGTGATGCCACCCGGCAATCTCAGTACGCCAGCGGCAATCCACAAGTCGCCACGGTTGATCCCCACGGCTACGTGGTCCCGGTGGCCAATGGTCAAACGGAAATCACTGTGACGATCGCTGACCGTACGGTCAGAATTCCGGTAACCGTCACGGGGCTGGATCAACTCCGCGCCGTCGATTTCACGACGGAAATCGAACCGTTGCTGAGCCGCTTTGGTTGTAACTCCGGCGGCTGTCACGGTAAGGCGAGTGGGCAGAACGGCTTCAAATTGTCGTTGTTCGGTTTCGATGCCGACTTCGATTACAACGCCCTGGTGAAGGAAGCCCGTGGTCGGCGAGTGTTCGCCACGGCTCCCGAAAATAGCCTGCTGCTGACGAAAGCCACGGGGCAGGTGCCGCATGGCGGTGGGCGACGGATTGAACCGGGGAGCGAACCGTATCGGTTGTTGCTGTCGTGGGTGAAAGCGGGGGCACCGGCGTCGGCTCCCGATGTGCCGCACGTCGTCAAATTACATCTCGTCCCCGCCGAGCAGATTCTCCAGCCTGAACAGCAGCAGCAACTGGTCGTCGAAGCGGAGTACAGCAACGGCACTCGCCGGGATGTGACCCGGGATGCGCAGTATTCGAGCAATCTCGATGTCGTCGCCGTGGTGGCGGACGATGGTCTCGTCACCGCGAACAAGCCGACCGGAGAAGCGGCGATCATGGCCCGCTATCAGGGGCAGGTCGCCGTCTGCCGGGTATTGCGGCCGCAAGGGGCACCGCTGACAGAAATCGCCGGATTTGTCCCGAAGAACTTCGTCGATCAACTCTCCGTCGAAAAATGGAAGAAGCTCGGACTTCAGCCCTCCACGGAATGTGACGACGCCACGTTTCTACGCCGCGTGACGATCGACTTGTGCGGTCGCTTGCCGACGGTGGAAGAGACACGCGCGTTCCTATCTCGAACCGATGCGGACCGGCGCGACAAGCTGGTCGATCAGTTGCTCAACTCCCCCGATTATCCCGCCTACTTTGCGATGAAGTGGGGCTCGATCCTGCGGAACTCCAATCTCGCGGGGTCGACGAATGTGTCCTACGCCTTCCACAACTGGATCAAGGACGTGCTCGCACGGAACCGTCCCTACGACGAGTTCGTGCGCGGCATCGTGGCCGCTTCCGGAGAAGCGGCCGATGCTCCGGCGATCAACTGGTTCTGGCAATCGCGCGACGATCAACTGCATCAGGTCACCGCGGACACGGCACAAGTCTTCCTCGGTCTGCGGTTGCAATGTGCGAAGTGTCACCATCACCCGTATGAGCGGTTCAGCCAGGACGATTACTACGGTCTCGCCGGGTTCTACACACGGCTGGGACGCAAGAGTTTCGGTGAACCGCCGCCGTATTTTTCGTCGCCGACGGTGACAATCGGGGAAGTGCACCCCATCACGCAACAACGGCTCGAACCGAAGTACATCGACGGCCCGGTCGCCAAGTTCGGCCCGGAAGAAGACCCCCGGCACGCTCTCGTCGACTGGATGGCCCAGCCCGAGAACCCGTTCTTCGCCAAAGCCTTCGTCAACCGGATGTGGGGCCACTTTTTCGGCCGTGGTCTGGTGCATGAAGTCGATGACCTGCGTGAGACGAACCCGCCGTCGAACCCCGAGTTGATGGCGGCGCTGGCCAAAGAATTCCTCGATCACCACTTCGACATGCGGCACATGATCCGCCTGATGGTCACCAGCCGGACGTATCAGCTTTCGGCGCTGCCGACGGCGGAGAACTGCGACGATTACCAGAATTTCGCCCGCTACTACGCCCGGCGGTTCCCGGCGGAAGTGATGCTCGACGCGGTCGACCAGGCCTGCGGAGTGAAGTCCAACTTCGGCAACATGAGCAGCGAAGCCCGTGCGGTCGACCTGCCCCACGAGAACTTCGGCAGCTATTTTCTCGACGCGTTCGATCGTCCCCGCCGCGTGACGAGTTGTGAATGCGAACGCTCCACCGGCGCAACGTTGTCACAGGTTCTGCTGCTGGCCAACTCGGATGAAATCGAGCAGAAAATCAGCCAGGGCAACAGCCGCATCGACCGCATGTTCAAGGACAAGTTGTCGACCCCGACGATGATCGAAGAACTCTATCTCGCCGCCTTCAACCGCTATCCCACGGCCCCCGAAGTCATCAACGCCGAAGCCCACATCGCCAAAGACCCGGACCCCCGCAAAGGCGTGGAAGACGTGTTATGGAGCTTGGTGAATTCGCGGGAATTTGGGTTTAATCATTAGACATTAGGACCATTTACGATGACGCATGCTGTAGCAGAATTATTGGAAGCCAGTCGCCAACTGACTGACGATCAACGGAGGGAATTGGCGCAAGCCATTTGGGAAAGCGTGGAAGACCAGAACTGGAAACCTTCCCGCGCCGCTTTGGATGAGGTCCGTCGCCGCCGCGCCGAATATCTGTCGGTCCCCGGTGAAACCATGTCCTCGCAAGAAATGTGGGCACAAATCGATGGGCTCAAGTCAGCATGAATACGTCTATCCGATACAGTCGGCGTTTTTTCCGGGACGTTGCCGATGTATTCGATTGGTATGAACTGCAACAGCCAGGGTTGGGAGACCGATTCCGCCGAGCCTTGAGGTTCCTGACCGATCAGATTGAGCTGCATCCTGAGAGTTTTTGCATCGTTGAGGGCCAAGTTCGAGTTGGTCAGGTCCGCAACTTTCCTTACGGTGTGTATTTTGAAGTTTTCGACAACGAAACCGTGGTGTTTGCTCTGATTCATCTGAGTCGAGATCCAACAACCTGGCATATCACGCGAGATGATCAGGAGCACTGAGTTAAACGGTATTTCACGCAAAGGTCCTTGCACACTCGACTTCACTCTCGGTTCCACCACCACGCAGTGCGATGGCGTTTCACGGCGCAGTTTTCCATAAGCAGGATTGGTCGTGATGATTTTGAATTTGGCGAATGGAAGTCTCCGTAAGTCTATGAGATGGTGACTCACAATCATTTGCAGACAAGTAATTGAAAATGGCCTACCACTTCCCCGGCATGGACCCTTATCTGGAGCACCCGGCGCTCTGGGAGAGTTTCCATGCGCGGTTGGTGGTGGCGTTGGCCAATCACCTGCAGCCGTTGCTTGATCCGCGATATGTGGCCTCCGTGGAGCAGCGTGTGTTTGTCGAGGGACCACAACAGCGAATTCCCGATGTGCTGGTGCGACAACTCGTAAACGGGCCGGAGCACGCGGTTGCCGTGATGGAGCCGCGCACGGCGCATGTCACCGTCGTGCAGATTGATCCGCTGGAAGTCCGCGAGACCCGCATCGACATACAGGACACATATCGCGAGATGAAAGTCGTGACCGCGATTGAAGTCCTGAGTCCCAGCAACAAGGCGAACGGTCCCGGACGGAAATCGTATCTGGAGAAGCAGGAAGAAACTCTGGCCAACGACGTCCATCTTGTGGAAATCGATCTGCTGCGCCGTGGACAACATACGGTTGCCGTCCCGGAATGGCGGACGGCTCAACTCCCGGATTACACGTATCTCACCTGTGTCAGCCGCTGGCCGCGGCGAAACCGGTTCGAGCTCTATCCAGCCCGATTGCGCGAATGCCTTCCGGACGTCTCCATCCCACTCTCCGCACCGGATGACGATGCGATTTTGTCCGTTCAGGATGCCATTCAGCAGGTCTATTTCGAGGGACGATACGACCGTTGGTTGAAATACCAAGCGGCCTGTGAACCGCCCTTGTCGGCTGACGATCAGGCCTGGGCTCTGACGCTGTTGAAGCTTGGCGGAAACGGACACTCTGCGGAACATCCATAAAACGCTTTCACTCACATGCGACTTCGACTTTGCAGGATAATTGACCATGCTCGACTTCACACTCGGTTCCACCACAACACCGTGCGATGGCGTTTCACGACGCAGTTTTTTGCGAGCTGGATCACTGGCCATCGGTGGCGTCTCGCTGGCGGGCATGCTCGAAAGGCAGGCGCTCGCTGCGACGACCACGCCGCGGAAGTCGGTCATTCTGATCTGGCAGGCGGGGGGGCCGAGCCATCTCGACATGTATGATTTGAAGCCGACCGCGCCGGCGGAATATCGCGGGGAATTCAAGCCGATTCCGACGAATGTCCCCGGTGTTGAGATCGGCGAACATTGCCCGTTGCAGGCGAAGATCTGGGACAAGCTGGCGGTGGTCCGCTCGGCTTTCCACACCAATGCTGGGCACGGTATGGGCTCGCAGTGGATGCTGACCGGTTATCAACCGACGATTGAAGTCAGCGATAACATTTACCCGGCGTGCGGGGCCGTGGTCGCGAAGTTGAAAGGACCGAACGAACCGGGACTTCCGGCATACGTCAACTTGCCCGGCCGTCTTGGTCTCGGGAAAGCGGCGTACCTCGGTGCCGCGTACAACCCGTTCGCGCCGGATAGCAACCCTGACGATCAGAACTTTCAGGTCCGCAATCTGCGTTTGCCGGGCCGTGTCGATGTGAACCGGCTCGAACGCCGACAACAGTTGCTCGGGCAGGTCGACAGCCTGAAGCGCGAAGTCGATGCCAAAGGCGACATCGGCGGTCTCGATCAGTTTTATCGTGACGCTTTTGAAATGGTCACGAACGAAAAGGCACTGCGGGCCTTCGATATCCACAAAGAAGACCCGCGACTGCGTGAGAAGTACGGCCGCAATGATCTCGGTCAGTCGTGTCTGCTCGCCCGGCGGCTGGTGGAAGCCGGTGTGTCGTACATCACCGTGCAGGCCGGTGGTGGCTGGGATACGCACGGCGATAACTTCGCCCAGCTCAAGAATAACCTGCTGCCGAAGTTCGACCGCGCGGTGTATGGCCTCGTCAGCGACATTTACGACCGCGGCCTCGAAAACGATGTCCTCGTCATGGCGATGGGTGAATTCGGCCGCACGCCGCGCATCAACGGTGGCGCGGGGCGCGATCACTGGCCGGGCGCGATGTCGGTCCTCTTTTCCGGCGGCGGTCTCCAGATGGGTCAAGCCATCGGCACCACCGACTCCAAAGCCGAGTACCCCACCAGCAAACCGTACACCCCGGGCTGCGTCCTCTCGACGATGTACCACACGCTCGGCATCGACCATCACCACGTCTTCTACGACCAGGCCAAACGCCCGCTGCCGGTGCTTGCTGAAGGAAACCCGATTGCGGAACTGGTGGGGTAGTCGTTGAAACTTGATGTTAGGTTGAGTCCACATTCGTTGATGATTTTGACTCGTCAACGATCGTCATTCAGTAACACGAGGAGTCAAATCCATGCGGCCAATCATGCTCTCTCCCGAGAATGAGCGCTTTCTTTGCAGCCAGATCGATGCAGGCCGGTTTGAGTCCACTGATGATGCGATCAACGAACTGGTCAACCAGTTTCGCGTGCGATACGACGAGCTTGGGGAGCAAATTGAGAAAGGGTTCGTGGACATCACAGCGGGAAATTACACCGACTACGACGAAGCCGGGCTTCGTGCCTTCTTTGACGATCTCGTTCGAGAGTCGCAACAATCGGTCTGTGATCGTCGTGAATCCACATGACGCCTTATCGGTTGTCGCACGCTGCGAAAGTTGCCCTGCGGCAAATCGCGAGACACATCGCTGCTGACCGACCGGCTTCGGTTCAACCGGTCATGGATGCGCTCCTTGCCACGTTTGTGTTTCTCTCTCAACATCCGAAATGCGGACACGAAGCCACTACGAAGTCCGGTTTGTGCAGGATCTTCCCCGGAATTAAACCGGCACACAAATACGTCATCGCCTTTTACGTCGACCAGCAACAACTCGTGATCCTGGCTGTCGTTCACGGCGCAAGAGACTGGCCCCGACTCTTGCGAGAAATGGAAAAGGACACGCAATGAACGGCCGGCTGCCAATTCCTTGTTGTTTACTTGTGGTGTGCACAGCCTGTGCATCGATCACCCACGCCGACCTCCCCGTACCGCGGCTAGATATTCTGCAACCGGTGGGACTGGTGGCGGGGAACACCGTCGATGTCATCGTACAGGGGAATGATCTCGACGGCTGTGACACGCTGATCCTTGGTCATCCCGGATTGCGGGCGGAGTTTTTGAAAGCCGAGAACCCGAACCGGCTGCACTTCAAACTGACGGCGAGCGGCGATGTGCCTACGGGCACGTATGACGTCTATGCGACGGGGCGCTTCGGCATCACCAATCCACGGTTGCTGCATGTTGTGCGCGGGTTGACCGATGTGCTCGAAGTCGAGCCGAACAACACGATGGCGATGGCCCAGGTGGTGGCCCTCAACGTCGCCATCAGCGGGCAGGGAGATGGCAACAATCAGGACTTGTTTCAACTGCCACTGAAACAGGGGCAGCGGATCTCCATCGACTGCTGGTCCGCGCGGCTGGAAACGGAAATGGATCCGACGTTGTCGGTTTACTCCGCCACGGGACAGCCACTCGCGACCAATGCCGATTACTACGGCCGCGATCCGCTCATTGACTTTCTCGCCGCGGCCGACGGAACGTACTTCGTCGAAGTCCGCGATCTGATTTACCGGGGCGGTCATCCCTATCGTCTGCTGATTCATGATCACCCGCGCATCGAGAATGTTTTTCCGATGGCAGTGACCGCCGGGCAAACGGTGTCGCTCACCGCGCTGGGGAGCAACCTCGGGGACGGTGCACAGAATGTTGCCGTCAAAATTGGTGATCTGCCGCTGCAGCACAAGCAGGCTCCCTTCACGGCGGCCAGCGATCTCGTCTCCCGCTGCGGGTTCTCTTTCCGCGTCCACCCGATGCAGCATTCGGTCTTGCCCACAGCAGCAACCTGCACCCTCGTTGGTCAACAGTTTCTGCCCTTTGAAACCGATCCCGTCGTCATGATGGTGACCGATGGCCCGACCAGCGTTGAACAGGAACCGAACGATACGCGCGAACAGCCGCAGTCGTTGACTCTCCCCGCGGTGCTTTCGGCCCGCTTTGATCAGCCGCGCGATGCCGACTGGTACCAGTTTGAAACCGATGCAATGGGCGGACAGTACGGCTTTGATGTCTACGCCGAACGAATCGCCGGACGGTGTGATCCGTACATGGCGCTGTACGACGATCAGGGCAACCGCTTCTTCGATCTCGACGACTTCGGCCACCGCATCAATGCGTTTGATGGCCATCTGCGCGATCCGTCCGGCATGACGAACCTGCCTCCAAACAAGAAGATTCGCATCCTGGTCCAAGACCGTTACCAGCGGGGCGGACCGCGGTACCAGTATGTGCTCAGCGTGCGGAAGGCGAAGTCCGATTTCTTTGCCGCGTCAATTCACAGCCATCCGCAAATCGCCGGAACGAATGTCTGGCAGGGCGGCACGGCGCACGTCGATGTCGTGCTGCATCACGTCGACGGAGGTAATCAGTTCCCGACTACCATCACCGCCGAAGGGTTGCCACCGGGACTGCATGTCACGCCAACGGTCATCACAAATGACACGCGCGGGACCGTCGTGTTCTGGTCGGATGATAATGCCGCGCCGTGGACCGGCCCGCTGAAACTTATCGCCACCTCGAAGCACGCTGACCGTGAACTCCGGCATGAGGTGCGTCCCTACACCCGCGCCTTCCAACAATCCGGTAGTCGGCCGATGCAGGAACAGTTCGTTACCATCCGAGAACGAGCCCCGTACAGTTTGCGAATCGAACCGGAACGGATCACTGTAGAGGCCGGTCAGAAGGCGGAAGTAAAGCTGATCGTCACCCGTTATTGGCCCGATTTCAAAGAAGCGATCAATTTCCAGTCGCTCAACTGGCCGGGCGTGCTCCAACTGGGCAACGGCACGATCTCCGCGGGGCAGACGGAAGTGCCCATTTCGATCCAGATCCAGCCGAACGCCAATTCCGGGGACTACACGGCCGCCGTGCTGGGGCAGGCACAGGTCCCGTTCCACAAGAATCCGGATGAGAAAAATCGACCCAACACGCTGGTGCCGATGACCAGCCGACCGGTGACCATCACGGTCACCAATCCGGCTCAGAAATAAAAATCTTCCGCTGTGCGGTATCGCGCATCTCTCGGAGTGGTTCGGAGTCACCACGAAGACACGGGGCAGTCATCAGCGCGGGGTGCCTTCCGGCACGGAATGATGTTCCTGCGATACGGCGACTGCCCAGGGGCAATCGGGGTCTTCCAGCGGCTGCCGCGCCTCTGCGAGAAGCGAAACCAGCTGCTTGAGTTTCGCCGGGGTGAGGTGTCCCAGTTGACGCCGGTGGACATCGCAGATCGGCTCGGCCAGTTGGTCAAGCAATTGGACACCGGACGTTGTGATATGGACATCGACGACCCGGCGGTTATCGGCCCGGCGTGTCCGGGCGATCCAGCCGCGCTTTTCCAGGCGGTCCAGCATCCGTGTCATATCCGGAGCCCGTGAGATCAACTTGCTGCCAATTCCCTGGACGGTCAAACCATCGGGTTCGGCGGCCCGCAACAGCCGCAGTGCGTTGTACTGTTGCGCGGACAGCTCGTACCCGTTGAACAGTTCCTCTTCGATCAACTTGAGACGGTCGTAGGTCCGCCAGAGGTTCAGGTAGGCTTCCTGTTCGAGCGTGTCGTAGCGACGATGGTGGCGGGGAGGTGCAGTGCTCATGGAATGAAGCTATCCCTCACCGCCACGACCGTCAATCCGCTGGTTGTTGAGGAGCTTGTTTTCCGGACGCAGAATGGCCCTTCCGGGACGTCGCTTTTCAGAAGAATGACAGCGGCTCAGCGCTGTCCCCGCTCTTTGTCTTTCTGCTGCTTGCGCAATTCACGGCGCTGGCGTTTGCTGAGGCCTTTGAACATGTCGGAGCCGCTTTCGCCGCCATCGACACGATATTGAGAATCATCGTCATCTTCGCCGTCGTCCTCGTCCTGTTGAACCGGTTGCGGTTTGGGAGCAACGGTGTTCTTGGCGGCAGCCGGGGGCGGTGCCGGCTTCGACGCTGCGGTCACGGCGGGCACTGAGCGAGAGGGGGTACGTGCCGGTGGAGCAGGTGGTTCTTCTTCCTCGTATTCTTCCGTCCACTCGTCTTCGGTGTCCCCAGCCGATTCGTCGGACTCTTCCCATGATTCGTCAGTCGCTTCCTCCTCATCGTATGCGGTTTCGTCGACTTCCTCTTCCGGCTCCGGCTTCACGCGCGTGCGGGGTTTGGTCGCACGCTTGGTTTTCGCCGTTGTCTTGCGACGGCGCTTGGGGGCAGTGTCTTCTTCGCTTTCTTCCTCGTCGTCTTTCTTCTTGGTCGTACGCCGTTTCGGCTTGGAGACCTCCTCCGCTCTCCTCCACCGGAACGGCCACAGGTGACCCAATAGGCCGACCCAGCCGAAGACCATGCCGACGTGGCCACTCCAGTTGATTGGTTCGCGGGCTTCGGGCGGATCGGCAGAAACATACGCCACAAACCACGCCTGGAACCATAACCCCGTAACGAGCAAGCCCGCCCCGACAAGATGGCACAGTATTAGAGTCGGCATGAACCACGTTGCCGTGTTCATGTCACGCGTGAACAATTCCCCCAGCCCCGCGGTGATGAACACGATGACCGAAGATCGGACCAGCCACATGTTCAAGCGGCTGCGTTGCATATCCCGGTCTGCCAGCCACCAGACGGAGAGCCCCGCCAGCGCCGCCGGGATCAGCCAGACAATGGTTTCCGCTCGCCATAACGGCCAGCGCAATTGCGGACCGGCGATCGCTGCCACAGCGGTATGCAGACTGGTGCCCGCAAAGAATCCCCACGCCGTGAGGACCATCGCTGCCCAGGCCCACACGCGATACCGGCCTTGGAAATCAAGCAGGCTGTGCGATCGGTACCAGCCGATGATCGCCGCGAATTGACCGGCGAGTGTCCAGAGAATGACGTCGATATAAATGCTTAAGATCGGTCTGGCACCTTGAGTCAGATGCTCGACCGCGGGGGCAATCTGCGGATGGGGTGGCAGCGGTCGCAGCAGCGCAACGGCCACGCCGGTCAGGCATACCCAAAACGCACCGGCCAGTGTGTTCCGTTTCCACGGTTCGCGCGGCAACCACGGCGATGCCGAAGGCAAATCGCCGATGCGTTCTCGCAGCACACCGATGCCGCCGGCGTCCAAATCGCCGACGTCCGTCCCGTCGCCGGCTACAGCCAGGCGTCGACGTCTCCGATCGTCGGGTGAGCGAGATCCGGTCAGTGACACCGACGTGCCGTCCGTGGACAGGGTGCTAATCACAGCAAACATGCGGCTCAGGCTGGAGAATCTGACTCCCTAACCCGCGAAATAACTCCGCATGCCCACACCATCATCGGCCGTGCGGGATGCCAGACATCAAGCCGGCTCGGAGGCGGCGCGAAGCCTTCCCAGCCTTCCTCGCCGAGAGTGCCAAATTGGCGTAAGAGGTCAGACAGTCGTGTCTCTTTGGTGTGTGGGCTGCCATTTCGGCATTGTTGCAGTGCTGCCATAATGTGCTTTCACAATAGGTCCTTGCTGGTTGCATTGTCGTAATGCTATTTATTCAAATGCTTTACAGCTCATTCCCCGAGTGCTTCATATGGTGTCCTTACAGACTGGTACAGAGTTCGCTTTAAAAGATGCGGCCGTCCAATCCCACCCCTGCCTTGGAGAATTGAAGATGTCTCAGAACGCTTGTGGTCCGTCGAACGGAGCTTGCCGCGTGGTTTACAAGCCCAGCGTTAAGATTCTGGAGTCCGTTGATGGCCTGGAACTGATTGCTGAAGTTCCGGGTGCGGACCAGACTTCGACTGAAGTCGTCGTCGAAAGGGACTTGCTGGTCCTAAGGGCGCGGGTGACCGCCACGCCGCCAACCGCAGAAAGCCGCGTGGTTTTTGCGGACCACCGCGACGGGGATTATGAACGGGCTTTCACTCTCGCTCCGGAAATCGATCGGACCCGGATTGAAGCCCATGTAAAAGACGGCGTGCTGCGCGTCCGGCTGCCCAAGGTGCAAAATGCGCAGCCGCAGAAGATCACCGTCCTGGCGGGATAATTTCCATCGACAGTTCATTGCGAACTCTCATTTCTGGTTCTCATCACAGGAGAATGCATCATGGCGTACCTGACACCCTGGAATCTCGGGCTGACAAAGCGCGGTGAAAAAGATCCTTTCGCCGTGTTGCAGCAGGAAATCAACCGAACGTTCGACCACTTCTTCGACAATCCGGCCGCCTCGCGCGAGGCCTTGACGATGCCGAAGCTGGACATCAGCGAGACCGGCAACGAAGTGCATGTCACCGCGGAATTGCCCGGGATGGCCGAGAAAGACATCGATGTGGAGTTGTCGGACAACGTCCTGAAAATCCGTGGCGAAAAGAAGGATGAGCGCGAAACCAAGGATCATCAGTTCCATCGTGTGGAACGGTCGTTCGGTGTGTTTGAACGCGTGGTTCCGCTGCCGACCAAGGTCAATCGTGAGGGGGTCTCCGCGACCTTCAAGCAGGGCGTGCTGACCGTGGTGCTGCCCAAAGCGCAGCCAGCCGCATCGAATCAGAAGATCGAGGTCAAAGGGGGCGTGTAAGACACCGCGGAACACACGGGCGAAGTCCCTGCGTCTCCAGCACCAATCAGCAAGCACCCCGGCTGCGACCGAGCAGCCGGGGTGCGGTGTTTTCCGATAAAGTGAGATCTGGCTTCGGCAGATGAAAATTCTCGGGGGTGTGATAACTGAAACCGTAACGCTCATTCGTGTGCTCTCTGCGAACTAATCGGATACAATCGATGCGTTCGGTTGTATTCGATGATGTTCCTGACATTTCGCGGTAGGCGTGCCGATGCTGACTCTCACTTCTTCTTTCCGTGCCGGGGTTCTCGGCCTGAATTTGATCGCTTGCGCTTCCCATGCCGTGGCTGCCGACGACATCAACTTCAACCGGGATATCCGACCGATTCTTTCGGCGAACTGTTTCGCCTGCCATGGCTTTGATGCCAAGCAGCGCAAAGCCGATTTGCGGCTGGACATCGCCGACGGGGCGTTTGCCGAACACGATGGCCGTACGGCGGTGAAGCCGCGGGACTTGAATGCCAGCGAATTGTGGAAGCGTGTGATTTCAGCGGACGAAAACGAGGTGATGCCGCCGCCCTCGACGAAGAAAACGCTCACTGCGGAGCAGAAGGCGAAGCTGAAAAAGTGGATCGAGCAAGGCGCTCCGTATCAAAAGCACTGGGCCTTTGAAGCCCCGGTCGCGGTGACGCCGCCGGTCATCGATTCCGGCCGCGTGCAGAATGAGATCGACCGGTTTCTACTGGAGAAACTGCAAAAAGAAGGGCTGACCACGCGCCCGGAAGCCTCGAAAGAAACGTTGATTCGGCGTGTAGCGTTCGCTCTCACCGGACTGCCGCCGACGATTGCCGAGACCAACGCCTTCTTGCAGGACACGTCGGCGAAGGCTTACGAAAACATGGTCGACCGCTATTTGCAATCGCCACGGTACGGTGAAGAAATGGCCCGGCACTGGCTCGATGTCGCCCGCTATGCCGATACGCACGGTCTGCATCTCGACAACGAACGGAGCATGTGGGCCTACCGCGACTGGGTCATCAACGCGTTCAACCAGAACAAGCCGTTCGATCAATTCACGGTCGAACAACTCGCCGGGGATTTGCTGCCGAATCCCACGCCGGAGCAACTGATCGCGACCGGATTCAATCGCTGCAATGTCACCACCAGTGAAGGGGGCTCGATCGAATCCGAGTGGGTCTACCGGTACGCGGTCGATCGGACCAGCACCATGATGCAGACGTGGATGGGGCTCACCGGCGGGTGTGCCGTCTGTCACGATCACAAATACGACCCGATTTCCGCGAAGGAATTCTATTCGCTGTACGCCTTCTACTATTCCGCCGCCGACCCTGGCATGGACCGCAACACGAACACGACCGATCCGTTCTACTCGCTGGCGACGCCGCAGCAGAAAGCGGCGATTGACCAGTTGCGAACCGCAGAAACCGCCGCAAAAAAACAGTTTGAGGATGCCGCACGGGCTGCGGAATACATTGACCCGGCCACCGTCACACCTGCTCCTGCGTCTCGCCCCGTGGTTGACGTCTGGCTGGATGACCTGTTCCCCGAAGACTCTAAGGTGACGTGTTCCTCACGCAACGCGTCGGTCTGGTCCACGCGACCAGACGTTCAACCCCCGCTGGGACGACGGGCACTGAAGCAATTCGGTGCGGCGAATTATCACGACAAGATTGATACGGCTCAGTCATCGCTGGTGATTCCCGCGCAGCCAACGTTATCGGTGTGGGTTCGTGTCGATTCTTTCGAGCCGTCGAAAACCCTGCAATTGGAATTGGCCACGAGTCGGGGCAATCGCCGGTTCCTCTGGGGCGACATCAACAACTATAAAGGATCGAACGAGAAACAACGCCTCGGCGATATCCCAACCCCCGGTCGCTGGACCCAACTCACCATTCCCGAGAACCAGCTTGAATTGCAGACCGGTGACACCGTCAAGATGATCACGCTGGCCCAATTCGGCGGCGTCGCGTGGTGGGATGGTCTGCAGATCGCGGGAACGGTGGCCCCGGCGACCGACGTCCGTTCTTCGCTCACCGCGTGGTGGAAAGCCGCCGCGGGGAAGGATACGCCCGGCGTTCCCGGCGATCTTGCAGCGTTCCTGAAAGCCGGACCCAAAGCGATTCCCACCGAGGGTGACGCCGCCAACACGGAGGAAGCAAAACAGGATCGAGAGCGACTCACCAAGCTGCGGCAGTATTACTTGACGCACGTGGCCCGGTTGGATGACGGGGTACTGGCCGCGTTCCAGCAGGTCTGGCAGGCGGCGAAGTCGGCCCGAGTCGGTCTTGAAGAATCGATCCCCGGCACGTTCATTTTCAAAGACCTCGACAAGCCGCGCGAGGCGTTCGTGATGCTCCGCGGGCAGTACGATCAACCGGGGGAAAAAGTCGAACCCGGCGTCCCGGCGGTCTTTCCCCCGCTGGCGAAGTCCGAGAACCTGCGGGCGAACCGCCTCGATCTCGCGAAGTGGCTGTTGTCGCCCGACCAGCCATTAACGGCACGGGTGACGGTGAATCGCTTCTGGCAGCAACTCTTCGGGACCGGGCTGGTGAAGTCCAGTTTTGATTTTGGATCACAGGGCGATTCGCCGAGCCATCCGGAACTGCTCGATTGGCTCGCCGTGTGGTACCGCGACCACGGCTGGGACACGAAGGCGCTCGTCAAATTGATGGTGATGTCCGCGGCGTTTCGACAGGATGCGACCCTCACATCCGAGGTGTTGCAACGCGATCCCGAGAACCGGTGGTATGCCCGCGGGCCCCGTTTCCGATTGGATGCCGAACAGATTCGCGATAACGCCCTGTATGTCAGTGGCCTCATCAATCTGAACATGGGGGGCCGCGGGGTGAAGGGCTACCAACCGCCGGGGTTGTGGGAGCCGGTCGGTTATTCGGACAGCAACACGCGGTTCTATTTGCAGGACCACGGACCGGCGTTGTATCGCCGCAGCATCTATGCGTTCCTGAAGCGGACCGCGCCGCCGCCGTTCATGAGCAATTTCGATGGTCCCAACCGTGAACAGTTCTGCACGCGCCGCGAACGGAGCAACACGCCGTTACAGGCGCTGCAGTTGCTCAACGACACGCAGCATTTTGAAGCCGCCCGCTCGTTCGGTGCCCGCATGCTGACGGAAGGGGGCACGACACCGGCCGAACGGATCACCTTCGGTTACCGTGCAACGTTGTCCCGTGACCCGGACGCCGATGAACTGCAAGTCGTGCAGACCGTGCTCGATCAATACCTCGACCGTTACCGCCAGGACCCCGCCGCCGCGAAGGCCGTCGTCTCCGTCGGCGAATCCACTCCGCCCGGCAGCATGAACGATGTCGAGTTAGCGGCCTACACGCTGATTGGGAATTTGATTCTGAATCTGGATGAAACCGTAACCCGGAATTGAAACCCTCCGGTCCCCTCTCCCCCGTCCGCGGGGGAGAGGGCTAGGGTGAGGGGGCAGAATTCAAACATGGCTCGCCAACTTCCAATCCGAAACGCCCTCGCGCAGCAGCGTGTCAAGGACCTCCGACTCGGTCAAGCGCCGGCAGAGCAACTGGTGTGGAGTCTCCTGCGCAACCGCCAACTCGCCGGATTGAAGTTTCGCCGGCAGTTTCCGATTGGACCATTCATCGCGGATTTCTATTGCCACGAAGCGAAGCTGGTGGTCGAACTGGATGGAGAATCGCACGATGGACGAGCACAGGTCGATGCCGATCG
Organism: Planctomycetaceae bacterium; assembly: GCA_041753475.1. Taxonomy (GTDB): domain Bacteria; phylum Planctomycetota; class Planctomycetia; order Planctomycetales; family Planctomycetaceae; genus DSVQ01. Next base: position 8,493 of record JBGSUN010000183.1, on the reverse strand, counting down.
AACGCGGTATCTTGAAGCGCACGAACTACATGTTTTCCGAGTGGCGAATGCGGACGTCTATGCGGACCTGGAAGCGGTGGCTCACGGCATAATGAAGGCCGCGGGAATCGATGTCGAGAAATGGCTTGTTGAACGATCAGAACGTGTGATTGACCGGAAGCCCCCCTCACCCTAACCCTCTCCCCCGCAGACGGGGGCGAGGGGACCGGAAAAAGAAGCGAGCACTCATATGTCTCTTCATGAATATGCGCAGCAACAAACCCGGCGGCAGTTTTTCGGGCACACCGGGCTGCGGTTGGGTGGTGTGGCGCTGGCGTCGATGCTGGCCAACAAGGCGACGGCGGCGGACACGCCAGTCCGCATGATGCCGGGGCTGTCTGAACTGCCGCACTTCGCGCCGAAGGCGAAGTCGATCATTTATCTGCACATGAACGGCGGGCCCTCGCAGATTGACTTGTGGGACTACAAGCCGGTCCTGAACGACCATTTTGACAAGGAATTGCCCGACAGCATTCGCAAGGGGCAACGCATCACGACGATGACCAGTGGCCAATCGCGGCTGCCCGTCGCGCCGTCGAAATTCAAGTTCACGCAGCACGGGCAATGCGGTCGCTGGGTCAGCGAACTGCTGCCGCACACGGCGAAATTTGTAGACGACATTGCGGTCGTGAAGTCGGTGCACACAAACGCGATCAATCACGATCCAGCGTGCACCTTCGTCATGACCGGCAGCGAAGTCCCCGGCAAGCCGAGCCTCGGTTCATGGCTGGCATACGGCCTCGGCAGCGAAAGCAACGACCTGCCGGCGTTCGTGGTCCTCACTCCCATGTGGTCATCCGGAGCGGCGGCCCAAGCGCTGTTCACCCGCATGTGGAGCAGCGGCTTTCTCGCCTCGAGTTACAACGGCGTCGCGCTCCGCAGTGTGGGGGATCCGGTGTTGTATGTGCAGAACCCCCCCGGTGTCGAAGCCCGTGACCGCCGCGTGATGCTCGATGCGCTCGCGAAACTCAATCAGCGCCAGTTTGACCAACTCGGCGATCCCGAAATTCAAACCCGCATCGCCCAGTACGAAATGGCATTCCGCATGCAGTCCAGCGTGCCGGACCTCACCGATTTGAAATCGGAATCGCAAGCGACGCTGGAATCCTACGGTCCAGAAGTGCACAAGCCGGGGACATTTGCGGCCAGTGCCTTGCTGGCACGCCGGATGATCGAACGGGGCGTGCGGGCCGTGCAGATTCTGCATCGTGGCTGGGATCAACACGGCAACCTGCCGCGCGATATTTCGTCACAGTGTTACGATACGGACCAACCGACGGCGGCGTTGCTCAACGATCTCAAACAGCGCGGCTTGCTCGACAGTACGCTCGTCGTCTGGGGCGGCGAGTTCGGCCGCACGGTCTATTCGCAGGGGACGCTCACCAAGGAAACTTACGGCCGCGACCACCATCCCCGTAACTTCTGCATGTGGATGGCGGGCGGCGGGATCAAGGGGGGCATCAGCTACGGCGAAACGGACGATTTCAGTTACAACGTCGTCAGTCAGCCGTGTCATATCAATGATCTCAATGCCACCATTCTGCATTGTCTCGGCATCGATCACGAACGGTTTACGTTCAAGTTCCAAGGGTTGGATCAACGGCTCACCGGGGTGGAACCGCAGCGCGTCGTGACGGAGATTCTGGCGTAGGTTCGCACGCTGGGGGATTGGCGCGGGGCGCGAAACCGCAAGCGATTATCGGGGGCGATTCTGTGCGATCGTTCCCGACTTGTTGCCCCTGCGCGAGATTCCTCTTGGTATTCTCTCCGCCGGGTGGCAAATTGCGGGAACTCTTTGTCGATGGCGGCGTCCCAATCGCCGGACGAGAAGGAATTGCTCTGGGCTCGGCCGTTCGGCATGAGTCCCCGGTTCCGATTGTATTTCCTGACGGATGATCCCATGCGTGACACCATCGGCACCACTGCGTTTCTGTTCGTCATTGTCGGTACGCTGTCCGCGGGGGAAATCGGGTTCGTCGAGGACTTCGCGCTGGCGACCGATCGGGCCGCGGTCCTGCAACAGCTCGTGCCGGGAACGGAAGAGTTTTACTACTACCACGCCCTCCATGCTCTGAACACGGAACAGTACGACAAGATCGCCGGGCTGATGACGCCCTGGGTGCAAAAGCATGGGGAAACGCCGCGTGTACGGGAAATTCAAACACGCTTTGCGCTTCTGACTTATAACAAGGCGCCGGAAAAGTCCCTGGATTATCTGCGGCGTCGGCTGAACCTGACGTATCCCCATCAGCAACAATTGCTCGATGCCGATCCACGCTTGCCGGTCGCGCTCGATCCCAGCCAGATCACCCGCGAGGCATTTATCGATCGGGCCAAGGCCATCTCGCCGGAGACGATCGATCAGTACGAAGACGCCGCAATTGAATGGCTGGTGACGTGGCAACTCACGCCGAAGCAGCGCCGCAGTTTACTGATGCGGATGCACCGGCCCGATTATGAACCGCTGGTGAAAAAGATCGTGGACGATCTGCAATTCGAGCATGCCGGGCCGTTTGGTTCGATGCCGATTCACCGCCAGTTGCTGCTATCACAGATGGAAGAACTCGCGAAACAGAAGCCGGAGTTGCTGCAACAGCAGGCGTTCGTGACGGCATGGCTGGCGCGGCTGCAACCGTCGGCGGATGTCGACTGGCGCGGCGACGTCACCACGCGGACCGCGTTTCTGGAGCGGTTGTGGGCGTTCGCCGCGAAACTCGCGCCGGTGCATAACTCGTTGAAAGCGCATGTGCTGTATCACCGATTGTTGCTCGATCGAGAACGGGGCCAGATCAACAAGGCCCGTTTCGTTGAGTATCTCAAACTGCCGCGGCAAATCGGTTATGTCTCGAAGCAGATGCTTGAATCCGAAGCCCTGCGACGGTTCGCGAGCAATCTCAACGAAAACTACGGCGGGGCGACGTTGCACGCACCGATCGGCAATGACGAACCTCTCGTCCGTTCGCTGCTCGCGCACTTTCTGGTCGATGCCCGTGATGCGAAAGAATTCGAGCCGTACATCAACGACGTGTATCTGCGCGAATTGTTCGCCGAGGTGAAAATCACGCATGGTCTCGGCGAACCGGAGCAATGGGCCGCGCTCCTTTCACCGGCGAAGTTCCAGCAGTTGAAAGACCGCGTGGACATCGATTTCGCGGCGACGAATGCCAGGCACTTTGCGGCGGAAGACCCGGTGGCGCTCGATCTCCATCTGAAGAATGTTCGCACACTGCTGGTGAAAGTCTTCGAGATCAACACGCAGACGTACTATCGCACCACGCTGAAAGAAGTGGATACCGACATCAATCTCGATGGTCTGGTGGCGAACGTGGAACAATCACACGAACTGCCGGAAACGCCGTTCAAACGGATCACGAAGCGCTTCGAGTTCCCGCAGCTCGCACGGCCAGGAGTGTATGTCATCGACTTCATCGGCAACGGCCGCAGCAGTCGGGCCCTCATCCGCAAAGGAAGCTTGAAACATCTGGTCCGCACGTCCTCCGCCAGGCAGGTGTTCACGGTGCTCAACGACCAGCAACAAGTGGTGAAGGATGCGAAGCTATGGCTCGGTGGGCATGAATACACCGCGGACAAGAACGGCACGATCACGGTTCCCTTCAGCACGGCACCCGGTCGGCATCCGTTTGTGTTGACGCACGGAGCGCTGTCGACGTTGGCGCACTTTGACCACGAAGGCGAAGTCTATGCCTTGCAGGCCGGGCTGTATGTCGACCGGGAAGCCTTGCTGAAACGCAAAACGGCGGCGTTGATGGTGCGGGCCGGATTAACGGTGAATGGCACGCCCATCGCGCTCGCCAACCTCGAAGACGTCAAGCTGACGATCCGATCGACCGACCTCGACGGCATTGCCTCTTCACAGGACACCGCGAATTTCCCGTTGTTCGAGGACCGCGAAACCATCCACGAATTCCAGGTGCCCGACCGTTTGGCGTCCATCGAGTTCACATTGTCTGGCAAAGTGAAGCAGTTGACCACCGGTGGCAACAAAACCGATCTCCTCGTGAGTGAAAGCTTCACGCTTAACGGGATTGAGAAGTCGGAACTCATCGACGACCTGCATCTGCTTGAAACGGCGAATGGGACTTTCCTCGAACTCCGCGGCAAGACGGGGGAACCGAAGGCATCGCGGCCGGTCAATGTGCAACTCAAGCATCGCGATTTCAAAACGCCGTACACGATTCAACTCCAGACCGATGCCGCGGGCCGGGTGGCTCTCGGGACGCTGCCGCAGATCGAAAGCGTCACCGCGACGGGACCGAACGGCGGTTCGCATACGTGGCCACTTCATCGTGACGAGCACACCTATCCCGCAACCGTTCACGGCCGGGTTGGTGAAGCGATCACGCTGCCGTTCCTACCGCGTCTCGGAGTGGCGGATCCCACACACCGCACCGAACTATCACTGCTGGAAATGCGTGGCGATATTCCTGTGGCCGATCGCTTCGAACACATCCGCATCGAGAACGATTTGATCGTGATCGAAAAGCTGCCGGCGGGGGATTACGAACTCTGGTGCAAGTCAATCCCTGCACGGGTTCGGCTGCGAGTCACGGCGGGCGAGAAAGTCGGGCGGTTTGTGATGGGGCCGTATCGGCAATTGGAGACGCCTGCCCTGCCACCGATTCAAATCGCTGCATTGACGATCAACACGAAACCGGCCAAGGACGACATCAAGCAACCCGCAGAGATGTTATTGCGGATCGTCAATCCGACGAAGTTTACCCGCGTGCATCTCATTGCCACTCGGTTCGCGCCGGAGTTCGACGTCTTCGCTGCGCTGAGTCAGGTCCGCGGTCCCGAACCGTACTGGTATCAACAGGGACGTTCGCTGTCGGCATATCTCACCGGTCGCAACATTGGTGATGAATATCGTTACATCATCGATCGCCGGTACGCCACGAAATACCCCGGCAACAGTCTCGACCGTCCATCGCTGCTACTCAATCCGTGGGCCGTGCGTGACACCCAAACCGGGGCCCAGGTCGCCGCCGGGGGAGATGACTTCGCTGCCGCCGCACCCAAGATGCAAGCGGGTGGGGGTCGCGCTCCCGAGTCGAAGGAGTCCATGTCACTCGTCATCGCTGGCGTGTCCGCAAACCTCGATTTCCTGGCCAACGAAGCCGTGGTGCTACCGAACCTGATTCCCGATGCCGACGGCATGATCAAGATCGATCCCGCAGTCCTCGTGGACAAAACACAGTTACATGTCATTGCCGTCGACCCGATCGCGACCACACACCGCCGCTTTCTGCTCGACGACAGTGCCCCGTCGCTGAGCGATCAGCGTCTGCTCATCGGCCTTGATCCGCAACAGCACTTCACGCAGCAGAAGCAGATCACCGTCGTTCCCGCCGGACAGACGTTCAAAATGAAGGACATCACGACCAGCAAGTTTGAAGCGTACGACAGCTTGGCGCGCGTCTTCGGGCTGTACGCTACGCTCAACACCGATCCGCATCTGGCCGAGTTTGCGTTCATCCTCAACTGGCCGAATCTGAAAGACGCCGAGAAGCGGACGCTGTATTCAAAGTATGCCAGCCATGAACTGAGTTTCTTCCTGCTGAAGAAAGACCCCGCTTTCTTCCAAGCCGTGGTGCAGCCGTACTTGGCGAACAAAAAGGACCAGACGTTCCTCGATCGTTTCCTGCGGGGAGAGGATCTCGCGGAGTATCTCGATCCGTGGAATCACGCACAGTTGAACATCGTCGAACGGATTCTCCTCGCCCGTCAAATTCAGGACGAAGCCCCGAAGACGACTCGGCATGTCCGCGATCTCTATTCGCTGTTGCCGCCGAATCGTGATCAGTTCCACCGATTGTTCGATACCGCCGTGAAACGGAGCTCGCTGTCGACGGAAGACCTGTTCGAATTCGGACTCCAGCAGCAATTGTCGGAGGACGAAAAATCCGGAGCCATGGGATCGGGATCGGGAACGAATGCCCCTGGCGGACCGGCGAATCTCCAGTCGCACACCGTCCGTAATCGAACACTGATGCTCCGCGGAGCGAGTCCTGCGACCGCGAATAATCCGAAGTTCGCTGAGGAAAAACAGCTTGCCGAATCCCGCAAGAAGATGGACGCCAAAGACGGAACTAGCATGCGACGATCCGCGCGTGGTGATTTTGATAGCGCCGATGACAAACCCGCCAACGGCAAAAGCGAAGAACACCGATTCGGTACCAATTTCTATGCCGACGTCGACGGCGTCGAAGGTGAGCGTCTCAAACGGGACTCCCAACGGCAATTGTTCCGTCAGCTCGAAAAGACGCGCGAATGGGCCGAGAACAACTATTATCACTTGACGATCGACCGTCAAATCGCGGACCTCATTACGGTGAATGCGTTCTGGCGGGACTACGCCGCCGCTGATCCCGCCACGCCGTTTGTGTCGCCGCATCTGGCCGAGGCCGCGCGGAACTTCCCCGAGATGCTGTTAGCCCTCGCTGTGCTCGATTTGCCGTTCACGTCCCCGAAGCATGAGACGAAGTACGACGGCCCGCAGATGACGCTCACCGCCGGGGGACCGCTGGTGGTGTTCCACGAAGAAATCCGTCCTTCGGAAATGCCGGCCGCGGGGAATACGGATGTGCTCGTGACGCAGCAATACTTCAAGCACGGCGACCGCCACCGCACCGTGAACGGCGAACAGATCGAGAAGCGTGTCACGGACGAATTTGTCGTTCACACCGTCTACGGATGCCAGGTGGTGATCACGAATTCGACGTCGACCCGTCAGAAACTCAACGTCCTCGTGCAGATTCCGCGTGGAGCGTTGCCGGTGCTCAATACCCGCGAAACGAAAACTGTCGCCGTCACACTCGAACCGTACCACACGCAAACGATTGAATACCATTTTTACTTCCCGGCGGCCGGACCGTCGCCCCACTTCCCGGTGCATGTCGCCCGAGAAGAATCGCTGATCGCCGCGGCCCCGCCAGTCACGCTGCACGTGGTCGACAAGGCGACGAAAGTCGACACGGAATCGTGGGATTATGTCTCACAGCACGCTTCCAACGACGAGGTGTTGTCGTTCCTCGATCGGCAGAACGTGCACGGCTTGCCGCTCGATCGGATCGCCTGGCGGATGCGCGATGCGAAGTTTTTTGCAGAAGTGATCACACGCTTGAAATCCCGGCACGTTTACAACCACACCTTGTGGTCGTATGCGCTGCAGCACAATGTTGCGACGGTTGCCAGTGAGTTCTTGCAGCACGCGGAGCCGATCGTCAACGAAACGGGCGGTCGGCTCCGGAGCACGGTCCTCAAAGTCAATCCTGTCACCCGCCGGAGTTATGAACATCTCGATTACCGGCCGCTCGTCAATGCCCGCGCGCATACCTTGGGAAAACGCCGGCAGATCGTCAATGACCGCTTGTTCGAACAGTATGAAAGGACGCTGCATCAACTGTGCTATGAACGCCAGCTTTCCGATGAGGACCTGCTGTCCGCAACGTATTATCTGCTGCTGCAGGACCGCATCGGCGAAGCGCTAGCCCTTTTTGCCCGCGTGAATCCGGACCGGATCACTATGCGGATGCAGTACGACTACTGCGATGCGTACCTGGCGTTCTTCAGCGATGACCCGGGCCGCGCCCGCGGCATTGCCACGAAGTATGCGGACCATCCGGTTGACCGCTGGCGGGATACGTTCGCGGCGATCACAAACCAACTCGATGAAGCCGAAGGAAAAGCCGCCCCGGCGGCCCCGCGGTCGCCGGAAGAGCGAACGCAGCAGCAAACCCAACTCGCCTCCAGCGAGCCGAGCTTCGATTTCACTGTCGAAGGGAATCAGCTCAAGCTCGATTATCAGAATCTGAAGGACGTCCAGATTCACTTCTACGAAATGGACGTGGAATTGCTCTTCAGTCGCAATCCCTTCACGCAGCAGTTCGGCAGCCAGTTCAGTTCGATCCGGCCGAATCATTCCGTGACCGTGGAACTCGCCGACGACCGGAAGCGGCTCCACATGCCGTTACCGAAGGAATTCGACGGCAAGAACGTGTTGGTGGAAGTTGTCGGGGCGGGGAAATCGCGCTCTCTGCCGTACTATGCGCATTCGCTCGCCGTGCAGACGATTGAGAACTACGGCCAGGTGAAAGTGACGCACCTCGTCACCGGTAAGCCGATTCCCAAAGCCTATGTGAAAGTCTACGGCCGGATGAACAACGGCGAGGTGAAGTTCTACAAAGACGGCTACACCGACCTCCGCGGCCGGTTTGATTACGCCTCGCTGAGCACGGACGATCTTGACATGGCGAATCGGTTCTCGGTGCTGATTCTCAGTGATGAACACGGCGCCGTGGTGCGAGAAGCCAATCCGCCGCAACGTTAAATCACAATTCACCCCACGGCAGCCAACGCCGCTGTGCGGTTTCGCGCCCCGTGCAAACGGATTCTCAGTGACTTAGAGTTGTCACGTTCGAAAACACTGGGAAG
>JBGSUN010000182.1:0-10190 GCA_041753475.1 Planctomycetaceae bacterium | reverse complement strand
GGCCGTTCAGGCCGCGCCGGATGGGCAGTGGCCCCGACACGGGCAGTCCGTCGCGGCGCGCACGTCGCGGGGTGGGGCCGGAATCTCCCACGCCTCGATAGACGCCGGGAATTCCGGGGGAGCATCTCCTGAGTGCAGATGCACTCGGGAATGCGGGTTCCGAGTGGAAGCTGGCGCGGTGGCCTCGGCAAACAATTTCCGCGGAGCGGAATCCGTGAGCCGCAGGCGTGAACGGAGGACAGGGGGAGCGGCAACTCCCGCGACGCGGGATTGCGCCGAGCCTTGTGCTCAAGCATCCCCAATCTTGGCCGGGATTCAGTCGAGGTAGCCGCGTTGCCGCAGCCAGGGTTCCAGGGCGGCTTCCACCAGTTCCTGCTGTGTGAACACGGTCTCGCCTCCCAGTTGTCTTTCGAGCGATGCCCGTTTCAGCGCCCCGGCCAGTTCGGCCCGGAGCCGCACCGTGACGGGAATCAGTCCCACGGGTAAGACACCGGTTGCCTTGGCGCGACGACGAGGCGCGGGCGACAGGGCCGGCGGCTGGCTCCCGACGGTTGCGGCCGACGCTCCCAGTTCGGGGACGGCCAGTGAGGGGGCCATTGGCACCTCGCCCTTCACGAACCGCCGGACGGTTTCCGGGTCGGCGGGGACGGCGTTCACGCGGCTGCTGAGGGGACGGCGTTCCATCAGTTTCTGTGCCTCACGGACTCACCACCAGCCGAGGCGCGGAGCGGACGACGCAACGGACGTAGCGACACGAGATGCGTATTGATCGCTTCCGGGAGCAATTCTCGAAACAGGGCATCCACTTCGTGCGCGGCGTCGCGCGCCGAGTAACCCATATTCCAGACGAACCGGCCTTGTCCCGGAGCATCGGCATAGGCTTGCCGCAACGTGATCGCCGTCGTGGCAACAGTGAGCTGAAGCGATTGGGCAGCATCGAGCATGTCTTTGGTGAGCCGATAGTCCTTGCCCACCATCGATAAGACCGCGACCGCCGGTGGGGGACCCTGCCGGATCGACTGCGCGTGGCGCACGAAGGCGGTATTCTTGTCGAGCGCCCGGGCCTCGAACATGCTCGCCTTGCAGGGGAGGACCGCCAGGTCGGCGAACATCAGCAAGGCCCGGCTGGTTTCCGTCTGGCTCCCCGGCCCATCGGCAATCACGAATTCTGCCTCGCGGGACAAAAGCGGCAGTTCCTCAAAGACTTCATCGGCGTTGGCCAGTCGACAGACCGGCACGTCCGGCAAAGCCTCATGAATCCACTCCGAAGACGACTGCTGTGTGTCACAGTCCGCCAAGATGACGCGGTGGCCATGCGTGTGCAGCCAGCCGACCAAGGAACCAGCGAGTGTGGACTTCCCCACTCCCCCTTTCGAATTGACCATCGCGATTATCATGCGCTCTGAACTACGACGGTCGCCGCCGATCTGGCAAGCACAATCTGCGGCCAACCGCGCTGCGTGCGGACTGGCCAGTCGGCTTGCTTGCTGGCCAGCAAGCCAGCCGACTGGCTGCGCGGATGAATTTCGTTGCTGGAATCACCGGTCTCTGGGATGGTCAGGGAGTGGAATGGGCGCATCGACCCGGCGGTGCGGTGCATCCGAACCAACTGATTCTCGGGTCGTCGGGATACCGGGAAATGAAACATCTGGACGCGGTAGGCGACCCCTGGCAGAACCGGGACGTGACACACGGGGGACCGGGAAATGAGACACGGAATCCTGTCGACTTACCGGGAACTGAGACACGTTTGCCGGAGGTAACCTGGCAGAACGACGGACGTTTTCGGCGACTGTACTCGGAAGGGTACTTCCAGATACTCAACAATTCAGTGTGGAGAGTTTGTAAGGCGAATGAAGGCGACGACATCACGACCCCTGGCCGACGTGACCGACTATGTCGACGGTCGCGACGAAATGAACTTGATTGAGTTTCCCCTTTCGGCGGTGGCGGATCGGTTCCTGGATGGGGGTAAAACGGTGGTCTTCTCGGACCGTGTTTGGGATCGCGACCGTCGCGAACATCTGCCACGGGAACTCGCCATTTCCGGCAGCGACCGCTACGGCCTGCCGACCGCCAAAGATGAAGATGTGCTCCTCGGCTGCCTCCAGTTGACGCGTCTGGGGGAATTCCGCAATCGCGAGGTGGAATTCAGCCGCTATGAACTGTTGAAACTGCTCCGCTGGTCGGATGACAGCAAGTCCTATCGAAGGCTGGCGACATCGCTGCGGCGTTGGAAGGGTGTGACCCTCTACTCCGATCGGGCGTTCTACGATCACGGACGAAAGAGTTGGGTGAACCGCGATTTCGGGGTGTTCGACAATCTCTACCTCTATGAGCGGGAATTGGCGACAAATGCCGCGGCCCCCGCCCGCTCTTGGTTTGTCTGGAACGAAGTCTTCTTCGACAGCTTTCAGGCCGGGTATCTCAAGCGGCTCGACTGGAATCTGTACTGCCGGCTGAAAGACCCGGTCGCCAAACGGCTGTATCGCCTGCTGGACAAGCGGTTTTATCACGACCATGACGTCGTGTTCGATCTACAGGATCTGGCGGTGCGCAAGATTCGCCTGAGTCCGAACTACAACACAGCGCAAATCAAACGGGCCTTGGCGAAGGGCATCCGAGAACTGGAAACGGTCTGGGAACTCCGCCAGCTTCCCCCGGCCCGGCGGTTTGTGAAAGGTGAGGGTGGCCGCTGGCAGGCGGTCTTTCCGCGCCGATCGCATCGGCAAGTGGTCCGCGAAACCACCCAGGTGGAAACGCAGCAATCGGATCTGGCCATCGAACTGACGCGCCGGGAGATCGGACCTTCCGTGGCCGAAGACCTCGTCACCGCACATTCCGCCGAGACGATTCAGACCATGCTCGAACTCTTTGACTGGTACAACCGCAAGGGACAGACGAAGGGAGCTGGCTTTCTCGTCGACAGTATCCGTCACTCTTCCAAATATCGGTTCCCACCCGGCTTTGAATCGTCCGTCCAACGGGCGGCACGGAAAGCCATGGTCGGCGCACAAGAACAGGCACAGGCGCGAAAACGAGTGGCGCGGGAGCAGCGGCAGCACGCGACCGAGTCCGCGCGACAGGCGGCGTTTCTGGAGTTCTGGAGCGATCTGGATGAGTACGCCCGCACAGACTTTGAGATTCGCGCCCTGACCGCCGCCGCTCCGCTGAAACGGAGCGGCTACCATCGGCTGCGGGCGACGGGCGGTCCGGCGTTTGAGCAGTACCGCCAAGTCATCTTGCGCGATTACTTTGAGCAGACCCGACCGCACCCGGCCGCCTGACAGGACTTGCCGCGACGAGTTGCCGCCGCCGTGCGCGACTGTGGATCGCCCGATAGAGGCCCACCGTCGCCCGCATGTCGGCCAGCGCGTCGTGTGTGTCCGCGGGGTGCAACGTCACGCCGAAGTAATCACAGAGCGTGCCCAGCTTGAAATCGGCGGGCGGCCTCAGCGTCCGGTCCTCATGAAACAGCCACATCGCCCGTTGCAGCGTACAAAACACCCGGTACCCACCGGGAAAGAACAGGCCCATCCGCTCAAACCACATCCGCAGGAACGGCCCGTCGAACGCGGCGTTGTGCGCGACCAGTTGGGCGACGACCAAGGGCCGGCCATGTTGGCTTCCCACTTCGATTGTGGCATGCCGGGTCAAGAACGCCCCGAAGTCAATGGCGACATCGCGATCGCGCCGGGCCTCGCGTCTCCAGCGGGCACGTGAGTAATGCCGCTTCCGAAGCGTGTGTCGCACCGCCTGCCGTTCGTCGAACTGAATCTTCTCGTCAAACACCTCCAACTCACGAAAGGAGCCGTTCACGGCAATGGCCGCGATCTGCATGATGGGTCGCCATGTTTGGAGCCCCGCCGTCTCGATATCGACAAAGACCAGTCGTTCTGTCGTGTCCGTGTGGCAGCGGGTCAAGTCCATCCGGCTGGGTTGCCGACGAGCATTTGGGGGAAGCACCATTCCTGACCGCTTACCACGGTTTTGCGATCACTGGCAAATCTGCGCTTCATCCGGCCCACAAACAGCATGGTCTCGCTTGTGAATTCTGACTGGTACGCTATCGACAGAAGAGCAGTTGGGTTTCGGATAGCCCGCTGCGGCTGTTTACTTCGTCAACGTGCCGCTCGGTACGTCGTGGTCAATCCCACGGCCTAAGGGCGGCGGCAAGATGTCGCTTCGACACCGATCACTCCCGGTAAACCGGACCTCACCAGTCCGGCTAAGGGGATGGTTTCACCAACCATCACGTGATCGGCCCGTAGAGCTGGATGCCAGGAGACTGGCTCGTCCAGTTCGACGGAGGCTTGTCGGAGTAATCCTGTATCCGACTAGTGGCTGCCCTCGTATGGCAGATGCTGGTCCCGCAGAGTAATCCCGACACTCTATCCGATGGCCCACAGGGCCTTTGTGCCTCCGGCAGGCAGATCTGTGGTGGGGGCACAAACGATTGGGGGCGATGCGGACAAACCTTGGTGACATTTCATCAAGGCCGTCCTGATTTGAAGCGGGTGAGGCTCATTCGGTGAGCGTAATCCCGTCCAGGGGGCTCGGAGTCCCTGACTCCGTTCAACCTGGCTGGCGTGGGGAGCTTTCGACGGGCGACCGTCGAAACCGGACCTGACCGGTCCGGCGATCGGTAGCAAATCTACCGACGGTGAAAAGCTCAACCATGAAAGGCCCGCGAGGGCTTGCCAGTGAGTTTCGCAAGAGACGGTGCCGAACCGCGAACGATGCAGGCTGATGGGTAAGGGGATGCTTCTCCATTCGGTCCCCCGAAATCGCCGGTGAGTCGCTCCGCGACTCCTGGCGCAAACGGTGTTTGGCTCGGAAGAGCCGGACACACAGCCCTCATCCCTCCGGCTCATCCCGGATAGCGACGTGACTTGCGAGACGAAAGACAGGACTAACGCAGGAATCTCTGCGGCAGCCGGGTTGGTCCCCGGTGCGTGACTTGGTCCGTCACGTGCTTCAAATGCCGTAGAGAGGGAGAGTGGCCTGAGTAGAAGCCGAGTGAATCGCCGACGGAAGTCGGCGGGGAACTTGGGCGACCGACCTGCAAGGCAGTGGGCGGTCGTTGTTGCACGCACGGGTGGTGCCGGTGTGCATCAACACGACGAAAGGGCTGACGGGCACTTTATAGTGTCGAAGCGACATGTCGGCGGCTGCACCCGTGCAACCGCCGATCCTTGATCGGGCGCGAGCGGTCATTTGAGATCCCTGCGGAAGCAGGGGTCTCAAATGGCGGCGAACTGACGGCGTACGCCGAGCGTGTATCCACACGCTGGTGCGGACGCCAAGCGGTTTTCTTAGAGGTGGGTAGTATGGATTGGCGGCGGTGAACTCCTGAATGGAGGAGCCGCCGCGGCGCGTCAATGTCTTGCACAGGTAATTCTCGTTTTTACGAATTCGCCTGTAACAGATTGTGCGATCAACGCTACTCCAGGGATGAGGAATCCTGGCTTTCCGGGGATCTTGTGCCATTGAACAAGTCCCCAACTTTTTTCTTAAGGGCTCATGCCGTATCGAGCCGTCGCCACATCACTGGAAGGGTTCGTCCAGCAAATCGCCTGCTGCTATCTGCGTCACGGCTATTGGTTCTATGTCTCCGGGCACATTCCTGCGGGGAAGGATCCTGGCACCATCGACCGAAAGCTGATCGAGAAGTACGGGATTGCGGTGTCGGAATCGACCCGTGCGCGACGCAAGCGCGTCGGTCGCGCTAACCTGCAATATCTGCGACACGACCAACGATTCGTAATCCTTGCTACCAAGGGTCAGCACGAATTCTTCGCGGTGGAATCGAATTCGATCCGCGATCTGCGGCATATCCCGCTGAAGTATGGCGGCTATTCCATCAGCTATCGTCGCGGGGGCCGGACTCGTGCCGGTGAACCCGACCAGCGGTGGCACGCCCATGTCGAAATCGAACGCCGCCGGTATCTCGAACTCAAGGCGAGCTTTCTGGATCTGGCCGTCCATCGTTCGGTCGAGAATCTGGCCTTGGCGTTCTATCGCCTCCCCTTTGAGCCATACGCTCCGGTCCGGCGGCAACTGCTCAACCTCTGGCGAGCGATCAATAAAGTCCGGCGGCAGGCGGGTTATCGGCCCGTCCCGGTGGAAGTCTTACCGTTGCGACGACGGATCGTGCGTCCGTTCGGCAACGGACCGATCGGGATGCCCCCACTCGAAGTCATCGAACACAACGGCCGTGAAGACGCCTCCCCTGATGATCGCAGTATGCTCTCAGCAACAGTCGTCCTGCCTGGGGGCCACGGTCACCAAGACTCGAACTCGTAATGGTCTTGAGCGACGCGATTGGCCGTCTCGAAGTCGAGGCCGGCGGCCTCGGCGAAGTGGCGGAGATCCGACAGTAAGTCGATGAGGATCTCTTCCGGTGACTGCGGTGACAAACCGTCGATGTCTCCTTTAGCGAGTTGATGGGCTTCGATGGCGGCGGCACCGGCGGCGGCTCTGGCTTGATTCTCGGGTGTCATTCTCATGATGGTCGTGCTCCTGATGTTGGGGAGTGGGAAAGGCGGTGAGCGGTGCTCACCGCCGCGTGGGCTATGCGGACAGGGCCGCACATCCGGTCGGTGACAGTCGCTCCTGCCGGGCGTGAAGCCCTGAGATGATTTCGGTGGCGGCTTGTTGCACGTGGGTTAACGATTCCCTCAGCGTCTCTTCGCTACCCCGATACAGTTGAATGTAGTCGGCGCTGCGGGTCGTGGAGTCGATGCCACAGGCCAGGCAGACGGCATACGCGACCGCCTCAGCTTCCGTCTCGCGAATGGTTCGGGTGGTCTCCGCCCGGCGTTGGGTGCGCTGATGCAGCAACTCATGAGCGAACTCGTGGGCCAGGACAGCAAAGCGTTCGTTCGGAGGTAAGTCGGGACGGATGATGATCTGCCCCGGCAACGACCCGCCATCGGCTCCCCCCGGCAGGAAGTCTTCCTGAAGTGTGATTCCCACGGCTCGGATCGCGTCTTCCAAATGACCCAGCCATTCGCCCGGTTCTCCGACCGGATGAGCAAACTCCGGTAGGGCTTCTCCGTCGGTCTGGGTGACATCAAAGACGTAGGCCACCTTGAAGCCGAAGATCGACCGGGGTTCGTTGTCACTGGGTGCCGGTGCGGCTTGGTCCCGATCCTTGCGCCAGACCATGGGTGCCAGTATCGCAATCCCGTGTTCGCCCTTCTTGACGAAGCGACCGAGCTTTCTCCAGGCGTGGAAGCCAGCGACGTGCGTGGCCTCGGGCTTCTGGCAGGCGATCAGGAGGGCGTTCCCGAAGCTGTAGTGGTGAAAGCGGGCCAGAGTGGCGAGGAATTGGGTGAGGGTCTCGCTGTGCCCGGCCTGGAGCGCCGCGTTCAAAGTGGCGATTCCGTGATCAATCAGTTTCATGGCGTCTTCTCGTTTCATGGCATTTCTCTCCTGTGGTTCATTGCAGCCGGCGTCTGCGTGGTGGGTTCAACGTGATGACCTGCCGGTGGCCAGTCCCAGTGAAAACACGGCCGGTCAAGGTGGAGTCTTGGCCGCAGGCCAAGCAGCAGCGGACGCCGCAGGCGGACGCGGACCTTGACGCCGTGGCATGATGAGGGACTGCCAGCGAGCGGACAGTTCCTAGCTCGTGCTGCGTTAGGGATGTGCAGGGTGCGCCGCAGTCCGGCATCGCCGGACCGAGCGCCAGCGGAGCCCGGAGCAGCCCGGCCCTTTGGGCAACGCCCCATAAGAAACATGCTTCAGCTACAGGCGACTGAGTTCGAGTCGCGCCAGCTCGAAGTATCGCAGCAGGAGTGCCTAGTGACCGCTTGGGAAGCACCCTTGAAGCAAACGCAAGTTACCTGGAGCACGGAGCGGGGTGAGAATCTTCAGTGTCACGAACATGTCAACCATGTTGAAGATCGTCATCGAAAGGGCTTACGAGTTGGCGGTGAATGAGCTTTGAGAGGTGTGGGAACTGAAAAATGTTTTGAGTTCCCGTAGGCTGCTCTGAACGAAACTAACTTGTCACTGCAAGTTGTCACGTCGCCCCGTTGTCTTCTTGTAATCGCACTTCAAGTTCGGCTTCCATTTCCGCCTCGACTTCTGACTGAAGAGCAAGAACCGCTGCGCGAAGCGGTTCGTAAATGACAATCTCCTGACCCACGATCTCGAATGTCACCGCCAAACTATACGTCGCTAGCGAGTCAGGATCCTGGCTCCAACCCTGGTGCCCACGAACGGCGATACAAAGGTCTTCTGGCAGCGCATTCGACTTGACGACGGCCCAATCTTTCTGAAGGGTGCCGACTGAGCGTTTGACGCCCGGAAGTCCCCAATTCTTGGTAGTTCGCTCGTGGATGACCCAACCCAACTGCCCCTCACCCTGCTGCGTGACGGCCTCATCCCTTTTGATTGCCCGCGTCAGGAATGCTTCCAGCGACTCGCCCCTGCGATTGTTCGTCCAGTCGAGCCAAGTTGCCAGATAGCCCCTTGGTGAGCGGCGAGTTCGGCGCGGTGGTGCTGCATAGGAAAGCGTCACGTCAATTCGGATATCGTATTCATCCGCTGGCCCTCGCATCTGCGGTGGAATCGGCACTTGGTAAATGTGGCAATCGCCGGGACCGATAGTTCGATCCCGATCAGCGATAAAGGTGACACGGTGATCCGTGTTAGTCGTGGCTCGCTGGATATCGGGTATGCCGTAACCGATCCGCCAGAGCAACTCGGCCTGCTGTGGCTTCGTTAATTCTCCGGCCCATTCTGGCCACTGCGCCGACTGCACGATTAAAGCCCGGTACAACAGGCAGGATTCGTGAGGAAGAATTGCCTGAAGTCGTGCTGCGATCTTGGTGACTTTCGGTGCTGCGAAGGATGTTCCGACGATGTCGCGATCAAACGCGGGACCGCCATGCATCGTTGATCGCACAAGTTCCGGGTAAGCCTGCTCGCCACAGTCCGGCGTCGAAACATCGGGCGGAGTTGCCTGAGTTATCAGGCAGTCCCCGCCGTACTCGACAACTTCTGGCTTGATCGAATCCCAAATCCCCAACCCGGAGCGGCTAAATCCCGATGGTTCTCCATTCTGAAAGGCGAGTGTCCGCCACCCGCTGCTTTCCAGAACACCATACGCAACTGATCCCACTGTCAACGCCTGTAGACTCTGGGCCGGGTTCGCGACGCGGCAACTTGCTTCATTCAAGTACGCAGGGTAATTGCGGCCTGCGGCCAGATGTTCTTTGACGCCGGTTTTTGGGGGAAGTTCAGAGAATGAGATATTCCCTGCACTCTGGATCACGAGCACATCATAGTCGTTGCATAGAAGGTCAATTTCTGCCGCCCAGGCCGACATGTGCTGCGTTCGCGAGGCAACTCGTGAATTGATCGAATGATTAAAAAGTCGCGTCTTGCGGGTGCCCTCGTGGAAGTGCTTTACGACCTGACGGATAACCGCTGACGGCATCATCTGGATCGGCATCGCATTCTGGTCATTCAACACGCGAGCATTCTGAACCCATGTGCCGAACTGCAGGGTGCCGGCCTTGGCGACCTCTTCGCCATACAGCACGGCACCGGCGACACGAGTCCCGTGGCCACCTCCGGAAACGTAATCGGCAACATCGGTCGGCGGTGTGTTCGGCAGGAAGCAATGCGACGTTGGTTTGTCGATCCCTGGCTCAAGCAGGATATGTTCTTCCTGAATGCCGCTGTCGATCACACACACGGTTGGGGCATCGTCCGGCGGCGGCTGAAGCTGAATACCCGACTGGAGTGTCTTGATCCGCCTGGCAATCTGTTGCGGTGTCTCGATGTCGTCCGGTTCAGCAACTTCGAAAATGTACGGGTAATTAAGGGCTAGGTCGCGCAACCCCTTCACTGACATTTTCAGTCGAAGCGTAAAGCTGTCTGGAAGAGCAAGCGCATCGGCATCACCGTTGTCCACGTTTCGCAGAATCTCGGCCTGATAATGCCCAACGATGTTACGGATGACTCGAAGCCGTTCGTCTTTCAACTCATCCCATTTGTCATAGGCTTCCAAACGTTTATTTGACCACTCGTTCTCTTTTTTTGGCTCTTCCGTTTCTAGGTGTAGAAACCGAGGAAAAGCGTGCGGATCGTGTTCGCCATGTCGTGGATCTGAGAAACGGTGAACGAGACGGCCATTCCGGCCAGGTTGATGTCGAGGCTCAGCCGGTTCCACAGCG
>JBGSUN010000181.1:0-206484 GCA_041753475.1 Planctomycetaceae bacterium | reverse complement strand
ACATCCGGCAACAGGAAGGAACAGAACCCCAGGATGGTGGTGACGAGTTTCAAGTGACCCCATCGTGAGCGAAGGACTTCAGTCCGTAGTTCACGATTTCCCCCGAACCTACCGGCTTCTAGCCGGTAGTCGTTGAGTTGCAAATTTCTAATTGCCAATCTTCCGCTTCCCTTGGACTTGTGTGCCATTACGCCAACCCGGCGCGTTTGCGGATCGCCCATTCTGCGGACATGACGCCGACGAAGGCCAGCATCAGCCACCAATTGTCCCACAGCGGATAAACCTGAATCCGCGTCAGTTCGTCTAATTTTCTCCCCTGCAGATCCTTCAGAAACTTTTCGAGGTCTTCCGACCGCAGCAGTTGTCCGCCGGTGAGTTCGGCGATTTTTCGCAGCAGATCGTAATCGGCGTTCGGTTGATCGAGTTCGAGGTCTTTCGGATCGACGATGAACCGCGTGATTGCATCGAGTCCCAGGGATGACGCATCTTTCCGGGCGGTGACGCGGACCCAGTAATCCCCTGGTAGATCCGTTTGCGGGAACTCGGCGGTGTGCTGGCCGTTGTTCGACCGGGGTGGCACCGTCACCGCCTGCCCATCCGGACGGGTGATCTGCACCTGAAAAATCGCATCGTTGATCGGGTCACCGTTCGCTGCACGCGCACCGAACTCCAGCGGCACGGTTACTCCCGGCAGAAAGTTTCGCGGTTCAACCCGCACCCAGGCCGGTTGATCGGAGTCCGCTTCTTTCCGTGCGAGCCACAGGATCATCTGCCGCCAGAAGCGTTGATGTTCTTCCCCCTGACCATGCAAAGTCCATTGATATGTGGTGTCCCCACCGAAGGCGGCAACCCGGGCGCGACCGACGCCGGTCGCCAGCAGCAGTGGATGTCCTTCCCGCGTCGTCGCCCAGACTTCGACCAGCTCATTCTTCGCCGCCAGCTTGGTGGCCCCCATGAGTGGTGCGAGACCTTCCCACCGCGCCCGATTTTTATCGGCGGACGTCAATTGCATCACATACCGCTTCAAGCCCAGGTCCGTCGGCACAATCACTTGCGGGCCGACGGATTGCGATTTCACATCGGGCGTGCCGGCCATGGTGATGTCCGCGGTCAGCGCGACCGGCAGCAGATCGGCGAGCGGTGTGTTGGCATATCCCCCGGCACTGTAATTCTCGAGCCCGCCGAGCATCATCAGTCCGTTCCCCTCCCGGACACGCAGGGCCAGGTTGGTCAGGTTCGTTTCGCCAAAGACCTCAGCGGGGACGTCGCCGATGAGGTAAACGTCGTATTGCCCGCGCTCAAACGCTGCGGGAGGAATGATGGTTCGAGATTTGAACTTGCCACCGAGGACCTGAAAGTAATCGAGTTGAATCTTGTCGGAACCGTTCACCATGCGGATTGCTGTCTGTTCCGATCGAAGCACATCGAAGTACGCCACCCGCAGTCCTCCCTGGCGAATGGTGATAATCGTTTCCAGCCGGTTGTTGCCGCGGATGAGTTCGCCATCTAAGGCCGTGACTTCTACGGCGACTTTCAACTCCCCAGCGGTGGTGGGGATGAACGACAGGTCGACCGTTTGTGGTTCGTTGTCCTTGCGAATTTCGGTCTCCACAACCGGCCGCGCAGTGAGTGTCGCGGGGGCCGGTTTCAATTCCCCTGAAGTTCCCAGTGATTTCCCCGTGCGGTCTTCGACCAGTATCCGCAGGGTGGCTTTTTTGCCAACTGCGCCGCTGCCGGTGAGTTGAATCTTCAGCGGCACGAGTTTCTTCTCGAAGACCACGGGATCGACGAGTAAATCCTGCACGGCAAGATCAAGCGTGGTGCTCGACAGGGATGTCGCACCATACCCCACGGGATAGACCGGCGCGTTGGCCTCCGCGAGTTTCCGCGCCGCAATCAGCGGATCTTTGTCGTAGGGTGACAACGCCCGTTGCGAACCATCAGTGAGGAGCAGAATCGCCGCGGTCGGTTGTTGCCGCGCTTCACGGACCAGATCTTCGAGGGCCTGCCCGATCGCGGTCATCGGGCCATCCGGTTCTTTGCGGTCTTCCGAGCGAGGACGCAGTTCGCGATCGAACTCGAACAGCCGGATATCGACCTTGTCCTTCAGGCCTTTCCACTGCACCGCGGCGCGTTGCAGGTCTTCTTCGAGGGCTTGCCAGCGCGTGATCCCGCCGGGACCATCGGGCGTGCTCATGCTGCGACTGGTGTCACCGACGACCAGCATTTGGACCGTGTTTTCATCGGTTTCCGTTGCGACCACGGCCGGACGAATCATCGCCAACAGCAGCAACAAACTCGCCGTGGCTTTGAGTCCGAACAGCCACCATCGTCTTGACGGTGTCAACCCGCGCAGTTGAACTCGATCGATGGCATAGAGGAGCGCGCCCAGCCCCGCAGCGACCAGCGCCACGCCTCCCCATCCCCAGATCGGTTCCACCGTCAGTTGCATGCGTTCATTTCAAGTCGTGGAGTGATTCGGTCTGGTGTACCACGGCCGACACGGCCGTGACACACTCGCTTTCTCCCAGCGTCACCCTTCATCGGTGCGGTAAAACCACGTCGCAGTGGCCTGTTCGGTGAAGAAGAAGGCGATCAACAGCGCTAACACAACGCCATAAACTTCCTGCCCCAAACGCCCGACGTTCACGGAACGAGCCAGTTGCTGAGGATCGCGCGCAAGACCATACCGCTTCTCGCCGAACATGTCGTCGAGGTCCTCTTTCGTCAAACGCGTGAGATCACTCTCAGTTGCCGAAGGCCGCACGCTGAACCCGGCAACGAGGGTCGGCGGCTGCTTTTCGGTCGACAGAATCTGGTAGTGCCCGGCTGACGTCACCGGCGGCAACGTGAGTTCGCGCGCCTCGGCCTGAATTTCGACACGCACCTGCGTGAGGTCCGGAGCCCGCAACAAGGCCGGTCCCGCGGGACTGCTCGACGGCAACGGTAAGGTGACCGGATCACCCAGGGTAAAATTGAGCGAGTTATTTGCCTGCCGCGACAGAAGTTGCATCAACTGATCGACAAGGACCAGGAACGTCCAGTCCCGCGGGAGATCATTCCACGCCGTGGAATCGACCGATGTCGCCCATAGCAAGGTCCGACCGCGACCAACATCCCGGAGCATCAAAGCCGGTGGCACAGTTTCATGATTCCACCGAGCGAGGACCGTCGATGCAGGATCCGGCTCGACGATCCAATAGCGACGGAAATCGACATCATTCAGGGCCGCGAGGACACCCAATGTTTCCAATTTGCTCACGAGGGGATGATTCGTGCCGCGAAAATTCAGTTGCCGTCCTTGTGGAAAACTGAGTTGCGCGATGAGCTTGCCGGGGAGTATGGCTTGGGGCAGTTCCCCCTGATAGGCCACGGGATCGAGCCGCCTGGCCAACTCCGCAGCGGCGAGATTTGGTCCCGCATTTGCCGTCGATGCCGCTCCCAGGCAGATCGAAAGTCCGCCGCCGTTGTCGACGAACTCTTTCAACTTTGTCCAGAGTTCAGTGGTGGGACGAGCCACGTTCAGCAGACACACGACATCAAACTGGTTGAGCGTGGCTGTCCTCAATTGTGGTGTGAGCATGACGGTCGGTTTGTAGGCCACACCGGTGAGATTCAAGTTGTTCAGCGCTTCCAGCCAGAATTGCGTCTGGGCCCGTTCATCGGCGACCACCAGGATTTCCAGCGGTGGCAGCAGGCGGACGGTGAATGCGGCGGTGTTGTCGAAGCTGAGAGGATCGGCGGTGACGAGTCGCAGTTCTCCCTGTGCGAGTTTGCCGGTGACGCCTTCGAGCCGAAACTGGACGCCGGCTTCGGAACCCGGTTCCAGCGCGATGGTTTGCTGATCGCGCTTCGTCGCCGGTTGACCATCGACCTGCAACCAGAATTCGACGTTTTGCTCCGACTTCACAGGATCGAAGCCGCGGAGCGATCCTTCGACGGTGAGCACGCCGCCGCTGGCGATCGCCGGTCGTGTGGGGGCCGCCTTCACGAAGCCGACGTTCATCGGTTCTTCGACGCCGACATCGATGAGGTATAATCCCATCCACGGTGCGGCCGCGAGTTCTTCTTTTTGCAGATGGGTCGAATCCTCCCGCCAAGCCGATTTCGCGAGATCGGTGAAGAGGTAAACCTCGCGGACGAACTTGTCCTGCTGATTCGCCTCGGCGACGCCGGCCTGCTCTGCCATCGTGCGGCGACGATCATCCTCTTGCAATCGGGTTGCGGCGCGCAACCGTTCATTCAACGCGGTGGCCACGGGTTGAATCGACAACGATTCAAGACGATTCTGCACGGCGGACATGTCGGGCGTGAACAGTGCGGGCAACTCTCCCGCACCATCCAGCACGGCAACTTTGCTTCCTGACGGAAGGCTCTGGAGATGTTCGCGCGCAATTCGGCGTGCTTCTTCCAGTCGGGACGCTCCTTCATACTGATATTGCAGACTGGCGCTGGTGTCGATCAGAAACACCGCCGCGACGGGGATGTTGGCCGTCGATGGGGGAGCCGGGCTGGTGATCTCAGCGGCGACACGACGTTGATACGGCCAGATGACGAATAACGCACAAAGCAGAGCGATCAGCAAGCCGACGCCCCCTTTCAGATAAGTTCGGCGTGTTCGCAGCACATGGGCTGGCAGACGTTGGCGCGTCCACCACGTTTGCAGCGAGAAATAAGCGGCCAGACCGAAGGCGACCACGGCGGCAAGGCTCAAGATTTCGCTGGTTTTCAAGGAGTAATTCGCTGGCGGCAATGATGGCCGCGCTAGCGCCAGCACCAGACCGATGATGACGAGCGTCCGCAGAAAAAGCAGCCAGAAATGTCGCAATCGCAAGCGGCGCGAGTTCTGCACGTTCCGCAGTTGCAGCAACCGCAGCGCGGGAAAGACCAGTCGCTTCGGCCACGCGCGCAGTAACAGGTGCAGCACGATCGGCACGACCGCCAGCACGAGTCCAAACAGCAATGCGGGATGCAACCAGGACATGCAACCGAGTTTCCACGCGAAAGGGAACCCGACGCATTGTAGAGGATTGTCACCGCAGCGGGGAGCGCGTCAGGAACAATGTGGGACAATGGGTGCGACGAAAGTTCGGATGAGAGAACTTTCTGCGACGGAGATGATGATCGGCTCACGAACCACGCTTTGCGGTTTCGCGCCCCGCGCGGAGCCTGTCGCCGTGTTCTCGATGGTCCGTCGGTGGCCACCGGGAAGCGATCGGCGCGGGGCGCGAAACCGCACAGCGGTGTTGGTGGCCGTGGAGTGGGACCGTGGACCGTTCACCGTTTACCGGGGCGCACCAGTTTGTGCGAACGGACGATGGGTTCGTACATTTCCGGGCGGCGGTCGGCGAGCCGGTTGACTTCGTTCTGCTCGGGGATCCGCACGAGATGTTTTTTCCGCGCGAGACTCACATCGACGTCGGCGTACAGAATCGTTTCGTCGGTATGCGGCGCGTGAGCCAGCGTGCGGCCGAGTGGATCACAGATGCGGCTGTGGCCGATGAACGGGAAACCGCGCTCGGTGCCGACACGGTTCACTGCCGCATAGTAGACCGTGTTTTCCATGGCCCGCGTGTTGATGGCGTACTCCGCGGCACACTCGGCACCGGGGGGCCAGTTCGTTGGAAGAATAATCAGGTCCGCACCGAGCAACGACAGACACCGGGCCGGTTCCGGGAACCCGGCGTCGTAACAGATATTGAGGCCGACCTGCACTTCGCCTGCCGCGTGGACGGAGAAGGGCCGGTCGCCGTAATCGGTGTAGCGATCAATCCCCAACCACGGCAAATGAACCTTGCGGTAACTGGCCACCAGTCCGTTTGGTCCGACCATCGCCGCTGCGTTGTAGAGTTTGTCGCCATCGGCTTCGAGCAGTCCGAACACGATGTGCAGATTCAATTTCTTGCAGACGGAATGAAAGGCTTCCGTGGCCGGTCCGGGAATGGACTGCGCGTATGGCAGCGCTTCCGCCCGGCTGTCGAAGCAGTAGCCCGTGAGGGCACATTCCGGGAAAATGACCAGCGTGGCCCCGTTGGCGTGCGCTTCTTCCGCGCGTCGGGTCATGGTCGTCAAGTTCGCAGCCACGTCCGCTAAGCGAACGTCCATTTGTACCGCCGCGATTCGCATCAGTTCGTCCTTCACAAACTCGGGGACCGAGCCTGCCGGTACTGACGGATGCCATCCCTGACGTCGGTGTTCTTCCCTGTCGATCGGCGACGGGCCACTCATCCCGTGGTCCCGGTCGTCGCCGTGCGCGCGGAGTGTAGCAGATTCCCGCGCCGCGCGTCACCTGTTCAGAATTCCCAGAACTTCATCCTTCAGACCGGGGACCACCGACAGCCCGCTGCCACCGTAAATGGTGGGGGAACCGGTCCAATCGACAAAGTGTCCGCCCGCTTCCTGAATGATGGGGACCAGCGCGGCGGCGTCCCACGGATTCATCGACGGATCGACCATCACATGCGCCCGCCCAGTGGCGACGAGAACATGACCGAAGCAATCACCCCAGCCGCGGGCCAGGCCGACGGATCGAAGCATGGTCATGAGTGCATCCCAATGACCGACGGCTTCCCAGCGGAGCATATTGGTCTGACAGAACGTCGCTTCCGCAAGTTTGTTCGTATCGGCAACACGGGCCCGGTTCGGTGAATCGTCACCAATCTGCCACCAGGCGCCTTGTCCGGTCGAGGCATACACGACTTCGTTCAGCGCCGGAAAGCGACAGACGCCGACAACGCAGGTCTTGTCGTATTCGACGCCAATCAACGTCCCGAACAACGGGACACCGTGGACGAACGATTTGGTGCCGTCGACGGGGTCAAGAATCCAGCGGAACCCACTCGTTCCGGGCGTTTCTGGAAACTCTTCACCCAGCACGGCGTCGTCCGGAAACGCCACGTTCAACCGGGCACGAATGAGTTCCTCCGCCCCACGATCCGCCGCCGTGACGGGGGACAGGTCAGACTTGCTGATGACCTCCAGCGAAGCATCCTGATAGTAACTCAGGATCAGCGTTTGGGCTTCACGCGCCACCTGCAACGCGAAATTGAGGCGGGTGGAAAGATCGGCGGGCGTGCAGGACATGGTGGTCAGTGGTCCGTTGTCAGTGGTCAGTTGGGGAAGAAGGATGGAAGTCGTTGACAGCGATTCGTGTTTGTCTTTCACAACTGACCACGGACCACTGACCACGGACTACTCCAACCGATACAGATACTCGCCCGCTTTGCGGACCAGCAGCACGCCTTCGGCTTCCCGGTTGGCGAACGATTCGATGTCGATGGTCTTCGGGTCGCGGTAGCCGAGATTGACTTTCTTGCAGGTTTCCGGCGAGATCCCCGTCGCCAGGGTCACCTGCACACGCGGTTTTTCGACACCGTTTTCATAGGTGCCGCCGCCGCGGACGTGGGTTGAGTGGGCCAGCACGCCCCAGGGATAATCTTTGAACTTGTCCCACTGCTTCGTGAAATAGTCCCGGATGTGGTAGCCGATTTCTTCGATCAACTCGCCGTGAGTGACGGAGACCTCGGTGACATGCGGCGCGTAGATGATCAGCTCACCGCCGTCGGCGACCACCGGTTCGAGCTTGTACATGCACTTCCCGGCGACCCACAGATCGTCATACATCGGCGGCGCACACGACAGCACCTGTTGGAAGGGCTTCGGATACCGCTTCATGTGCACCTGGGCACTCAAATCTGCGGCCTGATGCCACGCCGTTTCTGGTGTGCCGTAGAACAAACCGTACGGGCTGGCATCCGGGGCGACGACAAACGTGATTGCCTTCCGTTCGACGGGAATCATCGCCGCCGCGCGATCGACCACCCGCCGCACCGCGGTGTCTTTCACGCCGATGATGCCGACATTCGTGATCAATGCCCCCAGCCAGTGAAAGAAGTTCAGAATCTCGGGACCGGAGATCCCCGGGAAGAAATATTTGTTCCCGCCGGAGAATCCCACGACTTCATGCGGGAAGACCGGGCCGAGCACCAGCAGCGTGTCGTAGTCCGTAATCCGCGAATTGATCGCGACGGGGACTTCCATCGACAACAACCCGCCGGAAATGGCTTCGGTCTCGGCTTTGGTGAGGGTTCCCAGTGTCGTGAGCCGTTCGGGGCGGTCCCATTCGTGATTGTAGAACTGCGTCTGAAAGAACAACCGCTGCCGTTCTTCCTGCGCGATGCCAAGCAACTTGCAGATTTGCGCTTCCGACATCGGCGGATGGGTGCCGAGCGCGATCATCACATCCAGTTGCGCAACGACCGGCTTCAACCGCTTGTGTAACGCATCAAACAGCAGCGGCAGCGGTGCGGTACGGGTGGCATCGGGCACGATGACCAGCACCCGTTTCTGCTCAAAATCCGCGGTATTGACAGCGGTGGCAAACCATTCGCGAACTTCGATGTCAGACAAAGACGGAATCGTAGCAGCCATAGCTCGGCAAACTCATCGGATCAACGGAAGCAAGCAATCTCCGTGAATTGTAACGATGAACCCACAACGCTCCCAGTGCAGCCCACGAGCCGGACGCGTCAGCGACGGACATTCGTTTTGTTTCGTGATCTCTGCACCGCAAAAAATCCGTCGCTGACGCTTCCGGCTCGTTAATTTCGTGGGGACTGCGGCTTCAATCTCCACCGGCAAATTCTTCCGACGACGTGATGAAATGCAGACCCTGCGGAAACTTCATTGTGAAATACCGGGCCGAAGAGTGGTCAATCCGAGACAGGATCGGGTATCTTGGCAGGCTGCGCCACGCATCGGTCCGTGAGGATCGGTGTCTGGCGATTCAGGCCATTGGAACAAAGACCGCGGCGGTTGCTCCGCCGGGACAGGGAATCGTCCATGACGTTGGCGGAGTTGCTTGAGGGCAAGTTTCGCGGAGATGTGCGCTTTCGTGGAGCCGCCTACCTGGAGGCCGAACGAGTCTCCGTGACGCGCGTCACGCCGGAACATGTGTTCGGTGTGGTCCGTGATGGCGTGGAATACCAGACACAGATTTCCCGGCACGAAAGCACGCTGAAACTGTCGTGCACCTGCGGCGCCACGCCCGCTCCTCCCGCCGGCAACATTCAGTGCAAGCACGTCTGGGGCACCATTCTTGCCATCGATGCGGGCAACTATCTCAGCGGCTCGGTGAAGCCCGGCTACATCCCGCCGTTCGTGGTGGAATCGGAAGCGTTCGATTTCGGTCTCGATGGAGCGTGGGAAGACGAAGAGGCTCCCGAGGAACTTCTGCGTCGCGCTCCGACGTCGACGCGGGCCCGCCGTTCCGCTGCCGCGCCGGAAGTCCCGGAGATGCCCGCGCCGCCGCAGAAAGAATGGGAAAGCCGGCTGACGGAACTCCGCCGGGCGATGCAGGAAGACGACGGCAACAACGGCGCCGCCGGTCGCGAACGCCAGATCATTTACGAAATTGACGCCGCGGCGAGTGAAGAAGCCGACACGCTGATCATTCAAACCTCGCAACGGCAGCGTCGCGCCAACGGCGAATGGGGCAAGCTCAAGCCGTTGCGGTTGAAGCCGGGCAAGTTCGACGAAATCGATGACGACGAAGACCGCCGCATCCTCGCACACCTCATCGGCGGCACGCCCGATCGCAGTAACTGGTCGGCTCAAGGGGGCGAAACGTGGGCCGCAGTCCATCGGTATCGCGTCCCGTTTGATCTTTGCCAGATGTTGCTCCCGGCGATCTGTGCGACCGGCCGGTTGCGGCTCGCCGGCGATGAAGAACGGCTCACCGATGTGCTGAACTGGGACGACAAAGGCTCGTGGGAATTGAGCCTCGGTGTCCTTCCCGACGAAACCGGCGAGAAATGGCGGTTGCACGGGGCCCTCACTCGCGGCGAAGAACGGATGGCGTTGCGCACGCCGCTATTGCTGGTGCCCGGCGGGTTGTTCGTCACCGACACCACGATTGCGCCGTTCAATGATTTCGACGCCTTTCCGTGGGTCGGCTTGCTGCGTCGAGGCACGGAAATCGAAGTCCCCAAGGGCGAAGAGCACGATCTCGTCGACCGCCTGCTCGACATGCCGGCGTTGCCCCGGTTGGAATTGCCCGCGGAACTGCAATTGGACGAGGTGTGCCTCGAACCCCAACCGATTCTGACGGTCCACCCGCCTGCCAAGGCCCGGTGGCAACAGGACCGGTTGAAGGGCGAATTGCTGTTCGACTACGACGGCGCGACGGTCCGTGGCACCAGTGGCCGCTGGGCGATTGTGCAACGTTCGGCGAGCCGGTGTCTGGTGCGGCATCGTCAGAGTGAAGCGTCCTACTGGTCGCAGTTGCAGGACCTCGGTTTCCGCAAGCTGCTCGATCAACGCCGCGGTCAACACGACGTCGAAATTCTTTCGCGCGACCTCGGTCCCGCCGTGCGGCAACTGATCGCGTCGGGTTGGCAAGTTCGCGCCGACGACAAGCGCGTCCGGCAGCCGCTGGAAATTCAGTTCCAGGTACGCTCCGGCATCGACTGGTTCGAACTGCACGCCAACATCGATTTTGAAGGGAGTAAGATCGGCTTCCCGGAATTGCTGGCGGCCCTCGCGCGGGGTGACAGCACCGTCGTGCTTGATGACGGTTCGCTCGGCATCGTCCCGGAAGAATGGTTGAAGCGGTACGGACTGCTGGCGGGACTCGGCGCGACGGAAGGCGACCATCTCCGCTTCACCGCAGTGCAGGCCGGGTTGCTCGATGCGTTACTGTCGACGCAAAGCACCGTTGATTTTGACGCCAAGTTCCTCGAAGTCCGCGAACGGCTCGCCAACTTCGCGGGGATCGTGCCCGTCAGCGAAGGACCGACATTCCAGGGCGAACTGCGGCACTACCAGCGCGAAGGTCTCGGCTGGCTGCACTTCCTCGAAGACTTCCACTTCGGCGGCTGTCTCGCGGACGATATGGGTCTCGGTAAAACGATTCAGATGCTGGCGTTCTTTGATGAACGCCGCAAACGCCGGCCGAAGAAGGTGCCCTCGCTGATCGTGGTGCCCAAGTCGCTGATGTTCAACTGGAAACAGGAGTGCGAAAAGTTCACGCCGCAGTTGAGCGTGATTGAATATCACGGCCTGGAACGGGCGAAGCTGCGCGACGTGTTCGCCAAGCAGGACCTGATCCTCACGACCTACGGCACTCTCCGCCGCGACGTGCTGCTGCTGAAAGATCTCGAATTCGATTACATCGTTCTCGACGAAGCCCAGGCGA
This sequence comes from Planctomycetaceae bacterium, assembly GCA_041753475.1. Lineage (GTDB taxonomy): Bacteria > Planctomycetota > Planctomycetia > Planctomycetales > Planctomycetaceae > DSVQ01. Next base: position 195,290 of record JBGSUN010000181.1, on the reverse strand, counting down.
TCAAGAACGCCGGTTCGCAGGTGGCGAAAGCGGTCCGGCTGCTGAAATCGTTGCACCGCGTGGCGCTCAGCGGTACGCCGATTGAAAACCACCTCGGCGATTTGTGCTCGATTTTCGAGTTCCTCAATCCCGGCATGCTCGGCCGCAGTTCGGCCTTCCGTCTGCATGCCGCCGATCCGGAAGACAAGGAAACCCGCCGGGTGCTCGCCGATGGTCTACGGCCGTTGATTCTGCGCCGCACGAAACAAAGCGTGGCGAGCGAATTGCCCGAAAAATTCGAGCAGACGATTTACTGCGAGATGGGACCGGAACAGAAACGGTTGTACGACGAACTTCGCGAACACTACCGCGATTCGCTGCTGGGGATCATCGATCAGCAGGGGATGGCGAAAGCCAAGATGCACGTCCTCGAAGCACTGTTGCGACTGCGTCAGGCCGCGTGTCACCCCGCACTGTTGCAGAAGGGACAGCCCGAAGAGGGGTCCGCCAAGATGGATGCCCTCGTCCCGCAGTTGCAGGAACTGATCGACGAAGGCCACAAAGCCCTCGTTTTCTCGCAGTTCACCAGCATGCTGGCGATTGTGAAAACGCATCTCGACAAGCAGGGAATCGTCTACGAGTACCTCGACGGTCAGACGCGCGACCGCAAGGAGCGCGTCGAACGGTTCCAGAACGACAAGGACTGCGGCGTCTTCCTCGTCAGCTTGAAGGCAGGCGGTTTGGGCCTCAACCTGACCGCCGCGGACTACGTCTTTATTCTCGACCCGTGGTGGAACCCCGCCGTGGAAACGCAGGCCATCGATCGAGCCCACCGCGTCGGTCAAACCCGGCAGGTGTTCGCCTACCGGCTCATCTGTAAGGACACGGTGGAAGAAAAGATCGCCGCGCTGCAACAACAGAAACGCGAACTCGCCGACGCGATCCTCGAACAAGACGGCACCATCCTGCAAGGCCTGACCACCGAGGACCTGCAACTGCTGTTGTCGTAACGGCCACCCACCCCGCTGTGCGGTTTCGCGCCCCGCGCCGACCCCAGCGGGTGTTCCCCAACTTTACCAAACTAAAGTGTGCCACTGGCTCTGCCAGTGTCTTCTCGAAGTGGGGCCGTTTTCCCACCTCCAAGACGAAGACACTGGCAGAGCCAGTGGCACACAACCGACTCTGATCACCGCGCGCAAAAACCCACGGCGACCCGCAAGTCGCCGTGGGTTATGAATCAAATTGTCGGCAGCCGAACCGTTTACAGCCCGCGCTTCAGTTTGCGTTTGGCCCGGCGCTTGATCTTCCAGCGCCGATTGATTTTCTGTTTCGTCGTGAGCTTCATGATTCTCGCATTCGTATCGGAAGTCATCTCTGGCCAACCCCCGCCGCTGCGGAGTCGGGCCGTGTACGATAGCAGATCATCGCCGGGAAGGAAAGTGGAGCGTAAAACTGGGTACTGGGGTCGCAGCGTGGGTCAGAAAACATGACCCTCGATTTCTAGCGTTTCCACGTCCACGGCGCGAACCAGGCGATGCGGCGGGGGAGGGGGGCGGTCATCAAGGCCTCGCCAAATTCAACCAGGCCAACGTAGTCAGAGACACGATGGCGACTGGTGCAAAAAGCATCCACCAGCGATGACCTAACCACAGCCGTCCCGCAAACAGGGAACCGACAAGTCCGAAGATTGCTGCTGGTGCTAAGGCGACTCCTACCCACGTGATGTGGCTGGGGAGCATGTCGAAGGCCTTCAGTGGAACTGTGATCGCGTAACCCAGCGCAAGCCCCACTGCTGGTGTGAACGTTCCGAGTCGGAACAATGCGAGTTCTTCGGTCGTAGGCCTGTCTTCCATCCCCGCCACGCTACGCGGAGGACGCGGGGGGAGTCAAGAATCTGATTGCCGTCTTTCGACTTGTCCCCAGGACGACACCATCGAAACCGCCCCCGATTTGCTTTTCGATGGTCAGATTGTTCTGCTTCGCATAGAGTTCAGCGCGTTCCTTCGGGGTAAAGGGAAGTCGGCTCATGGAAACGCCCATTCGAGACTACGCGATGTTTTCGTCCGTTGTGCGGCTGTCGCTGCATGCGAATGGCGAGTCGTTTGATCTGGCCAGCATTGGACCAGCAGAAATCATCCCGCGCCAACCCATCGAATTGCCGAAGTGCAATGCTGACGTGGTGATGGACGTGGATGGCGACCGTTTCGTTTGGCCCGTCAGTCTTCCTTCGGGAGCCGTTCCGTTTGATCGAACAATCAAAACTCGACCAAACGGCGAAATGCGGCGGTCGGAATCGCCGAGGAATGATTGTTAGTCGGATCAACTCGATCAAGAGAGACATCCCGATTGTACAGGACGATTTTGTTTCGTCCGCCGACCGACCAGTGAGACACTAGCGTGTTTTTCCGTGACATCCCGCTGGCGTGGTTGCAACTGACGCACTCCAAAGCGAAGTTTTTCGCGGCGGTGACGGGCGTCGTGGTCGCGGTCCTGCTGATGTGGATGCAGTTGGGGTTTCTCGATGCGCTCTATCGGAGTGCGACGTCGGTCACCAATCATCTCACCGGCGATCTGGTGCTCATCAGTCCGCACACCAAGGAATTCGCGCGGCCGGAATCGTTTCCGCGCCGTCTGCTGGGGCGGGCGCTGGGCCATCCGGATGTCGTTGCCGTCCATCCATTTTATGAAGCGACCGGCAAATGGCAGAACCCGTGGTCTGGCGAAAAGCGGCCGATTCTCGTCTTCGGCATGCCGCCCGATGAACCGCTGTTCGATGCGACCGGATTGGCCGAGGGATGGAGCAAGACGAATGTCGCCGATGCGGGGTTGTTCGACGAAGTCTGCCGGCCATCGCTGGGCGATGTCGGCAAACATTTCCATGCGGGCGAAACGGTGACCGCGGAGATCAACAACCGCCGGGTCACCGTGGTGGGGACCGTTCGCATCGGTGTCGGTTTCCAGGCGGACGGGAACTTCGTCACCACCGATGCGAATTTCCTGCGGCTGTTCCCGGATCGACAGGCCAGTGCGATTGATGTCGGCGTCATCGAGTTGCGGCCGGGAGCCGATCGGCTCGTCGTGCAGATGGCCCTTCGGCAGGCCTACGGTCATGAATTAAAAGTGCAGACGCCGGAGGAACTGATCGCCGCCGAACTCAAATTTCTGCAGGACAACGCCCCGATCGGCTTCGTGTTCTCGATGGGCGTGGTCGTCGGCTGCTTCATCGGTTTCGCGATTGTGTATCAGGTCCTCTTCACCGATATCAGCAGCCATTTGCCACAGTATGCGACGCTCAAAGCGATGGGGTATTCCGACGGCTACCTCGTCAAAACGGTGTTGCAGGCGGCGCTCATTCTGGCGTTCTGCGGTTATATTCCGGGCACGATTCTCGCGGCGGGGCTGTATGAAATTGGGAAGCGGGCGACGATGCTGCCGATGGATTTGTCGTTGCATCGAGGGATGCAGGTCTTCGGACTGTCGCTGGGGATGTGCTTTTTGTCAGGGTTAGTCGCCGTACGGCGATTGCGGTCAGCCGACCCGGCGGAGATTTTTTGAAAGCGCTTGCGCTTTGCGGACGCCAAATCTCCCGCAAAGCGCAAGCGTAGAGTGATACCTTTCCGACCATCAACCATTCGCCATCAACGAACTATGCCCGACGCCATCGACGTTCGCGACCTCAACTACGCCTTCGGCGAGGGGGAACTGCGCAAACAGGTTCTCTACGACGTCAGCCTGACCGTTCAGGCGGGCAGTGTCGTGATCATGATGGGGCCGTCGGGGTGCGGCAAGACGACCTTGTTGACGCTCGTCGGCGGCTTGAGGACCGTGCAGGCTGGTCAGATTGAAGTGCTGGGACACGACCTCGACGCCGCCGGTCCTGCGGAACTCGTTGCGGTCCGTCGGCACATCGGCTTTGTCTTTCAGTTGCACAATCTGCTCGACTTCCTGACGGCACAGCAGAATGTCGAAATGTCGCTGCAACTTCACCCGGAGATTGATCCCCCCACACGCCGACGACGCGCGCAAGAGATGCTGAAAGTTGTCGGCTTGGGCGACCGGATGAGTTACTATCCCGCCGCGCTGTCCGGGGGACAACGCCAGCGAGTCTCGATTGCCCGCGCGCTGGTCGCGCAGCCGCAGCTCATTCTCGCGGATGAACCGACCGCGGCGCTGGATAGCACCTCCGGACGGCAGGTCGTCGAACTGTTGCAGCGCCTCGCGAAAGAGCAGGGGGCAGCGGTGCTGATGGTGACACACGATAATCGCATTCTCGATCTGGCCGACCGCATCGTCCACATGGAAGACGGCCGGATTCTGGATGCGGGATGACGATCGAAGCCCGGCGTTTTCCTCAACGCCGGGCTTCTGGATGCGATGTCATCGTGGAGGCTTGTTCTCTGTTTCCAGTACGGGTGGTTGGTCGAAAAACATAAGCCCGGCATTTCGGAAAATGCCGGGCTTATGTGAGTGACGCAGTTGCTCAAGTCCCGTCGGCGTCGCGATGCACCGTCGTTGGTGAAAACGCGGGCAGGCAAATTGCGATGTACTCTGCCCCCGCGTCGCCCGGTGTGCTGTAACGGACCCATTCACCGCCGCGCACGATGACCGCCTGTCCGGCGCTGACGGTTAGCGTGCCGTCGCGACTTTCCACGACCAGTTCGCCTCGCAGGACGACGGTGTATTCATCGAACTCCGGCGTCTGTCCTGGTTCCACCCATCCGCCGGGACTAGTCATGCGGGCGATGCTGATCCCATCCGTGTGCGAGTTCACCCGGCCGATGAACTCTTCAATCTTCTTCGGCTTATTCCCCGCGGCTTGAATGATCGTGGGCTGGGTGATGAGTTGCGGCATTGTCAAAACCTTCTGTTGGTGTTTCCAGAGACATCAAGAAAGTTTAGCCGCGCCCCGCAGTCCGCGGAGGGGAACGCAGCGTGGAGCGCAACCCGGGTCGCGATTCACGCTGCGCTCCCTTATCGGGTCGTGGCTAAACATCGTTTCCCGCGTCGCGCTAGTTGCATGTTTGCCGGGCGATATGTTCCAATACCCGCGCTGGAATCTGGTGAACGACTGACCCTGATTTTGTGGGAGAACGGTATGCGGACAGGATGGATCGCGCTCGTGCTCGCCGGGCTGTGTGCCTTCGGCAGCGCGGCACAGGCGCAGGATGGTTTTGAATCGCTCTTCGATGGCGAGACGCTGAAGAACTGGGACGGCAATCCCGAATTCTGGAGCGTGCAGGACGGCTGCATCACCGGGCAGACGACGGCCGAGAAGCCCACCAAAGGCAACACGTTCATCATCTACCGTGGCGGCGACGTCGGCGACTTTGAACTGACGCTCGAATACAAAATCATCGGCGGCAACTCGGGCATCCAGTACCGCAGCTTTGAAGTCCCCAACGAAAAGTGGGTCATCGGCGGTTATCAGGCCGACTTCGAAGCGGGTGAGACGTATTCCGGCATCAACTACGGCGAACGCTTCCGCGGGATTCTCGCCAACCGTGGCCAGAAGACGGTCGTCAAAAAGGGCGCAGATGGGAAAGTGCAGGTTGAGGTCGTCAGTTCTGTTGGTGATACGAAAGAGATCCAGAAGCACATCAAGAAAGAAGACTGGAACACCTACCGCATCACCGCGAAGGGATACACCTTCGAGCATCGCATCAACGATGTGATCACGTCGGTCTGCACCGATGAGCATCCAGACCGCCGCGCGACTGGGGTGCTCGCGCTGCAACTGCACGCCGGGCCGCCGATGAAGGTGCAGTTCCGGAACATCAAGTTGAAGAAGACCGTTGCGACGGCGGCCGTCGGCACAAAGCACGCGCTGCTGCTCGCCGGAAACCGCAGCCACGGCTTCGGGGCGCATGACCACACCGCGGGCTGTGCGTTGCTCGCCAAGTTGATCAACACCAGCGGGTTGCCCATCACTGCGGAAATGCACTCGCTGCAAAAAGAAGGCTGGCCGTCTGCTGACAAGCTCGCGAAAGCCAGCACAATCGTCATTTACTCCGATGGTGGTGGCGGGCACCCATTCAATGCTCACCTGGACGAGTTGCAATCGCTCTTTGATAAGGGCGTCGGTGTCGTCTGTATCCATTACGGTGTCGAGACCACGACCGGCGCTCCGGGCGATGCCTTCCTGCGCTGGACGGGCGGGTTCTTTGAACCGAACTACTCGGTCAATCCCCACTGGACGGCGAACTACACGAAGCTGCCGGCGCACCCGGTGACGAGCGGCGTGAAGCCGTTCCAGATCAATGACGAGTGGTACTACCACATGCGGTTCCGCGAAGGCATGGCGGGGGTGACGCCGTTGCTGACTGACCTGCCGCCGTTGACGACGCTGGTGGACGTCGATGCGGCGGGCAAGCCGGTGATGATCGAAAAGGACGGGAAACAGACCTACAAGTTGAGCCGTCCAGAGAACGCGCACAACAACAATCCGCACGCGCGAAAAGCGGTGATTGAAGACAAGGCACCGCAGCACATGGCGTGGGCGACGGAACGGGCCGACGGCGGCCGCGGCTTCGGTTGCAGCGGCGGTCACGTCCACTGGAACTGGGGCCACAACGAGTTCCGCAAGTTCTTCTTGAATGCCATCGTCTGGACTGCGGGGCTGGACGTGCCAGCGGAAGGCGTGAGCCCGGGTGTGCTCACCATCGACGACCTGTTGCAGAACCACGACGAACCCGTTCCCGCCGATTTCAACAAGGCCCGCTATCAGGCCATGCTCGACGAATGGAATGCGAAGAAGTCGTGATTCCACCGATCATTTTGTGAATCCACCAGAAGCCCAGGGATCGCCATCCCTGGGCTGTTTCTGTTACTGACGGATCAATCGGTGAACGCCCGGAACCGATGGACCGGCAGCCGACCTAATCCCGGCAGTTCGCGCATGGCGACATCGCCCCGGCAATCGTCCTCGACCTCGCGCCAGGCAGCGGCACTGAGTTGAATGCGGCCCGGTTCGCCGGTTTGTTCCAGCGCGAGCGCCGTATCAACTGTGCGGCCCCAGACATCAAACTGAAACTTGCTGGTACCGACGACCCCAGCGACCACGCTGCCGTAATCAATGCCGATCCGCAGCGTCGCTGGTGGAGACAGCGCGGCCGCGGCGGTGATCATCTCCTGAGCCGCTTCAATGCAGCTTCGTACCGGTTGTTCGGCGAACGAGTTCAACCCGGCGGTCGCCAGAAACGAGCTGCCGATGGTCTTGATCTTTTCGAGATTGTGCCGCACGCAGACCTGTTCAAGAGCAGTGACCAGCGTGTGCAGCGCGTCCACCACTTCTCGCGGCGAGTGTTGCTGACAGAACTCGGTGAATCCAACCAGCCCGCATTGCATCACCGCGGCGAAAGGGTACCGCTGCGGCTCGACAGCGAATTTCCCCGTCTCCGTAAAGTCGGCGAGGATGCGCGCCTTGATGTGGTGTGGCAGGAGTGCGTTGAGCAGTTTGTCGATGCTGTTCCGCTGTCGTTTCAGCGTCTGCATCGTTTGATGTTGCTCGTCGCGCAGCAGCTTTTTGGTCAGCGAGTTCATCACCCGCGCTTCGAGAAGACGTGGGTCACCGTTCTTTTGCAGATAATCTTCGGCCCCCTGAGCGATAAACCGCGCGACTTCCGCTGCCGATTCGGTGTCGCTGGATGATCCCGACAGGATGAGGACCGGAATCTTTTGCAACCGGTCGCTGGCTTGCAGTTGCTCGAAGACTTCCTCGCCGGACATCACCGGCATTTTTAGATCGAGCAGAATCAGATCAACCGGATTTCCCGCCAGCAGTTCCAGCGCTTCCTCGCCGTTTTCGGCTTCGATCACCTGATGACCGAGCCGCTCGATCAGTCGTCGAAACGCTTGCCGATCGTATGGGTTGTCATCGGCGAGCAAAACCAGACCGGCGCGGATCATGCTGATCGACGCTGAAGAGGCAATGTCACGAATGATTGGACTTTCCGAGGCACCGGGTGAGATGCGCGTGGTCGGCGGTGTGGGATCAAACCGGGGTCGGCTGCCGTAGTCCGTTTCAACCACGTGCGACAGAGATGTCGATCGGCGGGGCCCGTCGGTGCCGGATTCCGTGAGCATCGGCGGCAACACGACTTCGGCCTGCGCGAATGAGGAGAGCGCCTTCACGACATCGGCGGCGCTCGGAAAGCGTTCGTCGGGGCGTTTCGACATTAAGCGGCGACAGACTTCGATCACGGTCGCTGGAGTTTGTGGCGCGAACTCCGTCAGATCGGGGACCGGGGCTGAGACGTGTCCCTGCATCTTGCTGAAGACGGTTTGATGCTCTCCTGAAGAGAACGGCGCCTGCCCTGACAGCAGGTGAAACAGTGTACAACCGAGGGCATATAAATCAGTCCGAGCATCGGCCTTACGAGGGTCGTCCCATTGTTCTGGGGCCATGTAATCCGCGGTGCCAAAGATTTGACCGAGCGTCGTCAGATCCGTGCTCGGTTTATCATCCCGGGCGAGCAATCGGGACAAGCCGAGATCGAGCAATTTCACGCGGCCATGCGGATCGAGCAGCAAGTTCGAGGGTTTGATGTCGCGATGAACCAACCCCGCGGCATGGGCGGCCGACAGGGCATCCGCGGCTTCACGAATGATGCGGCAGGCCGTCGCGAGGGGGAGTGGTCCCCGTTCACGAAGGATCGTCGCCAAGTCCTGGCCATCGACGAATTCCATGGCAAGATAGTGCGTACCGTCGATCTCACCGGCATCGAAGGCCTGCACGACATGCGGATGGTTCACACGCCCGACAGCTTTCATTTCCCGTTGAAACCGCGCGGCGGCATCGGGGTGATGCATGAACGACGCGGAAAGAATCTTGACGGCGACGACTTTATCCAGCTTGGTGTGGATGGCTCGGAAGACGACCCCCATCCCGCCTTCACCGAGTTTTGCGACGAGGTGATACGGTCCCAGCGTGCTGCCGACATCCAGTCCCGATTTCTGTGGTTCAACAACCAGAGACTGAAAGGCTGCGGTGGGTGGCGTGGTACCCGGTGACTTCGGTGCGGCGAACGCCGCGATGATGGTCTGCTGGAAATCGGGAAACCGAGCGAGGTAATCGTTCGGCTCCGCGGTTTCACCACGCCGCTTGCGCCACCAGCATTCGATGGACAGCAACTCGGCGAACAGTCGCGGGCGAACTTCAACCGCGATCGTGGCCAGCATGGCTTCGATGGTGGGTGTCCCGCCGGCGCGAAACGCTTCTTCAAAACGGTCGCACACACTCTCCCAGTTGGTCGACAACGGAGTCGGGGGCGCGTTGGAAGGAGGCGGGGCGGACATCGGCGTTCCAGCGATGCAACGGCGAACGACACCGTGGCCAGCGCAGTCCAGCAACGTGCGACATCCACGCCGGCTCGGGTTGTCGTCTCACGCTGATACTGTACCGGTCCTCAGCAAACAACGCTACCGCTTCATGACAACGCATGGGCGAACGAGACGATGCCGCTGCCGAACCAAACAACCCACCCCAATCCCCACACGCCCAGCCGCAGCATTTGCCAGCCCCAATGGTGCGGTAACGGCAGCCACTGGAAGCCGACACTCATCACCAGACCCGCCGCGGCGAATGGAAGCAACGACAACGACGCCTGAAGACAGCAACTCTGATAGCGGCGACTGATCGCTCCTGTCATCGGTCCGGAAATCGTGCCGAGCGTGGTCATCACCACCAGACCACGTTCCTGCGACGCATTCGTCAACCCTCCGGAAACGGCCATGTAAGTCAGAACAGTGAAGCCGAACCAGAGTACGGCGAAGATGGCGATGTGCGCAGTTCCAAAGCGAGAACTTCTCGACGTACCGGAAGTCAGATCGAGAATGGAATCCATCGAAATGCCTCGCGGATTAATACAGGGATCACTAGATTCCAGTGAAATCTTAACAAGAACTTGTCGTAAACCGACATTGTTTCGTTACGACACCGCATTGACCAAACGGACCTCACTGCTGAAAATTCCTTCGCGGCCGCGCGCTGAGCGTTTTTTTGCGGCCACGGTTTGCATCGCGCCTGCCTGCTGAGGAGTCTGCATTATGGCCAGCCGCAAAAAATCGGTACCGTCTGCTACTAGGACAAAGAAGGTCATCACAAAGAAAGTGACGCGTTCCAAACCAGCGGAATCCCCCACCATCGGCGAATATCTGATTCGTCGGTTGCAGGATTACGGTGTCACCGACGTCTTCGGCATCCCTGGCGACTTTGTGCTGCAATTCTACGGGCACTTGCAGGACAGTCCGCTGAAAGTGGTTGGCATGACGCGCGAAGACTGTGCGGGGTATGCGGCCGACGCATATGCCCGTGTGCATGGTCTCGGGGCGGTCTGCGTCACGTACTGCGTCGGCGGTCTCAGTTTGTGTAATTCCATCGCCGGAGCGTATGCAGAAAAATCGCCGGTGGTTGTTATCAGCGGGGCACCTGGGGTTGAAGAGCGGCGGTCCAATCCGTTGCTCCATCACCGAGTGCGGGATTTCACGACGCAACGCGAAGTCTTCGAGAAGATCACGGTGGCCAATGCCTCGCTGGATGATCCGCTGACGGCATTCCGCGAGATCGACCGTTGTCTCGATGCTGCCGTGCGCTACAAACGGCCGGTCTATCTGGAACTACCGCGCGATCGGGTGAACTCGCGCTGTCCGTATCCGCATGTGCCGGCCTCGGAGCCACCACAAAGCCACCGAGACGCTTTGCAGGAAGCACTGGCCGAAGCCGGAGAAATGATCGCGAAGAGCGAACGCCCGGTCATCATCGCCGGGGTGGAAATGCACCGCTTCGGTCTCAGCGACGAAGTGGTGAAGTTCGCGGAGAAAACACAGATCGCGATGTCGGCGACGCTACTCGGCAAGTCGGTCGTCAGCGAAAAGCATCCGCTCTTCGTCGGCATCTACGAAGGAGCCATGTGTCGAGAGAGTGTGCGGAAGTTCGTCGAGGAAAGTGACTGCATCATCCTGCTCGGCGCGTTTCTGACGGATATCGACCTCGGTATCTACACAGCGCATCTCGATCTCTCGAAGTGCATTTACGTCACCAGTGAAGACCTGCGAATTTCGCATCATCACTTTCATGACGTACTCATCAGCGATTTTGTGAAAGGCTTACTGAAGCTCGATCTGAAGGTGAGCAAGCGGGCATTGCCGCCGAAACCGAAAGCTGAGAAATTTGTGTTGAACCCGTCCGCACCGATGATGACGTCGCGGTTGTTTGCGCGGATCAATGAACTGCTCGACGAAAACATGGTGGTCGTCGCGGATGTCGGCGATTGCCTCTTCGGCGCTGCGGAGCTGACAATCTACCGCCGTACGGAATTCCTCAGCCCGGCGTACTACACGTCGATGGGCTTTGCGATTCCGGCATCCATTGGCGCACAAGTCGGCAATCCTAAGTTGCGACCGATTGTGCTCGTCGGGGACGGGGCCTTTCAGATGACCTGCCTGGAACTCTCGACCGCGGTTCGGCACGGTTTCAATCCGATTGTGATTGTCCTCAATAACAAGGGTTACACGACGGAACGCTTCATTCAGGACGGCCCGTTCAACGACATTCTCAACTGGGACTACCACCGCCTGCCCGATCTCCTTGGCAGCGGCTGGGGCTTCGAGATTCACACCGAAGGCGAACTCGATCAGGCTCTCAATGCGGCGCTTGCCCACCGCGATGCCTTCAGTTTGCTCAACGTCCATCTCGACCCGTTCGACGTCAGCCCGGCTCTGAAACGACTGGGCGAAAGTCTGTCGAAGCGGATGAAAGGTTAAGGCACTCTCTGACGTTCTCGGCACTTTCGCGAATTTCTGCGTCGAAACGGATCGTCAATTGCTGATCCGCAGAAACTTCGCTGCTTCCAGTTGGGACTGGAATTCTTTGCCGAGAAATCGATCGGATTTTTCGTAGTTGTCTGGCTGAAGATTGGCCAGGTGGCTGAGAATTGTCCGGTGGTAACGTCGAGGATGTCGTAGATTGAATGGTGAAGCTCACGATTTTTCGGATTCGACCGGCCGGAGCAAGTTGCGGCCGTTGTTCGCGCCGGAATCCGTCGCGGTAATTGGTGCCAGTGAAAAAGTCGGTTCGGTGGGCGGGGCGGTCTTTCGGAACCTGTTGGAAACCGGGTTCACGGGTCCGGTCTATGCTGTCAATGCCCACCGCGGTCTGGTGCATGGTCGAGAAAGTTTTGCAGCGCTCCATGAGTTGCCGCAGGTTCCCGAACTGGCGGTGATTTGCACGGCGGCAGCGGGTGTGCCCGACTTGGTGCGCGAGTGTGGTGTGCGCGGTGTGCGTGGGGCGATTGTCATTTCCGCCGGATTTCGGGAAGCCGGTGCTGCCGGCGGCGCACTTGAAAATCAACTCCGCCTGGCACTTGCTGAGTCTCCGCACCTGCGGATGATTGGCCCGAATTGTCTCGGTGTCTTGCGGACGGAGAATGGGCTGAACGCGAGTTTTGCTGCGGTCCCGTCTCGAAAAGGCCGGCTGACGTTGTTATCTCAATCCGGTGCACTGTGCACGGCCATTCTCGATTGGGCCGACGAACGGGACATCGGTTTTGCCACCTGCGTGTCAATGGGAAACATGGTCAACGTCGGCATGGCCGATCTCGTGGACTATTTCGCTCACGATGATGAAACCGATGCGCTGCTGCTTTATATCGAAGGGCTCACTGACGCTCCGCGGTTTCTGGAAGCGGCCCGTGCCTGTTCGCAACGGAAGCCGATCATCGCCTACAAAGCCGGACGGTTTGCCGAATCCGCAGCAGCGGCGGCTTCCCATACGGGAGCCCTGGCCAGCAGCGACGCCGTGTATGACGTGGCTTTCCTCCGCGCCGGTGTGGAACGAGCACATTCCATTGAAGAACTCTTTGATTGTGCGCGGTTACTTGTCGGCCAGTCCACGGCCAACGGTGACCGGCTCGGCATCATCACCAATGCTGGTGGCCCCGGAGTGATGGCCAGCGATGCCTGGCTGGCGCTGCGTCGCCCTTTGGCCAAGCTCAGCGTCGAGACACGAGCAGCGCTGGATGCCGCGCTGCCCGTCTGTTGGTCGCATGGCAACCCCGTAGATGTCCTCGGCGATGCCACGGTTGACCGCTATCGGTTGGCGTTGCGCACGGTTTTGAACGATTCTCAGGTCGATGCGGTTCTCGTGTTGCTCACTCCGCAGACGATGACCGACCCGGCGGGGATCGCCCAAGCCGTTGTTGCGGCGAAACAAGCGACCAGCAAACCCGTCGTGGCGTCCTGGATGGGGGGGGCGTCAGTGCGACCGGGACGCGATCTTCTCTCGCGGGGCGGTGTGCCGGTCTTTGATTTTCCGGAAGAAGCCGTGCTGGCCCTGCATCATGTTGTCTCTGCCGCCGAGCGCCGTGTTGTGATCCCACCGCCTGTCACCTTCAGCCATGTCGTCACCGATCGAATCCAGGAAATGCGTAATCTCTCAGAGTGGCGTGCCGAACTGGCGCGCCAGCCCGGCTTGCTGGGTGAGGTCCGCTCGAAGCAACTGCTCAGCGATTTCGGAATTCCCGTCGTGCCAACCCACGTAGCGCATTCCGCAGAGGAAGCCATCGGCATTGCGGAACGCGTCGGTTATCCAGTGGTCCTGAAGATTCTCTCGCCGGACATTTCGCACAAAACTGATGTTGGCGGCGTGCTGCTCGGCCAGGCCACGGCGGCGAGTGTTCAGTCGGGATACGAATCGATGCTGGCCACCGTTCGGCAACGGGTCCCGCAGGCCCGGATTGACGGAGTTGTGGTGCAACCGATGGTTACCGCTTCCAGTGGAGTGGAGCTCTTACTCGGTATGAACCGTGATCCCCAGTTCGGTCCGGTGCTGTTAATCGGCGCGGGTGGCGTGACCGCCGAGTTGCAGAAGGACACGTCACTGGAACTCTTGCCGCTGGATACTGCTGGCTGTGACCGGATGCTGCGATCCTTGCGATTGTATCCGCTGCTGGAAGGTTTTCGCGGCCGGCCGGGTGTTCACTTGCCAATGCTGTATGACGTCGTGGCGCGCTTCTTGCAGATGGTGGAAGCCATCCCGGAATTGGTGACCGCCGAAATCAATCCACTGTTGGCGACGCGGGATGACATGATCGCCTTGGATGCGCGTTTGATTGCTGGACCATCACCCGCAACAGCCATCGCAACGACCGCTTGATGCTTTTTGATTCCCATCGGCTCGCAAGGATGTCATCGTGGTGGAACCTGTCTCTTACCGCTGGATTCGCCGGTTTCGTGACCTCTCTTTGGCGGATGTTCCCCTCGTCGGCGGCAAGAACGCGTCACTGGGGGAAATGGTCGCGGAACTTGGAAAGGTCGGGGTTCGCGTTCCGGATGGCTTCGCCATTACTGCGGAAGCCTATTGGCATTTTTTGAACACATCCAAGACCGCCGATCACGTCCGCGCGATTTTGCAGACACTCAATTACGAGGACGTCCAAAGCCTGCGCGCATGCGGCCAGGCAGTGCGCGATACGATTTTGGGGGCCGAACTTCCGGAAGATTTGCAGCGCGAGATCCTGAGCGCCTACGAAGAACTGGCCGGTAGCAGCATGCCGCTCGATGTCGCGGTCCGGAGCAGTGCGACCGCAGAAGATTTGCCGGATGCGAGCTTCGCCGGGCAACAGGAAACGTATCTCAACGTCAGCGGCAAACGCCCGCTGCTGGAAACGTGCAAGCGATGCTTTGCTTCGCTCTTCACCGACCGCGCGATTTCCTACCGTCAACACAAAGGTTTCGACCACTTCCAGATCGGCCTGTCGATCGGTGTCCAACGGATGGTCCGCTCCGATCTGGCGAGTTCCGGGGTGATGTTCTCGATCGATACCGAGACCGGGTTTCGTGACGCCGTGCTCATCAATGCGTCTTACGGTCTCGGTGAGAACATCGTACAAGGGGCTGTGAATCCCGACGAGTTTCTCGTCTTCAAGCCAACGTTGATGACCGGTTTTCGGCCGATTCTGCAGCGCCGCTTGGGCAACAAAGAAGTCAAGATGATTTACGACCTCGGCGGCGGGCGGATGACACGGAATGTCCCGGTTCCGCCGGAAGATCGCGGCCGGTTCGCCATCACCGACGACGAAATTCTCATCCTCGCGCGGTGGGCGTGCGTGATCGAAGATCACTACTCCAAGAAACGGGGCATGCCCACGCCGATGGACATGGAATGGGCCAAAGATGGCAATACCGGCGAACTATGGATCGTGCAGGCCCGGCCGGAAACCGTACAGTCGCAAAAGTCGCAACAGGTCCAGGAAAACTACACGCTCACCGAGACCGGCAAGGTTCTCGTGAGGGGGCGGAGTGTCGGGGAAAAGATCGGGCAGGGACCGGTTCACATCATCACTCATGCCCGACACCTGGAGCAATTCCGGCCGGGCGAAGTCCTCGTTACGGACAAGACGGATCCCGATTGGGAACCGACGATGAAACAAGCCGCCGCGATCGTCACCAACCGCGGTGGCCGAACGTGTCATGCGGCGATCGTCAGTCGTGAACTCGGTCTTCCTGCGGTGGTAGGAACGGAGAGCGGCACGGAGTCGCTGCGTAACGGACAGGTCGTGACGGTCTCGTGTGCCGAAGGGGACGAAGGCCGTGTCTACGAGGGCCGACTGACGTTCCATATCGATACGGTCAATCTCGCGGAGTTGCCCAAACCACGAACCAAATTGATGCTCAACGTCGGTAACCCGGCCGAGGCGATGCGATTATCCATGTTGCCCAACGAAGGTGTCGGTCTTGCGCGGCTGGAATTCATCATCAACACGGCGATCAAGATTCACCCACTGGCGCTGTTGAACTACGACCGACTCACGGATGTGGCGGTGAAACGCGAGATCGATGCGCTGACCACAGGCTATGTCGACAAGCCCCGTTTCTTCGTCGACAAACTTGCCGAAGGGGTGGGAACCATCACGGCGGCGTTTGCTCCAAAAGACGTGATTGTCCGGATGAGCGACTTCAAGACAAATGAGTACGCCAACCTGATTGGCGGCCGTGAATATGAACCCGTCGAGGAAAACCCGATGATCGGCTTTCGCGGGGCATCTCGGTATTACGACGACCGTTACCGGGCGGCATTTGCCCTGGAATGTCAGGCGATGAAAAAGGTGCGTGACGAAATGGGGCTGCGGAATCTGAAGCTGATGATTCCCTTCTGTCGCACGGTGGAGGAAGGTCGCCGCGTACTGGACGAAATGGCCCGCCACGGCCTGGTCCGCGGTCAGGACGGTCTAGAAGTCTATGTGATGTGCGAAATCCCGGCAAATGTGATCCTTGCTGATCAATTCGCGGAGATTTTCGACGGCTTTTCGATCGGGTCCAACGATTTGACACAACTGGTGCTCGGTGTCGACCGGGATTCAGAAATCGTTGCCCATGTGTTTGACGAACGCAATGCGGCGGTGACAACGATGATTGCCGACGTCATTCGCAAGGCCAGGGCTAAGGGGCGAAAAATCGGGATCTGCGGACAAGCCCCGAGCGACTATCCCGAGTTCGCGCAGTTTTTGGTGGAGCAGGGGATTGACAGCATTTCGCTGAATCCTGATTCGCTGCTCCGCACAATTCCCAAGATTGTGGAAGCCGAGCAACGAGCCTCGGCTCCGAAGACGTAACCGTTCACGTTCTCGCCAGAAAGGAAGAGTTGACGATGCCAACCAAGAGGAACGCCATGAATCACGGTCGATGGATGACGGGGATGTTGTGGGCGGTGATTGCCGCCGGATGCGTGCTGCCCCTGACGGCATGGGCACAGAAAAAGGAGTCGCAGGGAGATCAGTCCACCAGCGCTTACATGCGAAAAAAACTGGAAGCCTCGTCAAAAATTCTGGAAGGGCTGACGACGGAGGATGCTGCCCTGATAAAAGAGGGGGCGGCGGTTCTGCTCGAAATGAGCCGAGGGGAGAAGTGGAACGTCATCACCGATGCGGATTATCGCGAACTGAACCAGGAATTTCGCAGCGCCGTTCGCAAGCTGCAGACCGCGGCGGAAGCGGAAAACTTCGACAACGCTTCTCTGCAATGGTTCGGCGCGGTCAAAGGCTGCGTGGAATGTCACAAGTATATGCGTAAGCCGCTGGTGAAGAAGTAACCTGCACCATTCCGTAGTGGGTCCGTGGTGCAGAAGTTGTCGGCACAGGGAGGGGCAAGCATCTAATTCTGTTGGGTTGGCCGAGTCCTCGAGGCGAGCCTGAGGCACGCCCAAGAGGTGAGCCTCGAAGACTCGGCGTCATCCCACACGTTGACCGGCGACCACAGCGCTGGAGTACAGGCCAAAGAGCCTTTCGGCCAATTGCGCTGCGGCTTCCTGCACCACTGTCGTCGGAGTCGCACCCGGGTTCCAGACTTCTCCGCGGATCGTCCAGATCTCAACGTCTTGCGCCGCACCAGCAATCTCGTTCCGTAGTGCCAGAATTTCGGCGAGCGGAATGTCATGCGCGGTGTGGTGGCGCGCGGTCATGATACGATCAGCAGGCCACTCGCAACGGGCGATCGTTCCTGGCGGTGAGTCATCAAGCGCTGCGTCACACAGAATCCACGGTGCGGGATCATGATCGATGTCCAGCAGATCGGCGAGTGTTAACACGCGGGATAACCGCTGTTGGGGATAGCCCCGTTGGCGTAACTGCTCGATGACCAGCCAGCCGGCCTGATCGTCGCCGTGAGGGCTGCCGAGGCCGAGAATTCGCGGGATCGTCATGGAGTGTCTTCCCAGCGAATCCGCAGAAAATGAGTCGCGCAACTGATGCACGGATCATAGGTGCGGACAAGCCGTTCGCACTCACCGGCAAGTTGTTCGCGCGTTGCACCTTCCGCCAGTTGAGCCGTCAAACGGTCGTGCAGATCGTGCTCAATTTGCCGCTGATTTTGCGACGTCGGCGGAATGATGCGCGCTGTGACGAGCTTTCCGTCGGCGTTGATTTCATAGTGGTGAAACAATAGCCCGCGCGGAGCTTCAGTTGCCGCACACCCGCTGCCATTTGCCGGCTGATAGTCGATGTGGGCCGGTCCGCGCGGGAGGTCGCTTTGCAGGATCGATAGCGCTTCATGGTAGGCGTGAATCAGTTCCAACCCGCGTGCGATGATGGCTTTGTAGGGATTGCGGCAGAGTGTCTCGAAACCGATTTCGTCCGCCACCCGCCGAGCCGGTTCACACAGACGGTCGCGATTCAGATTGACACGTGACAACGGACCGAGCAGAAACGGGGTGTGACCCACCCGGCGAACGGCTTGCAGCGCCGTCGAATGGGGAACGTGCTGTTCGACGAAGTGCGTGTCGTACTCAGTCACAGGAACCCGTAGTCCTGTGGTGGACACAATATCCCCCGCATTCATCGGGTACTCATCCGCGTGGTTTAACGACACGAACTCACAGGGTGTGGTGAAATCGGGAAAATCGAATCCGGCCACCCACTGCGTAGCAGCGATCGCGGCTTCCAGTCCCCATTGGAAGTCAGGAATCAGCTTTAACAGATCGTCACGTTTCGGCCAGCGATGAAAGCCCCCGACACAAACGTTGATGGGATGGATCGCACGTCCGCCAAGGGCTTCCAGCAGGCGATTCCCAAACTTCTTTAACTGCAATCCGCGCTGAACTTCCTTGGGGAATCGTTGGACGAGCTCGATGCCACTGGTAGCACCGAAGAAGTCGGGCGCGTGCAGCAGATGCATGTGCAACCCGTGGCTCTCGATCCATTCACCACAATACAGCAGCCGCCGAAATCGACGGATCTCCGGCGTGATCTCCACGCCGAGCGCGGCCTCCAACGCATGGATGGAGCTCATTTGATACGCCACCGGACAGATGCCACAGATTCGGGCTGTAATATCCGGTGCGTCTTCCAGCGGACGGCCGCGCAGCAACGATTCAAACAATCGCGGCGGTTCGAAGATGCGAAGTTGCACGGCGGTGATCGAGCCACCCTCTATACGGATTGTCACGCCCCCTTCGCCCTCGACACGGGTGAGAATCGGTACTTCGATGACATCGCTGTAACTCATCGGACCGGCTCCGCGAGTTGATTAGACGCCTGCTGAAACTCCGGTGCAGCGGCATTAAAGTTTCGCAGCAGCGGCACCAGCGGAGCACGCGGAATACCGAGTTGCGTGAACTGCTTCAGCAACGCCTCCGTGTGAGCAGGGCGGCTGGGACCGTAACACCCGTAACAGCCACGATCGAAGGCCGGGCAGATAGCACCGCACCCGGATTGCGTGATTGGTCCCAGGCACGGGAGCGCTTTCGAAACAATATGGCAAACCGTTCCGCGGCGTTTGCAGTCGAGGCACACACTGTGTGACGGTACCCGTGGCGTGCGTCCTTCCGCGACGGCAACCAGTACCTCCACCAACTGGTGATGATTGACCGGGCAGCCGTGCAGCTCAAAGTCGACATGGACATGGGCGGCGATCGGGGTCGACGTGGCGAGGGTGTCGATGTACTGCGGTGTCGGATAAGCCCAGCCGACCCAGTCATTGATCCGGCCCCAATTCCGCAGGGCCTGAATCCCTCCCGCGGTGGCACAGGCCCCGATCGTGATCAGATAGCGTGCTGAACGTCGAACTTCGAGAATCCGCTGGGCATCGTGCTCGGTGGTGATGGAACCTTCAACCAACGCGACGTCATAGGGCCCCGGCTGCAAATCGCTGCTCGCTTCCGCGAAGTAGGCGACATCAACGCGTTCGCAGACGGCCAGCAATTCGCCTTCGGCATCCAGCAACGATAGCTGGCAACCGTCGCAGGAAGCGAACTTGAAGACGGCCAGTCGTGGTTTCCGTGCAGCGAGCATCACAAGGCCTCAACGGAAAGGTAGGGCCGTATCCGATCGTATCGCAACACCGGGCCGTCTTTGCAGAGAAATGCCGGGCCGAGCTGGCAATGTCCACAGAAACCGACGGCACATTGCATGTTCCGTTCGAGTGAGACCCATGTTCGGTCGTCGGTGATTCCCAGGCGACGACCACTGATGGCCGCATATTTCATCATCACTTCGGGACCACACATTACGAGGTGTGTCTGCTCGGGGCGCGGAAGCCGCAGGCGATCGATCAGCAGCGTGACGACACCCACTTGTCCGGTCCAGTCAGCAGCGGGGCGGTCCACGGTCAGGCTGACATCGAGACCATGTGAACGCCAATTGTCATATTCAACAGGATAGAGCAATCCCACCGGAGTGCGCGCACCAATAATGACGCAGACCCGACCGAAGTCTGCCCGGTGATGAAGCACGTGATAGAGCAGTGGTCGTAGCGGCGCAAGTCCCAGTCCGCCGGCGACAATGACGAGGTCGTTCCCCTGCAAGTCGTTGAGCGGCCAGCCTGTGCCGAACGGGCCACGCAGGCCGAGTGTTTCGCCTACAGGCATGCGTGCCAACGTACGGGTCACGTTGCCCACGGCGCGAATGGTGTGCATCCAGGCGTCGGTTTGTGTCGGATCTCCGCTCATCGAGATTGCGGATTCCCCCACGCCGGGGAGGTAGAGCATGTTGAACTGCCCCGGCGTGAAGTGTGTGGTGATGGTTGGATCGGTAGGTACTAGCCGATAGGTCGCGACGTCGTCCGTCTCGGTCACGATTTCCGTAATCCGCACCGTGTGCGTGTGCCACGGAGGCTGCGGTGTTGTGGTGCAGGTCGTCATGCTGCGGGGGACTCCCGCAGGGCGGCGACTTCCGCCGTGATATCGATGCCGACCGGACACCATGTGATGCACCGGCCGCAGCCAACACAGCCGGATGTCTCGAATTGATCGTGCCAGGTTGCCAGTTTGTGTGTGAGCCATTGACGATAGCGTGCCGCGGTATCGATCCGGACGGGGCCACTGCTCATCGTGCTGAAATCGGGATTGAAGCACGAATCCCAAACGACGTCACGATCAACGCGATCATGGGTGAGATCACGAACTTCGGTGACCGACGAACAGAAGCACGTCGGGCAGACCATCGTACAATTTGTGCAGGAGAGGCAACGTTCGCCGACGTCCCGCCAATGTGGATGAGTCAATCGGCTGAGCAGCGCTTCGCGCAAGCCGTCGGTGTCCATGTGCCGGATGATTTGGTCCACGGCTTGTTGTCGCGCCGTTTCCGCGGCGCGGCTTTGTTCGACATCCACCGCGGTGGGGACACAATCGGCAAGGACTTCTGCCCCGCGTTCGGAACCGATCTCGCAGACAAATCCGGTTTCAATCTCAGTGAGTGCCAGATCGAAACCGGCACGACACCGTGGGCCTGTATTCATCGACGTGCAAAAACAGGTGCTCGCGGCTTGAGTACAATTGACGGCAATGATGAACAGATTCTGCCGCCGCTCGGCGTACAACGGATTCCTGTGCGGGCCGTCCATGAACACACGATCCTGCACGGCGATCGCAGCGAGTTCACAGGCCCGTACCCCGAGCAGTGCGAATTTGCGAGGATCCGTTGCCCTTGGGATAAATTGCCAACCACGGTCCGTTTTTTCAGCGGAGAGGACGGTTTCGCGTGGGGGGAACAGAATCTTCTTCCAGGAATGCGGACCAACGACATAACCGAACAGGGCTTCATCGTCACGGCGTTTCAGTCGGTAATGACCGGGACCCTGTTCGTCAGTCCAACCACGGGGCAGTTGTTCGACGGAATCCAACTCGTCGTAAACAATCGCGTCCTGATCAACGCGTGGGCCGACCACTGTGTAACCGCGCGATCTCAGAGCGTCGATCAACCGTTGCAAGCGGTCTTTCGGAAAGGATTGTTCGGTCGCAGTGAGCGAATTCGACGGCATCAGCATTCGTCGTCACCGGGACGACCGACAATCGGTGGGGTTTCCCTGGGTTTTGCGGGGGCGTCGAACAGATCCAACAATTGCAACCGTGTGGCTACGAGTCGCCGTGAGAGTGCGGCCGCGAGTTGCCGCATCACGTGATAACCGATCTCGTGATTCTGTTCGCACAGTTGCCGGAGTGCGTCGGCCGGGAATGTCACCGCTTTCACGGGTTCCAGCGCCACGGCTGTCGAGGTCATCACGCTCTGGCAGACCAATGCCGACCAGGCCAGGACATCCCCTGGCCCGGCGGTCAGAATCGCCATATGACCACGGCAGGGAACCAGCATGTCCAATCGAACATGGCCTTCCGTGATCAGATGAAAATCGGTGTGGATTGCTCCCTCGGCAAAAATCACGCATCCGGGGGGAAACGCTCGCACTTGGCCCAAGGCCTTGAGTTGCGCACACACCTGCGGCGGGATGCCGCGAAGAAACTCACTTTGCAGCGCCGCATCGGGAAATGACATGCCAACCTCCCGTCAGTGTTTGATCGGTTTACTTGACTTTCGCCATCAGTTCGGCCAGACGGTTCTGCAATTCCGGTTCATCGAGACCCACCAGGTCGAGATTTTCTTCATGCACGATCTGCTTCCGCAAGGGATCGGGCCAGACCGATCGGAGAACGCCGAGGAACATCGGCGCGGCGATAACGATCAAGCGGTCGAAACGGCCTCCTTGTCGATCCCGATCGAGAATCTCGGCAAGCTGCGTTGCGAATCGCCGGGCTTCCACATGCGTGGCGTCCTCATGCGGTTCAACAGCGGATCGTACTCCGCCCGGGAGTGAGACACGTCCCGGGGCATCACTTTTCAATTGCAGCCCGGACATGCGGCTTTCGACATGAATGAAGCTGGCCAGGATCGGCCACGGCGTCATTCCTCCCGGCAAGGCATGGACAATGCGCGCCCGGCTCCGATCAGCAACCAGAATCCAATCGACCGTGGGTTTCATCACGTACTCCTGTTTTCCGAAAGATCTCGACCGACACTGGGGAGCAGTGCCCCCAACTGGATTGGATAGCCCTGCATCTCCGAATGGTGTCGCAAGTCGGATACCGCACGGTAAAAATGCCGTGTCGTGATGCGGGGAGCCGGTACCACAGAGCTGCCACGCCAGACGGTCAGCGATGATGGTGGGAGGTTTTTAGCCACGTGGTCGATTTCCGCCATCGCCTGAAGGTGCTAACGTGTCAGTTCGCGATGATGTTGTCGATGGTGGCTGTGACTACCGCGCCGAAGTGGCACGGCTGCGTCCCTTCCCACGAACCAGAGTCAGGGTAGACATCTCATGGCGGAGGGAGCGGAGATGACTTCACAGAATTCCATGCAGAGTGCCCTCGATCTGCAGAGCATCATTAATACGGCGATGGATGGGATCATCTCCATCAATGAGTCGCAGCAGATCATTCTCTTCAACACCGCCGCCGAGCAAATCTTTGGCTATTTAGCAGTGGAAGTCCTGGGCCAGACGATCGATCGGCTCATTCCTGGGCGTTTTCATCAGCATCATCAGCGCCAGATCGAACAATTTGGGCAGGGGGTTGTGCAGACGCGGAGGATGGGAGCCCAGCGGACCGTGTTTGCGCGACGGAAGTCCGGCGAGGAATTTCCGATCGAGGCATCAATTTCGCAGACCGTGGGGCTGGGGGGCCGTATCTATTCGGCCATTGTCCGCGATGTGACCGAAGCGGTCCGGCATCGGCAGCAGATTCAAGAACAATCACAAATGCTGGACCAAGTCTCCGATGCTGTCAGCGTGATTGATGTGCAGGGGCGCATTACCTACTGGAACCGTGCGGCCGAACGGTTGTTTGGTTGGACGGCCAAGGAAGCGATTGGACAGCACGCAGTGGAATTGCTCTACCGGGGTGATCCGGCGCTGCTTCAGGAAATCGATCATTCCACACGAGAAACCCATGCCTGGTCGGGTGAACTGACGAAGGCCAATCGAGCCGGAAAATTGATTCTGGTCGAACACCGCCGGACCGAACTCAGGAACGAATCCGAGCAGGTTCGCGGGTTTTTGTGCCTCGATATCAATATTACCGATCGCCGCAAGCGGGAACGGGCCGAGCGCCGCAGTCAGCGACTGGAAGCGATCGGAACATTGGCGGGAGGCATCGCGCATGATCTCAACAACGTGCTGACGCCGATCATGATGGGCAGCAAATTGCTCTCGACGGGTCGAACGCTGGGCAATCGTCAGGAGTTGCTGGAAACGATCCTGGCCAGTGCCGAGCGGGGGGCGGCGCTGATTCAGCAACTGCTGGCGTTTGCCGGGGGAGTGCGGGGGGATCGACAACCGGTGGTGATACAGGACCTCATCACGGAAACCCGCAAACTGTTGGAGCACACGTTTACCAAATCCGTTCGTCTGGACGTGTGCACGGAAGTGAATCTGCCGCCAGTGTGGGGCGATACGACGGAGTTATCGCAAGTGTTGATGAATCTGTGCATCAACGCCCGGGACGCCATGCCGGACGGTGGACAGTTAACGATCGAAGCCGCGGCGTTGCATCTCAACGGCACCGCCCAGCAATTGCATCCTGACGCCCATCCTGGACCGTATGTTGTCTTGACCGTGGCTGATACTGGTTGCGGGATTCCGGCGGAGATGCTGGATCGAATCTTTGATCCGTTCTTTACGACAAAGGATTTCGGCAAAGGAACCGGACTGGGACTTGCGACAGTTCAAGGAATTGTGAAGAGTCATGGCGGCTTCATCATGGTCTATAGTGAGCCGGGTATCGGCTCGAAGTTCGCGATCTATCTTCCTGCAGTCGTCACGCAGACCATGGTTCCGAGTGCGATCCCCGCGGCCGGCGATGGTGGCGGAGGCAGTGGACGTTGGATACTGCTCGTGGACGATGAGCAGACAATCTTGACAACGACTGCGGCGGCGTTGGAGGCCATGGGGTACCGAGTTGTCACGGCCAAAGAAGGGGCTGCCGCCATTGCACGAGTCACCGAACACCGGCACGAATTTGCTGCTGTGCTGCTGGATATGATGATGCCCGGTATGGATGGTTTACAGACTCTGTCTGTGTTGCGGCGGATCGCTCCGGAATTGCCGGTCATTGCGAGCAGCGGTTTGCGGACGGCACAGAGAGAACAGGAAGCCCTGCAACAGGGCGCGTCTGCATTCCTCCCGAAACCTTATTCCGACGAGCAGCTCCAGAGCACCTTGGTGGCAGTCTTGACGACGGTCTCCCCATAAGCCGCGTAACGGATTCTGTCGAAGTGTTCATGACCCATTTTGTAATCGGCAAGGCCCTCACAGTCGGTGGATTTGCGATGTGCCGCGGCCGTCTCGGCCGCGCGAAGGCACGACCCGCTCTGAAAATTCGCACGGCCGAGACGGCCGTGGCACACGGAATCGAATCCTGCAATGGACTGTGAGAGTTCGATTTCCCCAGCCTGCGTTTTGACGCCTAATTGAGTATCATGAGGCGAAGTGGGCTGTGGGGCCTGCATGTTCTTGAGGCGTGACTTCCAGAGCGGGTTCCATGCCAAAGCTGCTCGTTGTCGATGATGACGACCTGATTCTCAAATGCTTTCATTATGCTTTTGCTTCGCCTGAATTGACGGTAACCGGTGTGAAGTCCGCCGCGGACGGGTTGGCCCAATTCCGAGAGCAGGATGTCGATGTTGCGGTGATTGACGTGCGGTTGCCGGATGCGTCCGGGCTGGAACTGCTGCATGAGCTGCATAGTGTCGATGCCCGTGTACCAATCATTGTGATGACCGGTTCCGGCACGTCTGGAACGGCGATCGAAGCGATGCGCCGGGGAGCCTTTGAATATCTGCTGAAACCGCTTGATCTGGATGCCTTGCAGATCGTCATTGATCGGGCTCTGGAAACATCCCGGATGGCGCGTCGGCCGGCGTCGATCGCGCGCGATGATAGCGCTGATAATAACGAAGGCGATTTGCTCGTTGGGCAATGTCCCGCCATGCAGGAAGTCTACCGGCAGATCGGTCGTGTGGCCGGACTCGATGTAATCGTCTTGATTCTCGGGGAAAGCGGCACCGGAAAAGAAGTCGTCGCCCGGGCGATTTACCAGTACAGTCGCCGCGCCGATCGTCCATTCCTGGCGATCAATTGTGCCGCGATTCCGGAACAACTCCTCGAAAGTGAGCTGTTTGGTCATGAGAAAGGCTCCTTCACCGGAGCAGAGCGACGACGGATCGGGAAGTTCGAGCAATGCGATGGGGGAACACTGTTTCTCGATGAAATCGGTGACATGACGCCGCTCACGCAGACCAAGGTGCTGCGGGTGCTTCAGGATCAGCAGTTTGAGCGCGTCGGCGGGAGTGAAACCGTCCGTACCAATGTCCGTCTCATTGCCGCCACAAACCGTAATCTCACGGAGATGCTGGAGCACGGGACGTTTCGCAGTGATCTGTACTATCGACTGAACGTGTACGCCATTCATCTGCCGCCGCTGCGGGAACGGCCGGGCGATTTGCCGTTACTGGTGCATCATTTTCTCCACCGGTACTCACGGGAAATCGGCAAGGAAGCC
Source organism: Planctomycetaceae bacterium (assembly GCA_041753475.1). GTDB lineage: Bacteria > Planctomycetota > Planctomycetia > Planctomycetales > Planctomycetaceae > DSVQ01. Next base: position 169,000 of record JBGSUN010000181.1, on the reverse strand, counting down.
AATCAGATTTCCCCGGCCGCGCTCGACCTTCTGGCGGCATATTCATGGCCAGGCAACATTCGTGAGCTGCAAAGTGCGTTGAAGCATGCCGTGGTGGAAGCGACGGGTCCGGTGATCCTGCCGGAGTTTCTGCCCGCCAAGATTCGTGAACGGCGTTCCCCCAACGTCGTGGAACTCATTGCCGACGCGGATCGTCCCTCCGCGGGCAATCGCCTGGATGCGGAACTGATCGGCTTCATTCACCAGCAGATTCGCACCGGCACGGAAAGCCTTTACGACGACGTAGTGCTGCGCATCGAACGGACCTTGTTGACCGACTTGCTGCATCAGGTCGAAGGCAACATCAGCCGCGCGGCAGCGATTCTCGGTATTTCGCGCTCCACGCTGCGCACTAAGCTTGCGGCACTCGGCATCAGTCTCGATCGTACCGTACGGTTGACGGAATAGCCGTGTCGCGTCTGGCGATCAGTGTCCCACGCTTGCGTCCTGCGAGTCCAAGCCGATCACCCAGTGCAGTAAGGCCTGCTGTTGCAGATCCCCGCTGGAGACAAAGTCGTACTTGGAACGGAGGTCATGCGCGAGAAACGCATGGGTCGATGGTGTCCGCCGGGCTGCGGTGGCGTGTTCCACCAGCGTCTTGACCATGTGCTCAAAGTTAGCCGTCGCTGATTCCGTCTTTGCATCGTCAAGCGCCTCATAATTGAACCGGCGATGATCGATCCGGTACGCCGTTGTTGGTGAACGTCGTAAGACCCAGAGCTCGTAAGCGGCAGTATCGGCGCGATGGACGCTGCCAGTTTCCGGCATGGGAGCGGCCGACAAAATGGATGGCCGGCCTTGTTCAGCGTAGCGATGGACCACATCTCCCGGAACCGCGCCCACCGCGATCACGGTGACCTGTGACCACGGCACGACTTCCATCGGTGTTCCATACAGGTCAACAAGTTCCCAGCCGACCTCCCGGCAGCGCGCGTGATGGATCACCGTGGGCTGGACCATGTCTGGTAGATCCTGTCCGGCAACGCGGGCGGCATGGACTCCGAGCCCCCGGAGAAGCTCAACGAGCCGGTCCGCCTGTGCTGCCGTCATCGCATTGGGCAATATGCCGGGAGTATGCCGGGCGACAATGATCGCATCGAGCGGCCGCTCTCCGAGGACCGTGCACAACATCTCAGCCAGGACATGAGGGTCCGTCATCCGCGCGAAGACCGCCAAACGAGAGTCACACGCGGCAACAACCACTTCCGGCGGACTTTCGAGGTTGCTCATGAGTCGGTCTCCGGGAATCGAGAGCGCAAACCGAAACCGATCATATCAGGATCGGAAAGTGACGCAGACTTTATTGGAGCACCTTCCATGCCGAGGCTTTCTACAAATTGTCGTTCAAATAATGAGTTAATTGAAATCGTCACCGAGGACGCTTGATGCTGGTTGAACTCCGTCATGGCAGTCATATACTCCCGCTTTGATGGATCGGTCATGGTTGATCGATCGTGTCCGGAAGCCCCTTTAAGGATGCAAGCTCATGAAAAAGTTGGCGTGTGCGTTGCTGGCGGTCATTTTCGTTACCGGGACATCGATGGCGCTGCAGGCGCAAATCACCAAGGGAAAGACTCGGGCGGCAACAACCAAACGGTTAATGAGCGGTCTTGTGAAACCGTACTGCGCGGGTTTGGGGGACGCTTTGAAAGCGGCACCGGCGGATGACAAGGCCTGGGAAGACCTCGCCACCAAGGCCGCGCTGCTCAACGAAGCGGGTTACGTGCTGATGGATGACGGTCGTTGTCCGGACGCGGTCTGGGCTGGCGCAACAAAGACCCTTAAGGATGGCAGCGCGGAGCTTCTCGCGAAGATTGAAGCCAAGGACTACATGGCGGCCCAAGCGGCGTTTCAGACCGTGACGAAGTCGTGCGGCGAGTGCCACAAGGCCCACAAGAAATAACACGATTTCAATGCGGTTGTTCGTAACCCTCGAAGCCAAGTTGCTGCAGAAGCCCGGCAGTGCCAGAGATGCCGGGCTTCGTTTTGAAAGATCACCCAAACAATTCCATCAGCGGTTCGCCCGTGGAGAGCGGACGGGTGAAACCGTCACGGCCCAGGCGTGTGTGGAGCGGAATGCCGAGTGAATGGAAGATCGTAGCACCGAGATCCTGCGGACGGACCGGGCGGTCTTTCACATAAGCGGCGTGCTTGTCCGATTCGCCATACACCGCGCCGCCACGGATGCCGCCACCCGCGAGAATCGTCGAGAAGCACGTCGGCCAATGTTGTCGGCCGGGGTTCATGCCAGGGGCGTTGATGTTCGGAGTGCGCCCAAACTCACCGGTGACGACGACCATCGTGCTCTCCAGCATGCCGCGGTCGTGGAGATCGGTGATGAGCGCCGACAAGGCTTCATCGAGCTTCGGCAGGCACCAGCCCATGCCGTAGGAACCGCTGCCGAACGCGCTCCCCATGCCCATTTCGCCGCCGTGCATGTCCCAACTGGAACTTGGTGCCCCGCCGCCGCCATCGGGTGACGCGCCGGTCCAGCCATTGACGGTAACGAAGCCGACTCCCGATTCGACAAGCCGCCGCGCGAGCAGCAGATTCTGTCCCAGCGGATGCATGCCATACCGCTCGCGCACGGCCGTTGGTTCCTTGTCCAACTGAAAGGGTTCGCGCGCTTCTGAACCGCTCGTCAATTCAAACGCGCGGCGATGAATGTCCTGCCAGTCCTTGGTGGAGCGTTGAGCCGCCGTCGCACTTACGGTGGGGCTGATCACATCGAGCAGTTTGCGACGGTCTTCCAGGCGGTTCGCCACGACGGCTGACTGCAATTCATCCGGCGGCTGGAATGTGGGCATGGCGGGATGATTCGCCGCCGAGCCAACAAACAACGGACTGTTCGCGGCTCCGAGATGTCCGCCGGTGCCGATGTTCGGTGCACAAAAGACCGGGTCCCCGACACATTTGATGAGCCAGACATACGGAGCAATCGTTCGTTCACTCGGCCGGACTTTGGCAAGGATCGATCCCATGTACGGAGCATCCGCGGGGGCTTCCGCCTGGCCGCTGAGGCAGTGATGCATGGCGTCGAAATGGTTGCTGATATTGCCGACATGTGTCATTGAGCGAATGAGCGTGAAGTGCTGCGTCAACTGCGACATCCGCGGATGCAGTTCGCTGATCTGCATGCCGGGGACTTTGGACGCAATCGGTTGATACGGCCCGCGGATGGTGTCCGGCGCGTTTGGCTTCAAATCCCAGGTATCGAGCTGGCTCGGTCCGCCACACAGAATGATGTAGATGCACGACTTCGGTGCCGCCCCGCGACCGAGCCCGCGCTTCTCATCCACCGCCGCCGAGACCATGCCCGGCAATCCCAGCGGCAAGGCGCCCATGCCCGCCATCTGCAACAGGTGGCGACGGGAAAGGGATGAGGTCGGCGATTGTTGAGCCTGCATGGATTATTCCTGTGCGATGGGAATCAACCTGATTAACAGCGTTGTTCGGCCTCTTGTGTGCCACGGCCGTGTCGGCCGTGCGTCGGTGTAGAGCGTTCTGCCAAATTTGCACGGCCGACACGGCCGTGGCACACGAACTTTGTTACGGCTTCATCACCGCATCACAAACCAACTGGTAGTACTCGGCGATCTGATGGCCCTTTGCCGGGGCGAGGTCCGATTGTCGGATCACCACCAGATCGAGACTCGGTGCGATGAAAATGTTGTTGTCCCACTTCCCCAGTGCCGCGTAGGCGTCCTTCGGGACCTTGGGCCATTTGCCGGTCGTGTTGTTCCACCACAGGTAGCCGTACGACGGATTCAGATCCTGTGAGGCACCGATTGATTCCTTCAGCCATGCCGCAGGAACAATCGGCTTGCCGTTCCATTCGCCGTGATGCAGCACCATCAATCCGATCCGGCTAAGGGAACGAGCGGTGGTATGGCAACCGGAGTAGGGCAGCGCGTACCCTTCGCGATGTTCCCAGGTCCAATCGTCGGAAGTCATGCCGATGGGCAGAAAAACACGTTCTTTGAGGACTTCGTCAATCTGCTTTCCCGTCGCCTTGTGAAAGACCGGGCTGAGGAGTGCGAGACCGGTGTTGTTGTAGTCCCATTTCGCGCCGGGTTCATGGTCCATCCCTGCGGATTTGAGGGCATAGCTGAAGAGGTCCTCGCGCATGCCGATGCCGGAATCGTTATGGACACCGGACGTCATGCTGAGCAACTGCTTCACCGTAACGGCGCGTTTGCTTTCCGGATTGGCGTCCGCAAGGTATTTTCCGACCGTGTGATCCAGCGCGAGTTTCCCATCGGCGATCGCCAAGCCCGTCGCCATGCTGGACAGCGATTTGCTTGTGGAATACGCGGCGAACTTCGTCTGAGGTGTCGCACCGCTGAAGTACCACTCGGCAACGATGCGGCCGTGTCGAATCACGACACCTGACTTGCTGTTGTGCGACTCCAGCCACGCTTTGGCTTTCTCCAGCCCCGCGGCGTCCATTCCCTGACTGGCGGGTGTCGCGACCTCCCACTCGGCACCTGGGAAGACGCTTTGCGCGTCCGCGCGTCCCACAGACATCCCCAGCACGAACAGCAATCCCACAAGATACCGCAGCATGGTGGTCACTCAGATCGAGGATAGACAGGACATTCGATGTGCTGAACTTATATCAGAACGCATCAAAGTCGGCCACTGGGAAGGTTGGGGCAGGGGGCACCGTTGGTCACATTTTTGCCAGTTGGCAAATTTCCGGTGAGTTCACTCCTCTGAAATTGAGGCACCGCGCCGGATGACACCGTGAATGACGCACCCGGAGAACATGCCGTTGTCCCAGAATTGCGTGGAAAACGCGGCAGTATTGCAACCGTGAGTGAATCTCTGTGTTTCGGCATCCGCGTTGCAAGAGAGCGTCATCACACGGTGAATGGGGGATTGCCCCGAGACCCGTGCACCCATCGGTGGGAGCCAGCGAGTGAATTGTCGAATGCCGCGCGACACAGTTTGGATTGCGTGTCTGGTCTTGGGGCTGGCCGGTTGCCATCGCGCCGAGCCACCGCAGTTTCTGAATGCTCCCAAGCTTGGGGAGTTGTCGGAGGAACTTCAGGCTGCGGTGAAGACGGAGCTGGTGAAATACACCGGCACATTTGCCGAACCAAAAGCCCTCGCCGAGAGCGATGCGACCCCGGTCGATCTTGTTCGCGGTCAGGCTGTCTATCAGGAACGCTGTGAACAATGTCACGGCGTCAGCGGCGATGGCAACGGCCCCGCCGGAAAGTATATGTATCCCAAGCCGCGGGACTATCGCCGCGGATTGTTCAAGTTCACGTCCACGCCGTATGGCTCACGACCGCTGCGGGAAGATTTGGTACGCACGGTCAAGCTGGGGGCCCGCGGGACGTCCATGCCGAATTTCAGCCTGCTGCCGGAGCGTGATATTCAGGCGGTGGTGGACTATGTCATCACGTTGTCGCGCCGTGGTGAACTCGAACAGTTGCTGGTCGATACCGCGGATTCCGAAGAAGAAGTCGATGTCGAGATGGTGAAGGATGACCTCGTCCCGACGGTGCTCCGTCGCTGGGCGGACGCCGATGCGGCGGAAGTCCGGCCCTTCACCTTGCAGCCGAAGTTCACCTCGGATCATGTGGCCCGGGGCAAGCAGGCCTTCCTCACCAAAGGCTGTTCCAAGTGCCACGGCGAAGACGGCCGCGGACAGACGCGCGATAACCGTGGCAACGATGCCTGGGGACAGCCGACTCGCGCTGCCGATCTCACATCGGGCATGTTGCATGGCGGGCCGCGCCCCGTCGACATCTACCGCCGCATTTACTCGGGCATCAACGGCACACCCATGCCGAGTTTTGCTCAAGCGTTGCAAAGTGAACCCGACACGATCTGGGACCTGGTGGCGTATGTGCTGCACGTTTCCAGCCGTCGACGTGAAAAGGAAATTCCGCCGCCGGGACCAATCAAGCCCTATCTGGCCCCGGCTGCCGATGCACCCGCCGAACAGTGATTGAACCGCGCCACCGTTGTCCGTCCATGACGTCGAACGCGCTCCCCAGGGAATGACCGGCAATGACCGTTGACGAACGCAAACAACAGGAGCTCTCCGAACTGCTGGCGCGGGTGCAGCAGCTTGAGGGTGAGATTGAAGCGGAAGAAACCGTCGGTCAATGGCCACCCAAGGGCTTTTACACCGAATACTACGCCACGTCCGGTTTTCTGCTGGGAATGTTCGGCGCCATGACCAGCCTGCTGGTCAATGTCATCGGCGCTCCCATCGCCGGGAAAAGTCCGCTGGAATTGATTCGGGTGTACCTCACGTTCCCGCTGGGGGCCAAGGCGTTGGAACTGGCCACGCAGCAGACCGATGTGTACGCGATTCCCGACGGCGTGATGCTCGCCATCGGCTGCTGCCTGTACCTCGGAACTGGCATGCTGCTCGGCATTCCATTCTTTGTGGTGCTGGTCCGATTGACCGAAGGGTCAACTGTGGCGATGCGATTGGTCGTCGCCACGGGGTTGTCTCTCGTGCTCTGGTTAATCAACTTTTACGGATTGCTGTCGTGGTTACAGCCCGCGCTCATCGGCGGGAATTGGATCACCGACCCCGCAATCCTGCCGACGTGGGTGGCCGTGATGACGCATCTCATTTTCGGGTGGACGCTGGCGCTGGCCTATCCTCTTGGAAAATTTCAGGCCTATCAGCAACCGACCCGCGGATAACAACGGATCAAAAGTCAGGTGTGTCACGGTTCCGTGAGCCGTGCCCGTGTGAGAAACCGCTTGCCCAATCGCACGGCCGATGCGGCCGTGGTGCAGAGTCAGGCGAGACCGAGAAACGTCCGGATTTCATTCAGTGCATGGAACGAAAATGACTTCGTCGCAGATGGTGACTGACGCCGAGCTCCCTAAACACGAAGATCTCGTGGAAGAGCGGCTGGTGCTGTGGTACTTCGTCGCCGCGCTGACTTTCATGACCGTTTCGATGCTCGGCGGTCTGCTCGTGGGTTTACAACTTCTCCGACACAATCCTTTGCCGGTGATTGAGCTGTTCTCCCCCGGTCGCTGGCGGATGGTACACACCAATGCCATCGCGTACGGATTCATTGCGAACGGCTTCCTCGGAATCATGCATTGGGTGATTCCCCGGCTCACATTACGGCCAGTACTTTGGCGGCCGCTCTCGTATGCCATCTTCGGGGCGTGGCAGTTTGTTGTTCTTGCCACAGCAATTGGAATTCTGCTGGGTGAGGCCCAGGGGTTGGAATGGGGCGAAACGCCCGTGTGGATCGATCCGCTGGCCCAAGCCGGATTGCTGTTGGTGGCCATCAATTTCGGCGCCCCGATTCTACAGGTGAAGGGGCCGATGTATGTGACGCTGTGGTATTTCCTCGCGATGTTGGTCTGGACGTTTTTGACCTATGCCATGGGGAACTTTGTTCCCGAATACTTCGTCTGCGGTTCGAGTGCCGGGGCCGTCGGTGGGTTGTTCATTCACGACCTGGTGGGTTTGTTCGTGACGCCCCTCGGTTGGGGGATGATGTACTACTTCGTGCCGATTCTGCTGAAGCGTCCGATGTGGAGTCACGGGCTGTCACTGGTTGGCTTCTGGGGCTTGGCGTTCTTTTACCCGCTGCAGGGGATTCACCACTTCCTTTACACGCCGATTCCGATGTTTCTGCAATACGGGGCCGTGTTATCGACGATCGCTCTCGAACTGGTCGTCGTGACGGTCATTATTAACTTCGTCGGGACTTTACGAGGCACCGGTGGTGAAGTGATTCGCAATCTGCCGTTGCGGTATTTCTATACCGGCATTGCGTTCTACTTCCTGACCTGCTTGCAGTGTGCTTTGCAAACCACACTGACGTTCCAGGCCTTGATTCACTTCACCGACTGGGTCGTGGGTCACGCTCACATGGTCATGTTCGGTGTGTTCAGCCTCTGGATTCTCGGAGTGATGACATACCTGATTCCACGCATTCTCAAGACCGAATGGTACAGCATGGAATGGTGTTACTGGCACTATTGGGCTTCCGCCGGCGGCTTGATTGTGATGGCGGGCGATCTCATCCTCTGCGGCTTGTTCCAGGGGTGGTCGTGGGCCGCACTGCAACCATGGGAAGCCTCGGTTCAGGTTTCGATTCCATTCTGGGCCGTCCGCATTGTCGCAGGATTGGTGATGTTCGCCGCCCAGTTGCTGTTCATCACGAATTTCTCCATGACGTGGGTGAAATCACGCCGTGAGGCGGTGCTGCGGAGTCTGTAACCCCCGCTTGACGCCCGGGCAATGCCGTCCCTGGGCTGTTATTGAACAGAATCTGTCCCCGTAAGGATCGTGTCCCATGTTCGAAAAGAAGTCCGGCATTCTGCTGATCGCCGGCGTCGGATTCTTTGCCTTGGCGTTCCTCGGTAACGCCGTGGTGCCGATCTTGATGTACCGCCATCTTCCCGAGAAATCGATCAAGGAAGTGGTCAACGGGAACGTACGGTACCAGTTCGAAGATCTCGCGCAGAGATTCCCCGAAGCCTTTGAAAAGGCTTATGGCAAGCCGCCGGAAGACGCGCAACAAGCGGCCGCCTGGTACGACGACAACTGTGCGAAAGCGCTGGAAGTGGGCCGTAAGGTTTACATCGGTGAAGGGTGCTGGCACTGCCACAGTCAGTTTGTGCGGCCGGTGTCGAATGAAGATCGCCGCTGGGGCCCGGTCTCCAAGTCATGGGAATATCAGAACCGCCTGCAACGCCCGGTGATGTTCGGCACTCGCCGGGTCGGTCCGGACCTCAGCCGTGAAGGGGGCCGACGATCGAACGATTGGCACGCCGTCCACTTCTACAAGCCGGACATGCTCTCGCCCGAGTCACCGATGCCGCAATACCCGTGGTTGTTTGATGGTGCTCCCGATCAACCCAACGTCAAGGGGTTGGCGCTGATGACCTACGTCCAATGGCTCGGTTCATGGCTCGACAGCTATCCGTACTACGAAGACTATGCCGAAGTCACCATCAAGTCGGTCGAAGCGGCTGAGTAGAATGCTCTTTTTTGAACTGGTTGCATCATGTCGACGTCTCATTCCCACCGTACGCACTGGTTGACATACCTCTTCGCCGCCATCGTGCTGATCCCGACGATTCTAGGCTTTGGCAACAAGTTTCTGGACTTGGTGCTGGTGATGCAGGGTGATGAAGAAGGGGCCTTCGCCGCGACGCCGATCGTCAATTACCTCATGGCCACGGCCGGTTTTTTCTGCCTGTTGATGTGGAGTGCCACCCGCGGCGCATTTCATGATCTCGATGAACCCAGCCGGGTCATGTTCGAGAATGAACAACGGCTCGATCAGCGTTCGGCCTCTTCGGTGTAACACGCGACTGCAAGGACTAGGAAATGACGACGCCTCCGCCGGGTTCGGCCGATAAAGAACTGCAATACCATACCTATGTCAGCAGTGTGATCCCGTGGTATGTGCGGCTGATCTGGTTGCTGTTCTGGATCTTCGCAGCGGGTTATGTGATCAAGTATTTTCTGCCTGCGATCCAAACGGAATTGTTGACACCCCCGTGAACCCACCTCGCTCCTTGCCGCCGGAAAGTGTGTCGACGGCCTGCCACTATTGCAGCCTGCCGGTGGCGGGGCCACCACCGGTACCGGAAGAAGAGGTTTACTGCTGCTTCGGCTGCCGATTTGCGGCGGCGGTGACCGGGGAAACCGGTGATCGCGGTGAAATGCGGTGGATGGCAACCGCGCTCGGACTCTCAGTCTTCTGCACGATGAACGTCGTGATGATGACGATGGCCCTGTGGAGCTATGCCGCCACTCCGCAATCGCCATTTGAAACGAGTCTGGGCGACTTTCTCCGTTGGGGTGGGTTGCTTTTTACCGCTCCAGTGCTGTTGCTGTTGGGGCGACCGTTAACAACGAATGCCGTCGAGCAACTGCGGCGCGGTTCCTTGTCGACCGATCTGTTGCTGCTGACAGGTGTCGTGGCGGCCTTTCTATTCTCGGTCGTGTCGACGGTTCGCGGTACTGGTCATGTTTACTTCGAAGTGGCCTGCGTGATTCTCGTGCTGGTCACTCTCGGTCGGTGGTTGGAAGCCACCGGGCGGTTACAGGCGTCCGCAGCGCTGGATGAACTCGAACAGCTGATTCCCGATCAGGTCCGTTGCGTGGACGCCTTCGGTATCACGACGATGGTCTCGCGGGAGCTTGTTGCCGTGGGGCAAACGGTGCGCGTGTTGCCGGGGGAGCGAATCGCTGTCGATGGCCGGGTGCGACAGGGACGTGGTGTCGTCGACGAGCAGTTTTTCACCGGGGAAAGCGTCCCTGTTGAGAAGCAGCCTGGTGATCATGTCCTTGGGGGCAGCCTCAATCTGGAAGGCGATCTGCTGCTGGACGTGACCGCCCCGGCGTCCGCGGGCGCACTAGGCCGCCTGGTTGAAGCCGTTCGAACTGCACGCCTGCGCAAGGGCCGTTTTCAGATTCTGGCGGATCGCTGGGCACAGTGGTTTTTTCCGATTATCGCCATCGTTTCGCTGGTGACATTGCTCGTTCACGGCTGGCAGTCGGATTGGGAAACCGGCGTGCTGACAGCCCTCTCGGTCGTGCTCATCGCGTGTCCTTGCGCCCTGGCATTGGCGACACCGTTGGCAATCTGGGCTGCGCTGGCCACAGCGGCGAAGCGCGGCGTGGTCTTTCGCAGTGGTGAAGCGCTCGAGCGGCTCGCCGAAGTCCGTGCGATCCGTTGGGATAAGACCGGCACCTTGACCACCGGCGCACCGCAAATTGTCGGACTGGTTTGTGAGGATGACGCCGAACGGACTGAGATTGAAAGCCTGACGGTCGCGCTGACCGCCGGGTCCACCCATATCTATTCCGCCGCGATTCACCGCTATCTCGACGAGGCCACAAAAGTTGTGGACGTTCCTGAAGTGCTCACTGTTCCGGGCCGCGGATTACAGATGCAACGGCCGGAGGTGGGGGCCATTTCGTTCGGTTCACAGGCTTTCATGAGCGAATGCGGATTGGTCGCCGGACCGCAATTCATCACCGCACTTGCAAAGGCCACGGATAGCCATCGCACCTCCGTGCTGATCGGGTGGCAACACCGGATCCGCGGAGCATACATCGTGGAGGAAGCGGCGCGAGACGAAGCTCACGCCGCGTTGGAAGAATGTCGCCGACTGAAACTGGACCTCGCGGTTCTGACCGGTGATCGACGTGAGCGCGGGTTGTTCTGGCAAAAGCACCTCCGGTTGCCAGTCGTTGCCGAACTGCTCCCCGAACAAAAACTCGCCGCGATTCGGCAAGCCCACGAGCAGTTTGGCCATGTGGCCATGGTGGGCGATGGCTTGAATGATGCCCCGGCGCTCGCCGCGGCAGATGTCGGCATTGCCATGGGCTGCGGGGCCGATGTGACGCGTGATTCCGCCGACGTCTGTCTGCTGCCGAATGACCTCCGGTTGGTGCCGTGGACGATTCTCCTTTCACGGCGGACCGTGTCCACCATTCGTCAGAATCTCGGCTGGTCGTTTGGTTACAACAGCATTGGTGTCATCATCGCCGCCGCCGGATGGTTGCACCCCGCAGTTGCGGCGGTACTGATGGTGGTCAGCAGTTTAATGGTCTTGGGGAATTCGTTGCGGCTCCGGGAGTCCGGTGATGCGTCCACATCATCGTCAGACACGGCATGGACCGATGCGCAACGGGATGCGACATCTCCCACACCGGAGGTCGCCTCATGATGTGGCAATGGGGATTGATCGCACTCGGCGGTGTGCTTGGCTCATCCCATTGCGTGGGGATGTGCGGCGGGTTCGCCATGATGATCGGTATGCACCGCGCGACGTTGCGACAGAACCTCATTGGGCAACTGGTCTTTAGCGCGGGGCGCATCGTGAGTTACGCCACACTTGGTGGGATTGCCGGGTTCTCGGGACGGACACTGGTTGAAAAGGTGCCGGCATTTATCAACGTTCCCGCGGTATTGAGTTTGGTGGCCGGGCTCTTTCTGCTCTGGGAAGGATGCCAGGCCACGGGACTGCTCGGTCGTCGCAATGGGACTGCCGCGCATGCCGGATGTTTGTTCGGTTCGCTGTTCTCGACGCTGCTGAAACATCCTGCGTTGCGGAATGCTTTTTGCGCGGGGGTCTTCACCGGGTTGTTGCCATGCGGGCTGGTTTATGCCTTCGTTTCGTTGGCAGCAAGCTCGGGAGACTTGCTACAAGGGATGTTCACGATGATCATCTTTGGAGCCGGAACCGTGCCGCTGATGGTCCTCACCGGTCTCGGTGCGATGCTGCTGAATGTCACCATACGTCAGCGCTTGTGGAAAATGGCCGCGTGGTCGGTCGTCGTCACCGGGGCGTTGACCATCGGGCGTGGAGTCTCGTTTCTCTCCGCGACCGAGAAACCTCCCGCCGAACGTTGTCCGTTCTGCAAGACGTCCGTCACAGCTTCACCGTCAATTCCGTGACAGCATGGCGTGTGGAGTCGATCCTCTTGTCCGTCCTCTGATCTTCCTGAGCAGCGATGAGTTCCCCAACTGAGACAACCCCGTCAACGGAGCCGACCTGGATAACCGAGCCGGTGTCGCGGTCCACGTTCTGGTCGCGACACAAAACGCTGATCAACTTCTGGCTTGATGTGCTGCTGCTGGTCCTCTTTCTGCTGCAAGCGTGGATGTTGACCGTCTTGGCGATCGTCTTCCCGCGTGGCACCACGTCAGCAAAAATCTGGGGTTTGAGCGCAGCGGACTGGCTCGATTCACTCTTCGCAACATTCTGCGTTTTCGCGGTGGGAATCGTGGTCCATGTGATGTTTCACTGGACATGGATCTGTGGCACCGTGGCCACGAAGCTGCTGCGGCGTAAAGCCAGCAAGGACGATGGCTCGCAGACGTTGATTGGTGTTGGCTTCCTGATCGCGCTGCTACATGTCTTCGGAGCGGCGGTACTAGCTGCCCAGATTGCGCTCGTGAAGACGCAGTAGGATCACTGGCATGGCATCTTGAGTCGTGAAAAGCCCGCTCCTGTTCTTGGATTGCCCAGAAGAGAAACAGCCCGGTCTCTGAGGAGACCGGGCTGTTTTGTTTTTAGTGGGGGCCTTGGCGAACGTGAAGCCTTACCAGTTCTTTTCTCCGTGAGCGGAATTCGCTCCGCAGACCAAGTCGCAACTGCCGTTGGTGTCGCAATCGTCAACCTGATCGCGATAGCAACTGCCGGCGACGGCACTCTTCACTTTGCCACAGTCCACGGCATGAAAACCGCTGAAGAAGTACGATTGATCCAGCGCACCAAAGGCATTCGAGAGGTCATTCAGTTCGGTATTCACGGCGACAGCGACTTCGCTTAATCCGACCACCATCGCGAGTACAGCCACCGTCAGAACCAGCACAAGTTCAGCGGAAATTACGACACCCGATTCATCATTTCGCAGGGCCAGCAACAGATTCATGCGTTAATCCTCAGTGTGAGAGTGAGTCGACGGGGAGCGTCCCACCGGACAGCGTGCGCGATCGTCGCCAGACGGTCGTCACCACGGATGCCGTGCTCCATATGCAGTGTGCCGATTGCTCCCCAAAGAGCGATTCGACCACGATCAGACGGACCACGAGGGTGCTCAGCGCTGGCCAGCCACCAGGCACCACATCGCGGATGTCACGGCAGCCAGAGAACGCAGACCGTGTACCGCAGTGTCGGCGAATGAACTCAACTGTTGCGCGTGTCACCGGGCTAAACAGAGATCATGCCGCAGGTTGCGCTGGTTCGACGAGCGCCGGATCGACTCACACGAATTCGACGAAGCGCACAGGCCTCATGACGCTGTGTAAAGCCGGGCGTTTTCTCGATGAAACAACATCAAGAAGCGGCAACATGCGGTTGCATCGCTGCAACACAATGGCATGACCGGACTTGCCGTTGCCGTCGTTCGTTGATCGCTGGTCGCAGTGTCCGACGAATGTTGCGAAAGAGCAACAGTGGTGTTGAGGAATGACAACACGCCGGCATCAAACGCGCATCCGCTCCCGGATACATCAGCACGTTCTCGGACATCCCCGGTACCATCAAACGAAAAAACTCCGGAGCGAGAACAGAAGGTTCTCACTCCGGAGTCGGGTATCGACGTCGATCTGTCGCGGCAGTCCATCAGTGATCGACCGCCGCGAAAGCGATCAACCGCAGGTGTCGAGGAGCGGCGGGCCGCAGACCAGGTCGCAGCTCGGGTTCTTGTCGCAGTCGTCGTGAGCATCAGTCCAGCGCGATCCGGCGTAGCCGCTGGTGATCTTGCCGTCAACGGTCTTCTTGAAACCGGTGAAGAAGTACGACTGGTCGAGCGCCCCGATTGCATTCGAGATGTCGTTCAGCTCGGTGTTGACCGCAACGGCCACTTCGCTGAGACCAACAATGACGCCAAGAACGAGGATGGTGAGGACGAGCGCGAGTTCGGCCGAGATGACCGCTCCGCATTCGTCACGGAACAATTTCCGCAGCATGTTCTGAATCCCTCTGTAAACTGAACTGAAACTGTGTCATCGCGGTGGACTGTTTCCGCCGACGATGTTTGGATGTGGGCATGCACCTTACAGGCCCACATCCGATCCGCGGGGCGTTGCCGCCCTACGGTGCCCGTGATTGATGGCCGTCGCTCACGGACGAATCCCTGCGCAGGAATGTCGTAACTCCGCCAAGGTCGTGACCGATCCTGGCGTAAAATCTCAGTCCAGCGGGATCGCTGGCGAACCTCGAATCGCTTCAAGGCCCGAGACCCTCTCACAGGTCCCGGTCAATCCCGCTGGAATTCTTAGTGGTGGAAGAGGTGACGATCGAATGCACGGATGATCCGAGGGACCGGTCCGATCCGGACCATGCCAGGAGCGCCCGACTGAATCGGTCAAAGAGATCGCGAAGTGCGTGCCATGCACAGAGGGGGCGAATCGGAAACAGCCGTGTGGCATGTTGGCAACACAGGCGGCGGAGGTGCGGAACTCGCCGACTCCGAAGTTGTTACGGCGACGCATGCCCCTCAGGCGGGATCGTCTTAGTAGTTGTTCTTAGATCTTTGACGAGGGTGTGGCGATGTTGCATTCCCGCAACACGGCTGCCAAGCCTGTTGTGCTCTTGCAACAGATTGTCTACCAAGCGAAACAGCCCTGCGCGCGGTGCAGACTGAGAAGAGGTGTCACAACTGATGTGATCGTCATGGGTTGCGACAATCGATTTTCAGTGCATTCCCTCCTGAGTGAATTCCCATTCTGAGGATCGCACAGATTGTGCCGAACTAACGGAATGCAGCGGATCTGACGTCTTTAATCGCTGGGGATCGAACAGAGAGAGTTCAGAAGCGCACAGTCACTCAACGAAAAACCCCCGTTGGGAGCGGATGCTCCCAACGGGGGCAGACGAGTCATATTGCCAGAGAGATGTCGGAAATCGTTCCAGCACTCCGGTCGATCAACCGCAAGTGTCGAGCAGCGGCGGACCGCAGACCAGATCGCAGGTCAGATTCTTGTCACAGTCATCGTGGAAGTCCGTGAACCGTGAGCCGGCATATCCCGCCGTCACCTTGGCATCCGAAGTCTTCTTGAACCCGGTGAAGAAGTACGACTGATCGAGCGCACCGATGGCGTTCGAGATGTCGTTCAACTCGGTATTGACGGCCACAGCCACTTCACTGAGGCCGACGATCACACCCAGCACCAGAATCGTCAGCACGAGCACGAGCTCGGCTGAGATCACAGCACCGTTTTCATCTGAGAACAGTTTATGCAACATGAGACATTCAACCTTCTTGTAGACTGAGAGACTTCGCTGAGGTACAGACCGTTAAAAAACTGTCCGGGAAAGCCGCTCGATTTCAGGACACGAGATCTGTGGAGGATCCCGTCTGATGGGCGAGTGCAGCCAATGCTGCGCGGCTTCATGGCCGATGCCGGACGATCGGCTGCAATCTCTCGGATGGCCGTCCGAGCGGAATCGCAGAAAAGAGCGACCGCGGCCACGGTCGCTCCCGAGGAACTCAGACAACTGCAACGGTCAGCAGGAGTCCAAGCGGGTTGCTATCGGCGTGGCGATCAATGCCCCCACTCCGGCAGCATTGCTCTAAGCCGCAGAATCAATGCCACTGGCGCACGCGAACCCCGCTCACCGAGAGACGGATTGCGGGGAAATCGCCGTATGTTATTTAAGATAAATGGGTTAGTTGCTGAAGTTCCGGTTGCGCCGGATATAGCGAGAATTCCCAATGCAACGAGGTCCTTGTTCAACCGAATGAACAAGGACCTCGATTTCGTATTCTGAAAGCGCTAATCGTGTTTCAGTCGATTATCAGCGTGATTCCCGTCCCCGTTCGTTGTGGAGACGACTTTGCATCACAAGTTCGCAACATTGACCCAGCCGTGATTACAACTGCGGCAGCGATTGCGGGACCGGCCCTTGGGGAATCTCGGGGGCGGGGACCGGAACCACGGGGCCTAGGAGTGGCTGACAGGCTTGGCAACTGGGATCGGTCGGCACTGGCCCTGGTGTCGTAGGAACTGGTGTCGGCGGACAGGTGGGGCAGGGGATCGTGGTTTCGACGCGCGGCGTGGGGTGTTGAATCAGGGGAGCTGGCGCGACAACCGGTCCACCAATGATTTCTGAACCAACGCCGACCGAGCAGTTGCCATTCAGACAGCCACTGTTGCGGTCATAAAACGTGGAACCTGCGGTCCAACTGGTCCGCCCCCAGATCTTCTGGCAACCCCGAAAACCGGTGAAGCCGTAAGACTGATTGAGCCCGCGAAACGCTCCACTGATGTCCTGTAACTCGCCCACAACCGCTTGTTGGACACAGGCCAGTCCGGTAATCAGCCCGATGACCACGACGGTCAGAATAATCACCAGCTCGGCGGACAAAACGAGTCCACATTCATCACGCCATAAACTTCGCAGCACACTCATTGTCATCACGGCCTTTCGATCAACTGCCGTCCACAGTGCAGACGGTCGTCAGGAATTGGGGCGTCAGGAAAGGGAGCGAGCGAACGGCTCGAAGGGGGTGAGCCCCTCGAGCCGCAACGCTCCCTGGCACAACGCCGGCGGTGTCCACACACCAGCGGCGTTGTTCGCACCTCAGCGGGGAGACGGTCTCTCAGGTCGTCCCACGCGCTCGTACACAGCGTTTGGCCCTGGCAGGCAACATCGCTTCCTGCCACGGGTTGTCTGGTCTGCGATGAGTCTCGACGCCGGTAAAACCTGCGTGCTGGATAGAATCGCTACAACCGGACAATTCCTTCAGGTTGCATATCCGGTGCCAATGGATTGATCGACATAATCGCTACAACCGGACTTTCGTCGTAACTGGTTCCAGCAAAGGTGAATGCGCGCGGCGATCGCCGGTCAGAGAGAGCGGCTTGGTGGGTTTGTAGCGATTAAGTTGATTAGCGCGATGTCAACGATTGCAGCGGATTTGTCAAGAAGTGCGAATACTCCGATTGCGCGGCGAGAGGTCTTCCGCGACTTCGAGCGGCTGGATCGCCATGCGCGACCCAGAGCACCAGTTGCCAACATCAATCTGGCAGTGGGCTTGGGAGCACTCCCCTGTGACGCTATGCTCGGTAGTGAGTTCAGCACGAGTGGATTGGAATCGCGGGAGCGGCGGATGACGCTGGTGGTTGACGACGCGCAACTGATGCGGTTGGCGGTCCAGCCGCCGCGCGATGCTGCGATGGTTTTGCGGCGCACCGCGGCGTTTCGACCGGTGGTGCTGCTCTTTTGTGTGCTTCCACCGATCTGGTTTGCAGCATGGTCAACGCTGGATTCAGCTTCCGCACCGTGGGCATTACGGGCGCTCGCCGTCCAGCACACACACCAATTGGAAGAATGGCTGGAACCCGGTTCGCAGTGGGCCGAAAGTGATTTGCGCGCTGCGCCGCCGTTGGTCTCATGGCTGACCGCCGTCGTGTTGAATTGGTTTCCGGCAGGAAGTGCGTTGGCTCCGGTCCTGGTTTCGAGTCTCAGCTTGATGGGTGCGACTGCGCTCTTGTGGCAATGGTGCCGTGAGGCAATCGGGGAGCGGGCTGCGCTGATCGTGACGACTCTCTTCGCTCTGCATCCCCAGATTGCCCCGCTGGCAGCGACGGGGGCACCCACGGCGCTGACCTTGTTCTTGCTGATTGCTTCCGCCTGGGGATTCTGGGGGCATCTGGAGCAGGATCTGGGAGCGGTCTCATTCCGTCTGCTGGCAGGAGGAATTGCCTGTGGGCTAGCACTCCTCGCCGGGGGGATGATGGCAATCGCGCTCTTCGTGGTTTTGTTGCTGGCCTGTCTGACGGCCCGAATCACGTCGAATGAAGCGGAAGCCCCCGTTGGCGAACGATCGGCGCTGCGCGGCATTCTGCTGATGGGGGCGACGGGAGCTGCCATCGCGGCGTGGTGGCCCGCCATGATGGTTCAGGCCTTGGGCTTGTCTTTCATTCCGGACTGGTTGGGATTCAATCCCTCCTTCCCCAGGTGGGAAGCCGGAGCGTACGGAGTACAAGACTGGACCGATTGGTTGACCGATCCGGGCTTGTTACTTGGATGGTGGTGCTTGGGAGCCTGGTCTGCGGTCCGAATTAGCCTTCATGGGACCGAGACGCGATTTCGCCGCTGGTGTCAGTGGTTGTTGATCTGGAACGTCGTTGGCCTGGCAGGGCGAGCAACATGGTATGCCCTCAATGGGACACCCGAGGCCTTGCGGAATTGGGATGCGTTTTTTTGTCTTCCAGCGACGTTACTCGCCGCCCAGGGACTGGATCGAGCGCTGCGACGGGAAACGTCGCGACTCGGGTTGGCTGCGGCGATTGCCGCCACTTTGGCGGCCGTTGGGTGGCAATTCACGCATCAGTTGAGCGTCGCGATGGTGATGGGCGGGTCGATGTTGCTGCTCTTGCTGGCCAGCGCACCACTCGCTTTAGGATTACGGCGGGTGCGTGCCACGTGGTCGGAAGCGGAGATTCGCGCCTGGGTACTGGTTGCCGCGGTGGCCACAGCCTTGGGGCATGCGGCCTGCGCGATTGTGCCCCTGACAAAGCACGAATTCGACCATACGCAGTGGGAAACGATTCGTCAGCGAATGGCCACCAGCGATGGCATTACACAAACGTCAGTCATCGCCAACGACCGGCGTGACTTGGTGCCGTGGATCTATCTGGTGCGATCCCTCTGGCCGGAAGCCAAGTTTTCACAGTCAACCGGTTGGGATCCGCAAATCACGGCGACATTGGTGGCGGAAGCCGGCAACCCGCAGTCCCGCATCGTCTTGTTCGATTGGAGCCGCAGCGGGTTGCGCTTTCGCGCCGATGTCGGTACCGGATGGCAAGTCGATTCCGTCGTCGAGCCGATGGCATTCCGCGGCCGCCGTCTGGCGGTGTATCTCATCCACCCCACGGAATCGCCCGTACCATTGTGAACCGACATTGGTTGACGGTGTGAGGGTGAACAGCCTGTGGATTGATTGTGTGCCACGGCCGTGTCGGCCGTGCAAAGTGGCAAAACGCCCTGCAAATTCACACGGCCGACACGGCCGTGGCACACGAGTCGGAGTAAATCCACAGACAGTTAAGGCGTCTTTCCTTGGCCGACGAATTCCTCGCGGGAGAGGACACCGTCATTGTCGGCGTCGAACCGCGGAAATCGCTTTGGGGCTTCGTCCGGATCGGGTTGACTAGCGAGGAACTCTTCCCGCGTCAGTTTCCCGTCTTTGTTCGTGTCCTTTTTCTCGAACAGGGCATTCCGGTCCGTCTTCGGTTTCACCGCTGGTTTGGGTGTGTTGCTGATCGGCGGCTTCGCTTCGGGATGCCGGGATAACATCTTCCGCAATGATTTCACAAAGTCCGGTTGCTTGGCCGCGAGATTCTCTGTTTCGAGTGGATCGGTCTGGTAGTCGTACAGTTCGAGTTCGGCCGTTTCCGCGGCGGCGCCGATCTTCTTCCATTCCACCAGGCGGTAACGCTCCGTGCGGATCGCGCGGCCGATCACCGGGCCCACATTGGGAGCGCTGCGGGGATAGACATGAATTACGTGATCTTTTGTGGGCGTTTGCGGATCACGCAGCGTCGGCACGAAACTGCGCCCGTCAAGTCCTTCCGGAGCGGGAATCCCCGTGAGTTCGCACAGCGTGGGATAGATGTCGACGGTTTCCGTCAGCGCGTTGGTTTTCCGGCCGGAAGATTGCCCCGGCAGCGACACAAGAAGCGGAATGCGGGTGGCCTGTTCGTAGTTGGTGTGTTTGCACCAGATCCCGTGATCGCCGAGATGCCAGCCATGATCGCCCCAGAGAACCACGATGGTGTTCTGGCGCAATCCCAGCGCATCGAGTTCATCGAGAAGCCGGCCAACCTGCGCATCCATGAAACTCATCGCCGCGTGGTAACCGTGGATGAGTGTTCGCTGGAGATCATCGGGAATCGGTCCGTTGTCGGGGACGCCTTTGTACTGCCGTAATTCTCCACCGAACTGCGGGGCATAGGACGGGGCGCCGCTCGGCGGTGTCTGTACGGCTGCAAGGGAAAAATCGTCACGTGAGTAACGGTCCCAGTATTTCTTCGGGGCGACAAATGGCAGATGGGGTTTCACGAATCCCGTGGCGATGAAGAAGGGACCGCCGCGGTCTTTCGCGGCCCGGAGACGCTGAATCGCTTCCTCGGCCAACGCGCCATCGGGATACGTGTTGTCGGGGACATCGGCCGCTTCGTAAGCCGCTCCCTTGGGAAGATCTTTGGCCGGTTGATTGTCGAACAACGCCTCTTCCCGGGTGAGGCCCGCTTTCGCCTTGCTTTCTGGCAGTGCATACGAAATGACGTTGGCCTTCCAGTGGGGCACGCTCCATGAGACCGGGTCTTCCGTATTGCCATGGCCAACATGAAAGATTTTGCCGAGAGCTTCGGTTCGCCAGCCGTGATTCTTGAAATGCTGTGGCAGTGTGACCGCATCAGGACGGGACTTGCGGAAGTTCGTGGCGAGGTCGTAAATCCCCAGCGTTTGCGGTCGCAGTCCGGTGAGCAGGGCGTTTCGAGATGGTGAGCAGACCGCCTGGTTGCAATAGGCCCGCTCAAACAACACCGACCGTGCTGCCAGCCGGTCGATGTGGGGAGACTGAGCCCGCGCATCGCCGTAACATCCGAGCGCGGGCTTCAAATCATCCACGCAGATGAGCAACACATTCGGCTTCTCAGCCGGGAGTCCCACCGACGGATGGATGAGAAAACAGACACCAAGAAGCACCAGCCGCGCGCACATGATGAAACTCCCGGGATGTTCGATACTCTGCCGGAGAGCAACAAACCAGAAATCCTCGCGCGATGCAATCGAGTGCCCCCTGAAGCCCAGGGATTGCCATCCCTGGGATGCTTGAAGCTATCTCTCCATCGGCGCTGCATTCAGGAACACATCCAACTGCTGCCCGACATACAACGTCGACGGCGGCGATTGCAGCGCGTAGATCACCTGCAGCACGCGCGTGTCGACCCGTTCGTTCCCGGCATTGGTCAGCGATTTCTTCGGCTCGGCGAAGGGATCGACCCGCACGAATTGCAGTTCGATCGGCGTGTTCGCATCACCCCGGACATACCCGGTGCCCGTCAATCCCTGCCGAAATCGCGGCAAGTCCTGTTCGTCGATGTCCACACGCACATGGAGTTGTTCGATATCGCCCAGGACCAGCAGCGTCTGCCCGGGCGGAGTGCCGACGTACTCACCGGGGCGGACATCCACTTTCAGAATCGTTCCGCGGATGGGGGCTCGAACCTGCAGACGTTCCACTTCGATTTCGGCTTGCTGTAACAGCGCGCGGGCACGTTCCAACTGAGCCTCATTCACGGCGATGTCTTCTTTCCACGAACCGGCTTTGAGCCGTGCGTCCTCGGCTTCGGTTTGTACCAATGTGGCCTTGGCGGCGAGAAAAGCCTGCTGACTTTGGACCAGATCTTCGTCGTTGCGAATCTTCTTGGCGACCAATTCTTCGGTCCGGTCCATCTGATCCTGCATCGCCTTCAACTCCGCCCGCGCCTTGGCCACACGCGCTTCACTCGGCGGGATGTCTTCCGTGCGAGGGGCGTTGCGGACTCGATGCAGCGTCGCCTGGGCTTCGGCGACCGCGGCCTGTTGCACGGCAACATCGGCCCGCCGCTGACGATCATCGAGTTGGAAGAGCACGTCCCCTTTTCCCACGACCTGCCCGACATGAACATGGACCGCGGTCACAATTCCCGGCACGATCGCCGCGACACGGATATTCTCGGAGCACGGTTCGACCAACCCGGCCCCGGCAATGGTGTCGGTGTAAGGATTACGGCTCGGCAAAACCGGCGGGGCCACGTCGGGCACCGGCTGATGCGACTTGGCCAGATGCCACGTCATGAAGGAAAACGCAACCACGGCAATCGCCGGCAGGATTAGGTTACGACTCATGCGGGCACCTGTTCTGCAAAATGGGCGATTTCTGCGGCATTCTCGGCCACACGCACCACGCGCCCATCGGCCATTTCGATGATCCGATCTCCATAACGAAACACACGCTGATCGTGCGTCACAACAATCACCGCACGACCCGGTTCCACAGCGACTTTCTTGATCAGTTCCATTACGGTCTGTCCAGACTTTCCATCGAGCGCCGCCGTCGGTTCATCACAGACCAGTAACCGTGGTTGATGAACCAGCGCCCGGGCAATCGCCACGCGTTGCTGTTGTCCGCCGGAGAGTTGCGAAGGGAACTGGTCGGCCCGCGATTCGAGATCAACCGCGGCGAGGGTTTCCCGCGCGACTTTCAATGCGTCCGGGCGTTTCCAGCCTTGAATAAGCAACGGGACTGCGACGTTTTCGGTCGCCGTGAGCGCTGGCAACAGATTGTATTGCTGGAAGATAAACCCGACGTTTTCCGCGCGAAACTGCACGAGTTTTCGCCCTCGGAGTTCCGATTGCGGCGTGCCGAAGAGGTTAATTTCTCCCTCAGTTGGATTGAGCAACCCCGCGATGATCGAAATCAACGTTGTCTTGCCGCAGCCGCTGGGACCGATGAGCAGCGTCAGTTCGCTGGAGTTGATATCGACATCGATTCCATAGAGCGCGCGCACCTTCGTATCACCATCACCGAAGTCCTTGATGACACCGGTACAGGAGATGGCGATTTTGTCCGTTGTCAGAGGTCCGTTGTCAGTGGCGAGATGCACTTGACTTACCATGATCGTCCTTCAGAACTTTCCCACTGACCACTGACCACTGACCACTGACTAACCACGAAACACCACCGCCGGTTCCAGCATCAAGACTTTTCGCAGACTGAGAAAGCTGGCCAACACGATGATGAAGGCGACGGCGACCGCGGCCAGTACGGCGACTTGCCACGGCATGTAGAACCCAGCAAGGGCGGTGATGCCTCCCGTCGATTCAAAGAAGATCGCTGTCATGCCGATGCCCAACCCGTAACCAATTACGCCCACAATCGTGGCCTGTAAAAGCACCATTCCGGTGATTTTCAGATCGCTGACTCCCATGGCTTTGAGCGCCCCGAACTGTTTCAGGTTCTCCAGCGTGAAGAGATAAAACGTCTGCCCGGCGATGGCAGTGCCGACGATGAAGCCGAGGGCAATCGTAATGCCGAAGTTCACCGGAATGCCGGTGTTTCGCATGTAGTAACCGATGACGAACCACATGAACTCGGTGCGGGTTTGGGCCATGAGTCCGGTCTTCTCATGGATGCGAGCGGCGAGTGCTTTGTCGGTCATTCCGGCTTGCGGTTGTGTGAGAACAAACGACATCACTTTCCGCTCCCCGGGAACAAACTGCACGGCTTGTGAGTACCGCGTGTAGACCACGGGGAACGTTTGAAACGGGGCGGTCGCCTCACAGATGCCGACGAGGACCGCGCGACGGTCATTCATTTCCAGCGTGCGACCGAGCCGGATCGGTTCCTGTCCCCACAAATATTCGTAGCCGGCTTTATCAACGATGATCGCATCCGGCCGTCGCAGGTTCGCGAGAGAACCTTCCAGCATTTTTACCGGGGCGCCGACCAGGGTTTGGTCGTCCAGTCCGAGCAAAATGACTTGCCGGAAGTAACCGGATTCAATCTTCGCGCGGGCCAGGCTTTTGAAGTACCGCACGGCCCAGGCCACGCCGTCGACACCGCGGACCCGGTTCAAGTCGCTATCCGAAAGCGGCTTGATTTCATCCGCGTTCTGCTGATTCGGATCCATCACCCACACGGATGCATCCCGCACATCAATTATGGCGTGCGCAGTGCGGCGCATCAGGCTGACGAAGATCGACGTCTGTTGCGAGATCAGCAAGACGCCAAATGCAACGCCAAAGACGGTGCCGAAGTATTTCGCGCGATCACCCGTCAACATTTTCCAGGCGATCCAGTTCATAATGCGCTCCCGGTTGCGGTGGGCACCGGACGGACCACTGCCGGACCGGCACCAATGGCCGCCAGCGTGAACCGCGTCACGTGGTTCGCCAACTGATCCAGTGGCATCTCTGTGGTCTGTACATTCTGCATCAACAAGCGAATGATCGGTTGATGGACGTAATAGAACAGGATCTGTCCGACCACGCTGAAGCCGATCATCCAGCGTTGTTCTTCGCTCATATCGTCCGGCAACAGGTCGCGCAGGATGCCGCGAAGGGTGTCCGCCATCGGGCGAATGTAATCCTCCACCACGGCGGCACAGGCTTCGGTCGGCCGGGCCAGTTCCCGCAGCATGATTTCGAGATGCCAGCGCGGTCGGTCACCGGCCAGCATCCGCGCGAACATCGTTTCGACGAAGGCGCGGAGTCGATCCACGGCAGGCATCTCCGCAGGCCATTCGGGGAAGGGAACGTCTTCCTGACGGCAGCATTGGGCGTGCCGAACCGCGGCGACGTACAACTGCCGCTTCTCCACGAAGTGATAGTTCACCGCGGCGAGGTTGGCTTCCGCCCGCTGGCAAATGTCCCGGATGCTGGCGGCTTCGTAGCCTTTTTCGGCGAACATCTCGCCGGCGGCATTAATCAGCCGTTGTTTGGTATCGTCGACCATGACGTCGCCCCGATTGATTCAAACGTTCGTATGAAACAATCGTATGTTCGCGACGAGAAAATGCAATGCATTTTTCGCGAGATCTGCGTGGAATTGGCGGAACTGCATGCCTCAATTCGGGTTACAGATTCTATCGCGTTGACGGATTTTACGGCGCGGCAACCAAATCCCGCACCGCACCAGCGATGTTCCCCGCCCGCATCAGTGTTTCTCCGACGAGAATCGCTCCGACGCCGTGGGCTTTCAGACGCTCCACATCGGCCCGGGTTTTGATGCCGCTCTCGCTGACCAGCAACGTTTCCGGTGGCACACGATCGGCAAGCTGGGTGGTCTGATCGAGGCTGACCTCGAACGAACGCAGATCCCGGTTGTTAATCCCCACCAGCGGCGGTTCAAGTTTCAGCACGCGGTCGAGGTTCTCCGGGTCATAGATTTCGATCAGGCACTCCATGCCCAATTCCGACGCATAGAAATAGAGGTCCCGCAACTCGCAGTCGGAGAGACACTCCGCGATCAGCAGAATACAGTCCGCTCCCGCAGCCCGGGCTTCCAACACCTGATAGCGGTCGAGAAAAAAATCTTTCCGCAGCAGGGGCACGGTCGCGGTTTGACGGATCGCCTTCAGATAGTCGAGGTGTCCCTGAAAGAAATGCTCGTCGGTCAGCACGCTCAGACAGTGCGCCCCCGCGGCTTGATACTGCGTGGCGATCCCGACCGGATCGAAATCGGACTTGATCACACCCGCGGAGGGCGACGCTTTTTTCACCTCGGCAATCAACCCCATCCACGGCGCGGCCCGTAGTGCCGCCACGAAATCCCGCACCGGCGGCGCTTGTTGTGCCAGTTCCGTCAGCGTTTCCACCGGACAACGCGCGCGGGCTTGCGCCACCTCGCCGCGCTTGTGGTCCATGATTCGTTCGAGCACATTGCCAGGAGGAACCGCCATCGATCTTTGCCATCATTCTTCAAATGGGGGGACGCATCCCGCCGAGGTTTTGCGGGAACAATGCAGTGCAAAGCGAGCAGTGAAAAATGCAAAGTGCAAAATGGAAAGGCGGAAGAAGATCTCCTCCTCACTTTGCACATTTCATTTTTCACTTTGCATTTTGCACTTCTCTTCAGAACGGGTCCGTCCGTTGCAACCAAGCCAGCTAGGATACCGTTTTGCCGCCAAATCGGGTACGGTCGGTGCCATGTTTGATGCGAGGTTTTTGGCCGGTGTGCTGTTTTCCGCCTTGTTAACCGCCAGCGGGTTATCGTGGCTGCGCTGGGGGCTGCGCCCGGAACAGTTCGGCGGTCCGGCAAGCGTGCCGGTCGATCCCGAGGTCGCGGAATCCGCGGCCGAAGTGATCGAAACGCAACCGATGATCGAGTCGGAAACCGGGACGGTCACCCGGACGCCGTGGCCGCCGATGGCGATTTTCGCGGCGCTGTTCTGGGTTGCTTTCATGGTCTTGGATCAAACCAGGGCGGAAGTGATCGCGCTCACCAAATCCGTTGAAGTCGCCCCAGCGGTCACCGAATCCGCTGAGAACGTTGACACCAAAGCGAAGATGCCGAGCAGCCCACCAACGTTTAATACGACACCACTCATTATCAGCATGATCATGGGATGTGCCGTCTTCGTCGGCTTGGGGTTGCTGCTCTTTGCTTCCGGGAAATTGCGTCCGGACGACGTGGGCATCACCGCCGACGACTGGCCCACGCAATTCGCATGGGGACAGCAGGCGTTTCTGGCTGCGGTGATCCCCACATTTGCATTGCTGGCGGCCACCATCTTCTTCCGTCATCGGGAAACGCAACATCCCTTTTTGCAGATGGTCGCCAATGCTCCCGAGGAAGTTCCCCTGCTGATGATGTTCTTCATCACCGCTGTGATTGCCCCGTTGTCCGAAGAACTTGTCTTTCGAGTCACGTTGCAGGGCTGGCTGACTGAACAGTGGCATGCCCGCGGAGCGATCATCACGACGGCGATCATCTTTGCCTTCGTGCACGGCTGGCGGGATGGCATCGCGCTGATCCCACTCGCGCTGATTCTCGGATACCTCTACCATGTCCGGCGGAGCTACCTCGCGGTGGTGACGGCGCATGGGTTGTTTAACGCCGCGAATCTGGCGCTGGCGCTGTTGAGCGCGCTCGGATCGGCAGAGGCGACCGGATAGCGCGCGGGCGTTGGGATCCGCAAAGCGCAAGCGAATGTTACTTCCTATCCACTACCCACTAATCACCACCCACCCCTCATGTTTCCACCCGTTGCCGACCAACTCGCCCTCCTCCGTCGTGGCGTTGAAAAGATCGTTCCGGAAGAAGAACTCGCGGCGAAGCTTGAGCTGAGCCGCAAGCTCAATCGGCCGTTGCGGGTGAAGTACGGGATTGATCCGACGGGGATCGATGTCCACCTCGGCCACACCGTGCCGATGCGGAAAATGCGACAATTCCAGGACCTCGGCCACCAGGCGGTGATCATCATCGGCAACGCCACCGCGATGGTCGGCGATCCCAGCGGCCGGGATGAAGCCCGCAAGAAAAAACTCACCGCGGACGATGTGGAGAACAACGCGCGGGATTACCTCGCGCAGGTCAGCAAGGTTGTGGACATCTCAAAAGCGGAAGTCCATCGCAACGGCGACTGGTTCTATGCGATGACCTTCGCCGACATCCTGCGGTTGTGCGGACAGGTCACCGTCGCCCAATTGTTGACCCGCGATGACTTCGCCAAGCGGTATGCCAGCCAGACGCCGATCTTTCTACACGAGTGCCTGTACCCGGTGATGCAGGCGTTCGATTCCGTCTGCATCGGCGCGGACATTGAACTCGGCGGCACCGAGCAGCTTTACAGCTTCATGCTGGCCCGCGATCTGCAAAAGGACCTGGCAACCTGTGCCCTCGCCGAACGGTGGATGAACGCCGAAGTGCAATCGCGTCGGGACAAAGAGGGCACACTGCCACAGCAGATTGGTGTGATGTCGCCGATTCTTGTTGGCTTGGACGGTGTCCGCCGAATGGGCAAGAGCCTCGGCAACTACATCGGCATCAGTGAATCGCCGTACGACATGATGAAGAAATTCATGCAGGTCCCCGACGGCGTGATGCAGATGTACTTCGAGTTGCTGACGAACATCCCGCTGGAAGAAGTGGGACAGATTCTGGCTGGCCATCCGAAAGAAGCCAAGCTGCGGTTGGGAACCACGGTCATTGATCAGTACCATCCGCCGGGATCGGGAACGGAAGCCGCCGAACGTTGGCAGCGCGAAATCGCCGGTGGCGAACTCCCCGCGGACATCCCGACCGTTGATATCGCTGCCTCCACATTGCAGGGCGGCTGTTTGCAGGCCGCGCAGCTCCTAAAGATCACCAATCTGGTCCCGACGACCAGTGAGGCCCGCCGCGTGATTGCACAGGGCGGGGCAACCTTTGGCGATGATCAGGCGAAGATCACCGCGCATGATCAACTCATCGCGGTGACGGACGGCTTGCTGCTCAAAGTCGGCAAGAAAAAGTACATCCGCTTGCGGTTGACGTGAGGCCCGGTTCAACCGTTGCGATAGGATTCCGCACGCCATCGCTATCGGCTTTTGTGTGCCACTGGCTCTGCCAGTGTCTTTCTGTGTGACTTACGTCAATCACAACAAAATCGAAGACACTGGCGGAGCCAGTGGCACACACGGATCACATTCGCAGTAACCTCGAGTCTGTTGTACGTGACGTCCCTTCTTTGCAGAATTCATTCCGTTCGCATCGACAATTGAATCCGGGCCGTTCCACGAAACAGAGGGTCAACATGGGTCTGCGCGCGCTCCCCCGTTGTCTTCGATTTGGATGCCACTCTCTCGTCGGACTGCTGATCGGGTTGGTTGCAAACGACGTAGTTGCTCAGCCACCATTGGCTTTTCCCGCGCCGTCACAAACGAGCGGAGCGCCGAGACCCACCGAAGACGCGGAAAACTTCGGCAAGAACGCCGTCAACATCCCGCTCCTGCCGACGATGTTTTACTCGGCGGCGATGTCGCCCAATGAAGCCTGGGTGGCGATCGGGACGAATGACTGGAACCGTCCGGGAGACGTGCTGATCTTCAGTCGGGACAATGCCGGAGAGAAGGTTGAGTCGAGCCGGCGCATGGTGCGACGCTTCGGGTTGGGTGTCCGCACGGTCGCATTTTCGCCGGATAATCGCTGGTTTGCGGCCGGATCCTTCACGAACGAAGTGTGGATCCTCGAACTGAACACGATGCGCACGGTGGCGTTCTGGGCACCGCACACCAGCGCGGTCAATGACCTCGCTTTCTCTTCGGATAGCAAGCTGCTGGCCACGGCGTCGCTGGATAAGACGGTCGGCGTGTGGGAACTCATTCCGCCGGAGATGGCGACCGCCGGGTTGCCGCTGCGGGCCAAACTGGAAGGGCATACCGACGCCGTCTACACGGTGGCGTTTGCGCCCGATGGGACCCGATTGCTGAGTGGCGGCCGTGACAAGCGCGTGCTCCATTGGGATCTGGCCGAGAAAGCGATGAAATCCGCGTGGGACAACCTGCCGGCCCAGGTCGAACATCTTGCGATCTCACCGGACGGAGCCACGGTCGCCGTCGGGCTGTGGAACGGCAAAGTGGAGCTGCGATCCCGTGCCGATGGTGCGATCGTGCAGACACTGACCCATCTCGACAAGGAAGCGTGGACTGTCGGCCGTGTGGCCTTTTCACCGAATGGGGAGCAGTTGGCGTCCGTGGCGACGGATGGCCAACTCAAACTTTGGAACTGGAAAGACGGCTCGCTCAACAAAACGATCGCCGCCCATCCGGGGCAAAGCTGGGCCGTGCAGTACAGTCGTGATGGCAGCAAGATGATGACCGCCGGCATGGAAGGGACGGCGAAATTCTGGGACCTGCAGACCGACAAGGAACTCTTTCACTTGAAAGAGCAGAGCGGGTTGCTGGAGACCACGATCCCCATCACGGCCGCGGCATGGTCACCAAACGGGGCCAGTTTAGCGACGAGTCACGCCGACAATTCGGTACGGGTTCGTCGGGCTTACAGTGGCAATGCTTATGGGGAACAGCGTGACCTCCCGGAAACGCTAACGATGTTGGCGTACTCACCGAAGAACAATCAACTCGCCGGGGCCGGGGTAGGGCCGCAGTTGTATTTGATCGATGCCGGTCCGGCAGTGTTTCCCGCGAATGGTCAAGCACCGTCGTTGCCGGGGGCAACCGGACTCAGCCGGTATGAGCCGATCACGCTCAGCGGCCATACCGCCAAGGTGCGACAACTCGCCTACGCTGCCGATGGGGACTCGATCTTCTCGGTGTCGGAAGATGGTACGGTCCGGCATTGGGACGCGCACAGCGGTTTACCGGGACCGACGCGCCTGCCGCAGCAGGAACCGTTGCAGGCGGTCGCGTGCAGTCCCGATGGGCGCTGGCTCGCCGCGGGGGGGAAATCGGGCAAAATCTGTTTGTGGGACCTGCGCACGGCAAAGCTGGCGCCGACGGCCACATTATCGGGGCATCAGAGACCGATCATCGCCCTGACATTTTCTAGTCACAATCAATTGGCCTCGAGCGGTGAGGACAAGTCGCTGCGGTTGTGGGACCTGAAACTCGGTGCGGATGGTGAAGCGTCGCCACAATTATCGGACAGCCCCTCGAAAGTGCTGGCGGAACTCACGCCGTCGCCAACGCGGCTGGCGTTCTCACCGGTGGGGGGCTGGCTGGTTTCCGATGGTCCGGAGAAGCTGACTCGGTTGTGGAAGACCGACACCGGTGCTGCGGGGTCGCAATTCCCGGCGACCAGCGATCCGCTCGCGCTGACCTTCAACCCCGAAGGACTGCGGTTGATGCGGATCGGTGAGGATCGCGCGGGCCACTACTGGAACGGCACGTATCCCAAACTCCAGCCGCTGGCGAAGCTCAATCTGGCCGATGGCGTGCGGTTCATCACGTTTACCCCCGATCAGTCGCAGATCCTCATCGGTACGCTGAAGGCCACGGTGCATGCGTGGAATCTGCAAACGGGGGCGATCACGCGCGGCCATATGAGTGAAGGCATTGCCGACGGGGCGCTCTCGGGGGATGGCAAGACCCTGGCCACGATCGGATTCTCCGGTGACGTGCAGTTGTGGTCGCTGCAACCGCCGAAAGTCGTCGCCACGATGAAGCGCCCGGCCGACATCAAGACCGCTGAGAACGAGGGAACATCGATTGGGATTTCCGCCGACGGGGCACGCCTCGCCACAGGAAGTTGGGACGGCACAATCGCTCTGTGGGATGTCGCCGGCCGCAAGGAAATCGCCCGGTTGCCGAAGCAGGAGCTACCGATCACCGCGCTACGGTTCTCGCCGGAGGGTACGCTGCTGGCCTCGACCACCGGCAGTTGGAAGGAATGGCAGAAACCGGGGACGATCAAGTTGTGGCAAGTCGAATCACGAATGGAACTGGCATCGTTGCCGGGGCCGAAAGCGCAGATGCGGCGGGGGGTGTTCAGCCGTGATGGAAAAATGCTGGCTGCCGGTGGGTCAAGCAACGAACTGTTGTTTTTCAACGTGGAAGACCGGTCGCAGCGGCCCTCGTTCTTCGTGATCGGAGATGTCAGCGCGGTGGAGTTTATCGGGCCGAACGCCGATGCGTTGGCGGTGGGCAGCGCCGGCGGCGATGTCGCCCAACTCCGAACCAATCCCCGGTTGCTGCGCGAGGGTCTCGGGCATCGCGTTCCCAAACCGGAGCCCGTGGGAGCAATCGCTGTCTCACCGGACGGTTCGGTGTTCGTCTCAGGATGCAGCAGCGGTGAAATCCACGTCTACAGCGTCCTCGATGCGCCCCCGAACTCCCTCGCCAGACGTCCGTTCCCCAAACCGACGAACGCTCCGTAACGCTCTCATCCTTCGCTTGGCGGTTTCGCGCCCCGTGCAATCTGTTTGTCAGTGATCCCGATGACACTGGGAAGCGATCTCCGGGGGGCGCGAAACCGCAAACGGCGAAGGAATATCAACCGTACAACCGGTTGGCTTCGGTGTGATCGATCTTCTTCGCGCGGATTTTGCCACCGGCGAGTTTTTCCCCGGCGGGATCGACATACACCCGACCGGTGCGGCCCGGTTTCACACTCATCACGTGGATGTTGAAGATGTAAGCCCCGTCGGACTTTGCCGTGAACCAGTGGACGTTGTCTTTCAGATCGGAAATCGTGGCGCACTGCCCGACGCCGAAAGTTTCGTCGACCGTGGGTTTGATCACCATGTGTGTCTTGGTGTCTTCCAGCCGGTCATAGTGTCGGCCGTGGAATTCCCCTTTCAGAATCAGGAACGCGGTCGCCATGTTGTCGTGGCCGTGCGGCACCACCGAGCGGTCTTGATTCAGGGCGAAGACCTGATGGCCGAACACGAGTTTGGTGGGTAGCCCGTCGACTTCCGGAAATGTCGGTCGCAGGCTGGTTTCACCCCGGTCGTTGAGCTTCGCCTTCGCCGTCAGCTTTTCGAAGTCGATGAATTTCAACAGTTCCGGCAGATCGACCCGGCCAAAGAGTTTTTCCACCTGTTTTTGCCATTCCAGCGGACCGAATTTTTCCCCCTTCAGGTCGACACTCATCGTATTCAGTTCGGACAGCCATTTCGCCGTGATGGGCTGCACCTCGGCCGCAAACGCATCGCCAGAGAACAATGTCTGGAGCAGTGACCATGTCATCAGGGACCCAAGTGTCTGCTGCTGAAATTCGCGACGGGAGAGCAAATCCA
Organism: Planctomycetaceae bacterium; assembly: GCA_041753475.1. Classification (GTDB taxonomy): domain Bacteria; phylum Planctomycetota; class Planctomycetia; order Planctomycetales; family Planctomycetaceae; genus DSVQ01. Next base: position 136,253 of record JBGSUN010000181.1, on the reverse strand, counting down.
TCGGGATTCCCTTTTGATGTGAAGCGTGTCGAGACGGGTTCGCAATCGAGATGATTGATGCGTGGCAGTGTAGCAGATCTCCCCCGAGCCGGAAGCTGCGGGAAACGACGCAATGTCCTTTCCCGTGGAAAAATCGGTTGCGGTTCTTCGTTTGCCTCGCCAACCGGCGGGATGATGCCTTTCGGCAACACTCCGCGGCAGCCGCTGCGATGCGGTGCGAACTGCCCGATTTTCCTGGTTGATTTCAATTCCCTGTTGATCTTTTGTGCGGAAACAGGGCACGATTGATGGAGTGCACTCTCCCCGAGGGTTTAGGAGTCGACTGATGCGGCCGTGCTGTGAGCAAATTCTCCGAGGGATCGGATTGTCCGTGATGTTCACCGTGGCGTTTTCGGCCCACGCCGCAGAACCCAGTGCCAAAGGTGAGATTGTGATCACCGGCTGCCGGGTGAAGATCATCGATCAGATTCCCCTGGCCAGCGATCGGGCGGGGGTTCTGTTCGAAATGAATCTCAGGGAAGGGGATCCGATCACGGGTCGCCAGCGAGTGGCCCGGATTCGGGATGACGTGATTCAAGCCCAGTTTGCGATCGCTCAGCAGAAGGCGGAGTACACAGCGGAAGTGTCTGCCAAAGAAAAGGCTTACCTCATCGCGCAGAACGAATACCGCCAGGCCGTCGATGCCAACCGTGATACGGCGCGCACGGTCCCGCTGATCGAAGTCGAACGCCTGAAACTGGCCGCGGAACTGGCATCCTTTGATATCGAGAAAGCGAAACACGAATTGCAGGTCCACCGGCTGGAACGCGATCAGGCCTCGGCGGAATTGCAGGCTTACGGGATTACCGCTCCTTTCAGCGGCGTCGTGACCAAGGTCTACAAAAAACGGGGCGAAGCCGTCCGGCAGGGCGATCCCGTGATTGAATTGACCTCCACCGAACGTGTCCGAGTCGACGGCTGGTTGGAACTCCCGGATTCGTATCGGGTCACGCAAGGCATGCCGGTGAAGGTGCAACTCGACATCGAAAACTACGATCTGCCGGAAGAAAAACTAGTGTTTGAAGGCCGGGTGACGTTCGTCGATGTGGTGGTCGAGACGACCGCGGAAAAGGTCAAAATCTCGGCGGAAGTCGTCAATCACGACAACGTCTTGCGCGCCGGTCTGATTGCCCGGATGACGATCATTCCCACCAAAGCCATACCGGTCGCGACTCCGGTTTCCGCCCCCGCAAAATCCAAAGTAAGTGATCGGTAATGGTTCTGAGCGGCACGGCGCTCGCCACCGGCGTTCTGCGAGGCAACGGCGGCTAACGCCGTGCCGCTCACTTGAAGTCGAAATTCCCACTCACAAGCGTTTTCGTCTGGTCCCAGCCGCATGATTTCGGAAGCTTCCGCACCGTTTCGTCTGTCGATGCATCGGCGTGTGCCGCTGGTGCAGCGGCGCGACCTGATGGTGCAGCCGATGGACTTCCAGGGGGTACGGTACTTCGTCGTCAAAGACCCGGTCGCGCTGAAGTACCACCGGCTGCCGGCCGAGCAATATCACGCCCTCCAGCAACTCGACGGCGAACGGTCGTTGGAAGACATTCGTGTGGAATTGACGCGGAAGTTCCCCACAGTTCGGCCCACAGTTGCAGAAACTCAGGAGCTGATTTCCCGGCTGCATCAGGAAGGGCTCGCAGTCAGCAATCGTTCCGGCCAGGGGACCGCACGGGCCGAGCAACACCGTGAAAAGCAGGGGAAGAGCGTCCTCTCCGCGTGTTTCAATCTCCTTTCGATCCGGCTGCCGGGGGTGGACCCCGACCGCTTCTTTCAATGGGTGCTGCCGTTCACCCGGTGGATGTTTCACCCGGTGACGATGATCGCGGCTGGGCTGCTCATTCTGTCATCACTCCTGCTGGTAACGATGGAAGCCGATGAATTGCGGAAGCGGTTGCCGGCGGCGTCGCAGTTCTTTGGCTGGAAGAATCTCTTCGCCCTATGGGTGGTCATGGGAGTGACGAAGATCTTTCACGAAATCGGTCACGGCTTGTCGTGCCGGTATTACGGCGCGGAATGCCATCAAATCGGTGTGACGTTGCTGGCCTTTTTTCCGACGTTGTACTGCGACGTGACCGATTCGTGGATGCTGCCCAACAAATGGCACCGCATTCTCATCGGTGCCGCGGGAATGATTATCGAAAGCGTTCTTGCATCGTTGGCCTTTCTCGTCTGGTGCTTCACGAATGACGGCACGGTGAATGCGATTGCTCTGAATGTTTTCTTTGTCAGCGCGGTGACGACCGTGATCTTCAACATCAACCCGCTGATGCGGCTTGACGGCTATTACATGCTCAGTGATTTCTGGGAGATTCCGAATCTCCGGCAACTCGCGACTCAGGCACAGCAGGCGTGGTTCGCCAAGATGTTTCTCGGGGCGGAACTGGTGGCATCAGAAAATTCGGCCACGGCCGGGAAGCCGTGGCTGGTGGTGTTTGCGTTGGCCTCGGCCGTGTATGGATGGTCGGTTATGGCAGGGATGCTGCTGATGTTGCATACGGCGATGAAACCGTATGGATTGCAAAGTGTCGGTACGACTTTAGCCACACTGGCGGGGACCAGTTTTCTGATCGGAACGGTGATGTCTGCCTTTCGATTGACCAAATTGCCGCGGACACAACCTCTGCGGCCGGAACGAGTCGCCACGTCGGTTGTGGTGAGTCTCCTATTGGTAGCGGCGTTTTTCTTTGTCCCAATTCCGTGGTATCGCTCGGCGACATTCATGCTCGAACCGCGGGATGTCCGCCACGTTCACACTGCGGCCGCGGGTGATCTGGTACGAGTGCTGGTGAAACCAGGCGACCATGTGGAGGCGGGGCAAGTTTTGGCGGAGTTGGCCGACCCCGTGAAGCACGATCATCGCCGCCAATTGCTGGTTGATCGCCAGGTGCAGAAGCAGGAGATTGCCCTCTATGAGGCGATTGATGACCCTGCGACGGCGGCGGTGGCGCGCGAAGCGCTGGCGAGTGTCGATCGCGAAATCGCCGAGATCGATGCCGATCTCAAGTTGCTGACGTTGACGGCCCCGTGCGCCGGGACGATCGTTTCCCCGGCGCGAACGCCCCGGCAGAAAATGGAGCAGGCCAAACTCCATCTCGAAAACTGGACCGGAACGCCGTTGGATGAGAAGAACGCCCACTGTTTTCTGGAAGAGCGGACGCATCTGCTCGACATCGCACCGGGACCGCAGCAGCAAGCTCTCATTTATCTCGATCAGGCGGACTTGGGTGATGTCCGACCCTCGATGGAGTTGCATCTCAAATTCGATGAGCACAGCGATCGGACTTACACCGGATTCATTCGTGTCATTTCGTCAGCCCAGTTTGATGAAGTGCCGCCAAATTTGTCGACCAAGCACGGCGGTCAATTGGCCACAGTGACGGGGAATGACGGCAAAGAGCGCGTGCAGGATGCGCTCTACAAAGTCGAAGTCGATCTCGAATCTGAATTCCCCGGATTGCAGTCCGGATTGCGCGGGGAAGCCCGGTTTCTGGTGACGAATCGGACTGCCGCCCGGTGGGTCTGGCGGGCCTTCCAGCGGACATTTAATTTCCGGTTGTAGTGATGTCTTTGAAGCCGGCATCAGAGACGCAATTGTCGTTGTTGTAGAGAGAGGTTCTGAGATGTCGATTGCTGGAGTCGGCTACGTTATTTGTGTCGGGAGAACGTGTTGATTCTCGCCGTGGGGAATGTCATCCCGTTCGTTCGTAGGCGTTTGCGGATTAGTTGAGCGGCCGTGGTTGTCGAGAATCGAATCTAGTCCATATTGAATTCTGTTTCCGAAGAGATGTTTCATGTCGATTCCTGCACCGAGTTTGGCCGCCGCTGGTGACCTGTTGCAGAGTGTGGTCCGTGCGCTGGGAGCATACGGAGCCGCGTTCTGGCAACGGGACAACGATCAGCTTTTGCTCAAAGCGGTTGCCGGGCGGAACCCCAGCGATTCCAGCGCATCCGATCAGATTCTTGCGAAACGGCAAGCGTCAATTCGCCAGGTGATGCGCGAAGGGCGACCGCAGCTCATCCGTTTGCAGAATGACACCGGAGAAGATCTCGGGTCCTTCGTTTTCTCGCCAATCGCGCGCGGGGAAGAACTCGGCGGCATCGTCGAAATCTTTTTGCCGCCGGGGAAGAAGCCCGAAGAAATCTCGCGGGCCGTGCAAGTCGCGCAGGAACAATTCGGCGCGCTCGATTGGGATGCATCTGCCGCGCTGGCAACCCCGGCGCTGGCTGCGCCGGTCCCGCCTCCCGTGAAACTCGGAGCCACTCCGGAACTGCTCGCGCCTGGGGGAACAGCGGCTCCACTTTCCTCGTCACGACAGCCCGATTGGCCGACAGTGATGAAATGGCTGCTGCACATTCAGAGTCAGAGCCGGGTGAAGGAAATTGCTCAGGTCGCGGCGAACGAAGCCCGGACCTTGTTTGCTGCCGATCGGGTCAGTATCGCCATCAAACGAGGCCGCAAAACCAAGATTGTCGCGGTCAGCGGTCAGCAGGAGATTCATCCCCGTGCACAGTTGGTGAAAGCGCTCGGAGACTTGGCCAAGCTCGTGATGCAAACCGGCACACCGTTGCGGGTCCCGGAAGAGCTCGACAACATGTCGCCGGAATTGGAACATCCCCTCTCGGATCTCGTCCACGTCGGCGGTGCCCAATGCCTGGTCATTGTTCCGTTACAGGGACCCAAGCCGGACGCCAATCCGAACGAGCCGAAGTCCCGCGCGGCGAAGGAAAAGGAAGCCAACGAAGTCATCGGTGCGATTATCGTCGAACAGTTCGAGCACATGGAATGTACGCCCGAACTGCAGGCGCATCTCGATCTGGTGACCGACCATCTCGGAGCGACGCTGAAGACTGCCCAGGATTATGAGTCGATCTTTCTGTTGCCGGTGTGGCGTTCAGCGGGAGTCGCGTGGAAATGGTTGCGGAAGCACCATGTCGTCACCTTGCTGTCACTGGTCGCGTTGGTTGCCCTGACGTTGGCGATGATTTACATCCCGTGGGATTACCGGGTGGAAGGAACCGGCCGGTTAATGCCGCGGTTGCAGCGCGACGTCTTTGCCCCGTGGGATGGGTATGTGGCTGAACTGGCGGTTCACAGCGGCGACCGCGTGAAAGAAGGAGACGTACTTCTCCGGCTGCACAACAACGAAATGCGGACCGAACATGTCCGTGTCCGGAATGAATTCAACACGAAACGGAAGCAGGTCAACACGCTCCTTTCGCAACATGACACCGCCGAAAAAATGGCCGACCGGGTGGAAGCCACACGGCTGCAGGGCAAGATCTCCGAAGCCATGGTCGAAATCGAGGGCTTGCGGGATCAGTTGAAGACGTTGGAGGAACGGCTCGAACGGATGACAGTCCGGGCACCGGTGTCGGGCGTGGTGACAACATTCCAAGTCGAACAACTGCTGATGAACCGTCCTGTGGCCCGCGGTGATGTCCTCGTGCAGGTGATGGATGACCGTGCGGATTGGCAATTGGAACTCGAAGTGGCCGAGCATCGCATGGGGCATCTTCGCCAGGCGCGTGCTGCCTTGGGTGAAAATCGGCCAATTGAATATCGTCTGCTCACCAAGCCGGACGCCACCTATCAGGCCAAGCTCACCACGGTGGGAACACGGGTGGTGAACTCCGAAAATTCCGGCAGCATTGTCGAAGTCCGTGCCGATCTCGATTCGCCACAGTTGGCTGATCTCGCGATCGGTGCAGAAGTCCGCGCCCGCATTTCCTGCGGACCCAAGCCGCTGGGTTATGTTCTCTTCGGCGACGTGATCGAGTTTGTGCAGAAGTACCTCTGGTGGTGATGCCCTGCGACTAATGTATTCGGCCCAAAGGGCCAGCCGTTGCCATAGCCAGGGCCAACGGCCCTGGAAAACGTCGTTATCAAGAATCGGAGGCCTGAAGGGCCGATCATTCACGATCAGGAACGAATAACCGGCCCTTCAGTCCTTCAAGGCAAGTGGTCGTGTTAACCAGGGCCATTGGCTCTGGCTATTGGAATTTCCGGCCCGTTGGGCCTGAAGAACGATACAGAGACTCACGGTGGTGGCAATGCCCGTAATCTGGGATAAAGTCTGGCATTTCTGCAAGACCGGAGGGCGGCCGATGGCGGCGCGCCTGTCGCGCTGGCGTGCCATGGCTCGCAACATCATCTGGCGCGCGGAACGATTGAAATCCGCGAGTGATGACGAACTGCGCGAGCAGGCGCTGTCACTCGGTTGGCGTGCCCGGGCCGGGACACCGCTTTCCCAATTGCTGCCCGAGACCTATGCACTGATCCGTGAGTTCACGCGCCGGGAACTGGGAATTGAACAGTATCCAGTGCAACTCATCGGCGCGATTGCCCTGTTCGAAGGCGGGCTGGCGGAGATGCAAACCGGCGAAGGAAAAACGCTCACCGGCGTGCTTCCAGCCTGTTTGTTCGCCTTGCGCGGAAAAGGGAGCCATGTCGTCACCGTGAACGATTACCTCGCCGAACGCGATGCCGAAGAACTGTCGCCGATTTATCACCGCATGGGGCTTTCGGTCGGCGTGATTCATGCGGAATCGACACCGGAAGAACGCCAGCGAGCCTACGCCTGTGATCTCACCTACGGCACCAGTCGGGAATACGGTTTCGACTTTCTGCGCGATCGGCTCCATCAGGACGGTGAGACCGAGCAAGACCGGCCCCGCGTGTTTCAGAAGACTGCCCGCAGTGCCGGCGTCGTGCAGCGCGGATTGTATTTCGCCCTGATCGACGAAGCCGACAGCGTGCTGATCGACGATGCAGGAACGCCACTGGTGATCGGTGTGGAACTGCCGCCGACGGAATCGTCCGTGGGGCAATTAAAATGGTGTCGCGAGATGGTCGGCCACCTGCGTCCCCATGAGGATTACATTCTCACGCGCGATCGCCGGCAGGTGGAACTGACAATTGATGGGTGCCGCCGGTTGATGTTGTGGCCCAAGCCCGCGGCCTGCAACGGCCTCGACAGCGAGAAACTCTACCGCAAAGTCGAGAACGCGCTCCGGGGGGAACTGCTGTATCAGCAGGACCGGGATTACGTGATCGTCGACGGTGAAGTGCAGATTGTTGATGAATCCACCGGGCGGACATTGCCGGGACGAAAGTGGCAAGACGGCTTGCATCAGGCGATCGAATGCAAAGCCGGTGTGGAAGTCACTGCCGACACGGGTGAAGCTGCCCGCATCACTGTGCAGACGTTTTTCCGCCGGTACAAGTTTCTGGGTGGGATGACCGGAACCGGGATCACCGCGGCCGGGGAATTCCACAAAACGTACCGCATGTCGGTGACCAGAATCCCGACCCATCGCCGCTGCATTCGCAAAGGCTTGCCGACGCGGATTTACACCACATTGGAAGCCAAGTGGGAAGCTGTCGCTGATCAAACCGAAAAACTGCGTCAACAGGGGCGGTCGGTGCTCATTGGCACTCCGTCGGTCGGGGCTTCGGAACGGTTAAGCGAAGTCCTCACACGGCACCAGATTCCCTTTCAGATTCTGAATGCCCGCTTCCACGCCGAGGAAGCCGAAATCGTGGCTCAGGCCGGTCAACCGGGGCGGGTGACGATCGCGACCAACATGGCGGGCCGCGGGACCGATATCAAACTACATCCCGATGTGCACCAAGCCGGTGGATTGCACGTCATCGTCACCGAAGTGCACAGTTCGCTGCGGATCGACCGGCAGCTCATCGGCCGGTGTGCCCGGCAGGGGGACCCCGGCAGCTATCAATTCATGCTGTCATTGGAAGACGAACTGTTTCGGGCCACCACGCCGAAGCGGCATCAGCGCTGGTTGGCAGCCGGCCTGGCAACGGGACGGAAGGAACTTTCGCGGCGATGGATCGGCATCTTCCGCAAGACCCAGAACGACCTCGAACGCCGCAGCCGCAAAAACCGTCGGTCGATGCTGAAGGAAGAAGCTCAGCGCGAGAAAGTCGCGTTGCGGCAAGGGCTCGATCCGTATCTGGAACTGGTTCCCTGACCATTCGTTCCGGTTCGAGTCGAGAGCCCGATCCAGTGTTGTGAGAACCTCAGCGAATTCATCCGTTGCCACTGCGGCTATCCGACCGCGAGGCCTTCACCTCATGAGCTTGAGAGAAAACGCCCATGCGCTGGTGAGAACAGCGCTCTCTCGTGTCCCGCAGGCCATCCAAACGTGATTTCTGGCGTCGTTTTGTCAGTTCCCATGGGCTCACTCTGATGGGTACTGACCGCGGAAAACTGATTGTGGGTGCGTGGTCGCTGAGAGATCAGCGTTACATCCGCGCGCGGTTTGACCGGCATTCTGAGATTTTGTCTGTTTCGCCAATTTTTTTGCTTGCTTTGGATTATCCCTCCCCTTCAGACTCGATGGTTCATGCGGGGATTTCTAGAAATGATGATCATTCCTACCTCGTAGGTTTTGCTGGGCGAGCGAACTCCCAGGGCCCAGCCAGACCGCCCCAATACTTTCCAGCATTCGACGAAGGCTCGCATCCATGCCGCGCAACTGGCTTCAGAAGGTTTGCGATCAACTCTCCCCCGCATCATTCAAGAAGGTCGAACGTCGTCCCCGCGGCCGCCTCCCGGCCCGTGTCGAACCCCTGGAAGTCCGTTCGCTGCTGGCGGCCCCGGTAATTGGGACCCCCCCGGCACTGACGCAATTGGGTGAAAACATCGGCACGAACATCGCCGATCCCTACGTCGATCCCGTTACGGGGACCAATCAGAACAATACGATCAATGGCGATGTCGTTCTCGATCTGAACGCGACGGATGCCGACCTCCATGCCATCGTGGCCTGGACCATCACCGGCGGCAACAATCCGAATAATGCGTTCGCCATTGACGCGAATGGAACGATCACCGTCAACAACTTCGCGGCGATCAACTTTGAAGACACTCCCAACTTCGCGCTGACGGTCACGGCGCGCGACAGCAATAACGAAACCAGTGCTGCCGTTACGGTGAACATCGCCTTGCAGAATCGCAACGATGTTCCGTTCATCACGCAAAACCAGTTCTTTACGGTGGCCGAGAATGCTGTGGCCGGTACGGTGCTCAACGGCAGCCCGGTGGAAGCGTTCACCGCCATCGATCAGAATCCTGCCGCACCTGGCACGTCCCTGAATCCTAATGATCCGAACTTTGCTGGTGGTCGTGGTGTCGGCAACGTCGCCGGACAAACTGACAGCAACAACAGCAATGCCGGCGATGGTGTGCAGAACAGCACATTGCGGTACGAGATTCTCCGCGCGTCATCCGGCACAGCCACACAAGGTGGTGCCGGAAATGAAGTCCAAAACATCGTCAAAGACGGTGCCCTGCTTGTGGGGCAGTTCCTTCTCTTCCACACCAGCCAGTTGCCGGTGACGACGACGACCCAGGGATCGCTCGCCGTCGATGAAGTGCAACAACTCAACATGGGGGCGTTCCCGAACGCGAATCGATTCTTCACCCTCACGTTCAACGGTCAGACGACCCGCCATTTGCATTACGATTCTACTGCTGCGGAAGTGCAGTCGGAGTTGGAACTGCTTTCCACGATTGGTGCCGGGAACCTGCTCGTGACCGGTGGTGGTGACGGAAATGGAACCGCAGCTCCATGGAATATCACATTCATCGGCACCTTGTCGAAGACGGATGTGAACTCGCTCGATGTTACTGCCTACACCGACTCGCTGAATTACAGTGCTTCCGCCGGGCAGATTGCCACGGCTCTGACCGGGTTGCCCACAATTGGTGCCGGGAACGTTGCCGTCGCCGCTCTCGGCGGAGGCACCGGCTGGCAGGTCACGTTCCAAGGGGCGCTTGCTAATACGAACGTCAACCAGATCGGCGTCCTCAACCGCAACGACATTCTCAATATCAGCAGCGACACACCTACACTGGGCCGATTGACGATTGTCGGGGCTCCGGATCCCTATCTCATTGGATCCCGCAGCTTTGATGGTCAGGCTGGCTTGGTCTCGGGTGTCGAATTCCAGAATGCATTCTTCGGCAGTTCTCAATTTGCTGTGCTGGTCCGCGTGGCTGACCGCAGCGTGGTGAATTCACAAGGGACAAATGTCGCCAACGGCATGCAGACATTGTCCTACACTGAATACATCGGTATCGGAATTACTGACCAGAGCGAATCGGCCCCGCAGGTTCAGGACAAGGTCTTCAGCATTTCGGAAGCCTCGCCGAACGGCGCTGTCGTTGGCAAGGTGGATGAACCAGGTGACCCGAATGACGTCGTGGATCTCGAAGGGACGCAGGTCTTCAGCTACGCCATCGTTGGAGGTAACACGAATGGTGCGTTCGCGATCAACTCGCTCACCAGCGAAATCACTGTCGCCAACGCTGCCGCTCTCGACTTTGAAACGGGTCCGGCGTATCGGTTGCTGGTGCGGGTGACTGACTCGGCGTCACCGAACTTGTCCACAATCGCCGCGATGGACATCAATCTCACCGACTTCAACGAACCCACGACCATTCCCGACGGACAGGCATTCAACGTCGAAGAAGGGGCTCCAGTTGGCACGCAGCTCGGTGCGGTCTCGGCCTTCGACCCGGACCGTGTTCCACCGCGGAATTTCGAATACTTCATCACGAACGGCAACGTCGGTAACACATTCGCAATCAATCAGAACACCGGTATCATCACCGTTCTGAACAACGCGTTGCTGAATACCGCCACGATGCCGAGTTTCACGCTCGGCGTGCGGGTGGTTGATCGCGACCTGCAACTCTCGTCCGATGTGAACCAGATTCAAATTAACGTGGTCGACGTCAACGTCTCGCCACCGATTATCAACGACTACACCTTCTCGCTGGATGAAAACCGCCCGAACGGTTTCCTGGTCGGTACGCTCCAGGCGGTGACCACGGAAGTCAATCAGGTTGTCAGTTACACGCTGTTGACCACGGGTACCCCGTTCACGCTGAACTCGGCCAACGGGCAACTGACGGTGAACAATATTGGTGTCGATTTCGAAACGCAAACGGAATGGACGCTCGTCGTTCAGGCTTCGGACAATGGCACGCCATCATTGTTCGATACCGCCATCGTGACGGTCTTCATCAATGACCGGAACGAGTTGATCGATATCGGGGCGCAAACACGCACCGTGGCCGAAGACGCGATTGCCGGAACGAATGTGGGGGCGGCCTTAACGGTGACCGATCCCGACGATGCCGACGGGATCGCGCAAGGGAAACTCTTCAGCATTGTGTCGGGGAACATCGGCAACGTTTTTGCCATCAATGCGGCGAGCGGCCAGATCACGGTGGCCAATCCCACGAACCTGAATTTCGAGGCGCGGCCTTCGTACAGTCTTCTCGTGCAGGTCAACGACTTGGGACTCGGACCGCAAACGGCTGATATCGCCACGATCACGATCAACGTCACGAATGCCAACGATACGCCTGTGATTAACGATCAGGCACTGCCCGCGGTGATCGAACACCGGCTGGCTGGTACAATCGTCGGGACCGTGGTCGCCTCCGATCAAGATGTCGGCCAGACGTTGTCCTACGCTATCATCGGTGGCAATCCGGGCGGGGCCTTCACCATCAACGCTGCCACTGGTGAAGTGTCGATCGCCAATCCGGGTGCTGTCGACTTCGTGCAGAATCCGATCTTCAACCTCGTCGTGCAGGTGACCGACGCCCAAGGTTCCAGCAGCGTTGCAGGCGGGGCGACCGACACCGGGATCGTGACGATCACCGTCCTTGATGCCGACGCGCCGATCATCAACGATCAGACGATGCTTCTTCCAGAGAACTCGGCACCGGCAACGGTGGTGGGCAACGTCAATCGGACGGGCGGGACCGGGCCGTTTAACTACACGATTACCTCGGGGAACACCGGGACCACGTTTGCCATCAACGCCATGGGTGACATTACGGTGGCCAACACGTCGCTGCTGAACTTTGAGACCAACCCGGTCTTTACGCTGGCCATCACCGTCGTTGACAACAGCAATCCGCAGTTGACCGACAACGCGGTGATCACGATCAACCTGACCGATGTCAACGAAGTCTCCTCGGTCGATAGTCCCACGTTTGTGCTCGCTGAAAACTCACCCATCGGAACGGTTGTGGGAGCGGTGATCGGTTCTGATCCGGATGCCGGACAGTTGCTGACCTATGCCATTACCGGGGGTAACACGGGCGGGGCCTTCTCGATCAATACGGCCACGGGGCAGATTACCGTCGCGAATCCGGCAGCCGTGAACTTCGAGGTGAATCCGGTCTTCCAGTTGACCGTGACGGCAACCGACAACGGTGTGCCGCCGCTCACATCACCGGTGGGCATCGTCACGATCAATCTCACGAACTTGAACGAGAACCCGGTGGTCACGCCGGCCATGGTGATGCTACCGGAAAACAGCCCGGTCGGAACTCCGGTGCACACGGTAGTGGCGAACGATCAAGATGCCGGGCAGACGTTGACCTACGCCATCACCGGCGGCAACGTCAATGCAAATGGAACGATTCCGAACGTCTTCGCGATCGATCCTGCGACAGGGGCCATTACGGTGGCTCAACCGCTGGCGCTGGACTTTGAAAATCAGCCACCGTTCAACTTGACCGTGACCGTGACGGACAACGGTGTGCCGGCCAGCTCCAGTTCAGCCGTCATCATGGTGAAGCTGACCGATGTGAACGACGCTCCCCGCGTCTTCAACCATCAGGTCACGGTCCCGGAAAATCCGGCCGCCGGTGCGTTGGTCCTCGACTACAAGCTGATTGCTTCGGATCGCGATAAACCGGCCCAGACGCTGACCTATGCCATCATCGGCGGGAACACGTCCGGGGCGTTCGTGATCGATGCCAACACCGGCCTCATCACGGTCGCCAACCCGGCCGCGGTTGATGCGGAAGTCAACCCGCTCTTCAACCTGACGATTCAGGTCACCGACAACGGCGTTCCGCCGCTGTCGTCCACCGCCCAGTTGATCGTCAATGTGGGCAATGTGAACGATCCGCCGGTCATGCCAAACAAGACGGTGACGCTGCCGGAAAACAGCCCGAACGGCACGATTGTGACCAACGCCGGCGCGACCGATCCGGAAGGCCAGGCTTTGACGTATGCCATCGTCGGCGGGAATGCCACCGCAGGGGGCGGCGTGCAGAATGTGTTCGCGATCAACCCCACCACCGGGGTAATCACCGTGGCGAACTCGGCCGGTCTCGATTTTGAAAACCAGCCGCCGTTCAACCTGCTGGTCTCCGTGACCGACAGCGGGAACCCGGCGTTGACGACGCAGGCCACCATCCGCGTGGTCCTGTCGAACGTGAACGATGCCCCGCGGGTCTACAATGCGTCGAAGACCATTGCTGAGAACCTGCCGGCCGGTTCGCTCGTGCTGGACTACAAGATTGTCGCCTCCGACCGCGATCAACCCGCCCAGATTCTGAGCTACGCGATTCTTGCCGGTAACACCAGCAACGCGTTTGCCATCGATCCGGTAACAGGGCTGATCACCGTCAACAATGCGGCGGCGATTGACTTTGAAACGAACCCGTCCTTCACTCTGACGATCCAGGTGACGGACAACGGTGTACCACCGCTGTCGTCGACAGCGTTGTTAACGATCAACCTGTCGAACCTGAACGATGCACCGGTCGTTCCGCCGCAATCATTCACCCTCCCCGAAAACAGCCCGATTGGGACCGTGGTGGGGACGGTGACCTCGTCCGATGGAGACCCCGGACAAACCCGCACGTACGCCATCACCGCGGGGAACACCAACGGGGCATTCTCAATCAACGCTGTCACGGGTCAGATCCGTGTGAACAATGCGGCGGCGATCGACTTCGAAAGCAACGCGGTCTTCAACCTGACGGTGTCCGTGACCGACAACGGCGTTCCCCCGGCGACCGGTGTGGGTGCAGTGACAATTACCTTGCAGAACGTGAACGATCCGCCGACGATTCTGCCGCAAACGTTCTCCGTGCCGGAAAACAGCGCAGCGGGCGTGGTGGTGGGGACCGTAGTAGCAATTGAAGCGGATGCCGGTCAATCGGTGACGTACGCCATCACCGGTGGAAACACGCTGAACGCCTTCACCATTAATGCTCAGACCGGCGTGTTGACGGTCAGTAATCCGTTGGCCCTGAACTTTGAAACGACGCCGCAATTCCAGTTGACGGTGCGGGCAACCGACAACGGTCAACCAGCCTTGCCGGCGTTCGCCACGGTGACGGTGAATCTGACGAACGTGAACGAACCGCCCAAGTTCACACTCAACAATCCCCTCTTCACCACTCCTGAAAACAGGCCGGTGGGGACAATTGTGGGGACGATCGCCGCCAATGATCCCGATGCTGGAACCGTGCTGACGTATGCCATCGTCAGCGGGAATAACAACGGGGCCTTCAGCATCGACAGTGCCGGGAACATTCGCGTGGCGAATCCGGCGGCCATCGATTTCGAGTCCGGGTTGACGAACTTTACCTTGGGCATCACCGCGACCGATAACGGCAACCCGGCACTGCAAGCCACGACCAGCGTGGCGATCACCGTGCTGAATGCCAACGATCCGCCGGTGGTGCAGCCCAAAGCGTTCACGATCTACGAGAACAGCAACGCCGGGGCGTTCATCGGAAATATCGTGGCGACCGATCTGGATGCCGGTCAGACTCGGACGTTCGCCATCACGGGTGGCAACGTCAACGGGGCGTTCGTGATCGATCCGAACAGCGGTGTCCTCTCCGTGGGGAATTCGGCAGCGCTCGATTTCGAGACGACGCCGGTCTTCAACCTGACCGTGACGGCGACCGACAATGGTGTACCGGCGATGTCGGGTTCGGCGATCGTGACGGTGAACCTGCTCAACCGGAACGAACCCCCGGTGGTGCCGGCGCAGCAGTTCGCTGTCAGAACCGCCGCGGCCAATGGCACAGTGGTGGGAACGGTGGCATCGAGTGATCCGGACGCCGGCCAGTCACGGACCTACGCGATCATTGGTGGCAACGGAATCTTCAACAACATCTTCAGCATCAACGCCACCACGGGTGAGCTGCGGGTGAACAACCGTCTGGGGATTCTGCTGAACGGGTTGCAATATAATCTGCTCGTCCGCGTGACCGACAACGGCAGCCCAGCCTTGTCGACGGTGGGCATCGTGCAAGTGGTGGTGAGTAACACGGCTCGTCTGGAAGCTCCCGCGGCTTCGACCACCAAGAAGCTGTCACCGCTGGGAGTCCAGAAGGCGTAATTGCCTGACAGGAGTTCGCGGATCGAATCGGAAGCCCGGCGTCCGTCTTGGACGCCGGGCTTTTTCGTTTTCAATTCGGCTGCGGAGATGCGGCGTCGCGTGGTTTCGAGAGGCACCGGCGCAACATGTTCCTGCTGAGAGGCTTGTGGTTGCCGCTTGTCGATGTGGCCCGGACGGTTCGGCAGTTTTTGCCGAAGAGGGCTCGACACAAATACCGGCTTTCAGTACATCACCTCAATCTCCTCCGGCAGAAATTGCCGTTCCCACTTCAATTCGATGTTCGGCGACGCCATGACTGCGGTCCGGCTACCATTCGCGATTGTCTGCGCCCTGTGCGTGGCGGGCGTCGCAGCCGGCTGCATTGGACTTGATGAAGAAGTCCCCTGGGTGGGTGAAACCCAACTCGATTACTACCGCCAAGCGGCGCATCGCGTTCAGTTTGAAAGCGTCGAAGCTGTCACTCCGCAAGCTCCCACGCTGAATTCCTCGACACGGGGATTGCGAGCGCCGCGGCCGGAGGAAGTCTGGTCCCTCGGGTTGTACGATGCCGTGCAGATGGGGCTCCGCAACAACGCCATCATTCGCCAGAACGCTCAGTTTCAGTCGCCAGGGAATCCGCTGCTGTCGAACCCGGATCAGGTCCCGTCGATTTTCGATGTGGCGATTCAAGACAACGGCGTGCTCTTCGGCAATCGCGGCGTTCCGGCGGCACTCTCCGATTACGATCCGCGCGTCTCTGCATCGGCGAATATCGGCCGCGACGAACAAGTGCAGAACAACCGGTTCCTCGCCGGCGGTCTCGATCCCGGTAGCGTGCTGACCACGGACTCCGGTGCGTTCGATATTCGCCTCGATCAACCGTTGATGTCCGGGGGGACGATCTCGCTGGTGCATAACTGGGATTACAATTCCAACAATTCCAACCAACGGCTCTTCACATCCGCGTATTCCGGGCAGTTGGGCCTCGAATTCCGTCAGCCGCTGTGGGCCGGTGCCGGACCGGAAGTGAACGCGATTGCGGGGCACAATTCCCAACGGACACGGGGTGTCTCCGGCGTGAACCAAGGGGTGGTGATCGCTCAGATCAATACCAAGATCTCACAGATCGACTTCGAGCGCCAGGTGATTGAACTGGTGCGCGATATCGGTCAGCAATACTGGGATCTGTACGCTGCCTATCAGGATTACGAATCGGAAGTCGCAGTCCGTGATCGGGCCCGGCAGACGTTTGAAGAGGTCCGCTCCAAATTCACACGGGGATTGCCCGGTGGTGGAGCGGCCGATGAGGCGCAGGCAGAAGAACTGGCACTCGACAGTGAAGGCCGCGTCGAAAGCACCCTCAGCAACATGTACGCCATTGAAGGTCGGTTACGTCGGCTGCTGGGCTTACCGGCGGAAGATGAACGTGTTCTGCGACCGTCCGATCAGCCGATGGATGCGCTCCCGTCAATTGACCGGGTCGCATTGCTGCAAGCCGCGTACGTCAATCGATTGGATCTTCGCCGGCAGAAGTCGCAGATTGAAAGTCTCACTCTACAATCGGAAGCAGCCCGGAATCTCGCGAATCCCCGACTCGATTTCGTTGCCAATTCCCACATGAACGGGTTTGGGGATGATCTTTACAATCGGCAGACCAACGATGGCACAACGATCTACGGTTACAACTCCGCCTACAGCACGTTGATGCGAGGGCAGCAAATCGGTTGGAGCATGGGCGTCGAGTTCTCTGTACCTCTGTATCTGCGTGCCGAACGCGCGCAGATTCGCCAGATCGATTTGAAGCTGATGAAGGCGCGAAAGGCGCTCGAGCAACAGGAAGTCGAAATCGGCCATGAACTGCATGCGTCTTTGCAGGCACTGGAACGCTGGAAAACGCAGATGGATATCCAGACACGCCGGCTGGAAGCGTCAAAACGGCGGGTGATGGCAGCCTCGGCGGATTACGAAGCCGGACGGACCAGCCTCGATTTACTCCTGCGGTCGCAACAGAGCCTGGCGATTGCCGAAACGGCGAAGCATCGCGCTCTGGCAGAACATTCCAAGGCACTGCTCGACCTGCGTTACCGAGCAGGGGATTTGCTGGAATCTCACTCGATTCAAGTGAGTTCTGCGCATCAGGTTCCCTCGGAACCGTCACTGAACACCAAGCCGAACCCGCCGGGGCCGTTGATGGTTCCCCCCGGCAGCGTGGAAGTGTTGCCCGAGATTCCGTTGACGAACGGTTGATGCGACCGTCGTAGTGCTGATATCCACCCGAGCGTATTGTCGTCGGAGTTTCATCCGGTCAAGTGGGAACGCGGTGGACGTCACCGGATCGACTGGATGATCTTGAGTAAGAGATCTTCGTCGGAGCCGTCCGCCGGGATCCGGATCTCGATCGTGGTTGGTCCCGATTTGCCGGGGAATTTCCCGGTGACGGTCCGAACCGCGGGCATCGACGGTACTTCCTTTTTCTTGGGCTTTTCGTCTTCCGCGATCGGTTCCGCGGGGACCGGAGTGGCTTCAGGGCCTTCCGTCGGTGCGGTCGCATCGGCCGGCGTATCTTCAGCACCAGCCGGCTTTTCCTCCTCGCCGGCTTCTTCCGCCTTCATTTCTTCTTCGTCGATTTCTTCATACGGCATCTCCGGATTCTCAAAGGCACCCTCCTTTGGGCGACCGGTGACGAACAGGAATTCACACTTCCGTCCGCGGATGTCGAATTCTTTCTCCACTTGCGTGAACTCAACATAGAGCGCCTTGGCAGAGGTTCGTTCAAACTCATCGATCTGGAAGTCCGCATCGGTGATGAGGGATGGCTCTGACGCCATCTCCATCATGTGTAACATCGGCATCAGCGGCCCACGGTTTTCTTGCCAGCTCTCGGTTGCGATCGCTTTCGCTTCCGGATTCCAGGCGTAGTTAACGTTTTTCATGCCGAGAAACGCCGAACCCATCACCGGGGTGAATTGCGACGGGATGTCGATATCGGTGATTTCCGTGGTCATCTTTTGGATGTCGGCCGGGCTTTCTACCAAGGCGCGGCCAAAGTTCTTTTGAAACAGGACATACCCGTAAACACCGGCCCCAACGCACAGCAGCAGTAGAATCATTGCGAAGACGCAGACCGTGATGATGATCACCTTGGCCGCATCCCCCCGGCGCGCCGACATTCTGCAAGAGTGATCGCCACCATTCATCAATCGCCGCATGAAATCCATCCTTCGCAACACGTACGGAATTGAGCCAACGAGCTTACAAGATCACGGCACGATACCGTTCCGATGGAGATCGTGCAAAGCGTTTCCTGCATTGACGATACCGACGATTTTCCAATTCCCGTCAACTCGTTGAAGCCGGAATGTCTGGAACTGGGTATCATTCGCGGCCGGTCACTTTCTCTCAGGGAGCAGACATGATGCGTGGGATGACGCTCGGTTGCTGGTTGTTGCTGGCGGTGACGGCACAGGCAGAGGACCGTCCGCTGGTCGAACGATTTCTCCATGCAGGGGAATACGACAAAGGCGAGCAAACGCTGCAACAACGGTTGGTGGCTGAACCCGCCGACGATCAGGCGCGTTTTGGTCTGGGTGTGCTCCAGGTGTTGCACGGCGTAGAACGGCTTGGTCAGGGACTCCATGAGTATGGCGTGAAGGGACAAAACACAGGGGAGATGTTCATCCGCTTGCCTGTGCCAGAGAATCCCGATCCCTCACCGATCACGTACCAACTCTTTCGCCGTCTGTTGGACGACTTTCGTCGCGATCTTGCCTTGGGAGAGGCCACGCTGGCCGCCGTCAAAGACGACCAGGTGAAGCTGCCTCTGCGATTGGCTGACATCCAATTCGACCTCGATCATGACGGCAAACCCAGCGATCAGTTTCTGACGATGTTGAATCGCTTTGACCGCGGCAACCGGCTCGAATTGCTCAAACAGAATCCAGAACTCCAGGTCACATTCGATCGGGGTGATGTGGCATGGCTGCGGGCCTATTGCCATCTGTTAATGGGCTTTCTGGACGGTTATCTCGCCACAAACAACGAAGGGGTCTTCAACCTGCGGTCACCGAGCCTGTTTGCGAAGCCCCGCCATCCGTTTGTGGGGACCGACGCGGAGAAACGGGAAGCGTGGAATGCTGCGGCTGTGGCGATCCGCATCACCGAACCCCTCCGCTGGAAGCGCACGCGGCAGCATTTCCTGACCGCCGCGGCCCTCAACAAGGAAACATGGGAGCACATCCGCAAGGAAACCGACAACGATGCCGAATGGCTGCCGAATGCGAAACAAACCAGCATGCTCGGCCTGCGCGTCAACGGTCGTATGATTGATGCCTGGCTGCTGCTCTGGGATGAACTCGCACTGCTGTTCGAGGGAAAGAAAGTGCTGCCGTATTTTATTTCCAAGAACGCCGGCAATGATCAACCGAAGGTGGGGTTGAACCTGCAACGGCTATTCGATGATCCGCCGGAGACCGCGGGGGGGATCGAAAAACTCGATGACCGTTATTTCACGAATGACCCCGAAGTCGACGTGGGGCGACTGTTCCAGTGGTACATCGCCTTCGGAAACTCGCCGATCCCGTTTGCGATCTGGTTCAACTAAGAGGCAGCAACACAACCGCAGGAAAAGCCCGGCATTTCAGAAAATGCCGGGCTTTTGTTTTTGTCTCTAAACTACGGCTTGGGTTGAAGCGATGATTCCGCTGAGCCTCATTCGTCATCCACCGGTTTCAGCGGCTTCATGACGCGTTTCTTCATCTTGGGCTGAATGGGTCGCACTGGACGATCGTCGCTGACGAGTCGCGCAGAGGCAAACGGCCGGTTGGCTTCCATCCCCACCCACGTCAGAGTGCCGATGACAGCGAACAGGCCGCCGATAAAGAACACGACCGCAAACCAGTTTTGTTGTCCGCTGAGGCGGACCATGTCGGCATCGCCGGGGAGATATTGAACTGACAATTTCTGTTGCGGTTGAACGGAAAGTGTTCCACTCTGCGTCAGTTCTGCCTGGTGTGATGCATTGTCCGGCCCCGGGAATTGCAGGGCAATCAATGTCACGTTCCGTGTCGAAGGAGTCCGCCGTCGACGATAGACTCGCTCTTGTCGATGTTCGACATGGGTGACCGTCGCTTCCGCGGTCCGGCCCCAAAGGGCATACCGGAATTCCTGATAGGTGAACCAGCCGGAAATGACAAAGACCACAACCGCCAAGATGGCCAGTCGCAGCTTGAATCCCTCACCCATCGTCCTGCTCCCGTCTCGGCAGTCGCACTGTGAAAAT
Organism: Planctomycetaceae bacterium; assembly: GCA_041753475.1. Lineage (GTDB taxonomy): Bacteria > Planctomycetota > Planctomycetia > Planctomycetales > Planctomycetaceae > DSVQ01. The sequence continues at coordinate 115,758 of JBGSUN010000181.1, read as the reverse complement.
CAAAACGGTGTCAACGACTCGGTATGAACGATACCAGAATGGTGATCGCTGATGGATTGGTCGATTGCGGCAGTGTCGCGTCATGTCGACAAAAAATCAATCAGATTGTTCTGCTGTCTCCTTTCGCGCGTCATGCATCGAGAAGCGCATCACATCTGATGCACGATTTCGGTTCGGCATGATTGCCAGCGAACGATGGAGCGAAGAAGATACGCCGGTGGAAGTCAGCTCGACCATTCGTTGATGAGATGAGCACCAAGATGAAGACACGATTTGTTCTGCGTCGATCGGCACTAATACTGGTGATGTTTGTGATGTCCGCCTCCATCGGATGGACGCAATCCTTTCCTGCGATCGATCAACTCCCGGAACAGACGGCGTTGCCCGATCCGCTGAAGATGATGGATGGCACGTCCGTCACCACCGCCGAGCAATGGCGCACCCAGCGCCGTCCAGAACTGCTCCGGTTGATTCAACACTACATGTACGGGTTCGCCCCCGCCGCACCGAAGATCGAGGCCAGGGTCACCAAAGTCGATGACACCCTATTCGGTGGCAAGGGTCGATTGAAAGAGATCGAGATTCGTTTTGTTGAACTGCCCGAGAACGCGCCGCGGTTGCATGTGGCGCTCTTTCTGCCATTGCCAGTGAAAGGCCCGGTCCCGGTCTTTCTCGGCATCAACAAGTGTGGTAATCAGGAAGTGACGCGCGAGACGGCGGTGACGATCCATCCCGCAGCGTGGCAGCACGCGAATTGCAAGAAAGCCCCCGAGCGTGGTGGCGACGCCGATTTCTGGACCGTCGATTACATCCTGTCACGCGGTTACGGCTTTGCCACGTTCCATGAAAGCGACCTCGATCCCGATCAGCACGACTGGACCGACGGAATTCATCCGTTCTATCCGAACTTGCCGGGGCCGAAGGAATCGCAGTGGGGAACGATCGCTGCATGGGCCTGGGGATTCAGCCGGGCGGCGGATTATCTGGTGACGGATGCCGACATTGACCGCAGCCGGATTTGCGTGATCGGTCATTCGCGCCGTGGGAAGACCGCGCTGCTGGCCGCGGCGCTGGACGAACGGTTCGCGCTGGTGGTGCCGCATCAATCAGGTACCGGCGGCATGGCACTCAGTCGTGAGAGCCAGCAGGAGAAAGTTGAACGAATCAACCGCGTCTTCCCGCATTGGTTCAACGACATGTTCACGCAATTCAATGATCGCGAAAGCCGCTTGCCGTTCGATCAACACTGCGTGGTGGCGCTCGTTGCTCCGCGACCGGTGCTCGATACAGAAGGAGCACAGGATGCCTGGGCGAATTTTCCGCGCGCGCTCGATTCCCTGCGGGCGGCCGATCCCGTTTACAAGCTGCTCGGTGCGAAAGGCGTGGTTGGGACCGGGCTGGTGCAGAACGACGAATCGATCGTTGGCCCGAACTTCGGTACGTTGTTGCAATACCGGCTCGATGAAAAGCACACGCTCAACAAGAAGTTCTGGGAGAAGATCCTCGACTTCGCGGATGCATCACTGAGGAAATAGTCTTCAGTGAACAGAAAGTGAGCCGACACCGCTTGCGGTTTCGCGCCCCGTACAGAACGCTTCCGAGTGGCAGCCAACATCGATTTCCCCCCCGCGTCAATAACCGGGGCTAAGACGATGTTTGTTCGAATTGGGAGATTTGTCCGGCCAAACCGTCGCGAAGCTGTTTTAAGCGATTCCCATCGCTGATTTTTCGACCGGTGGAATCGGTGACGTAGAAAACGTCCACCACCTGGTCGAAGTGCGTCGAAATCTTCGCCAGGACCACGGACAGTTGCCATTCGAACAACGTCCGAGCAATTCGATACAGCAGGCCCGGCCGATCGTGCGCAAAGACGTCTAGAATCGTGTACTTATCTGAAGTTTCGTTATCGATGACAACCCGCATCGGCAGGTTGGAAACCGGTCCCTGGACGACATTCGGCGAGAATCGGGAACGGGTCTTGAACAGCGTATCGACATCGAGCTCACCACGGAGCGCTTGCCGAATCAGCTTGGCCACTTCCGCCTGGCGAAACTCGGGCACTTCCGCTTCATGGTCATAATCGCGGACTCGGTAACTGTCGATCACCAGCCCATCCGTCGTTGTACAGATCTGCGCAGAGAGAATCTCCATGCGTTTGGCGGAGAAAACGCCGGTTAACTTGTGAAAGCAACCGGCCGAGACCGATTCATGGACGATCACGCGGTACTCAACCGTCCGTGTTTCGGGTTCGTACTTCGATTCCACTTCAATGTCGGCGTCAGTCAATCGTTTGGCGACCACCAGATCGGCCGCGATCCGTTCCGGAGGAGTGGCCAGAAGATAGTGCGTCGGCAACGTTTCCAAACGCTTTCGCCAATCGTCCGCGTCCTCTGGAGAGGGGTTCAATTGCCGTTGGACATCGGCGAACGTCCGTTGTAACCGGGCGGGTTCCTCGAACAGGTAGCTCTTGCCACTCAGCCAGATCATGGAACGATCGTAGAGTGCCGCGAGGAGTTCGGCTTTCCAGTCGTTCCACACACCTGGCCCTACGGCAGAGATGTCGGCCGCGGTGAGGACGAATAACATTCGCAGTGCATCGGGGCTGCCGACTTCGTAGTTGAAGTTGAGCAGGACTTCGGGATCGGTAGTGTCACGACGAAAAGCGAGTGTTGCCATCAGCAGATGACGGTGCACGAGGAACACCAGCAGGTCGCGCTGATGCTCCGGCAACCCAAGACGCTGTGTCGCTTCCCAAGCTAACCGCCGCCCGACTTCGGAGTGATCTTCTTCAAAACCCTTGCCAGCATCGTGCAGTAACAACGCCAGATGTAACAGTTCCTTGTGGGGAATCGCCCGGTAGGCTTGTCCCAACGGCGCATCAACCAGCAGGAAACTCTCCGCGGCTTCAATCGTCCGCAGTGTGTGTTCGTCGACGGTGTAACTGTGGTATTGGTTGAACTGCAGCAGACAGCGAATGTGCTGCATAGCGGGCAGGATGACATCCAGCACGCCGGTGTCATGCATGCTCCGCACCAGACTGCCGAGTTGTCCGGGGCGCGACAGGAACTCCAGAAACAACCGCGACGCTTCCGCCGAGAGTTGTGCCTCGGAGAACCCGCGTGTGACGGTCTTCACGTGCTCAGCAAGCCCCGGCGACAGCTTCACTCGATGCAATCCTGCGGAGACGTACAGCCGTAGGACATCTTCAAGTGTGCTGCAATGGCGTCCGCGCAACCGGCGGGGAACATCGATGAACTCGGGACCCACGCGATAGATATCATCGACACGATGGCTCATCACAAAGTTGATGACGCTCTGGGCCATGGGCTGTCGTCGATGCCGCTGGACAAACCGGGCTGCGATCTCGGCGATGGCCATCGAGTGTTGAAAGTATTCCTGCATGAAGCGTTCGACCGGACGCTGTCCAGCCGTGCCGGGAATACCGCGCTGTTCGGCGATGCGCAACTGGTCTTCCCGCGTCAGCACATCCTGCGGTCGTCCCGCTGCGAGATGCAGCCGATGCCGTACTGCAACGATGTACTCATGGGCGAGGGTGAGCCGCAGGGCATCTTCAGGAGAAAGGGCACCGAGCAGTTTCAGAGAATCGATATTGCTGGTGCCGTAGCGGGCGGCACCGATCCAGCGGATGAGATGCAGGTCGCGCAGCCCGCCGAGTGAGCGTTTCACATCCGGTTCGAGTTGCTGCACGGTCGCGCCGTGAGTGACGCGTTCTTTATCCCGTTCGGCGATGCAGGCGTCGATGAATTGCCGCCGCCGTCCCCGCAGCACCGTATTCTGATACTGCCGCACCGTGCGATCGACAAGTTCTTCCGATCCCCACAGCCGCCGAGCTTCCACCAAGGTTGTCGAATACTGCGCATCGCTCTTTGCCATGCGCAACGTGTCTTGCGGTGTGCGGAGACTATGACCGAGCTTTAGCCCGGCGTCCCAGCAATCGCGCACCACTTGGGCCACGCAGGCTTCAAATTCACGCGGGACATCCGGCGCGTGAAGAAAGAGTAAGTCGACGTCGGAGTAGGGGGCCACATCGCCGCGGCCGGAACCGCCGACGAGCACAATCGCCCCGGATTTCTCCACCGCGGCTTGTTGTGTCGGTGCTTGTTGAGCGACCGCTTCGTTCCAGCGGTCGATGAGAAAGGCTTCTGTTGCTTCTGCAAGACCCGCCGCAGCCTGAATGCCCGTGCTGTGTTGATCGAGTCGCTTGCGGACGGTTTCACGGATCGAATCGACATGCAGCCGCAACCGGGCGATGCGCGCGGTTTTGTCGTCGGCAATCACGCCCGCTTCGGTCATACCACACAATTCCGTTGGGTGAAAACGCAACAATCCGCGGAGCGCTGCGCGGATTGCCGTTCCTGTCGCACCAGGAACAAAGTTGTCGGTCAAGATGATGTAGCGGTGCGACGGATGCGCGTCGGCCGGCGAGCGCACCGGCCAGCGATCACAGTGACTTAGATCGCTTCCGGACCGGTTTCACCGGTGCGGATGCGGACGACGTCGGCGAGGTTGGTGACGAAAATCTTGCCGTCACCAATTTGACCCGTGCGGGCAATGTTGGTGATGGTTTGAATCGCCTTCGCGACGTCTCCGTCGCCGACGACGACTTCGAGCTTCACTTTCGGGAGGAAATCCACGGTGTATTCTGCACCACGGTAGGTTTCCTTGTGACCCCGCTGACGGCCGAAGCCACGGACTTCCGTGACGGTCATCCCCTGGATGCCGGCCTGGGTCAAGGCGTTCTTCACGTCTTCCAGCTTGTAGTGACGAATGACAGCTTCAATCTTTTTCATGATGATTTTCCTCGGCGCGAACTTGCGCCTGTTAGGCCGCGCGTCTCGCAATCGGCAGACGGTTGGCAATGCAAGAACCAGTCGAACGATCCCCGACGATTCACGCTGAATCGTGCGCTACAGGGCATCGGCGCCCGATTCTCCCGTCCGAATGCGGACCATTTCTTCCATATCGGTCACAAAGATCTTCCCGTCGCCAATCTGTCCCGTGCGGGCCGATTTGACGATCGTGTCGATCACTTGCTTTTCCTGTTCATCGGCAACAACGACTTCGATTTTCGCCTTGGGGAGAAAATCGACGGTGTATTCGGCACCGCGGTATTGTTCTTTGTGGCCTTTCTGACGGCCGAAACCGCGGACTTCGGAGACCGTCATCCCCTGGATGCCGACGGCAGTCAGGGCGTCTTTCACTTCTTCCAACTTAAAGTGCCGAATGACGGCTTCGATGCGTTTCATGATTTTCCCTTCTTGAAAAACGGTGCTTCTGACTGCTGCTTTGCGAGATCACCCTGTCGGCACACCAGGGCGGACTCGTCTGTTTCTTATAACGCTTCCGCGCCGGTTTCACCCGTGCGGACGCGAATCACATCTTCAATGTGGGTGACGAAAATCCGACCATCGCCCACCTGTCCGGTCCGGGCGGCGGTCATCAGTGTTTGCATAATCTGAGTACACAATTCGTCAGCAACCACGAGTTCCAGTTTGATCCTTGGCGTGAGGTCCACCGAGTAAACCTGGCCACGATACGATTCCGTGACCATTCCCGCGCGGCCCATGCCGCGGACTTCCGTGACGGTCATGCCCTGCACACCAGACTGTGCCAGTGCACTTTTCACGTCATCGAGCTTGTGGTGCCGGATGACGGCTTCAATTTTTTTCATCACGACACCTCTCGCGTTCCATCGTTGGGGGATCACGGGTTTTGGTTCCGCGTGATGAGAGGTTATAGGAAATGGCGTGCCAAAGCCGCTAAGAAAATTCTGCGTGAGCGGACACCACAAGAAATGGCTCAAAACCGGTGGTTTCTGGCGAAATCTCGATCTGCCTCCTCCGAAGCACCGTGGTTGCAGACTTCCACGGATGCGACGAAACTCGGACTTTCGTAGGCGAAACGACAGAAGAATGCGAGTTTTCGTCGGGGAAACCGCGGTGTCGCGCGAATGTGACACGATTTCACGGGGGTGAGACAGCGGCACTCGGTGGGTTTAGAGCGAGGCGCGAAACCGCAAGCGGGGGTGGGTGGCGGTCCATTTCTCATCGACGGAGTACTGACAACGGACGACTCACCAATTACCGAAACTGATCGCCGTCTAACCCGTGATTCTTCATGAGCCGATAAAGCGTTCCGCGCGGTAGCTCGGCTTCGATTGCAGCCGACTTCACGTTCCCCTGATGTTTGCGGAGCAGGTTGCTGAGATAGTCTCGCTCGAATTTCAGCACGAAGCGATCCCGCTCCGCAAAGAACCCTGCGGTCGAACCGGACGGAGTCGCTTCGGACAGGCCGGCACTTTCGACAATCTCATCCGGCAAGTCGTCGATCGCAATCATCGAGCCCCGAGTGAGCGCAATCCCGCGACGGATCACGTTCTGCAATTCACGAACGTTCCCCGGCCAACGGTAATGCGCAAGGACCTGATACGCTTCCGGTGTAATCCCGACGACGGCCTTGCCCATCTCGCGGCTGTACCGCTGCGCAAAATGTTCGATGAGCAATCCGAGATCGTCCCCCCGTGCGCGGAGTGGTGGCAGATCAATCCGGACCACGTTGATGCGGTAGAACAGGTCTTCCCGAAACGTCTTTTCACGGATCATTTGTTCGAGGTGCCGTGCGGTGGCGGCAATGATGCGGACATTGATCGCGATCTCGTCACGGCCACCGACACGGCGGAGCTTCCGCTCCTGCAATGTGCGGAGCAGTTTCGCCTGAAGCAACAGGGGCAGTTCGCCGACTTCATCGAGGAAAAATGTCCCGCCATCGGCATGTTCCAGCAGTCCAATCCGGCGGGCATCGGCACCGGTAAAGGCACCGCGCTCGTGGCCAAAAAACTCGCTTTCCACGAGGTTCTCGGGGATTGCGCCGCAGTCTACCGCGACAAACGGTTCATTCGCGCGGCGACTGCGGTCGTGAATCGAACGGGCCACAAGTTCCTTCCCGGTTCCGGTTTCGCCGAGGATCAGCACATCAACATCGGTGGCGGCGACCTGCTCAATCCGCGCGAACACCTTCTGCATCGCCGGGCCGCTGCCGATGAAGTCGGCGAACGGGCGCGTCTGCAACGGCTCTGGTGGTGTTTGCTCAGCGTCCACTCATCACCCTAATGGAAGATGTAGCCTTCTTCCCCATGCTGACTGATATCCAGACCCTGCAATTCGCCTGCTTGCGAGACCCGCAGCCCTAACAGACCATCGACAACTTTCAGGATGAGGATGGTGGCAATCACCGCCCAGACAATGGCGGCTCCTGCCCCAACGGCCTGACTGACGACTTGCTGCACATTCCCGTCGATCAATCCCGCGGCTTCCGGCTTTCCTGTCACCGCGCGCGTCGCGAAGATTCCGGTCAGCAACGCACCGATCAACCCTCCGACGCCGTGAACACCAAAGGCATCCAGCGTGTCGTCATACGCAAACCGGTTCTTTAAAGTCGTACAAGCATAAAAGCAGCCCAATCCGGCTGCGACACCCATCACCGCCCCGCCCAACGGCGTGGCGGAACCACTCGCAGGGGTCACGCAGACCAACCCGGCTACCGCTCCTGAGCACGCACCGAGCACACTCGGTGTCCCCCGCGCGAACCATTCGGCAGCGGCCCAGGCGATGCACCCGGTCGATGCCGCCATGTGCGTCGCGACCAACGCATTCACCGCCAGAAAGCTTGCGGATCCGGCGCTACCGGCGTTGAAACCGAACCAGCCGACCCACAGCATCGCCGCCCCGACCGCCGTGTAAGTCAGGTTATGTGGGGGCATCGGTTCCTGGCGAAATCCCAGGCGTTGCCCCAACAGCAGCGAACACACCAAGGCGGAGAATCCCGACGTGATATGGATTACTGTCCCTCCTGCGAAATCGAACGCGCGATACGCCGCTTTGGGATTGAACTCGGAGCACCAGCCAGCGTCTGACCAGACCCAATGCGCGACCGGGCAATAGACGAACGTCCCCCACAAGACCGAGAACAGCAGCATCGACGAGAATTTCATCCGTTCGGCGAAAGCCCCGCAAATCAGGGCGGGGGTGATGATGAAGAACATCAACTGAAAGGCAAAATGCAGCAGCTTGGGAATGCCCGTGCCGGCTTGTGGTGGGATCACCTGCTGTGAACCATCCCAGGAGGACGTCACACCCACCATGCCGAAGTGGCTCAGATCACCAATCAACCCCACACCGCCGAGATCGCCACTGAAACAGAGCGAATAACCATAGAGTGCCCAAATGACGGACATCACCCCCATTAGCGAGATGCATTGCATCATCACACTGAGGATGTTTTTCTTGCGGACCAGGCCGCCGTAAAACAGGGCCAATCCCGGTGCCGTCATCATCAACACCAGGGTGGTGGCTGTCAGCATCCAGGCGATGTCGGCGGATTGAAACACGGGGGCTGCAGGCATCGGCGCTTCCTGGGCACTGACAGCGGATGTGACCGTTAACAGGATCACGGCGGCCCATAGGCCCGGCTTCCAACACGACATTCGATCAACCCTCGAGTTGCCAGTCACAAATGAGATGCTCTATTGTGTCGCTCTTCGAGGGAAGACGGAAGCCTGCGTGACATTACCCCTGCTGTCGAGCGATTTCATCGATCAACCGCAGCAAACTCGATTCGCCGGGGGCATCCTGTCCGATTTCCCAGATCATGACGCCGTTGAGTTTCTGCTCACGGACGAAACCCATTTTCCGGCGGATGAGGTTCGGGCCGTTGAAATAGACACCATTGACTTCATCGACGTCTGGCGTGGATGAGTGCTGCTTGACGATCTCAGCGTAGGTCAACGTTTTGTCCCGCTCGGTGACGCCGCGGCCGTAGAAGGGGAGACCGAGGCGGATGCGATCGGCCGGGACACCGTGATCGCGCAGCCGCTGGACATCTGCGACAGCGGATTCATACGTGGAGTGTTTTCCTGGTCCGTCGTACGCCATCAGATGCACGGCATCGAGCGCCTGCCAGCCGGCTTTTGGCATGTTCTGCCAACCGGCAACCGCCGCGGTCACCGTCAGGCCGTGTGGTTTCAACTCACGTCGAAGTTCGATGATGAGCGCGGCGTAGCCGGCCTCTTCTTTCGCATTTTTCGGGTGCTCCCAATCGAGATCGACCCCATTCAGTTCGTACTCACGGCAGAGCTTCAACACAGCCGTGGAAAACGCCCGGCGGCTGGCCTCGGTGGCAGCAATCTTCGGGAACCCGCTGGAACGGTTCCATCCGCCGAGCGTGATGGTAACTTTGACTCCGTAGTCTTTCTTCCACGTCATCAGCAACGGCTTCGCCGCCTCCCACTGCGCATGCCGCAATGGTTTCCCCGGTTGCGGGTCGATGGAAAAGAAGACGACGTCAGTGAGGGACTTCCCGATCGTGGGATCAATGGTTCCAACGCGATATTCCGGCAGATAACCGACGATGCGCGGTTGGTCGGAAGCAAACGCGGGAGTGGCGAGGGCTGTCATCCAGAGTGAAAGTGACAGTGTTCGCAGCAGATGCATAGTAATTCCTGCGGAAGACGCCTTAATGATCGGCGGTCCCACCACACCTTAGGTTCTACCTTGAATTGTACCGCCGAGTGACTTATGCCACCGGGCAAGCCATGCGGCATCGACAAACGGCACGCGATGTTTGGTTGAGTGAAACAGACGATTTGATCGTGAAGGCAGAGATGCGTCGATGGCCTTGCGAACTTCGGCGACACATCCACACCGACATCGGTGAAAGAGCATGCAAGGTGCGCTCAGGGGGTTCAAGCCAGAAGGAAGGAATTTGCTTCCAACTCACTCCGTGAAGCGAATGTCGACCATTACACAAGGGCCTGAATCGCGCGGAGGACGTCGCCATCGCTGGGGAATTCCGTCGTCAGTGACGGCCGCAGCGGGATTGGGATGTCGTCCATCCGGTATGCGGTGCCGGGGCGATGGATGCCATACACCGCGGTGTGGAACCGCACGGTCGGCGTCCAGACCGGTTTGGCCAGCGGATTATCGAGCAGAATCGTGGGGATCTTCCGCAGATGAGCCAGTGCCGGGGGATCAAACTCGGCGATTTTGTCCGATCCTACAAGCAATGCAACATCGGGCTCGCCGTTTGCCAAGGTGTCGTTCGCCGAGTATTCGCCGGGACTGTACCGCGGGAACCCTCGGCTCAAGTTCACCGAGAAGGGAAATCCGGTCTGCCAGCAGAGCACGTTGTCGGCCCCGGAAACGTCGCCAACCATCCGCATTCGCCGGGCATGGAAACGGGTAAACGCATTCAGCTCGATCGTCAGTTTCAGCACGGCTTCGATCAGCCGGTGCCCCAAAGGTTGCCGGGCCAGTCCGTACCCGAAAAAAATCACGCCGCAACGGCAGGCTTTCATCCGTTCCGCGAGTTGTTCCAAATCCTCGATCGGTAAACCCGTCTCCGCTCCCTCGCGCGGACGAACACCTTTCAATAACCCGCGCAGCGTCCAGATCGCTTCGAAATCCTTCCCCGCGGAAATCGGCAGAAAGACCTGGGCGTGATCGACTGTGGCAGTCCGCTTGGTGTCAATCACCACGACGGTGCGGTCATCCTTGCCGCGCGGCAGGAACCGATCGTTATGGGGAAACACGGAATACCGTTCGAGGTGCCGCGGGTGAGTCTTCATGGGATCGACGCCCCAGAAAATCACGAGGTCCGCGCGATGTCGGATTTCTCCCAAAGAACAGGTCGATTCCCCCGTTTCCTGCACGGCGAGAATGGATGCCGCATGCCCTTGTGACGCCGTGGTATCGATCGTCGCGCCTAAGTGATCGGCGAGAAAGACGGCCGCCCGTTGCCCGTCGGTGCTGCTGCGTGACAGGCCGTAAATCAAGGGGTATTTCGCGGTCCGGAGCAATTCCGCGGCCTGCGCGACAGCGGTATCAACGGCCACTTCACGATCACCAATCAGAGCGGGCGGAGGATGATCGGCATTTTGATTCGCAAACCAATCCCGTGCGATCGCACAGGCCCCCTCTGCTGAGACGATACGATTGTCCGAGACGGTCACCCGCAGGTCATCGCACACACACGCGCACACGGTGCATGCCACGTCGTCAACGACGCGGAGCAAACGATGATCAGGCTCAACAGGAGTCGAAGTGGTCACAGCAACGATTCAGGCGGGGACAGGGGGCGGGCGAGGCGATTTCTTGCCCTCACATCGTGACGGCTTCAGGAACGCAGGGCAAGTCGTACCATTGTGCGATTTGCTTTCAGCAACGGACTTTGATCCTTGTTTGCTATCGGTTTCAGACTTTGCCCGCTGCCGCGAACCGGTTACGTTGTGCGGCTGTCTGTGTCGCTCATGGAGCGTGCGACGAACTTCAATTTCACAGCGGATCGAAGCGATGGATGCAATTGTGTTGCCGAAAGGCTTTTCGGCGGCGGGAATCAAATGCGGCGTGAAACCGGGGACCGACAAACGCGACTTGGCGGTCTTTGTCTCCGACCGGGTCTGTGCCGCAGCGGGGGTGTTCACGACGAACCTCGTCTGCGGAGCCCCCGTGAAAGTTTCGCGCGAGCGGTTGCCCCGAAGCACCGCGCGGGCGGTCGTCATCAATGCCGGCAATGCCAATGCCTGCACCGGTGAGCAAGGCATCACCGACGCCAAAGCGATGGCAACGGTGATGGCATCGGCACTGAAATGTGCCGCCGATGATGTGCTTGTGGCCTCCACCGGGGTCATCGGCCGCTTCCTGCCGATGGATAAACTGACGGCGTCAATCCCCCAAGCCGTTGCCGCCGCGACACCAACGGGTCTCATGGACGCTGCTACGTCCATTATGACCACCGACACCGTGCCGAAGCTGGCCACCCGCGCGTGGGAGTGGAACGGCCACCCGGTCCGCATCACCGGCGTGTGTAAAGGGGCCGCGATGATTGCCCCGAACATGGCGACGATGCTGTGCACGATCATGACCGACGTGCAGATCACGTCCGACGAAGCGCGCAAAGCCATCGCGCTGGCCGTGCGCGACAGTTTCAATTGCATCAGCGTCGATGGCCACGAAAGTACGAGTGATTCCGTCTTTCTGCTGGCCAACGGGGCTTCCGGGGAAGCGCCACAGAACGATGCCGACTGGGCTTTGTTTCAGGGTGCGCTCGATGGTGTCGCCCAGGATCTGGCGATGCAGATTATCAAGGATGCCGAAGGGGCCCATCACTTTGTGCAACTCGACGTGACCGGATGCCGATCGCGCGACGAAGCGTTCAAGATCGCCAAAGCCATCGCCGACAGCCCTCTGGTGAAAACCGCAATTTGCGGGGCCGATCCGAACTGGGGCCGGATCGTTTCCGCGGCCGGTTACGCCGGAGTGCCTTTGAAAGAAGAAGACATTTCGTTGGTGGTGAATGGGTTCCCGTTGTACGAAGCCGGGCGTCCGTTGCCGTTTGATGCCGCGGTCGTTTCCAAGAGTCTGCTTGACAACCGGGACGTGTTTGTGGAACTGTCGTTGACACTCGGCGCGCAATCGGTCCGATATTGGACGAGCGATCTGACGAAGGAGTACGTTGAATTGAACGCGGATTACACGACGTAAGCTCGTGAGCACTGGGAAGCGATCTGCGCGGGGCGCAAAACCGCAAAGCGGACGATCCACGCTTGCGGTTTCGCGCCCCGGGTGGTAGCGGCGGGGTGATTCCAAATCAGAAGCCGCCGAGGGCTTCCCCACCCTGGATGGTGACGAGCGCTTCCATCGTCGCTGGGTCGATATTTTCCGAAACGAATCGCACTGATCCATCGCCGAGGAGAAAATGCCCGCCGCCGACGTGGGCGCCACCAAATCCGTCGGGGCCTTTGATGTACGGCTTCGCGGTGAAGGGACGGATCGTCGATTTCCCGCCCCGAGCCCAGAAGCCGCGGTCACCACTGACATCGCCCACGATCACAGTGTTGCTGGTACCGTCGGTGATATCTCGAATGCCTCGGGGGTGATCGTAGGCAAACGCTCCGGCCCCTTTGTCCCCTGGCTTCTTCTTGGGTCCATCCACACCCAACCCGGCAATGCCGACATAGTCGGTTGATCCGCCCATTTCAAAACCCCGGGCGAAGGGGAGTGATGGATTTGTATAGACCGGAATGCGGACCGTCACAAAGCTCTCGTCGGGCTGTTTATTGAACGGCTTTCTCATGTCAAAGCCGTTGTACAACGGGGCCTGATCGATATACGGTAAGATTGAAACTTGCCAACTCAAACGGTCTTCCACTTCCGTCGCCGATTCAACCACTGTTCCCTCGGGGAACTTGTTGAACGTGTCATGATAATTGTGCAGCGCCAGGCCAATCTGTTTCAGATTATTGCGGGATTGCGTCCGCCGGGCGGCTTCCCGTGCCTGTTGCACCGCCGGCAACAGGAGCGCGACCAGCACGGCGGAACTTCCTACCGATGGGCCGCTGAGGCTCCCCACGCCGGGCAGGCTCGGCAGCGAATCCCGGCTTTGCCAGTGAATCACGCCGTCTTTCACCGTGCAGACGGAGACGTTGGGAAATAATGGCTTGGTCATCAGATCGCTGGGAGGCAGGTCCAGCGGGGCCACGCCGGGTAACACCGACTGCAACATTGGGGCGTATTGCCCCAACGACGTCACCAGCGGTCGCGGATCGCTGACCGTTAACGATTGCCATTCCGCCGGGAACGCTTTCAAGGTTTCCGCGACGGCCCCTTCCGGTGCCCAGGCATCGAGCTTGCCGTCGCGGCGCAGCAGAAATGATTCCACCATCTGCGGTGTGAGGGCGATAATCATCCACTCTTTGTCGATGCAGAGCGTGGGCCAGATGGGGACCCCTTGCTGGCCCACGGAAATCAGCTCCCGACCATACTTCTTGGAACGCACAATCTGCGGACCGCCTGGTCCCACGGGAACCTTTGCGAGAACCGTGTCGACCACCCGCTGCAGTTTCGCGGCATCTTTCACTTCGAGACAGATCCCCATGCCAATCCCGGCGAAGGCATTCGCCGAATCAGCATAGATCACATGCTTGGGTCCCAGGGCATCAATGAAATCGTCCTTGATCCGGAAGCCAAGATCGTCTTGAAAGCGGCCGTATTCCCCTTCCAACTGGCTCATCGCATCCGGTGGACCAACCCGTTCGGCGACTTTGCCCAGAATTTCCCAAGTCGCATCATACATCCCGGCCCAGTCCAGCGACCCGGCATAGAACGACGGCGTAGACTCCGGCAACGGCGGCAAATCTTTCAGACGAAACGCCGGACCGTTCCAGATGGTCATCAATCCGGTTCGCGGCCCGGTGAACTCCATCCGCGTGGAATTTGCACACGCCACGCCGTTCATCCCGCTGTGTGAGACCAACTGCTGCAACGAATCCACACCGAGAATCTTCAGTAACTCCCCCACGGGGACCGGCGTTTGATTGGCGGAGTTCGGCCCCGTCGGCAATTCGACTTTGGAAAAGTTGCCGATCAGGAGTTTCGCATCAAACCAGGTTGTTGCGAAGTTTTCGCCGGTGGACGCCGCGTTGGCTTTCAGACTTGCGGTCAACCGTGCCGCAATCGGATTTGTCGTGCGTGTGAGGTAATCATCGCTGCCGGAGGTGATGGCAAGGTGCGGACCGAACGTGACGAGGTTCAGTCCCGCATCGTTGCTCCCGGGGCCGAACATCAACGGCGCGAGGGTGAAAGCCCCCTTCCTGGAAGGTTCGCCAATCGTGGCCCCGGCTTGCCGCAGTACGAACTCAACATCCTTCTGCAACGTGGCACCGTTGAGCAGCACCGTGGCATACGCCTGCTCCGGCTCGTCACCAGGACCAGGTTGAATCGAGGCCCCGATTGCCAGACCGCTGGTGAGTGCATGATCGAGAATCCGCACCAACGTCTGCGTCGCAGGCTGTCCTCCACCGAATTGATCCGCCCAGCCTTTTATCCCAGTGTAGAATTCGCTGCTGACGAGCGCTTTGTAGGCGGCGGTCTTTTTCCAGGCCGCGTCATGGGCCGCAGTGCCGTCATAACGGAACTGCATCACCGAGTTGGCTGGCATCACTTGCTCAGCGCCGGTCTTGTCCTTTATCGCAGCGGCTTGGCCCCACGCGGTGGTATTCGCTGGCAGGGCTGCACTCAACACGAGAAGCAAATAGGGTGTCGAACGAGGAAACATGATGCACTTTCTCCAGCGGAGAAGGATTCTGTTGGAATGTCGCACCGAAGAAAGACCCCAGACGGCATGACTCTTGTGTACGAATTCCGCATCCGAACAGCAAGTACGAACGGAAAAATTGATACAAGCCTGTTCTTCCGTCTGGGACAGGCAGACCGACCCGGTCGCAATCTTTAACACCCGCGACAGGCAGCAACCGAAACAGCGTGTAGACTGACATCGGGCCTGTGCGAACAATTCCTCACGGGCAGTGATCCCGACCGATTCCAGTCCACAATGACGGCGATGTCTGTTTCGAGGATGTGCAACTTGCTCTCTTTTCAAGCTGGAAATCGCCCGGGAGTGATGACGTGATTCCCAACCGCAGCAGTCGAACGGCGGAAGGGGCCGTGTTGATCCGCACGTTGCAGCAACAGTTGCCGACCGACCAACGGGTTCTTCAAGACCCGTGGATTGCCTCTCTTGCGAGAACCACGCAGCGGTGGATTGCCCGCATTCCATTTCTGGTGCGGTTTTGCCTGCGGAATTTCCCACGGATGGTGGACTATGTTCCGGTGCGGGACCGGTTCGCTGATGAAGTGGTCGATGACGTCGTTCGCGCAGGAGCCCGTCAAATTGTCGTTCTCGGAGCCGGACTCGACACCATTTCCTATCGCGTGCTCCAGCGACATCCCGGCTGCTGCATTTACGAAGTCGATCATCCCGCCACGCAGGCAGAAAAGCGGCTGCGATCCCAGCGATTGGCCGCTCAGTTCGGACATGCCATCCGGTATGTGTCCGCTGATTTTGAAGTCGACGATTTCCGTGCGAAACTGACCGATTGTGGCTTTCGCACCGATCAACTCAGCGCCGTCATCTGGATGGGCGTGGTCTACTACCTCAGCGAAGACGCCGTAAAGCAGACGCTATCGCGAGCCCGTGATTTGATGACCACCGGTTCTCAATTGGCCTTCGATTTCTGGCCGCCATCGCATGTCGAGGCCTCGAATGACCCTCGATTGGAAGCCCGCCGCAAGTCCTATGAGAAAATGGGCGAATCGCTGAAGTTCGGCATCGAACCCAGCGATTTAGCGAAGTTCGTAAAGCCCCTGGGATTCGGCATCGCCCGGATTGAATCGATCAATGCACTGAACCAGAAGTACGTCAATCGCGACATGCGCTTGCCAGCCGGCATGAGCGTCGCCGCTGTCGTCGCCGAACCGCGCGAATAATCAACCGCGCCGACAAAATTCGCCGCCTTTTCATGTTGCACTTTTCACTTGGCATTTTGCACAGTCCTTCTCGGCTCTGACATCGGCAGGACTACATCCCGTCACGGCAGGCTTCCCTCCGGCGGTCCGATCATGCAGAATGCTCGTCCCAGGAGGACTGATTTTGGCCAAGACCCGTCGAAAGGACGCGACGAGCGGATCGCCGCCCGCTTCCCCGACCGATTCCGTAACGGTTTCTGCGAGCGAGCCGACGCCCACCCCGGTTGACGTCGCGCCGGTGAGCGAGGACGCCATCGAAGCGGCCACGCAGCAGCACGGTCGCACGCTGTGGGGGCAGTGGAAACGCCGTCAGCCCACGCTGTTCGAACGCCGCTGGTGGGATGACCGCATCCTCGGCGTCGCCATGGCCGATGAATCGGTCAAAGTGCAGATGTTCCGCTTTGTGGACGTCCTGCCGCGATTGAAATCCCACGAAGATGTCACCCGGCATTTGCAGGAATACTTCGAAGAAGTCCGGCATCACCTGCCGTGGGCGGTCGAACTGGTGAAGTTCGGCATCGAACACATCCGGCCGAATTCGGTCATCTCCCGCGCTCTAGCGTACAATGCCCGCTCCAACGCGCTGCGGATGGCCAAGCGGTTCATCGCCGGGACAAGCCCGCCGGAAGTCTTGCGGGCGGTGACGGATCTTCGCGAACAAGGGATGGCGTTCACACTCGATCTGCTCGGTGAAGCGGTCATCAGCGATGCCGAAGCGGACGAATACCAGCACCAATATCACGCGCTGCTGGATGGTCTCGCCCCGACGATCAATGCCTGGCCCGAACATCCGCTGACCGATCGCGATCACCTCGGACCGATTCCGCGGTTGAACCTGTCCGTGAAGATGTCGGCGCTCGTCAGCCAGTTCCGCACGATTGATCCCGCGGGAACTTCGGTCGCCGTCAAGGAACGGTTGCGACCGTTGCTGCGTCGCGCCCGGGAGTGCCATGCGTACCTGCATGTCGACATGGAGCAATACGCTTACAAAGACCTGACGCTCGACATCTTCAAAAGCATTCTCGAAGAAGACGAGTTCCGTGATTTCGGCGACGTCGGCGTTGTGATCCAGACGTATCTGCCCGATGCCGACCGTGATCTGGCCCAACTGCGGGAATGGGTGCAGAAGCGCGGCACGCCGGTTTGGATCCGGCTCGTCAAAGGGGCGTACTGGGATTACGAAACCGTCGTGGCCCAATCGCGCGGCTGGCCGATTCCCGTCTATCAACAGAAATGGGAATCCGACGCCGCCTATGAGCGGAACACGCGGTTTCTGCTCGAAAACTATCAATGGCTGCGACCGGCGTTCGGCAGTCATAACCTGCGAAGTTTGTCCCACGCGCTCGCCTGTGCGGAACAACTGAAGGTGCCCAGCGGCGCGTTTGAAGTCCAGATGCTCTACGGCATGGCGGGCGAACTCGCGCAGGTCTTCCACGAACTCGGCCACCGCGTCCGCATCTACACGCCGTTCGGTCAACTCATTCCCGGCATGGCGTATCTCGTCCGCCGGTTGCTCGAAAATACATCCAACGATTCGTTCCTCCGGCACAGCTACGCCGAGGATTTGTCGATTGAGGATTTGCTGATGAAGCCCGCCGATGTTGCGAAGAAAGCCCCGCCGGTCAAGATTCCGCCCACGCCGTCCTTCGTGAATGAGCCGCAAACCGACTTCGGTATTCCTGCCAACCAGAAGGCCATGTTGCAGGCCCTCGAAGATGTCTCCGACGACTTCGGCAATGACTACGGTCTGGTGATCGGCGGCAAGACGATTCTGAACCGTCCGCTGCTCATGTCGTTCAATCCGTCGAAGCGGGAACAGGTCATTGGCCGCGTGGCAATGGCGACGGTGGATGATGCCCTCGCTGCCGTGGAGACCGCCCGTCGGGCCTTTCCCATCTGGTCACGCACGGCGGTGCAATACCGGGCCGAGTACCTCGAACTGATCGCCCGCGAAATGCGGCAGCGGCGGTTTGAACTCGCCGCGTGGCAGGTGTATGAAGTCGGCAAGCCATGGGTGGAAGCCGACGCTGATGTCGCCGAGGCGATTGATTTCTGCCTGTATTACGCCCAGGAAATGCGCCGCCGCGAAGAGCCACAGCAGTTCGATCTCCCCGGCGAAGAGAATCAATACTTCTACCGAGCCCGCGGTGTCGCCGTGATCATTGCCCCGTGGAATTTCCCGCTGGCGATCCTCACCGGCATGGCTGCCGCCGCGCTGGTGACGGGCAACACCGTGGTGCTCAAGCCCGCCGAACAATCATCCGTCATCGGTTACAAGCTGATGGAGTTGATCCACGCCGCGGGCATCCCCGATGGCGTCGTCAACTTCCTGCCCGGCGTCGGTCAAGACATCGGTCCGGCCCTCGTTGGCAGTCCCGATGTCGACATCATCGCCTTCACCGGATCACGTTCGGTCGGCCTGTCGATCAACGAATTGGCGAGCCAGTCGCACGGTCAGCAGACCGCAGTGAAGCATGTCCTCGCCGAGATGGGGGGCAAGAATGCCATCATTGTCGATAACGACGCCGACCTCGACGAAGCCGTGCTGGGCGTGATGCACAGCGCGTTTGGTTACGCCGGTCAGAAATGCTCGGCGTGTTCGCGCGTGATCGTGCTGGCCGATGCCTATGACGAATTCCTGAAGCGACTGGTGGAAGCGACCAAGGCGTTGAAAGTTGGCCCGTCGGAACTTCCAGACAGTGACCTTGGCCCCGTCGTCGACGAAGAAGCCGCGGACCGGATCCGGCAGACGATCGAAGCGGGTCTGACACAGGGGCGGCTGGTGCTCGGTGAGCCTCTCCCGGAAAAACTCACCGCGGCAGGCTGTTTCATCGCCCCGCACATCTTCGCTGATGTCCCGCCGGATGCGCCGCTCGCGCAGGATGAAATCTTCGGACCGGTGCTCGTCGTCTTCAAAGCCCCGGACCTGACCGCCGCGTTACAGATCGCGAACAACACACCGTATGCTCTCACCGGTGGGTGCTTCAGCCGCAGCCCGGCGAACCTGAAACGCATCCGCCAGGAATTCCAGGTCGGTAATCTGTACCTCAACCGCGGCATCACCGGTGCCCTCGTCGCCCGGCAACCCTTCGGCGGCTTCAAACTCAGCGGCATCGGCTCCAAAGCCGGCGGCCCGGATTACCTCGATCATTTCCTCATCCCGGTGAACATCACCGAAAACACCTTACGCCGTGGGTTTGCGCCCCCGGCGGAGGCCGATCCCGTAGTAACGTAACCGACCGCGTTGTCTTCCATGAAGGTGGAAGCTTCGCAGCCACGAATCCGGTGGTTGAGCGCGGTGACACCGCCGGTATCAGGCTGCGTGTCCGGTCGTGTGGAACGGCTCTGATCCCCACGGGATCAATTCCATCAGGGGCGCCGACGTCATCCGTTGGCTGAGCGATCCGACGCCCGCACAACCGTCATAAGCTGCAGACTTCACGAGAGCTGTTTACTTTCTGTGGTCGGAATAGATTCCGCATAGTTCCCAGACAAGTGGGATGACGATCTCGCTGCCAGAGACTGCGCAGACGGCGTTGACTTTGCCGCCTGTGATTGGCTCTGGGGGTGATGCAATGCGCTATGACTTGCTGGTGATTGGAAGCGGTCCTGCCGGACAACGGGGGGCCATTGCCGCCGCCAAACTGGGCAAGCGTGTCGCGCTGGTCGAGCGGCGGCAGGACGATCTCGGCGGCGTCTGCCTGCACACCGGCACGATTCCCTCGAAGACCATGCGCGAGGCCATCCTGTACCTCTCCGGGTACAAACACCGGGAAGTCTACAAGGAGCGGTATGTCCACAAGCGGAAGATCACGATGGATGATCTCCGCCGCAAGTTGGATCAGGTCATCGCGCACGAAATGCAGGTGATCCAGGAGTACTTCGACCGCAATCAAGTCGATTTATATTCCGGCGAAGCCAAATTTGTGGATCCATACACGGTGCAAGTCACACGGGACGGGCAAACCGTGCATGTCGCCGCCGACAAGATCCTCGTCGCTTGCGGGACCAAGCCCGCGCGGCCGAGCTATATTCCGTTTGATGGCCGCACGATTTTCGATTCCGACGAGTTGCTGCGGTTGGAGCAGATTCCGCGGTCGATGATCGTCATTGGTGCCGGGGTCATTGGGATTGAATATGCCATCATGTTCGCCACACTCGGTGTGGAAGTGACCGTCGTGGATGGCCGCGATCGGTTGCTCGATTTCTGTGATCGTGAAATTGTCGATGCACTGATGTTCCACGCCCGTGCCCTCGGTATGGTCTTCCGTCTGGGCGAAGACGTTGTGGGGATTGATCGTCTCCGCAAAGGCCTGGCTGCGGTTCGGCTGGAAAGTGGCAAACGGCTGATTGCCGAGACGGCGTTGTTTGCTGCCGGTCGCACGGGGGATACCGCCGCGCTGAATCTCCCGGCGGCGGGACTCAAAAGTGATGACCGCGGCCGGTTATGGTGCGACGAGAAACATCGCACCTGGGTCTCGCACATCTATGGTGTGGGCGATGTGATCGGTTTTCCGGCGTTGGCCAGCGCGTCGATGGAGCAGGGCCGACGGGCGGTGTGCGCGATGTTCGATCGGCCGTATGTCGCCTACCAGAACCTTCCGTACGGTCTCTACACCATTCCCGAAATCTCGATGGTCGGCAAAACCGAGCAGCAATTGACTGCGGAACGCGTCCCGTATGAAATTGGGGTCGCCAACTTCCGAGAGATTGCCCGCGGTCAGATCTCTGGCGATGAAAATGGCCTGTTGAAGTTGCTGTTCCATCGTGAAACGAAGGAAGTGCTCGGTGTTCATTGCATCGGCGATACTGCAACCGAGATCATCCATATCGGCCAGGCGGTGATGGCGCTCGGCGGTACGATCGATTACTTCCGGGACACGGTTTTCAACTATCCGACCATGGCCGAAGCGTACAAAGTCGCGGCGTTCAACGGGCTCAACAAGCTCGATCTGGAACTCTTGCCCGGATCGCAGGAAGCAGAAATGGATCTGTTGTCATCGATCGATGAATTGACGGAACTGTGCGCCGGCGGAACGATGTAGGACGAGTATTCCGTTTCCCGGACTACAACACTTTCACGGCTTCGATGGCGGCGGTGAGATCTTCTGGCAACGGGGCCGCAAACTCCATCCAGGTTTCATGAACGGGGTGTGTGAGGCAGAGGCCCTCGGCATGCAACGCATGGCGGTCGATCCACGGTGACATCGGTGGTCCGGGGCGTTTTCCATTGGCCATCCGTTCCTGCCGCGGTGGCTTGAGTTCACCGAACGGTCCGTAGTATTCGTCACCGATCACGGGGTGACCGATCGCGGACAGATGCACCCGAATCTGGTGCAATCGCCCCGTGCGCGGTTTCGCGCGGACCAACGTGTGCCGTGGGAACCGTTCTAATACTTCATAGGCCGTGCGGGAAGCACGGGCATCGAGGGCATCGCCCCGCGTGGTCATCAACGCGCTGCTGCAACCGGGGACGCGGCCGATGGGGAGGTCGATCACGCCTTCGTCGTTCTGCACGATGCCATCCACCAGAGCAACATAGGCTTTCGACACGCGGCCTTTCTGGAACTGGATCGACAACAAGCGGTGTGCGAGATGATGCTTGGCGACGGCGACCAATCCGCTGGTTTCTCGGTCGAGCCGATGGACCACACCCGGGCGTTGAATCCCTTTCAGCGGACCTTGTTCGTCGAAATACCACTGCAAAGCATTGGTGAGCGTTCGCCGCGGGCTTTCGCCACACGGATGGACCACTAGCCCGGCCGGTTTATTGACGACGAGAAACCATACGTCTTCGTAGACGATCGGGACGGGAATCGGATCGGGCGGCATCAGATCATCGGGCGGTTCCAGCAGACGGACGGAGACTTCCTGTCCGGTGAAGACGCGCTGCTTGTAGTTCGCAAGTTCACCGTTGACACTCGACTGCCCAGCCCGCACCAACCGATGCAGCCGCCACGAAGTATAGTTGCGCAGGTGTTTCGCCAAAAAACTGTCGATCCGGCAACCGGACAAATACCGTTCGACGACAAACGAAACCGTCTGTGCAGATTCCGCAACCACATCCGTCATCCGTATCAATCCCTACTCGTTTTTTGGTCCAGAACCGCAGTGTAACACGGGCGTTGCCTCTCGACACTTCGTGTTGCGGCCGATATCTTATAACGAGTTGTTGATTCATTGATCGCATGGGAGTGGGATCACGATGCTCACGTTGCATTCGCCGGGAGGCCGGGGACCATCGCGACGGGCGCTGCTGCAGGCCGGTGGAGCCGGGTTGCTCGGCTTGTCGTTGCCACGCGTCATGCAGGCGGAAGCCGAACAGCCGTTCCACAAAGCGCGGGCGAAATCGGTCATCTTCCTGTTTCTCTTCGGCGGGCCGAGTTCTCACGAAACGTTCGACTTGAAGCCGCTGGCGCCAGACAAAATCCGTGGGCATTTCAGTCCGATCGCGTCCCGCACACCGGGATTGCAGATCTGCGAAAAACTGCCGTTGCTGGCAGAGCGTTCAAACAAGTTCGCGGTGGTGCGCACGTTCTCTCACGACTATCACGATCACAGCGGCGGCGGGCATTACATCCAGACCGGGAAACGCTGGCATGTACCGATCGGCGGGGGCTTCAACGCCACTCCCAAAGACTGGCCATCCATGGGGTCGGTGGTGGATTGTGTCGCGAATCAGCATTTCGGACCGCCGCGCGAGTTGCCGAACTACGCCGTGGTGCCGAATTTTCTCGGGCGGCTGCAAACGTACTCGGTGCAACTGATCCGGCCGGGCGAATACGCCGGGTGGTTGGGCCGGGCGTATGATCCCGTGACCACGCGGATCGACAAGCGCGATGATAAAGACGATCCCTACTTCCGTGACTGCACCGAGGCCGAGTTAACGTTCCAACTCGATGGCTTGCTATCGTCTTCTGATGTCCCCCATACCCGGCTCGAACGCCGGCAATCGCTGTTGGAGCAGTTCGATCAACAACGCGCGGTGCTGGATGCCTCACGGACGTTGTCCGCCTACGATCGGTTTCAGCAACGGGCGCTCAATCTGGTGACGTCGTCGAACACCCGCGCGGCGCTGGATATCAGCAAGGAACCCGATGCCCTGCGGAATCGGTATGGTCGCCATCTGTTCGGTCAATCCACATTGATGGCCCGCCGCCTGGTGGAAGCCGGGGTGCGCTTCGTCACCGTACACTGGGATGGTCCGAACGGTTATGGCTGGGACTCGCACATCAATGCAAATGACGTGGCCAAACATTTGTTGCCGGGATTCGACCAGGCAACTTCCGCGCTGCTGGATGATCTCTCCCAGCGCGGCTTGCTAGATGAAACGCTCGTTGTCGCGGTGGGGGAGATGGGTCGGACACATGTCGTGAACCGGACCGGCGGACGCGATCACTGGGCAACGCTGTTTCCCGGATTACTGGCCGGGGCCGGCATCTGTGGGGGCATCACTTACGGCGAGTCCGACAAAGACGGAGCCTATCCCGCTTCAGAGCCTCTTGCGCCAGAACGGCTCGCTGCCACGATTTACCACGCTCTGGGTATCGACCCGGAAGTCCGCCTCCCCGATCAGCAAGGCCGTCCGGTCCCGATCATCGATGACCCGCGCCCGTTGCTGGATTTGTTCGGTTAGTGCGGCAACTGTGCATTGTGAAGGCAGTGCCGTACGTCGGCAACGTGGGTCAGGAACGCATTCATTGCGGTGTCTCCTTGCAGTTTTCCCGAGGAGAACTGCTCAAGCGCTTCACTCTTTAATCGGGTGAGGTGCTCAGCAAAGTAGAGTGCTTTCTCCGGTGTGATTGCGGCCTGCTTTTGTGACTGGATGATCTCCTGTTCGATGTGGGTCACTTCGTCAAGGAACCGTTCGAGGCCGATCGCACCGCGGCTGCGATACCAGCGCCAGAGCAGGAACAGGGCAACCAGCCCCGAAACGATAAAGCTGCGGAGATTCTCGAGGCTTTCGATCACTTCGCCAGTGATGACGGGTTGATTGCGATTCAGATAGATCGTGGTTGCTGGATGGAGCGGGAATTCCCGGCGGCGAAGAATTTCGTGCGCATCGAGCTTGGAGATCTGCGATCGGAGCGCGAACTCACTATCGAACGTGGCTTCCAGCAAGCGCATCACTGCGGCCTCCGGAACATCGCGGTGGGCGATCAGCGACAGCCACGTTCCCACTGTATGCACTGCCTCGGGCGGTACAGGCGGCATGACACTGTAGGCATAAGCGGGAATCACCGCATCCTGCACCGCTCGATCCCGCAACGCCAGCGAATCTCCAAAGGGGAGCGGCATCAAGCGGTAGCCTCGTTCTTCGATCAACCACTCGGCAAACGACGATGGCAGGGCGGAGACGATGAACACACCGTCCGGCAAAGCCTCCGCCGCCATGTCTTTCAACTCGGCATACGGATGTGATTCATCAATGTAGTCGCCCGGCTTGAGTCCCATCAATTGGAGCACTTCCAGTGACAATTGCCGCGTACCGCTTGCAGGGGTGCTGAGGTTGAGCCGCTTTCCCTGCAGGGAGTCGTATGCACCTGCCGCAATCGAGGGTTTGACCAGCAAGTGCAGCGGTTCGATCAAGAGGACCGCGACTTCCCGGATCTCTTCGCGGCCACTCAATCCTCCCTGGACCAGGGCGACGTGCAGTCGACCCGCTGCGACGTCCGCGATCGCTTCCTCGGATCCCTTGGTGGGAACGAGGTTGAGTTTCAACTTCTGTGAACGGGCTTCTTCAACCAGCAATTCCGCCAAGTGATGACGGTGCCCGAGAGTGTCGCCTGCGGTCATGTTCAGCTGAAGTGTGGGAACGCCCGCACCGCGGACGAGGAAGTAGACGGTCATCAATGCCATCGCGATGATGACGAAGGTCATCAGGCGGGTACGACGAACTCGCTTCGCAAAGCCATCCATGAAACTCATCTCCCCGTCGCTCCCGGACATGGTGCCGTTCCTGGTGGATTCGCAAGAGTTGGGGAGACACTGCAGTGAACAGCACTGGATGCGACGTCGCGAGCGGAGCCGGACGGCAGTGAGGTCTGGCCAGCGGCTCAGCGTGACTCGCCACCATCGGGAACGCTGTTCGACGACATCCTTTCAATTCGCAGCCGGACAATCTTCCGGCGATCGGCTGCGAGAATGGTGAACCGCAAACCGTTCCATTCCGTCGTTTCGCCGACGGACGGCACGCGTCCTAAGACCGAGAAAACGAATCCGCCGATCGTGTCGAACTCCTGATCTTCCGGCAGGTGATACTCGAAGCGCTCGTTGAGATCATCCAGATGCACGCGGGCATCGACTTCCGCGATGTCTTCGGAAACCGCGATGATCGCATCGCGCTGTTGCTCGTCGTCGTACTCATCGGCAATTTCGCCGACGATTTCTTCAATGATATCTTCCATTGTCACGAGGCCCGCGACGCCTCCGTATTCGTCGTTGACAATCGCGATCTGCACATGCTGGCGGCGCATCAAGTCGAGCAGCTTCGGGATTTGTGTGGTATGCGGGATGTACAACGGATCGCGGATAATGTCCCGCAGCACCGGGATCGGTTCCTGCGGTGCACGGCGCGGTTCCAGGGCGCGCAGCAAATCTTTCGCATACAGAATGCCGAGAATGTCGTCCGTGGAATCGCTGATGACCGGGACCCGGGAATGACCCGATTCGATGAGTTCCCGGCGGGCTTCCTCCAGGTTGGCATCGACATGAATGCACACCATGTCAATCCGCGGCGTCATGATCGCGCCGACGTCTTCGTCCTGGAACTCCATGACGCGCTCGATCATCTGCCCGGCGTCCTGCTCCAGCACGCCTTCACGGCGGCCTTCGTCCACAACCGTGCGGATTTCCTCGCCGATGACCGCCGCGTCATCCAAGTCGGGATTCCCTCGGCCGCGCATCCGGTGTGCATAACGATCGGCCTGTCGCACCAGGACAATGACCGGATGCAAGAGCCACAACCAGACGCGAATGATCGGCCAGAAACGGTAGAGGAACGGCTCGCTGGCCACCCGCGCCACGGTCCATGGGAAAAGGTCCGCCACGATGACCGTCGCCACGAGACAGAGACCATATTGAGTCGCGCAGCGAGCAATGAGCAGCGGATCGTTCCCCGTCGGAATGCCGATCCAGATCACGACCGCGACCGTCAGCCCGACGGTGGTCAGCGTCTGGAGGACTTGCAAGCCAAGCAGCGCAAGATCCTGTTGTCGCAGGATCTCCTGAAAGCGGTGGACAACGCCGTTGCGTTCGCAGAGCTGTTCGAGCCGACTGTAAGCGTAATCGGTCAGCGCATAGCAACCGAGCGCCGACCAGCCGACGAGCACCAGCAGAAAGACCACGAGGACTGCGAGACCGGTCATCGGCAGCGGCTCCCCACAGGGCGGGAGTCGAGAATGCGGTGGTGGGACAAGTCACAGGTCATACTGGAGAGGATTCACAATCGGTCGTGGACAGGTCTGTTGTCGACGAGCGAACGGTCAGTCTTCCAAATTGGCCGGGGACAGTCCGAACAATCCCAGAACTTCACGTTCGCGCCGCCGCATGTGTGGACGCTCATCATCGGTCAGGTCATCATAGCCACAGAGGTGCAGCCATCCGTGGACAGAGTATAGCAACAATTCGTCGTTCATACCCCAGCCATGCCGGGTCGCTTCACGCTCGGCGGTTTCCACGCTGACTGCGAGTTCCCCGCTGATGGTCTGTCCCTGTCCGCGAATCGCATCAAAATCAGAGGGTTTTTCAGGGGATTCATCGAAAAAAGTGATAACGTCGGTCGGCCAATCGTGGTTGAGGAATTCTCGGTTAAGACGATGAATCTCGGCATCATCGACGAGAACGATCGTGATTTCCGCGACATGAGGTTCTTCGGAAGCCACGGCAGCTCGCAACCGCTGTTCCAGCAGCGCGACATCGACCGGGCAAACCGTCTGGCGATTCTCGATGGTGATGGTGATGGAACCGGGCATGGCCTGCGATCACGCCGTCTTCTGATCGGGATATTTGATGCGGCCGTGATAGATGCCGATGAGGGATTTCGTCAACGAGTCTTCGACAATCGCCAGTTCCGATAAGGTCAACGAACTTTCGTCGAACTGCCCATCCAGCAGGCGTTTCATGGCGATTTCGTGCACCAGTGTTTCGATCCGCTTCGGGGTCGGTTCATCCAGCGTGCGGCTGGCTCCTTCAACCGCATCGGCGATCATCATGACGGCGGCTTCACGGGACTGCGGCTTCGGGCCGGGATAGCGGAATGAGGATTCCTCCACCACAGTGCGGTACTCCTCCGGTTGCGATTCAGCCAGTTTGCTGGCTGCGCGGAAGAAGTACTCGACCAGCGTGGTGCCATGATGCTGTTCGATGAAGTCGGTGAGCGGCTGCGGAAGGTTGTGCTGGTGGGCGAGATCGGCTCCGTCTTTTACGTGGCCAATGATGACGAGTGTGCTCATGGCGGGGTTGAGGTTTTGATGCCGGCTTTCCTGACCGGCGGCCATGTTCTCCACGAAGTAATGTGGCTTCAGCATCTTGCCGATGTCGTGGAAATAGGCACCCACCCGGCAGAGCAAGCCGTTTGCGCCGATCGCATCGGCGGCCGTTTCCGCAATGGTGGCAACGCCGATGGAGTGGTTGTACGTTCCCGGTGCGCGGCGGACCAGTTCCTGTAACAAGGGGTGCGAGATATCGCTCAACTCCAGCAAGCTGAGATCGGTCACCACGCCGAAGATTTGTTCGACAAACGGCAAGATCCCCGAGACCAGCAGCCCGGTCACAAAGCATGCTGTGGCACCGGAAATACTGTCAGACAGGAGGAAGGTATCCGTCCACAAACGATCCAACTGTTGAAACCGAACGATCGCCATGCCCCAGTCGACGACGAAATACGTCACCGCCGTCCAGAACCCAACGGTGACGACTTTGGAGCGTGAGGAAATGGAAGTGAGCGGGACTACCGCCGCGGCAACGGAGCTCATGGCAACCACGAAATCGCTGACGTTGCCACCCGAAGAAAGTGTCTGCAAGAGAGCCAGCGAGAACCCGGTGAGAGCCGCGAGAACTTGATTGTACGCGATCGCCAGGATCATGACGGCAGATAACAACGGCACCAGCTCGCCGCGCCAACCATGTCCGGCGAGAAGCCGTCCGAACCCGACGGCGAGTGTGATCGTTGTCAAATAGACGGTCATCCGACCCACGTGGCGAACAATCCGCGGCTCGTTGCGAATCAGGTAATAGGCATGCACACCGCCGAGAACCAGCAACAGGGCCATGGAGACTGCCAGCCGAATCAGGCGGTCGGTCCAGGATGATTCTGCCTCAATGGTGTCGTACTGCGCCCGCAAGATATCGAGCGTTTCTTCGTCAATCCACGACCCGGGGGCAACGAGTGCCTGGCCGCGCTGAAATTTGTCTTTTTCCAGCGGCGTTTTCGTACGGACATCCCGCAGCCGACGGGTCGTCGATTCTTCGTCATAGACCAGCGTGGGGACGACCCGTTGTCGCAGCCACCGCTCCAGCATGGGCTGAATGCGGGAGAGAGTTGCGAACTGGTTCCACTGTTGTGCCAGCCGACCGCCGGCTTTCAGCGATTCTTCCAGCAGCGCTTGCGATGCGGGAAAAGTTTCGAGCGGTGTCTCGTCGTCAAGATCAATCACCACATCGGCGGAGACCACGCTGATCGGGCGATCGAGTGTCACATCGCGCCGGCCGATCTCGACAGGGTTTAACACCCCTGTCGCCCGGAGCGGGGCGGTGAAGGTCGTGAACTGATCGACCAGTTCATCGATGGTTCGTTCTTTCGATTCCTGCGGACCGATTGCCATCCGCAGGGTTTCCCACTCGTGGAGCATCGCTTCCGGCATCGTCTGGTCACGGGTGGGATCGGTCTGGAAACCGAACGCGGAGCGGACCACATCGGCGAGTTCGTTGGGATCATGAACCGCAGCGACCTCGAACAGATCATTACGCAGTGTCGCCGCAAGATCACGCAACGGCGCAGCATCGTTGCGAAAAATGGGCGCCACAAGGCGTTCGCGGTCAAGCCGGGCCAGTTCCGTTTTGCGAAGATTGATCCGTTGGAAATCGACGCGCGCCAGAATCCCGTCGGCGACGTACTCTCCGTGCCGATAGCGAAACGGTGCCCGCCAACTTCCCAACACTCCCACCAGGAGCACCAGGAAGGCGGCACAGATCGCCAGACGCAGCAGAACATCGACGTTACGGAGGTGACCGCTCAGGCGGCCCGACCACTTCGTCGCCGCCGTCAATGTCGCGGCCTTGGCCGACCGCGAACGGCGTTGGGAAAACAAACGCATACAGGATCAGGCTGAAGGTGGAGCGGGGGGAAGGGCGTCTCCCCCGTCGCGAGGAGAAGTTGCGGCCGATGGGTTTTCGCCAGAGGTGGTGTGGCCCATCGGTGCCCCGTCGCCAGGTCGCATTGTGCGGTCGGCATCATACGCAGCAACGATCCGCCGTACGAGGGGATGGCGGACGATATCTTCACCGGACAAATGAACGGTCCCCACACCCTGGACATGACGAAGCCGGTGCAGGGCGTCGTTCAAACCACTTTGAACATTGTCCGGCAAGTCGGTTTGAGTCGCATCACCGGTGACCACGATCTTGGAATTCTGGCCCATCCGCGTCAAAAACATCATCATCTGGGTGACGGTGGTGTTCTGGGCTTCGTCGAGAATCATAAACGTGTTGTTGAGCGTCCGGCCGCGCATGAACGCCAGCGGAATGATTTCAATCACGTCCCGGTCAAGGTACCGCTGGACCTGCTCAAAATCGAGGATATCGCTGAGCGCATCGAGCAACGGCCGCAAATACGGGTTGACCTTCGCCAGCATGTCGCCGGGAAGAAACCCGAGTTTTTCCCCGGCTTCCACCGCGGGACGAACGAGGACGATCTTCCGGACCAGTTCTTGCCGCAACGCGTTCACGGCCATTGCCACGGCGAGATACGTCTTGCCGGAACCCGCCGGTCCGGCACACATCACCATGTCATGAGTGCGGATGGCTTCGATGTACCGCCGTTGCCCTGCGGTTCGCGGAACCACGCGGCGGGCCTTGTGAAACACTTCGATCGAAGAGTCGGTGGTCACTTCCGGATCGGAGAATTCCAACGAACGGTCCAACACGCGGTCAAACTCGTCGTCGGGGAGGTAACCCTTCCGTTCGATCAGGCCGCGGAGTTCGGAAAGCACTTCCGTGCCCCGTTCGACTTGCGCGGGTTCTCCTTGAAGCTGCAATTCATCACCGCGGAGAACCACATCAATGTGGAGCCGGTCACGCAATCGCCGCAAATTGCGGTCGCGTGTACCAAGCAGACTGCGAACATCATTTTGACTGCGAAACCGAACGGTGCCGTTGGTCATGCGTCGCTTTCACTCTCCGCGCGAGAACACGCGCCTTGTAACACTCATCGGCGACGATCACCGCCGATAAGGAACCTCTTCAATCCTACAGTCCCCACCCTGCGGAGGAAATGGCCGAAATTGCCGTTTTCGAAACTGCGGGTGTCAAACCGGTACCGACACATCAATTATCTCTTGGGTTCACGGTCACCGGCAGACTCAGCCTGACCGGTAAAGTCGCCCCAGTCTTTCACGCAAACTTCAACGGCTGTAACGCCCAAGTCGACACTAACGGTTGTGTTCAAGTCACCGAAGATAACGGTTCGATCTGACACGAGCCGTCCGTTCGCGGACGCCGGGCCATCGTTATTGTTGTGGGGGCGGGCATGTACGAAGCATTTTTCGGACTTCAGCGGCGACCATTTGCAGCGACTCCCGATCCGCAGTGCTGGTATGCCGGGGGGCCGTATCAAGCCGCCCTTGATGAACTCGTGGTTTGCGCCGAGCAAGGGCAGGGGATCGCCATGCTCGTGGCCCCGGCGGGAGCCGGGAAAACGATTCTGTGCGAACGGCTCGTCCGGGAGCTCAGCCCGCGGTTCGACACCGTGATGTTGCGCCACGCCACATTCAACACGCGCCGGGCCTTGCTGCAAACGCTGTTGTGTGAGATGCAGCAGCCGTTTGACAAACCGACTGATCAGGAATTGCGGCTGGGATTGGCTCCCGTGTTGCGGCGTTTGCATCAACTCGGCCGGGCGTTGGTCCTCATCGTGGACGAAGCCCATCTGCTGACCGAAGCACTGCTGGAAGAGCTACGAATTCTGTCCGATTCGGCACAGGACGGGAAGCCGCTGGTCCGCCTGATTCTCGTCGGTCAACCGGGACTCGAGGAAAAACTCGTCCATCCGTCGATGCAGGCGTTGAATCATCGCATTCGGGCTCAGATCGCCTTGTCGACACTGTCGCGACAAGAGACCGCGGATTACCTCGACTACCGCTTCACCTGGGCCGGCGGACGGACTGAAGAGTTGCTGACTCCCGAAGCCATCGACATGGTCTGCCACGCGGCCGATGGTTTGCCAAGGTGTGTGAATCAACTGTGCGATCATGCTCTGTTGCTGGCCTTTGCTGCGGAGAAGCAACCCGCGACGACGGACCATGTCTTGGCGGCGCTCGATGATCTGAAGCATCTGCCGTTGCCCTGGAATCCGATTTCCGAAGCCTCCTCACGTGAGGCATTTGTGCCGGAACCTGAAGTGATGAACGAGTCTCCGGTTGCCGACCACGTCTGCGAAAGTTCGGCCGACGAACCGATCCTCCCGGAGACAACCGCGTTCATGGCGATGGCCACCCCTGGGGACGATGCCGAATCGATGGAAGACGATGAACCGACAATGCCGGTCTATCGACTCAGCGCGCAACTGGAAGCACCCTCGGCGAACGCGGAAGAAATGGTGATCTTCGCTGCGGCCACGCCTCCCGCGTGGAATGCGGGCCATGTCGCCGGGCCGACCGCAACCACGGCCGTGACTCCCGACATCGATGGTTCTGAGTTTGTCGAAGAGGCCGTGCTCGATCGGTACACCGCACTGGATGCCGGTCTGACACCGCCGGAGTTGCCACCACCTGCGCCGATGATTGAAGTGCCAGTTGAGTTGCCCGTACCGACATTTGCTATTCGTCGCGAGGAAGTTGCGATCCCGGTCTTCTCGGATCAGGAAATCACCTGGAATGCGGCGCTGGCACGGTTATCGGCGGCGAGCGAAGTCGATGAACAGTTGGATGCCGTGCAAGAGGCGTTGAGTGCCGCCCAGCAAGCCGACAGTGAGGTGCTACCCGACGAAGAGCTGGATTCGTCACGAGGCTCAATGGATCTCGCCGATGCTTGTCCGATCGGCGACCGCACGGTGGAAGATCAACTCGGTACCACCGTGCTCGAAATCATGAGTGACACGCGTCCCAACGCGGAGTTTTCTGAGCCTGCGGCCGAAAGTTCGGTCTTCGAGTTCGGCAGCGATGATTCACCCACCGCACCGACGATGAAGCAGCACGGCCCTCACACCACTCCCGAGCCACGTCGCTACCGGCATTTGTTCACGATGCTTCGCCGGAAACAACAAGGACGGGGTTAGTCACCGCGGGTTACTTCGATTTCCCAATCCATTCGTGGAATTCGGCTTCCACACCGGAGAGATCGTCATGTCCCAACACCGCGGCGAGGGACCAACCTGCGGTCGGGTCGATGTCGTGGTTCGCGCGGCTTTTGCGATAGAACGCCGTTAACCGGCCACGCTGTTGCAGAAACAGGCACAGTGATCGCGCAACCGCATAGTTTAATGCGGCTTGCGGTCCGCCGAAATCGCCGGTGACGAAATTCTCGAGCGGCGGCAACGTTCCCTGTGTCCAGCGTTCCCGCAGCAGTTCACCGCGCCAGTTATCGAGGCCGATGAGTTGCAGGCCGTCTTCGGAGAATTCACTGTCTTCATGCAGCGACGCCAGACCTTCATCAAACCATTCGGGCATGTCCGGGAAATCGACATGGGCGAGGGCATGCGTCAATTCGTGGGCCAGAGTCCCCTCGCCGGTCGAGAGGTTCAGAACCAGCCGACGGTCCGTGCGGGAATAGATCCCTGCGTACTCGGAGCGACCCTTGTGGCCGAGACGGGTCACGCTCTCTTCGTACGCCGCATCGGATGTGGCAATCAGAATTGTGATGGGTTCGGAGGGCGGGGTGTCAAAATAGTCGACCTGCAGCGCCCGCGTGGTCGGCAGGATGATGTCGCGCCGCCAGCGCTCGATGTCTTCCGGTGCAGCATCGCTTCCCAGAACATACGGAACGGCCACAAGGACCGTCCAACCCTCAGGCAGCAGTTGGCGCGTCTCATCGGCGAGCACCGCACAACGCTGTTGAAACGGAGCATCGGTGGGCAAGGGGGGTAGGACCGCGCGGATGGCAACGGGGCGCGCGGCGTCATGACTACCCGGTGCAGCGACCGCATAGCACAGCCCCACCAGCATCAGCGGGCCGAGCAGCAAGACTCGCGAATGTTCCCCCATTCCGCCCTACCGCACAATCGTTAGAATTTTCCCTGGTTCTCTGTGTTTTCAGCCCGCCTGGGGCACAATCCACCGACTTCGACAATCGAGTCTAGTTTGCGGACGGCAGCGCGGCTGAAGCAAAACATCCCGCCCCTTCTGCTTTTGTGAGGATTGTTCATCAGTAGGGGGGCTGATACCATCCAAACCGCAAAGTCCAAGGTTGGACTCAGCACTTTGACGGTTCCTGAACCGGCACGGTGCTTTCCCGGACCGACCCATGCGGATCTGATGGCGGGCTGATAATCATGAATTCGACGCTCTATCGACACTTGGGTGCGCATCCGGACGTCGTGGACGGAATCGCGGGGACGCGGTTTACCGTCTGGGCTCCCAACGCCCAGGATGTTTCCGTCATCTGCGATGGCAACGGTTGGACCCACGGCGCCAACCCGTTGAATTCCAGCGATTCCGGCGTCTGGTGGGGCTTTGTCCCCGGTATGAATGTGGGGCATGCCTACAAGTTCAGTATTCGTTCGAACACAGGACAGCTCCTGCAAAAGGCCGATCCGTTCGCCTTCTATGCGGAAGTTCCACCCAAAACCGCCTCGATCATTTACGATGTCCGCGACTATGACTGGAGTGATGACGCCTGGTTACAGAAACGCGATTCATCGAACTGGTACGAACAGCCGGTCACCGTTTACGAAGTCCATCTCGGTTCGTGGAAGCGGCCCAAAGACGGGCGGCAGTACTTCAACTACCGCGAACTGGCCCCGATGCTCGTGGAATATGTCCAGCAGTTGGGCTACACACACATCGAATTGATGCCAATTACCGAACATCCCTTTGATGGTTCGTGGGGCTACCAGACCACTGGCTACTACGCGCCGACCAGTCGGTTCGGTACGCCGGATGACTTCAAATTCTTCGTCGATTACTGCCACAAAGCGGGGCTGGGCGTCATTGTCGATTGGGTTCCCGCCCATTTCCCCACGGATGGCCATTCGCTGGGATCGTTCGACGGCACCTGCTGTTACGAACATGCCGATCCACGACAGGGCTATCACCCCGACTGGGGAACGCTGATCTTCAATTATGGCCGTATGGAAGTTCGCGACTTCCTGCTGTCGAACGCGCGGTTCTGGATCGATGTCTATCACATCGATGGCCTCCGCGTGGACGCTGTGGCGTCGATGATCTATCTCGACTACTCCCGCAAAGCCGGTGAGTGGGTGCCGAATGCATTCGGAGGTCGTGAGAACCTCGAAGCCATTCAATTCCTCAAGGATATGAACACGCATCTGTACCAGGATTTCCCCGGCGTAATGATGATCGCCGAGGAATCGACATCATGGGGCGGTGTGTCACGTCCCGTTTACACCGGTGGTCTCGGCTTCGGCATGAAGTGGGACATGGGGTGGATGAACGACACGCTGCGGTATCTCCGCCGGGAAGCGATCCACCGCTCCTTCCATCAGAACGAGCTTTCGTTCCGGATGGTGTATGCCTTCACGGAAAACTTCGTGCTGCCGTTGTCACACGATGAAGTTGTTCATGGCAAACGTTCGCTGCTGTCGCAGATGCCCGGCGACTACTGGCAACAGTTCGCCAATTTGCGGCTGCTCTACGCCTATCAATACACCATGCCCGGCAAGAAACTCCTCTTCATGGGAGGCGAACTGGGTCAATGGCACGAGTGGAACCATCAGACCGAGATCGATTGGGCACTCATCGGCCATCAGCACCACGATGGCATCCGCCGGCTGATTCAGGATCTCAATGCGGTCTACAGTCGTGAACCGGCGCTGCATCAGACCGATATGAATTCCGATGGTTTCGCCTGGATTTCCTGTGACGACTGGCAAAACAGCGTCTATGCCTTTCTGCGACATTCGCGTGAGCAGAAGGAAACCGTCGTCGTGGTGTTGAACTTCACGCCGTTGCCGCGGCATGACTACCGCATCGGTGTGCCGAAGGGCGGGTTCTATACAGAGATTCTCAACAGCGACGCCAGCCATTACGGTGGCGGTGACGTGGGCAACGCCGGCGGCGTCTATTCCGAGCCGACGGCCAGCCACGGCCATCCGCAATCGATCACACTGACGATTCCCCCGTTGGGAGTGCTGGTCCTTAAGGCGGTGACCGTCGGCCCCACCACCGCCCCCAAACCCGCCGGAAAGTAAGCCTACGCCGCTGTGCGGTTTCGCGCCCCGCGCTGAACGTTTCGTAGTGCTATCGGTGAACACTGAGAAGCAATCAACGCGGGGCGCGAAACCGCACACGGGCGATCGGGTACGGTTCATTACTTCGCGGTCAGATCGATCCCCATGTCGCGGAAGAGGAACTTCATGTCCTCCCAGACATCTTTTTTCGCTGGGGGATTCCGGAGCAGGTACGACGGGTGGTACGTGCAAAGGACTTTCGCCCGACCGTATTCGTAGAATTTTCCGCGCAATTTGCCGATGGGCGACTCGGTCGCCAATAAATTCTGCGCGGCACAACTGCCCCAGCACACGATGTAGTCCGGGTTTACGATCGCGATCTGCCCGTCGAGATATTCCCGGCAGTTCGCGGCTTCTTCGGGGGCGGGGAGACGGTTGCCTGGCGGTCGGCAGCGGAGCACGTTGCAGATATAGATGTCTTCCCGCTTCATCTTGCACGCGGCGATGATGTCGTTGAGCTTCTGCCCGGCTTTCCCGACGAAGGGTTCACCCTGTGCGTCTTCGTCCGCGCCGGGAGCTTCACCGACGAACAGGATTTTTGCGTTGGGGTTGCCGACGCCGAAAACCGTTTGCTTGCGGGTGCGGGCCAGTTCCCCACAGCGTGTGCAACCGGCCACGCAGGTCTTCAATTCGGCGAGCCGGGCTACGCGCTCTTGCGGTGCCAGTTCCAACGGGACAAAGACCGGACGCGGAGCAGGGGCCGGGGCAGCAGAACGACGAGGCAAGGGCGCATCTCCAGCATCAGGGATCAACAGCGGTTGAGGAGTGGTCGTCCGGGGCGAGGCCGGTGCGGCGGTGGATGCCGCCGCGCGAGGGGCCGGCTTGGACAGTTCGGGAGCAGGTTGCGCCGACACCACAGCCGGGACGATTCGCTGCCAGTTTGAAATGCCACTCCGTCGCCAGCCTTCCAGCAATTGGACGGCCGCCCAACGGAATTCATCGGCAGAAGGTTCGGTCACAACGCTCACTCCAGAACCCCTCGCGCAGTCTCGGGAATGCCGTCCCGGGGGCGTTCTTGGGATCATGTCGAAGTGTGACAAGAACTTAAGGAATTATCCACCGGGCCGTGCGTCTGCGGCGAACCTCAGTCCGTGTGGGATTATCAAAAAGTGAGAGGCTCCCCAGCGAGTTTGGCTGCCGTGCGGAGTTTGTCCTGATATCATCCTTGATTGATGCTGCGATCGACATAGAATCGTGACGAGGTCGTGCCGGAGTGTCTGCCTGCGAGGGAACGCTTGATGAGTCCGAAGTCGACACGCCGCGATTTTGTGAAGCACTCGGCAGCGCTCGGAACGGCGTGGTGGGTTGGTTCTTCGAGGGTCGGTTGGGCGCAACCGAAGTCATCCCTCGAAACGATCCGCTTTGCCTGCATTGGCATCGACGGTAAAGGTTCCAGCGATCGCGACGATGCGGGCCGCCACGGTGAAATCGTCGCCTTGTGTGATATCGATACGGAACGGCTGGAGAAAGCCGCGACCCGTTATCCCAAGGCGAAAAAGTTCACCGACTACCGCAAGATGTATGACGAGATCGGCAATGAATTCGACGCGATCACCGTCAGTATTCCCGACCATTCCCACGCCGCTGCGGCGGTTCGCGGCCTGCGGATGGGTAAGCACTGCTTCTGCCAGGATCCCTTAACTTATACCGTTGCCGAAGCCCGGCTGATGCGGGAACTGGCGGCGGAAAAAAAACTCATCACGCAGATGGGGAACCACGGATCGGCAAGGAACGGACTGCGCGAGGCCGTTCAGATCATTCGCCGCGGTGATCTTGGGCAGGTCAAGGAAATCCACGTCTGGACGAATCGTTCAAACTGGCCGCAAAGTCAGGGACGACCTGCCACGGAGCCAGTACCGGCACACGTCAACTGGAATGCCTTCCTCGGTCCCGCGCCGGAACGACCCTATGCCAGTGCCTACCACCCGTTTAAGTGGCGTGGCTGGATTGACTTTGGAAACGGAGCCTTGGGCGATGTCGCCTGCCAGACGATGAACATGGCTGTCATGGCCTTGCAGTTGTTCAACCCTCTTTCGGTCGAAGCAGTCCCCGATCCCGAATGGACTGGCGAGGTTCAAAAGGAAAGCTATCCGAAGTTCTGTACGGTGAAGTACGAGTTCGGACCGCGCGGCGATTGGGGGCCGTGCACGCTCCACTGGTATGAAGGGGGCAAACGTCCGTCCGAAGAACTCCACCCTGCGATCAAGCAGGCGGTGAGCGGTTCACTCGTCATTGGCGAGAAGGGGAAAATCTTCTCCGACAACGATTATCACGGCACATACACGCTGCTGCCAAAGGAGCAATTCGAGGGACTCCCCAAGCCCGAGATCATCGAATCGCCCGGGCATTTCACCGAGTTTGCCAACGCCATCAAAGAAGGGAAACCGGAACTGGCGCTGTCGAATTTCGACTACGCCGGCCGGCTGACGGAAACCGTTCTGCTCGGCAACATCGCCTTGCGCGCCGGTGGCAAAATCGAATGGGACGGCGTCAACATGAAGGTGACAAACAACCCCGCTGCACAGCAGTTCGTCTCCCGCGAATATCGCAAGGGTTGGGAACTGTTCTGATGATTTCATCAATGAGATCAAAATGAACTCCAGAAGCCCAGGGATTGCCATCCCTGGGTCTCTTCGTTTCGTCACTGATCGGCGGTCACCCCGACACATTCACCACGAGGCGCGAAACCGCACAGCGGGGAATGGTTGCAAGTTTTTCACTGCGACCGGAAGTGGTTCTTCCGCGGCATCGCGTTCGCAGGGTGGTGATCCAGCGAAGCGATCACCCCGATGGCCATCGGCAAGAACTGCCGATGGCTCGTCGGTCGAACCGTGCCAAACGGTGTAGCTTCGCCAGTCGATGTCGGAGCCTCGACGGCAAAGTTTCGCTGACCGGTGGAAACCGCGCGGATTGCGAGTTTCTCCCGCTCCGCAGGGGATCGGTTTCAAGAAGGATTTACCAGACGATTGTAAGATTGTCGCACGCCGGGGACCAAACGGGGTTCACGGCCAGAGGAGTAGGATGACCCATGCGCGACCTGATGTCGTTTTGTCGTCAGTCGATCCCGATCATGATGATCACGGGAATGGTATGGGCAGGGATGCTGTTGGAAGCTTGCGCCGATGATGCGGCGACGGAA
Organism: Planctomycetaceae bacterium; assembly: GCA_041753475.1. Lineage (GTDB taxonomy): Bacteria > Planctomycetota > Planctomycetia > Planctomycetales > Planctomycetaceae > DSVQ01. The sequence goes on along the minus strand of JBGSUN010000181.1, from coordinate 76,619 downwards.
GCGTCTCGTCGCAATGCGGCGGTGGCTCTCAACTACAGCCGGGCGGCGTTTCACCGCATCCGGCGGTATCCGTCCATGCGCGTCCTCATGGAAGAACAGGAGAAGATTCTCAACCACCTGAATCTCAACGGCATCGCGGATGAAGAAGTCGTCAAGCTGTATACCGCGGTGCTCGATGAGATCGCACAGATTCAACTCGGCGATCGCGAGAAAGAACTGCTCAAAGAAAAATATCGTCGGCAGTTCAACCGCGATTTCACGATCAACGCGCTGGCAGTCGGTGCGTCGGTCGCGACCGCTCAGTTTGGGGCGGCGGTGAAGACTGGAGCGACGAGTTGGTGGGACTATCGCAACCAGTCTCAGAACCGCGAGTTGGATACATGGAAGATTGAAAAAGATCGGATGACGCGGCTGACGGCGAAGTCGGCGCAGTTCCTCGATGTTTCCTGGAAGATGGCCCGCAACAAGCAGATTCCCGACCGATGGCTGGTCCGCGGAGATGATCTCGACAAGCTGGAAGATGCCTGGCGTGAACCCGATCCCGCGGTGCGGCTGCGCGTGCTGAAGCGGATGGAGCCGTTCCTCGAAACGTATCCGCCGTACTGGTATTACGTGGCCCGCACGCAGCAGTCGATGGGACAACTATTCGCGTCGTCGGAAACGTATGAACGGCTGGCGAAACTTGGCGACGGGCATTTCCGCAAGGACGACATGCTCGCCGCGGGGATGGCGAACCGGGCGCTCATTCAAACGTATCTTGCGCAACCGGGGGCGATTGAATCGGCAAAACAGGCGCTGGCATACTCCACCGATGTCTGGGAAGCGAATCTCTTGTGCGCGTTCGTGCTCAAAGAGAGTCACGAGTACAACGTTGCGGAAGATGCGATCTTGCGCAACCTCGATGTCAGCCTCGAAAAATCGCAGAGCCAGCAAGCCCTCGTGGGGCTGTATCTCGCGTCAGGGGATCAGACTAAATTGGCGATACACTTATCCGACCCGGCGCACGTCCGGGAACTGCCTGCGTCTCAATTGCTGCAATGTGCCTCGAAGCTCGGCGAGACCCGCACGCCTCCCGCTGTGGTGCAGTCCTTGCAGCGTTCTCTGCAAATTGCCCCACGGTTCAATTTGGGTCGTGATGATCTGGTCGTGCAATCCACCCCGAACTGGAGTCTGCAACAAGCCCGCATGACCCTGGTCTGGGGCGACAAGACTTTTGATGCACCTCACTGGAGCATGCATAACAACACGCTCCAGGCGACCTTTGAGGGCGTCGCCGAGTTCGGCAATAATTTGGGCAGCACGGGCGAGACCCGCGATGTGACGCTGACCATCGAGTATGCCAACACGCCACCGATCAAGATGACGTTGCAACTCAACGCCACCGACCCCGCTGTGCCCGAGTCAAGCATTCCTTCAGTGCTGGCGAGCCGTCGGCAGCCGGTCTACCGCGTGGCGGCGCTGGAACAGGATCAGACGCGGTTGTCATTTCATCAGGGGATGCTGAAGTCGATGCCGTCGACAACTCCGGCGTTGCCGAACGGGAATGCGTTGTCGCAAACGCTCCCCGCAGGGCAAACCACATTGAAGCCCGCGAACCCCGAGTTGTTTCTGATCACGCCGGAGATTGAGATTCCGGTGGTGCCGCCGATGTAAGTCAAATCCGTCACAGCCCGGAGCGCGAGCGACGGGTGTATAAGAATACGGAATTCGCCCGTCGCTCGCGCTCCGGACTGTGGAAGAGAATACGCGTGCGCTGGGATCCGCGAAGCGCAAGCGGGAAATGACGACGAGCGCGAACAACGGTTGATGTTGTCCGCGCTCGTCTTTTCACTCATCGATCAGCATTCATCACTTCTCACTCAGTGGTGATGTCCACCTTCGCCGTGAACGTGGCCGTGCTGGATTTCTTCTTTGGTGGCAGCACGGACGTCGACGATCTTCACATCGAAGTGCAGCGTTTCCCCGGCGAGAGGATGATTGGCGTCGATGGTAATCGCTTCGTCGTCGATGCCAATGACCGTCACCATCCGCGGGCCGTCTGGCGTGTTCGCCTGGAACTGGTCGCCGAGTTCGATTTCGTCGGCCCCGGGAAAGCGGTCCCGCTCGACTTCGGCGACGAGCGAATCATCGTATTCGCCGTAACCGTCTTCTGCCGAGACGACGACCTTCAGCGCATCGCCTTTCGACTTGCCAGTGAGGGCCGTTTCGAGACCGGGAATGATGTTGTCGGCCCCGTGGAGATAGACCAGCGGTGCGCCGGCTTCCGAGGAGTCCAGGACCTCCCCCTCGTCATCCGTGAGGGTGTAATCGATGCTGACAACGGTCTGGTTAGCCGCTTGCACGGTGAGAGTCCTGAATCATCGGGAAGGGGAGAAGTTCGGGCTGCGCACGCCGCGCGATTTGCCAGTATTTTGGCCAGACCTGCTTCTATCCGGCAGTCTCCCGTCGAAGAATCCGGTGGAATTCCGGGAAGTTTTTTGCCCCGATTCGAAGACAATCGAAACAGAATCGGCCCTGCCAGTACTGATTGGCAGGGCCGATCGAGTGTTCACATCGAAGGTTTACTGCATCATTGAATGGGTGTCGGTGATTGCGGTGGCGGAATGGGGCAACACCGTGCGGGGTACGCGCAGATGGGGCTCTGGAAGCCAAGGAAGAACCCATCCTCGTCATCGGTGGTGATGCTGCCGATGATGATTTCGACGCCCGGGAGAAAATCGCTCAGATCCAGGGCCGTGTACACCGGGTTGCTCGGGGCTTCAATTGTGACTTCATACGTGTCGATACTGAACAGACACCCGATGATCGGCAGAGAAAACAAACAGAGTTCTTCTGTAGTGTACTCGCCCTGAATCAGGCCGTACGTGGAAACAAACTTGCCCTCTTCTTCAAAGCGGTAGCAGTCCCAGTTTCCATAGAAACTGATGAATTCCAGCGTAGTGTAGCTCTTGCCTTCCGGATCGGCATAGGCGCTGGAGGGCACTGCTGCGCACCACGTGGTGACGGCGGCCAAGAGAGCGAAACGAAAACCTTTCGCGAACATCGACAATCCTCTTCCAGTATGCGCGCAGCTTGGACACGCAGCTTCGCAGTGATTCTAAGTCCGTCCGGAACCGTTGGATTTGGGTTCCTTCGCCGCGGCAGGAGGCGACGGGGCCAGCAACTGTTGTACAACGTCGGGATGATCGGCCGCCACATCTTTTTCTTGGTGGGGATCGCTCGGCAGGTGATAGAGCCGGAGATGACGCGCGCCCTTGTCGGCGACGCCCTTCCAATCTCCTTTCCGCACCACCTGAGCACCGCCGGGTTGATCGGCAACCCAGTACAAGAGTCGGCTGCTTGGCACCGTGTTGCCGCTAAGGTCAGGAATCAGCGACCGGCCATCGGTGACTGCTGGTCGGCGTGTGGCCCGTGCCAATTCCAGGAGTGTCGGCAGCAGATCCCACGCGGCTGTGGGGGCTGTGATCGTCGCTCCAGGGCTGCCTTCTGGTGTGCCGACGATCACGAACGGGACACGCAGGTTGTCTTCCGACAACGAAGCCGTCGCGGTCGCATCGCGCCCGGAAAGGGCTGTCACCACCACGCAAGTCTGTGATTCGATTCCCGCTTTCCGCAGCCTTTCAAACAGATGATGAACGACACCTTCGGCCGAATCCGTGGGAGTGGTTGTTTCGGGTTGGAGTTCAGGCAAGCGGATTTGCAGGAACATCGGCCGCGTTTGTGCGGCGCGACTCGTGATAAAGCTCGCGATTTCCGCATCGAGCAGCTTCCACAACGAGACGGCGGACTGACCATTGCCGTTGGCGCTGATCGTCATCTTGGATCGAGCGGTCGACAGAGTGGTGGGATAGAGCGCGGCGGGATCGTTGGCATCGCGCAATCCGGACCAATCGTCAAAGCCGCTGTCGAGTGGTGATAGCCGATCAGACCACATTCCAAAGAATCCGGTGGCATAACCCGCCTGCCAGAGCGAGGTTGCCAGTGTCGGCTCGGAATCCCGTCGCTGAAACCGGGTTTCATCTGCTCTCGCGCGTCCGGTATTGCGTCCGACCATCAGCGTCCACCATCCTGAGACCGGCGATTCCCCACCGGCGTAATGCTGCGAAAATGTCACACCCCGCTTGGCCAAATCGGCGAAGAGTTTCTTTCGCGGAGAATCAGTCGCATCGAGCAACGAGGCCCGCTCAAACGTGATTAACACCAGATGAGGTGCTTGGCGGCTTTCACCAATCCGAACTTGCCGTTTGAGTTGCCGGAGCGCCTCTCGATTCTGTCGTTGAGTTTTCGTCCAGATCTCACCAGCCTGGTCGAGGGAATCAAGCAGAGAAGATTGGGCATCGGCATCTTGCAGCAAGGGGGATTGCCCGACCTGTTGCCGCAAGGCTTCGATCAACCGACCGGCGGGCGGCTTCTCGCCGACCGTTGGGATCCCACGGGCATCTTCATCCGATTCCGCTGCCGTCGAAGTGGGACGACGATCCGGCGAGCTTTGCGCGGCCGGTCCCTTTGCCGCCGTGGAAGGGCGCGGGGTTTGGCCACTGCGGGCGTAACCCCACGTCATCAGTCCGACAAGCACAAGGACCGCCCATGTCGAGATTGAGGTCGCAAGGGGTCGTATCGTTCGTAGGAATTCGCTGGGCACAATTTCGTCCTTTTGGAAGTCAGTGAACGGTGACGCAACTGCGATGCCAACCCTTTTCTCAAACTCCGCGAACAACGGTTGCAGCGATTTCCCCGACGTCCAACCGGCAATTGTCGCTGATTTCATGCCGACACCGAGAGATTTCGATGCATTCTCGCAAAACATCCGAACTCTTCCGATGACGACTTCAAATCCCACCCACTGCGACCGGTGGTGCGATCGGCACGCAACGGACGTTGAGGAAGCGACTGATGATTGGCCTGACTGTTGTGGTTTCTGTTTTCTTAGCCGCGCCCCCCACCACACCGCTACCGAAAGCCGCCACCGCGCAGGTTTCGGCACCCATCAAAGGGGTGGCGACCTTCAAGCCCAAAACTGCTACGGTCCTTTCCCGCAAATACGCCCCCGTTGATTCCAAGACAATCCGGACTGCACAGGTTCCTCCGAAGACCGAATTACCGCCGCAGCCACAGGCGTTAACAGCACCGCCATTGCCATTGGAGACTGTCCCGGGTGCGGCTGATCCTTACGAAGCACCGCGTCTTCCTGTTGCCGTGGCACCGGTCCCTCCTCCGCCGGCAATTGATGAGGGTGCGAGCTACGGTGGACCGGTGGTCGCCCAGCCGATGGAGATGCCACCAACACCTTCCTTCACCGAAGCCACAGGCCCCGCGGACTGGGTGGGATCCGCGGAATTGGGTGCCGGTTGTCCGAACTGTTACGGTTGCCCGTGTGATGACGATGATGACGGATGCTGTCTCTGCGGTCCCGACAGCCCATGCGATCTGTATCCCCACTACGCCTACTACCCGCAACATCACGGTCACTACTATTTCCGCCCCTACAACTACCAGACCATCTTTGAGCACCAGCAATGGGCGACCTGTGCGGGACTTGATCCGCGCAACCCCTACTCGAACAAGATTTTCTGCATGGCGCTGGCGGGATTTGAGCAGGTGTATCGACCGGAAAATGCCCCGATCGGTTCCGCCTTGCCAAACGGAAATGGACTGCCGCAACTGGAAGAGTTGCTGCCCCCCAAAACGCTGCCGTAACAGCGTAAGAAAATCATGTGTGCCACGGCCGTGTCGGCCGTGCAAAGTGGCTGGTGGCTCTGACCATTGCACGGCAGACACGGCCGTGGCACACGCCAACAAATCCAGCGAGCAACGACGCATCGCTGTGGATTTTCGAGGGAACTATGGATCGCTGCTGGTGCGGAATCGTGGTGCTTGCCGCGATCATGTCGTCCACAACCATGGCGGCGGATTCTCCTTCCACAACTCCACAGCCTGCATCTGAGCCCGCGCCGTTACCCCCCACCGATGCGGCACCGTTGCTACTTCGTTCCGAACGCGAGGTATCCGCCCCACTTGCCACCGGTGCTCCACTGCGGGGTTACAGCCAACAGGCATTTCATCGCGGACTGCTGCCGCTCACCGACTTTCTGGAGCACCTCGCTGTTGCAGAAGAGATGGATGTTCGCCGGGTGACGGTGGCATTACCGGAAGATTCTGCACCATCGTCATCGGCAGTTCTGTCGGCCTTGCAACCCCGTCGTGCTGCCCTGCGCGTTGCCGTTCGACAGATGGAAGCATTCCGACAACCCGCGGCAGCGAATTGGCATGCGGACCTGCTGCTTGGAAAATACGTTCTGGCGCAAGCCGAAGAAGAAGCCGCACGCTTTGCTGGCGATCCGGTCAAGGTCGATCAGGCCACTCGTTCTCAATCGTCTCTTGCGATCGAACACTATCAGCGCCGTGTGTTCGATGCCCGCATTCTTGGACATGCATCGCTACCCGAAGTCACGCGGGCCGTGTCATTTCTGAACATCGACCCGACACAGAAGCGGCGCACGCTGCGACAGGCTGTGGGGACAACGCAACGCTGGAATGCTGTCGGTTCTGGAATCGGCCGGACCGATCGGGTACTCGAATCACAGTTGCAAGTCACGATGTGGGACGCTGAGACGCGGACCACCAAGCCCAACGACGCAATTCTGCGGCGCGGGTTAGTCGACGCCGACCGTCTCTCGTCACAACTCTTCGCCAAGCAACAGGAATATTACACCCACGGGACGGCAACGCTTGCAGACCTGTCACGCGCCTGGCAAACACGACGGCAAGTCCATCTGCTGGCCGACTGGGTGGATGCACCGTTGCCCACATCAAGTCCGTCGAGCCATGCGCGGGAATTACGGGAACTCACGGGAATTGCCGAGTCCGTCCACGATCGCCGCGGACGTCATGCCAGCGATGTGGAGTATGTTCGTGTGCTACGAAGTCTGCACGCGACGGATTTTCCCCATAGGCGGGATATCTCGTCACGTCAGTAGGCGAAATTACGGTGTCCGATGATGGGACATGCCTTGGATTGGCCGTGGTGTGGGAGCGGAGTTCCGTCCGCGCGCGGCGCGCCAGCGGCGGTCGATGAACGTCAACACAAACAGTGCCGCCACGCAGAACGCAGCGAATTTCGCGAGCCACGTCAGAAAAACCAGCTGATACTCTTCCATTGGTCCCGCCCCTTTTGGCCTGTTGCGGTTACTCCAGAGGAGAACGCGCTCCGGCCTGACGGATGGCCCCGATCTGGCCAATATCACGACCGTTGACCCATTCAGCAGTGATATTCGGCGTAACAGAAGCCGTCGCAGGTTTGCTGGTCCGCACGGCGATGATGACTTCCACCTCATCGGCCAGCGGCGTTCCCGGCGGCAGTTGATAGGTCACTGTGGGGTCACCACGGTGAGCGATGAGCGATCCACGGCGAATGATGACATGGATCCCGGCTTGCCGGGCATCGTAGCCTCCCCCGTTGGCACGATGCACATGGGGAACGAGAACACCGAGCCGTCGAATTGCCACCTGGGCGATCCGATCGGCGATGTCGTCACCATCCTGAAAATCGTAGCTGGGTTCGCCTTGTGGATCGGTGAAACTCACCTGCTTTGAGAAGACCTTGGCCCCTTCACGGGCCGCCTCCACCGCCGCGAAAGACATGCCCTGAGCAAACGCGGCATCGAAGGTCAATTGAAAGATGATGTTTGCAGACAACGCCAGAATCGGCAATGCCGCAATCATTTCCATGGTCACAACACCCCACCGCCGTGACGCACAAGGCGATAAGTTGCGGTGAGTGGCGAACGGGCGTTGCATCGAAGCGGTCTTACCAAGGTCACGTGTGCGCTGCGGTTTCTGAGCATGCAGGGCAGTGCTACAACAGCAGCCGGATCGCGAACGCCAGATCTTTCAGTTCGGTGACCAGGGCGTCGCGCACCACGGCCAGACCGACGATCACCCCCAGGCCGACAATCGTCGCCAGCAGCAAGTATTCGAGAACCACCGAACCGCGACGTTGTGCCGCGCGCCGACGTTGTTGTGCACTGACCATCATCAAGCCCTTGGGGTCGTGGGACCGGAAGCAACCGGGACGAAGCCGCGCGGCGAGGGTGCGCGCCGGCCTGCAATCCATCATCTCGTAAATCCGCAAACGCTATGCCACGAGCGGCGTCGCCTCCACACGGGTCCCTCTCCCGCATGGTCGGCACGACCGGAACTTTGACCACAGGCAACGCGCTAACCGCGAGTTTACAGTGACAACTCCGGGCAACGGTCTGCCGGTCGCTTTGGTCCGGTGGTGATGACCATCCGGTTGGATCAGGACGGCGAGGGGACCACTAGCACGGCACCATGGCTCGGCATGAATCCTGCTATTTGATTTCTCTTTGGTCAACGAGTCGCCAACACAGGGAACGGAATGCTCGTCGGTCGAGTGATTGATTGTCGGAATCATGGCCCCGCTGAAAATTTGCGGTTCGGCCACCCTGCGCCCACATCACGCTTCCGGCTGCGGCGGGGTATTGTCACGCTGGAGTTCCTCGGCGTCTTTCCCTTGTTGTTGATCTTTGGATTGAGCATCGCGCAGTTCTCGATGGCGTTTCGGCTCAATCAGCGCGTGGTGTTTGCGAGCCGGTATGGAGCCAAGCTTGCTGCGGAAATGCCCCGGACCGGCAGCGTGAACGTCGGAAATTTCAATAACGCGCAAACTCGCGGCAACTTGAAATCGCGGATTGACTCGTGGTTGGCCTCCTCGGGATTGTCCGCGGCAAGTGATGTCACTCTGGAGCACAATGTTTGTGGGGCCGGCAATGGGCTGCAGCGCCAACTCGATTACAGCACCGCTTCCCGTTCCGCAACAGAAGCGAAACTGCCTCCGCTTCCGGATGCCTGGCATGCGGACAACGTCTGCTACGTGCGCGTGACGGTGGCGGTCCCCGTGGTGCCGAACGTGCCCAACATGTTGAAGACGTTTGGGCTCAATTGGGACGGCGTCACGTTTCGCCATTCCACCGTGTTTCGGATGGAGACCGACAATCAACCGCCGGTTCCGCAGATCACCGTGGCATCACAAGATTTGCCGTCAGGGGTACGGCTCGCGAGCTCGGACTCGTCCGCGGACTCTGGCACCGATTCGTCAGGGAAGCCCGCGCGGTTGCGGTTGGTCACCTCGCGCAGCGGACCGTTTGATTTGACGCTCTCCGGAAAGTCGAGCCACGACGCCGAGGACGCGCTGTCCAAAATGACATTCAAATGGGACATGCCCGGCGCGGCCCAGGGGTCCACACGCGGGGCCTCAGTTCGCATGAAATTCGACGCGCCGAAAGACAGCACCGTGGTGCAGAAGATCGTCACGTTGACTGTCACCGACTCGTGTCAGTGTTCGAGCAAGACGGAAGTCCCGGTGGAGCTGACACGGGAACTGGCACCACCACCCTCGTTGGATGATGGTGCCACGTAGTCGCAGCATTTTCTTCCGCTCCCACATTGCAATAGAACGTCAACCGGATGAAGTTCACGTCATACCCAGGTCGAAGCGTGCCACGTCGGACTGTGAAGTCGCGGCGCGGGGCGGTGCTGGTCTGGTTCGTGTATATCATTCCATTGATGATGTTGCTGCTGTTCGCGCTCACTGAATACGGCACCACAGCCCGGACAGGGATCGAACTGAAGAACGCCGTCGATGCATCGGCCCTCTCGGCAGTGAAAAGTTGGAACAGCCTCGGGCCGTCCGCAGCGTGGCGCGATGCCGGGGCGACCTTCAACGGCAACGGAGTGCTGGGGGCCAGCCGCGCTTTAGTGACCGCGGCCGCGGATCGAAGATCTCCGGACTTCGCCGGTCCCGGTGCGGAAGTCACCTTTGGCATTCTTGAAGATGCAGGGAGCCAGCACGTCTTCCATCCGATCGGTCAGCAGCAGATGCGCAGCGATCGCCTGCAATCCGCAGCAAAGAGTCTCTTTTCGAAGACGATGTCCACCGGTAACGGGACATTATGCGTGCGGGTCCGTCGCAGCCTGGTGGTTGCGGGCATCGGTGGAAGATGGCAACAAGCCGCATTCGGAAATTACTCGGTGACCGCGGAATCTTTCGCACGGCTCTGCCCCGACCGTGGCGTCCCGCAACTGGTCCATGTCGATCTCGTCTCTCCTTCGCCCGGAACTTGGGAAGCATTTCAATGATGGGTTTGTTCCCCCGGTACCGTGCGTGGGTATCGCTCTTGTTCCTGCTGGTTCTCGTGGGCTGTCAGCAGTCGCCGCAACAGAAGCTCGTCGGCCGCTGGTACAATGACGACATGTCGATCCGGTTTCGTGAAGACGGGCGAGTCTTCCTCAACTCGCGCAGTGGCCGGGTTGAAGGTCGCTATGAGTACACCGGGACACAGGGCAGTAGCGCGCAGAGTGCGTCACAAAACCTGGTGCTGGACGTGATCCGCGATGGACAACAGCGACGGCTGTACTTCGACGCGGACTTTTTGGGAGTGGACCGGTTGCGGTTAAGTGATCTCACGCCGAAACCGCGGCGCACGACAGAACGCGCGCCTGAGTTCGCCGTCTTGCGACGCAGCGATGATGAGAAGACTGCGGTGACGGCCTCCCGCTGATCCCTCGATTGATGACGGTTTGCGGTGGTGAATCAGTCAACCAAGTTGTCTTGAGGGCCATTCTTCCGCATAACCGCTACAGATTCACGCAGAAATCACCTCCGACTGTTCCGACTGTAGCGAATGGTTCCAACAAACGCACAGACGCGGTTAGTACGGATTGTCATTGAAGTCGGGTTATGCCCACGCACTCGGATGATCCGCTTTACTCGGGTCATTCCTGCGGGAGTATTCAGAGCGCCTACGCTCAATTCACCCGAATTATGGTTGATGACGCTCCTGTGGATCGTGCCGGTGGACTTCGGCGCCGCGGCAGGGTCCCCACTGTGTTTTGATTGACACTTTCAACTGGAAATGGACTTCCACCCATGATTCCGTTCCGTCCCACATGGGCCATGCGGGCCGTCGTTTGCGCACTCCTGTTAGCACCAGCGGGTGCAGGTGCACAACAGCCGGAAGTCACCCTGAAACAACGGGTGAATGACATTGTTGAATCGGTGGTTTCCGCCGAACTCGAAGTGAAGGTTACCAAGCGGCGATCAAAAGTCCTGCGGCTGAAGCAGGATGTTTTTCGCGTGGCTGTCGCCGATCCTTCGATTCTGGACTTCGTTGCGTTTGGAACGCGCGAAGTGGAAATCATCGGTAAGGAAACCGGCAGTACCACGGTGACCCTGTGGGCGGGGACTGAACAGGCCCCGCAAGTCCTTAGCATGTTGGTCACGGTCGTGAAAGACGACGCAGTCGATCAGCAGCGGCGGTTGGAATATGCCGAACTCGAATCGATGATTAATGAACTGTTTCCGAACAGCCGGATTCAGTTGATCCCGATTGCCGACAAACTCATCGTCCGTGGCCAGGCCCGTGATGAGGTCGAAGCGACACAAATCATGTCGGTGATACGGGAGAATTCGGGGGGAGCGTCCGACGCACTGAATGGCGGCGGGGTCAATCTTGCCTCGGGGGGCACCGCAGCACAACCATTTCCGGATGCCTCGCAGCTTCCCACGAGCAACGTCATTCAACTGCTCAATGTTCCCGGCGAAAAGCAGGTGATGCTCAAGGTCCGGATTGCGGAAATCAAGCGGTCGGCCTTCCGCCAACTCGGTGCGGATGTCGATTTCAATATTAACGAATTCTTCCTGGCGTCCGCGTTTGGTGGTGGTGGCAACACGATCTTCTCCGGAACCTTCAGCGATGGTTCGTTCAACCTCATCCTCCGGGCGATGATGAACAACGGCTCGGCGAAGATTCTCGCCGAGCCGAATCTGGTGACCCTCAGCGGGATGCCGGCGACCTTCCTGTCCGGTGGTGAATTCGCGGTGCCCACGGTTGTCGGTGTCGGTGGGGCCCAAGCCGCCACCACGTCCTTCAAAGGGTTCGGTACTTCGATCGCGTTCACCCCGACGGTGATTGATAAAGATCGCATCCGTCTGCAAGTCTCGCCGACCTTCAGCACACTGAACCGTGATAACGCGGTGAATGGCATCTTCGGCCTGGATACGCGTCAGGTCACTACCACGGTCGACATGCGGGAAGGGCAAGTCCTCGCCCTCGCCGGTTTGTTGCAGGAACAGCAGAACGGCACGATCCGGCGGATTCCGTTCCTCGGCGATATCCCCGGTCTGGGTGTCCTCTTCAGTGACAAGACCATGAGCCGCGATGAAACCGAATTGATCGTGCTGGTTTCGCCGGAGTTGGTTCACCCGCTCGATCCGGAGCACGCTCCACAGATTCTTCCCGGCATGGAAGTCACAGAACCAACGGATAAAGATTTCTTCTACTACGGTGATATCGAAGGGAAGCCGAACTGCCATCATCGTGGGACCGTGTGGCCCTTGTATCGCAGCCGTTTGAAGCGGGCCGGGTACGACGACCTCAAGTCAGTGGAGAAGTCACAACAATACTTCCTTAACGGTCCGTTCGGCTTCAGTGAGTAAGTGTCGACGAGACCCGGAAATCAGGTGTTCGATCTCTTTAAAAATGACATCCACCAAACGGACGACATGCCGGCAGAGCTTTCAGCCTGGCGTCGTCCCTTCAGGATTCCTGCACGATGACCACGCCCCTTCAATTGAAGAAATGGACCACCGCCACCTTGTTGGCAGCGGCCGCCGGATGTGCCGGCAGCGGTGATTGGAAACGCACGCCGCTGGTGGATTTGCAACCGATGCCCCAGGGCACGCTCAGCGATCCCATCTGGCAACAGATGGAAGAAAACGCGGAAGCGTCGGACTTTGTTGTCCATGAACATGAATGGGTCGGCAACTCGTCGACACTCAATGCGGCCGGGATGGATCATGTCAAGCAAATTGCCGCCCGTCTCTGTAACGTGCCGTTCCCGGTGATTATCGAACGCAGCTCAATGAGCGTGACACCGGCTTCGCGTCATCAGTTCCCGGTGAACGGTCACGAAGAACTGGATATGGAACGCCGGGAGTTCATTTCACGGGCGATCGGGCAAATGGGTGTGCAGCATGCCGATGAACGCGTGGTTGTGGCTCCCGCGCTCACCCCCGGTTTCCAGGATTTCGAAGCCGAGCAAGCCTATCAGAACGGCTTCTCGGGCCAGAATGGAATGGGCGGTGGACTCGGTGGCGGCGTCGGTGGTGGCTTTGGCGGCGGCTTCGGTGGGGGTTTCGGCGGCTTCTAGTTTCCCAGGCAACGCCGCCTCGGTTTTTCTCCACCACGCAAAGGATTGCGTCCATGCGTCTGACACATTCCGCAACGCCCATCATCGTCGGCCTCACGCTGCTGTTCGGCGTGACATCCGGATGTACTTCGGTGAAGAAATTCGCGCGGCATCCGTTCGGCGACCGCATCAAAGATCGCGAGAACCGCTACAACTTTGCCCAGGTGATGGAGCGGAACGGCGACCACCAACGAGCGGAACGAAACTACCGTACCCTTTCGGAGGAAGCGCCGCATGACGCCCGGTATTACCAGCGGCTGGGTGTTGTGCTGGTACGCCAAGGTAAATTGAATGACGGGATCGCGATGCTCAACAAAGCGCATGAGCTTGACAAAGACAACCTCGCGATTCTCAACGACCTTGGTTATGCGTACACCGTTGATGGGCAATTCTTCGACGCCGAATCGGTGCTGCGGGAAGCGATGAAGATCGACTCACGGGATGTCCGGACGCAGAATAATCTGGCGATGGTGCTGGGTTATATGGGGAAAACCGAGGATGCCTATGAGATGTTCCGTCGCAATACCGATGAAGGAACGGCGCGGAACAACATTGCGTACATTCACGCTCAATCCGGCAATGTCAATCTCGCAGTGAAGGAATACAGCAAAGCTTTGAGCCATTCCCCCGGCAACAAGCCTGCAGCAGAAGCACTGGTGCAACTGAACACGCTGAACCGTTCCCTTGCGGCCGCCAAAACCGAGGAATCAAAGGTCCAATTGGCTTCTAATCAAAAAGCGGAACCGGAACCGGCCGTGACTCGGCGAGTGGCCCACGAGTCGGCAGAAGTGCACGAACGGGCCGACCTCGTACAATTGCTGAACAAGGTGGAAGAAGCCGACGATCATCCCGCCAAGGAAGTTCTGCTGGTCCCGTCCGAGACCACCGTCACGCAGCCCATGCGTTTCGAGAAGGACGACTTCGATTGGTCGTCGGTGCCGTAGGGCTCGATGACCTGCCGGTTGCTATCGAAGTTGCCCGCGGTTGATGCGGACATCCATGGCATCGTCCTGCTGGCTGGTGATAGAGGCGGCATCAAGCACTCCACCCGGTTCGTGGGCATCGCGGATGAAGTTCCGCAACTGCAACAGTGGCGGTCCCACCAACAGGATAAAGACCGGCGGAGCCAGACACAGCAACACCGGAAATAGCATTTTGATGCTGGTTTTCCCGGCTCGCTCTTCCGCCCGTTGACGATATTGCCGGCGCATGCTGTCGGCGAACTCCGTCACCGCGCTGGCAACGTGAGTGCCGGTCCGCTCAGTCTGGCTGACGAGCGAAGAGAGCGCGTTGACGTCTTGGGCGTTCATCCGTCGGGCAAATTCTTTCAGCGCCTTCTGCATCGAATCGGCTTCAGCGTGGCGGCGGACGACCTCCAGCTCAACGGCAATGTCGGGGTGGAAAAACTCGACATCCCGCGCCACCCGCTCCAACGAATCCCGGAGCGGTAACCCCCCGGTCAAGCACATGCGGATGATGTCCAACGCATCCGGCAGCCCTTGTTCAATGCGGCCCAAACGGCGGCTGGCTTGCCAGTGAAGAATCAGCCGCGGCAACACATAGCAGATGACTGCCGCGATGAGCGTGGAGTTCAGAATCGTCTGCGGAAGGGACGTCGTGGGGTCCGCAATGACGGCAGCCGTCCCGCCGAAGAGCAGCGTTCCGAGAGTGACGACGTTCCGGGCAAAGAGGAACTCGATCAAAGCGGATGAACTGTAGAACCCGGCTCGTCGCAGGTCTTGTTCGAGAGCATCGACTTCTCCCGACAAAAGCGGAATTGCTCCGGCCATCGCTCGTTGCAACCGCCCCGGTCGCTTGACCTGCGTTTGGGCGGTGACGTCGGCGATGTTCCGCACGCGCTGTCGTGCCCGCACCACAGTGAGCCCGAGCGTAAGCACCGTTGTAAACGTGGCGAAGAACGCCGCAAAGGTGATGATGTCCAACCACATGCCAACAAACCTTTGGGATTACCGTTCCGGGCGTAACATGAGGAAGACCCAGATCAAACCGATCAGTTCCAGCACCAGCGCGATCAGCAGCAATGTGCGTCCGAGTGCATCGTCAAACAGCAGGTCCACGTGCTCGCGCTGAAACGACATCAGGAATAACGCAGCCAACGGGGCAATCGACGCGATGATGATCGTCGACATCCGCCCGGCAGCGGTCGAGGCTTGCACCTGGCGTTGAGCCGCAATCCGGTCGCGCACCACCGACGACATCCGTTCTAGGGTTTCCGACAGTGGCCCACCGGCTTGACGTTGCACGATGAGCGTCGTCACCAGGATACGGATCTCCAGCAGCCGTACCCGGGATGCCAGGGCTTTCAGTGTTTTTTCAAAGCTGCGACCCATGTCGAGTTGTTGCACGCAAGTGCGGAATTCGCTCGCCAGTTGTCCGGTCGCTTCATGGGCGACAAGCGACAACGCCTGTTCGGTGCTTTGACCCGCGCGGGTCGCCCGCGCCACCATCTCGATCACATGGGGGAGTTGGTCGCGGCAGGCGCGGAGACGTCGGCCTCGGTAGATGATCAGCCCGATGAGCGGCAAGCCCATGCCGATCATTCCCCCAGCAATCCCTTGCAATGGCTCATCGCTGTAGAGCCACAATCCGCCGCCGAAGAGCAGGCCACATGTCAGCAATAACAGGAACACTGTCGGGGGAGAAAGTTCCGTCCCCGATTCCATGACGAGGCGATCGAAACCGCGATCGATTTTCTCAAAGAGTTGAGCGGAACGCGTTCCGTCGGTGTTTTCGGGAGCACGGCGCAGGCGGACCGCCGATCTCCCGGAGGGAGTCGTCGCCCGGGCCGTCACCGCCAGGTCACGAATGACGAGGCCCACGGCGAGCACTGCCAACGAAATCGCCGCAAACACCAGCAGCGTGACTTCCGGAACACCCACGATCACATCTTTCTGACTTCACGTTGCGGAGATATTGAACGCGTATCCGACGTGCCGCTCATCAAGCGGAGCGTAATGGC
This sequence comes from Planctomycetaceae bacterium, assembly GCA_041753475.1. Taxonomy (GTDB): domain Bacteria; phylum Planctomycetota; class Planctomycetia; order Planctomycetales; family Planctomycetaceae; genus DSVQ01. Next base: position 60,370 of record JBGSUN010000181.1, on the reverse strand, counting down.
GACTTTAGGACCGACACGGAATCCGACGGCGATCGAACAACTCGTCCGGGAGTCGAATCCCCGAGGCACGCAGACGGCCTAAGCACGTGGGGCGATAGCCGGTGAAGAAGAACTCACCCTGCGCCATTCCCATTTCATCGACACCGGTTTGTTCGAAACCGAAGATGTCTTCCAAGTGGAAGCCGCTGTCGCGCACGCCCACGATTTCCGAGACCTGCATCACCCGCCGCACGCCTCCTTTGAGACGAGCAAGGTGTACGACGAGCGCCATTCCCGAGACGATGTACTGCCGCACGACGGCGATCGGCAGGTCGAACCCGGACATCGCCACCATCAGTTCCAGCCGCGACAACGAATCACGGGTATCATTGGCATGAATCGTGGTGAGTGAGCCTTCATGGCCGGTGTTCATGGCCTGCAGCATATCGAGCGCTTCACCGCCGCGGACTTCGCCGATGATGATCCGATCGGGCCGCATGCGGAGACTGTTGCGGACCAGCGCCCGCGGTGTGATTTCACCCACACCTTCATTGTTCGGTGGCCGGGTTTCCATCCGCACCACATGCCGATGCTGCAACTGCAACTCGGCGGAATCTTCGATCGTAATCAACCGCTCATCGTGCGGAATGAACTTGGCCAGAGCGTTGAGCAACGTCGTCTTGCCCGCCCCGGTCCCGCCGGAGATGAGAAAACTGACGCGGGCATCGATTGATGCGGCAAGGAACTCGACGATATCGCGCGGGATCGAACCGGCCTCAATGAGGTCTTCGACCTGCAACGGCCGCCGTCCAAAACGACGAATAGAGAGCGTGGGGCCATTCAGCGCCAGCGGAGGAATCACGGCGTTGATACGGGAGCCATCGGGCAACCGCGCATCGGCCATCGGGCTGACTTCATCAATGCGACGGCCGACCCTCGACACGATGCGTTGGATGATTCGCATGAGGTGTTGTTCGTCGGCGAACATCACATCGGCCTGTTCCAACCGACCGTGGCGCTCGACATAGATCTCATGCGGGTGATTGACGAGGACGTCGCTGATGGCGTCATCGTTCATCAAGGCTTCAAGCGGTCCCAGGCCGAAAACCTCGTGGTAGACTTCTTCGAGCATCCGCTCACGGAGAACCGGATCGTAGCGGGGGACTTCTTCGGCCAGGAGTTCCTGGGCGAGGGTCCGCACCTCTTTCGCCAGTTGGTCTTTAGAAACGTGCGCGAGCATCGACAGATCGAGCGCATCGACTAATTGTTCGTGGATGCGAACTTTGAGTTGTTGAAACTCCAGTTCTGCCGGGTTGACGTCCGCTGCCCGTTCAACCGACGTGAGTCGCATGGTGTGCGACTGTTGTGGCGACATAACCTGGGTGTCCACGAGAGAGTGAAGCATTCAATCATTTTCGCTGTGTATCGTCGGCTCAGCCGACGCAGCCTGCGGTCTTGCCGAACAGTTACCGACCAGCCGCTACCACTTTGTTGAGCGTGCTGGTTCCCTGCGCCTGTCGACGGTCAACCGGAGTGACACCGCGCTTGTTGGGATCATGCGCGATGGGAGTGCGAATCCGTCCGCCGCGTTGAAGGATACGGGCTCCTTCCTCCGGATTGCGGGCGAATTCAATCACTTTCTTTTCGGCACCGAGATAGATTTCCATCTGTCTCGGGGGCTGATTGGCGGGCAGACCGAGCAAGTCGTCCAGTGTGACACGTTCCGCGTTGCCGGTCAGCAAGTCGGCCACGGTACCATGCGCGCCGCTGCCGGTTGTGATGGCGCCCGACCCGATTTCAGCGTCACGGTTGATGGCATCACGGGCATGGCTAACGGCCCCCAGGTTGAACGGCAAGACACCAAGATTGTCGTTCCCGTTTCGAAGCGCGAGTGAAAGTTCCCCGCGGCCTTCCACCACCTTCAGCATTTTGCCTTGTTGGGGCGTCACGGCGAGAGTGACCGATCCGGCGGTCACCCGATCTTGCGGGGACGTGGGCGATTGACCGGGCACCACATTGCTGTCCAGCGCGAGAACTTCAACTTGTTCGAGCAAGGTGAGCGTGACTTCCGGGCGATCCCCTTCCGGACGGGAACGGAACATCACATCGACGATGGATCCTGGTGTGGCGAAGCCTTCCACCGCACCAATGTTCTCGATCGGCACGGTCACCGCGCGATAACCCGGCTGCAAGCGTTCTGCGATTCCCGGTCCACCATTGCTCGGATAGAACAACTCGGGAAGGAACGGGTCTCCCTTCTTGATCGCGGCTTTGACCCGGCGCCCCGTGATCTGGGTCGCATCCCGCATGAAACCCACGCCAGCGTAGGCGCTGCTCTTATACTTTTCCGGTGACAGGCTCACCAACGCGATTTCATTGATGGACAACGTCTGTCCGGGAATCAAATCCATCGCGGCGGTCGGTACCAGAATGGCTTGTTCGACGGGGGTGAGTTCCCGCAAGGGAGGCAAACCCGGTTGCTTCAATTTCTGCCGTACGACAAAGGCGCCGCCGAGACCGATCAGGATCGCGAAGACCACGACCGTCATCGTCCCGGAACTAATCCGTGCCATTTCGACCACTCCGCATTACAGAAGAAAACCGTGTCGCACTGCAAAGAATTACTGTCGGATTGCGAGCAAGACGGAACCAGGAGAGGTTGGGGGGAGCAAGCCCCTCCTGATTCCGAGCTTCTCACAGATTCAGACGACGTCCATCACCAGAATGTGATTGGCCATCTCTCGATTTGGTCGGCAGAGATGCCAGCCCTGTGTCAGGCCTGTCATCCCCAGCCGATTTCGATCAAGTGTTTTCGGACGAGATCCCGTCCTGGCAGAGACGGACGCACTGCGCGCCGCCGTTCGGGTTCTGATCGTCTTCGGCGAACGCGCGTTCGCAGAAGTCGGCCTTGTCGTGGAACCGCACGCCGGCCGTGCTGGCGCAGTGTCCGGTCACTTGACCGTACGAGTAGCTCTGATCGATTTCCGAGATCGCGTCAGCAACGTCGGCCAATTCAATGACGACGACATCGCGGACCGTGGTAAGTCCGACGATCATACCGATGACGGTGATCGTGGAGATGAGGATCAGCTCCGTCGACACGACGAAGCCCGCCTCATCCTGCGCGAAGCGCTGGAAGAGTGACGTCACGAGAGATGCTCCTTAACTGTGAGGGGAACCAGGGATTCGGTTCTCAACTGAAAGACGTCCAACAACGGACGGCCCGATGCAAGCAGAAATGACAATGCACTTCGCGCGCCGCTGGGAGGGATTCGGCTCATCTCCGGACAGAATTGGAATGCCGATAAACGGAGTCGTGTCGATCATGCGCCTGGTAGGGAGGAAGAGCCGCCGTCGGCGATCGACCTCCCGTATGACACTGGTGCAGAAGGGGACGCTCTGAGCCCCAACCTGCTGCGGATGTCTCATCACGACCGGAGAATTGACACTCAACGCCGCAGACCAGGGAGTCCAGCGCTACCCGCGGTTTGCGCCGGTAACACCTCAGCGGCAACAGCACGGTTATCGCTCGGCGAAGTGGGAGGCTGCGGCGTGTACCACGGGCTCTGCCAATCCAATCGCTTACCAAGACGCCCATAGAGACCGCAGAGGCAGCATCCGTTGCATCCACGAGACGGCACGGCTTGCCGCCAGGCAATGAGCTACTTCCCTGAATGGATCATCTGCGGTTCGACGCCGTGCCAGAGAGCCAAGGCCCGGCCGACGTGGGTGAGAAACGGATAGAATCGTGTCGTTTGTTCGGGTGTGAGACTGTCCATCTCGGTGACCAGCCAGCGCGTGGCTCGTTCGAGAACGTCATCAGGTGGTAGCACCTCAGCGGGAGCATACGCCCACCACTCCAGCGCGTGGCCGGTCATTAATAGGCGGTCGGCCTTCGGACCGAAGGGACCGTCAACGGCTTGATTCGGGCCATCACGCTCCACACCCGGCCAATCGCCCGCCCACCAACCGTCGGCGTGTTGTGATTTGACCAACGAGTCGGTTGCCATTCGCAAATGGAAGATGACTTTCTGTCGCATTTCCACCGTGAGAAGTGGCGATGCGTCGTCGACCCGCAGCAAAGCCGCGAGGGTGTACAGCCGGTGCTGGCCGAAGCAGACGCCTTGCACCAGTCGTTGCCGCATCAATCGTTCGGCGATGCGATCCCACGTGATCCGTTGCCCTTCGGTGGACGTCCACGCTTTCACATCCCCGAGATAGTGCAGAAAGACGAGGGCCGACCACTCGTATTCTTCCTGATTCAGGCTGAATTGTCGCAGGGAGAGATCGAGCGCGTGACCAACAGTACTTTCCCCGCGGGGGGTGATGACCGGGAAATCGAGCGGCGTACCGATTTCCGCGAGGCAAGCCAGCGTGTGATCGACGTGGCTCGACGTCGCATTCCCGGCGTCGGTGCGAAAGGCGATCACAGCGGGATCGCGCGTATCCGGCATCACGAAGGGTGTCGCTTTTGGTCCCCACGCATCGGCATAAATGCGGTGATCGAGCAGCAGTTCCCGCAGCTCTGCACCGGACAGGCAGTGTTCCTCATCGAAAGCGGCTTGCGTTCCCCACAGCCGGAGAGAATGTTCGACCGAGTTGATTTTCGGATTGCGCCCCCGCAATCGCGGCCTGAGCCGGTCGAGAACCCGTGCCAGTTCGGCATCTGTCATCAGGGCCGGGCGGTGATGCAGCGGGGTGATCGTCCGTGGCGTTACAGTCGGCGTCGGCAGTTGTCGATCGAGTTGCAGGTGTTCATAGCGCAGGCCCGCGTAAGCACCACCACCCAAGATGATGAGCGCGTGCAGCAACACGACCATCGCGCGACCGCTTGTGCTTTGCAGGATTCCAGGACTCGCGCTCATCGGCCAACCTCCAGCGTCTTGGAGTCCGTCGGCGCTGCTACCGACTTTGGTGCATCCCGCTGTGCCCGCGTCCGCACTGCCACCAACCCGACGTCATCCTCATACACAGTCCTCCAACCCTGCAGATGCGTCATCGTCCGTTCGAGTTCCGGTTGCAACGCCTTGCCGACGATCACCGTGTTGATGCGGTACCGGTCAAGACGGCGTTCGAGGCCGCCCTCCGCGGTGGAAATCGAGAGGTAATCGTTCCACACCTTGTGCGGCAGCAGGTGAATCGCGTTTGTCGTCGCCATCAGTTGCAGTCGCGGCGGACCGTGCCGCATGAGCCAGTCGCCCCACCATTGCGGGGCCGCGACCATCCCTTCGACCGGATGTTCTTTCAGATACGTGGTGAGACCGAGCGGTGTGTCGTGGCTGAAAACCTGCCGCGGCGGCCGCGGTTTTCCACCGAGAATCGGGCGGCTGATCGGCGACAGGGCAAATGTCATCCACACGAACAACACCACGACGGCGGCGACACGCGGTGAGGGCAACGTGAGCTTCTCGCGCCACCATGCCCACATGCTTGATGACGCTGCCCAGCGTTCGGCGATGTCCGCCAGATGCGGTGCAAACGTCCACATCAAGACCGGTGCGTACCACGCAATCATCCGCACGCGGGCACACACGGCGGCATTAAAGACGAGTAGCAACAACACTTCGGCCGGAGTCATTCGACGGCGGCTGTGTCGCAATACCACCGCGGTGAGGACCCACGAGGCCGCCATCGGAATCCCTTCCAGCGAATTCATCTCCAGCGGAAACCACTCCATCACCGCGCGGAGGTTAGGGTGCCCCGGAAAGGCGAGGGCATACACCAGCAGGTCCATCCCATAGGGATTGAGCACCGTTCCGGCAACGGCGAGTTCCAACCACACCAGGCGTTGATGAAGTCGTGCATCCCCCAGCAGTAACCCACGAAATCCGGCGGTTCCCACGATTTGCACCAGCCGACCCAACCACAGGCAACCGAGGACCGCATAACCCATGACGAACGAGCCATGCAGGTTCCCCCACACGGCGAAGACAACGAACAAACCAATCGCCGTACGCCAACCGGGCCGTGTTTTCGGTGATCCTTCGGCCGTGGACACCAGCCACAACAACGCAGCGAAACACAACGAACCGAAGACTTCCGGACGTTGCACCGCATGGCGACTCCAGGCGATGGCAAATGCCGTCACCACAGCGAAGGCAGCGACGAACCCGTTGCCTCCACGGCGAGAGAACGCACTCATCAACAGCAGTTGCGCTCCCAACACCGAAAGGGCGAACAGATGGGCAATCCACTCGACGTCGTCACTTTTTACTGCGAGCGCAAACACGAGCTGGCTCAACCATGCGGTGGCAAAAACCGGAACACCCTCAGCCAGCGGCGTGAACGGATCTTCCGTCGGCAACTGGCGATGTTGGAGTATCCACTCGCCGTAACTGACGTGGCCCCAGAGGTCCGAATGGAACAATGGAAGGTAGTTGTGATACATGAAAAGCAGACAGAAGCCCGCGATGACAATGAGCTGCGCGAAGGAAACGCCCCGCCGGACCGGGATACCGCCATCCACGGAACCGTCGTGAATTTCGGGGCGCGATGACACCTCGGCAACCGTCCGAATCGGTCGGACGGTCTCGGGCGGCGGTGGTAACAGCGTGGTCGACATCGTAGCGGTCTACTCAGAAATGGAAATTGAGGTGGCGCTAACCGGCCTCAGGAGTTAGCGCGCCATGCCGGGCGAGTACGGCCATCGCGGGTCCGTTTTCCCGGCCAATCGGCGCGGCGGACATGATCGACCAGATACGCGGGGCGGCCTTGCACCTGGTCGAGAATCCGCACGATGTATTCCCCCAACACCGCGATGCCCAATGAGTTGAGTGTGGTAAAGAACGAGACGACGAGTGCCGAACCCATCCAGCCGGGTAGAGGAGCCCCCGCGATCAGTAAGCCGATCGTGAGGATTGTTCCGATTCCGAACAGCAGTGCCGCAATCAGGGCAAACGCAGAGAACATCGCAATGGGCACACTCGAAAACCCGAACACGGCCGTTTTGGCCAGCCGCAGCAGTTGCCAGAACGAAACCCGCGGCACGGCGTCATAGCGGCTCAACCGCTCCACCGGGACACCGATCTGCCGAAAACCAACCCAGTTCCGCAATCCGGGGAAGAATCGCGTTCGCTCAGGAAGGGCCCGCAGATGGTTCACCACCCGCCGGTCGAGCAGCCCGAAATTCCCCGCATCAGCGGGAATCGGCACATCAACGACGGCTTGCAGAACCCGGTAAAAAGCGAAGAACAGCCCGCGTTTCAGCAGGTGTTCTTTTCGTTGAGTCCGAATCGCATAGACGACATCGTGCCCGGCCCGCCATGCCTCGAAAAATCGGGGCAGGGCACGCGGATCGTCTTGCAAGTCGGAGTCCATCACAATGACGACATCGCCGCGGGCTTCGTCCAGCCCGGCTTGCAAAGCGGCCTGATGACCGAAGTTCCGTGACAACCGCACGGTCGTCACATCGGTTCGGTCACGGGCGGCTTCTTCGAGCCAAACCCCGCTGCCATCGGTGGAACCGTCGTCGACAAACACGAGTTCATACTCGTGGCCGAGGTCGAACAGCACGTCATGCAGTTGTTCCACGAGACGGGGCAGGGCGGCGACTTCATTGAAGACGGGGAGCACAACCGACACAAACGGGGGCGCAATCTCCCGGGGCGGGGCGTCCCCGGGTGAGGGGAATTCGTCCGTCGATGAATGTGTCAGGGCCGTCATGCCGCGTCGCAATCCCACAGAGTCCACCAGCGGGGCGGAGTGTGTAAGAGCAACCGGCATTCCAGTGACCGCCGCGAACCGGGAGTCGAAACCGAAATCGTCCCCCCGTCGGGCAACGATGCCGGTTATCGCGATTCCGCATGCACGCCATCGGGGCTATCACTCGGGTGCCTTTCGGCCCAACGGGCCACCCGTTCCAATAGCCTGGGCCATCGGCCCAGGTTGCGGTCCACAAACTTCGTCTTGAGGGCCAACGGCCCGGCAGTTCGTATTCCAACGAACGGTCGGCCTTTCAGGCCTAGTTGAATCACGGCGATTGGTTCCAGGGCCGTTGGCCCTGGCTATTGGAATGGCCGGCCCTTTGGGCCTGAAGAACGAATCCAATCGATACCTCGACCGCCTTATGCTGAGTTCCAAGCCGCTGATATTGGTCGCGGTGGAACACCATTCGCAATTGATCTAGAGAGACGGAAGTTTACTTCGAGACCGAGTCACCGCTGACATGTCGACCGTCACTCCGCTTGTTCCAACAGAGGCCAGCGCTCACCGCACAAGCATTGCCGGACCGGTGGTGTGTCTGATTGTGCTGTTGATGCTGGCCGTACCGTTGTTTCTGCGGATGCCGTTGACCAACGATACCGAGGTGTACGACTTGCAGGCTGCCGGTGTGCGGGCCGGGGGTATGTTATATCGCGATTTTCTCGAACCAAACCTGCCGGGCGTGATCTGGGTTCACCTGGCGGTCCGGGGCATCGGCGGTGATTCCCCCGAGGCCATGCGGCTGTTCGATCTGCTGCTGTTCGCCGTCACCGCGACATTCGCCGGACGTATGGTCTTCCGCGCGAGTGGTTCCACCGCGGCAGCGATGTGGACCGCGTTCGGCATGGCGGCGTTCTATCTCACGTGCAGCGAATGGTGCCATTGCCAACGCGATGTCTGGATGCTGTGCCCGGCCCTCGCCGCAGTCTCGATCCGTCAGGCGTCCCTATCCTCAAACATCTGGACGAAGCGTTACAACCGATCCTTGCTCGAAGGGCTCTGCTGGGGGGCCGCGGTCTGGCTGAAGCCGCATGTGGTCGTGCCCGGATTGCTTGTCTGGGCGGTCAGTTTACGGTCGTTGCCGAACAAACGACTGATGATCCCCGACGTGCTCGGATTGCTCACGGGCGGGGTATTTGTGGGTGGGCTGGGCGTCGCCTGGATGATGGGGACCGGTTGCTGGCCCGCGTTTCTGGAAACGCTGCGCGAGTGGAACCCAGCATATTTTCGCGCGGGTCGGGCGCATTGGACGATCCCGCGGTATGTCGCGATGATCGTGCGACAATGGCCGTGGTGTGTGCTGCATCTCGTCTCGCTGATTGTGATCTCACGACTCGTGTGGCGAGGAATTCGCCATCGTGAGGCATCGTCGAACTGTGCCATCGTGGAGATGGTCGCGGCCTTGTATCTCGGTTGGATGGCGCAGGCTCTGTTCCTGCAACACCTGTTCGATTACATCCACGCGCCGACGATTCTGCTCGCGATCCTGTTGACCGGATTGATCACCGCACAGGTCGCGGTTCATGTCCCATGGGCACCGCGCGCGTGGATGGCGTTTGCGCTGCTCGCTATCTGCACATCACCGCTGCTACGATCCGAACGGTGGAGTGCGTGGCCCGCATGCTGGCAATGGGAGGTCACCCCAGCACTGCGAGATCGGCTGGCGTACTTTCCGAATCCCGATCGCGTCGACCTGGCGAAGATCAAAGAGTATCTGCGAGCGGAAGGGGTATCCGGCCGTGAGGTCTGCTTTTTCAACAGCGATTTCGTGTCGTTGTACCGGCAACTCGATCTATTTCCGCCGGTCCGGTACACCTATTTCTTCGAGACGATTCAGTTCTTTCCCGAGCGTCGCCGGGCGATTCTCGACGAACTGCAACAGTCGCCGCACCGGTTTGTGGTGACCGATCTGGTGAGCGTGGGCATGCCCCGCCGCGATGCCGAAGCCGTGGGACCGGATGGTCCGCTGCAACCGCCCCCGGCGTATCGCCGGGCACCGCGCGAAGTCTATCCGTGGTCGTGTCCGGTTGTGTTTCGTGCGGGGACATATCTGATCCATCGCGTGCCGACGACATCGACCACCGCGATGATGGATTGACTTCGTGTGCCACGGCCGTCTCGGCCGTGCGAAGTGGCAAGACGATCTGCACCGGCGCACGGCCGACACGGCCGTGGCACACAAGCGTGCGGCACCCGCTTAGCACTCTGCTTCGGCGAGTGCTCCCATCAAACCCAACCGCTTGAGTTTCTTGTACAAGCCGACGCGGCTCAGCCCCAGGGCAGCGGCGGTGCGGGTGCGGTTCTGTCCATGCGCGGCGAGCGCTTGTTCGAGGATTTCCCGTTCACTGTGAGCGACCTGCTGCGCCATGGTCACGCGCGATGTGGCCACCATCTCTCGCAGAGGTTCTACGATGGTCGGCTCTCCGGCCTGCAACACCTTGGGTGACAAATCCCGCATGCGCAGCACGCGGTCTTCACAGAAGAGAACCAGACGCCGCATGTGATTTTTCAGCTCGCGGAGGTTGCCCGGCCAGGTGTACCGCTTCAGTGCGGCGAGCAAGCCGCGCTCGATGCTTTCCACGGGAATCGAGTGCTCCGCACAGCATTCATCAATGAACTGCAATGCCAGCGGGGCCATGTCCAGCGGCCGTTCGCGCAGCGGCGGCAAGCGGAATTCGAGCATGTTGAGGCGGTAGTAAAGATCGCTGCGGAACTCCTCACGTTCCATCATCGAATCGAGATCGACGTTGGAGGCGACAATCAACCGGGCTTCCGAGACGCGGGTTTCCGTCGCCCCGACGATCTCGTACTCGCCAGACTCAATCACGCGCAGCAGTTTCACTTGCTGCTTCAGATCGAGCACATCGATTTCGTCGAGCAGCAGCGTCCCGCGACCGGCGGCCTGAAAACGGCCCATCTTGTTCCGCTCGGCCCCGGTGAAGGCCCCGCGAGTGTGGCCGAACAGTTCACTTTCAATCAGATCGCCGGGCAGTGCACCGCAGGCGAGATGTTGAAACGCCCGATCGCGCCGTGGTGACCGATGATGGATGAACTGTGCTAGTGTTGTTTTGCCGGTCCCAGTTTCGCCGACGATCAGGAGCGTGACATCGCGATGGGCCACTCGAAGCAAGTCGTCCAGAACGGGGAAAAACTCCGGTGTCCACGTGTTGAGCCGAATCCCACCCGCTTCGACCAGTTTGCGTGCCGGAATGGCACGGGCGCGCACAGCGGAGAGAACCATCGGCAACTTCTCGCCCACGGCTTCCCACTGGATCGTTTCGCCGTTGATGGGGATGTGCTCCACGGCCAGCAGCGACAGCGCGGCGGCAATCGGACGCGGATAGAACTCATCCCCGACGGTCACCAGATTCACTGCCGGGACAGCACCATCGAGCAACGCCTGACACAGGTCTGCGGTTTCCTGATCGAAATGCTTCACCCGCGTGTCGAGCAGTAGCGTGGGAACACGTTGCTCTCCGAGCAATGTCAGTGCGTCGGCTGCCGATCCGGCGAACCGGACCCGTAACCCGGCCCGGGAGGCAAGTCGCTGCTCCAGTTGTTCATAAAGTTCGACATCTCTCACAAATGCAATCGCAACGTCCGTCACAGGCAATGGCCCCTTGCTCAGGTGCGGCTGATCGTTCAATGTTAGGAGTGTGCGGCGTGATGGAGCGAAATCACCACGGCGCGCTCACTCATTGGTGCTTTCCGGAAGCGCTCTGTACCCGGGAGATAGCGCTTTCGTATCCTGCTGGCCGCGAACGCAAATGGCGCTCCCTCAACCTATAAATTCTGCGAAACTGGTCTGGTATGCCTGCCGTTCAGGCGTTCGTTTCCTTCCTGGCGCGTGTGATCAACACTCGCGTGTTCGCTTCCGTTAACACTTTGCGTTCATGCAGCGATCACCTGCATACGAACGCAAGCGCAAACGGTTGCCACGGGTACCCGTGGTCGTGTGCGCTACCCGTCTCGTGATAACTGTTGTACGGATTGTGCCGGCTCTTCAAGTCGTCAAACTGCGGCGCGCGAAGTGCGTTGAGGTGTTTTACCGGAGTGAACAACGATCGTTCCCGACGTCTCGCTTGTTGGTGAGAGGCTCTGACTCAATCCTGTCCATTTCATTGGGTTCGACGTGACAACGCGAGTTCACCGATCTCTGATCAGTCAGCGTCGCAACTCGATCTGTTGCGTTGTGGCAGCTGGTGTTCTCACGCTGTTTGCGTTGCAAGCATACGGGCAGCAGGGCAACATCCCGGTCCGTCCAACTGCGAATACGACCCCGTCGGAACAACGCCGTGCGGTGGCGCAACAGCGAGTCCGGTTCGAAGCTTCACCGGAGGCCATCGAATCGCGATTACGTCGAGATGCCGAGTATCTGGCCTCGGATGAACTCGAAGGCCGAGGCATCCGGACACGGGGACTCGACCGGGCTGCTGATTTCATTGCCGATGAATTCACACGGGCCGGACTCAATGTTGCCCACTACGGCGGGACCGCCTTTCATGAGTTTCGTTTGTACTCGGCCAATCCGACAGGAACGGTGCAATCGTTATCCCTCCAGCACGGCGAAGGAACTCCGGAGACGCTGGTGATGGGAGAAGACTTCCGATCACTCATGGTCAGCCCCAAGGCAGAGATTCATGCTTCTGTCGTTTTTGCCGGATATGGGATTACAGCGGCGAAACTGGGTTATGACGATTATGCCGACCTCAATGTGCGCGGCAAGGTGGTCATCGTCCTGCGGAACGAGCCCCAAGGACCGCAAGCGGATCGTGTTTTCCAGGGCGAGCAGTTGACCGATCATGCGTATCTGCTGACTAAAATTGCGAATGCTTATGCTCACGGTGCGGTCGCTGTCGTGTTGTGCACAGATCTTCGCGGACTGAAAACGGGCGACGGCGAAGACCCTGCATCGAGTCACGCGGATCCATTGCTGGATGTGGAACTGACTTCGGGAATCGGGACCGAGACACTACCCGTCATTCATTGCCATCGGGCGCGGGTCGAAAAATGGATTCACACGGCAACGGGAAAGCAGCTGGGGGATCTCGAACAGGCGATCGAACAGCAGGTAAAGCCACAGAGCCTGCCGTTGCCGGGGGTGGCATTAAAGGCCAAAGTCTCGCTGACAAGGCCGGGGCGGACACTGCGGAATGTGGTCGCGAGCTTGGATGGTATCGGCCCGCTTGGTGAAGAAGCCTTGGTGATCGGTGCCCATTACGATCACCTCGGCCGTGGTGGCTGGGGGTCACTGGCCATTGGGGCGGCCGACGAAGTCCACAATGGTGCCGACGACAACGCCTCCGGAACAGCCGTGCTCATCGAAGCCGCCCGCTTGCTGGCAGCACGGCCCGAGACACCGCGTCGCCGCATCATCTTCATTGCGTTCAGTGGTGAAGAGCTCGGCCTCTATGGCAGCAAACGCTACGTGGAAGACCCACTGGTGCCGCTTGAAAAGACGGTGGGGATGCTTAATCTCGACATGGTCGGGCGGCTGCGGAACAGTCAACTCACAGCGTATGGGACCGGCACCGCAGCCGAATGGCCCGCTTGGCTGGAGGCCGCTGCGGAGTCGCCACAACTCAAGATCATTTCCAAACCGAGTGGGTTTGGGCCGAGCGATCATGCCTCGTTCCACGAACACGGTGTCCCGGTGCTGCACTTCTTCACCGGTTTCCACCCGGAATATCACCGACCGACCGATGACGCGGACAAGTTGAACATTTCCGGAATGCGACAGATCACGCAACTCGTGATTGAACTGGCAACGCGCATTGCGAATGCCACGGAACGCCCACGTCCAACGACAACCGAACAAACGCTGCGGCTCTCACTGGCGGATAGTGTGGAAGGGGTGCTTCAGGAAGGTCTAACCGCACGCCCCTTGCGATTGGGCGTGGCGCTGGAGATCGTCGCGGAAGGCTTGCGAATCAAGCAGATGGACGCGCAGGGAATTGCCGCCGAAGTCGGACTGCGAACCGGTGATGTTCTGAAGACGTGGAATCAGCAACCGCTGAAAACCGTGCGTGATGTCCAGCAATCGCTCAGCGCCACGAAGTCCGGTGAAGCCGCCGTGCTGAACTTTGAACGCGGCGGGATCGCGCGCGATCTCGAGATTCGTTTTTGACGCCGCGTTTCCCAGCCCGGAGCGCAAGCGACGGATGTCCGTGTTTGGAGATTGACCTCCGTCGCTTGCGTTCCGGGCTGGGAAGAACATCACCCCGCGGGCCACACGGCGGCTTCTTCCCCGTCGAGCCGAAGCGTTAAGCACTTCGCGCTGCCGCCGGCCTTCAGAAACTCATCAAGCGGCGTTTCATGCGGCTCGAAACCGGCAGCGCGGAGACTCTCCGCGAGCTGCGGGCAACCGGTGTTCGTCACGACATGCTTGCCGACCACCACCGCGTTGCAGCCAAAGCGGATGGCTTCCGTTTCGTTGATGGTGATCAGTCTCGGAATCTGTTGCACGGCGCGACGGGCATAGTTGTCAAACGCCGGTGGAAAGTAGATCGCCGTCTGCGGATCAAGCGGGCAGAAGCACGTATCGAGATGATAAAACCGCGTGTCGACCAGTTGCAGCGGAATCACGCGGCAGCCCATTTGCCCGGCGAGCCAGTGCATCGCCGGGGCGTCGCTGCGAATCAGATAACCGGCGAACAGAGAATCGCCGCAGAAGAGCGCGTCCCCGGCGCCTTCAAAGTTCATGTTGTCCGGCAGCGTGACCGTCTTGAAGCTGTTGGATTCAAACCAGGCCCGATCGACCGGCGTTTCGCCTTGCCGCGCGGAGTGGCGGAAGGTCGCCAGGAAGACCGTGTCATGCCACACGAGGCCCGCGTTCGCCGTGAAGACCAGGTCGGGGAGTCCGGCGACCGGCGTCATCAATTGCACATCCGCCCCGAGGGAGCAGAGCAGATCGTAGAGTCCGCGCCATTGCTCGCGCGCCAGTGCCGTATCGCTGGGCACATCGCGGCTCATCCACGGATTGATTTCGTACTCAATCCCGTAGAAATCAGGGGGACACATCAGAATCCGCGGCGAAGGCCGACCACTCACAGCAATCCTCCTGACGGCTGTCATTCATGTAGGTCAGGCTCCCGCCTGACGTCTTGGCAGTCCGCGATCATCTCAAGATGTCAAGCGGGAGCCTGACCTACACGGATGCCGTACGACGATACACCACCCCCGCGTCGATCGGCTGAAAGCCCGCCGATTTCAGCGTCTTGATGCCGGCTTCGTTCCCTTCCGCGACGTGAGACTCCACCAGCGTGATCAGGTCCGTTTTCACACGACGGCAGACTTCGACGAGCAGCGCCTGGGCATAACCCTTCCGACGATGGGCTTCCGGCACATGCAGATCGACGAGTCCGATCGCTCGTTGTTGCCATGTCGCCATGTAATGATCGAGACCCACGACCATCACCTCGGCCAGGGGAGCACCGCCCGTTTTTGGCAGCAATGACAGGGTGAGCGAATCCAGGCGACCCATCCGGGTCTGCGACCACCAGGTGGGAGGTGTCGCAGCCGGAACTGCACCGAGTTTTGTGGCCCGCCGGACGGACATCAACCGCAGGCCGACCGGTTCGCCTCGCTCTTCCAGCGACCGCTGAAAAATCAGACGACGTTGCACGGGGGCATAGCCGCGGGCTGTGAAAAAGGGGTGTGCCAGCGGGTCCGATTCGAGAAACCCCGCCGGTTGGCTCCCCCCGTAAATCCCGAAGTAAAACCCGTCACGAGGAAAGGCCGGTCCGGCAAAGAGGGCGGTCGCGCCGCGCGATTGAAGATAGTCTTCCGCCCGGCGAACCAGTTCTCCGCCGATCCCTTGCCGACGGTGCGTCGGAGCCACGATCAGGGCATAGATCACGCCTTCTTCGTGCGTCAACTGCTGTTCATCAGCGGCCGCGCGAAAGCCTGCATGCGCAAAGCCCACGACACGATCGCCATCGAGGGCGAGGATCATCCCCTCGCGGTCGAAATACGGCTGTGCAAAGACGACGGTTTCCAGCGAATCGGCGTCAAGCTCCGTTGCCGCACCGCGACCCAGCCCGGCTTCACGCCACAGACGGCGGATGTGCGGGGGATCACTGTTTTGAAAGCGCCGGTACTCGATCACGGGCGTCGGCCTCGATCAAGCAGTTAGCGGCTGCGGACTTTCTTTGCGGCGGCAACCACCGCTTCCGCCGTCAGACCGTATTTCTGCAACAGGCCCGCGGGATCACCACTCTCGGCGTAAGTGTCGCCCACGTTGACGAACTCCATCGGCACCGGCTTGTTCTTCACGACGACCGAAGCCACCGCAGAACCGAGCCCACCCGCCATCAGATGTTCTTCAGCGACGACAATCCGACCGGTTTCGCTCGCGGCCTTGATAATGGCGGCTTCGTCGAGCGGCTTAATCGTGTGCATGTCGATCACGCGGGCATTCACACCGTCTTTGGCCAGCAGCGTGGCCGCGTCGAGAGCGATGCCAACCATCAACCCGGTGGCGATGATCGTGAGATCCTTGCCATCGCGGACTTGATTGGCTTTGCCAATCTCGAACTTGACGTTGGCGGGATAGATTTCAGGCACTTCGATGCGGCCGCACCGCATGTAAACCGGGCCGTTGTGTTCGATCATTGCCCGGACGGCGGCTTTCGTGGAGTTCGCATCGGCGGGGCAGATCACCGTCATGCCCGGCAATGCGGCTGCCACCGCGAAGTCTTCGATCGCCATCTGCGACGCACCGTCTTCACCGATCGAAATCCCGGCGTGTGAACCGACCAGCTTCACGTTCATGCCGGGGTAGGCCACCGACATGCGGATCTGATCGTACGCATTGGCCAGCAGGAAGACCGCGAAGCTGGACACCACGGGAATTTTCCCCGCGGCGGCCAAACCACCCGCGACGCCGACCATGTTGCTTTCGGCGATGCCGACGTTGAACCCGCGTTCCGGGAAAGCCTTCGCAAAGACTTCGGTCCGCGTTGAGTTGCCGACGTCACCATCGACGGTGACGACGTTCGGAAACTCGGCTCCGAGGTCCTTCAGCGCGGTCCCGAAAGCATCGCGGGTCGCTTTGCCCAGCTTGAGTCCGCTGAGGGCACCAATGTTCGCGTTCGATGTCGGCGAGGTTCCAGCCATCGTTAAAATCGTTGCTCGTGAGTGGAGAAGCGGGTTTCAAACGGTGTGCGACGATGTTCGTCGGGAAATTCAAGTTAGGCGAGCAGGGCCAGGGCCTTTTCCGCCAGTTCTTTCGACAGCGGCTTGCCGTGGTAGTTGAGATCGCCCGTGGTTTCGAGGACTGGCAGGATGCCGAAGCCTTTTTTCGTCTGCGAGATGATCGCGGTCGGGCGGTCGGTGATCTTCTTGGCTTCCGTCAGGGCTTTGACGACCGTTTCCTGGCAGTTGCCGTCGATTGTCTGCACATGCCACCCGAAGGCTTCAAACTTCGGTTGGAAAGCACAGAGGTCGAGCACCGCTGTCGTCGCTCCGGTCTGCTGGTAACCGTTCTGATCGACAATCGCCGTCAGGTTACCGGTCTTGTACTTCGCGGCGGCAGCGATGGCTTCCCAGACTTGGCCTTCACCCATTTCGCCGTCACCCATCATCACATAGGTATGGGCGTCGAGGCCGTCGAGTTTGGTTGCGAGAGCCTGACCGAGTCCGATGGAAAGCCCCTGACCGAGCGAACCGGTTGACGCTTCCATTGTGTCGAGCCGCTTCATGTTCGGATGCCCTTCAAACGGGCTCCCGAGCTTCCGCAACGTCATGATTTGTTCAAAGGTGTAATAGCCGGCATGACACAGCGCGGCATACAGCACCGGGACGGCGTGTCCCTTGCTGAGAATGAACCGGTCCCGTTTTGGGTCCCGTGGATTCGCTTTGTTGTGCCGCAGGAAACCGCCAAAGTACAGCGCCGTCACGACTTCCACCGCCGAGAGGCTGCTCGACGGGTGGCCGCTGCCGGCTTCGGTAGTGATCTGAATAATCAGCCGTCGGATGGCTTTGCCGGCGTCTTTGAGCTGGTCGATGGTCATCGGAGAAGCAGCGGTCACGCTCACGTTCCTTGAGTCATACTGATGATTCAGGATCGTGCCGGAATCGGGTCATCGGCCCCACGACAACGGCACCATGCGCTCGGTATGCTAGCGGTGAACGGCGGGACTCGCAAGGATGCTTCACTGGCACGACGATTCATTTAGCCCCCGGTTGTCTTCAACCGGGGGTATTCCCACGACGGCATTGAAATCCCCCCGTTGCAGACAACGGGGGGCTAAATGGGGTGAAATCCGTTGATCACTTTCACCGACCAGGAATTGCGCGCGTACATCGCCGAAGAACTGGCGGTGGCCCGATCGTCCCTGCTGGAACGGCAACTGGCGGTGGATGAATCCCTGCGCGAGCGGCTGCGAAACCACTTGGGTGACAGTGATTCCGCCTCATTGGCCTTACGGGACGTCTGGAAACGGGGGGCATTAAGTTGTCCCTCTCGGTCGACCTGGGCGGACTTTCTCGCCGGGGGATTGGGCGACGGGCTGCGGCAGTATTTGCAATTCCACCTGGATGACGTGGGCTGCCGGATGTGTGCGGCCAATCTCGACGATTTGCGAGAGCAGGGCGGCCCGGACGCCGATCAGCGCTCTCGGAAATTCTTCGCGACCTCCGTCGGACGCCTGCGTGATGTCGACGTTTAGCCGCGACCCCGAAGCCCGGCATTTTCCGAAATGCCGGGCTTCTGCCTTTCAATTCGACGCTCGTTTTTTGCTCGACATTCACCGACCATCAAAATGCAGACGCCCGGCGTTGAAGAAAACGCCGGGCGTCGAGGCAGGACGCAACTCGCACGCCGGTAACGGATTTCACACTTTTTCACTAGCCCTCTTGTGGCGATTCCTGTTACACTCTTCCCCTTCCGTTGTCGCCGGTTCGGGGAGGCGTGTGCCTGCTCAGCGTCACGGGTTCCTCTTTTTATTGGGGATGGCTCGCATTCTGAAGGCGAGTTGACGACGTTCCCCCTCTCTTTGGTGATCAACTCTCTGCTTGATCGCGACCGAGAATCCACCGTCGTTGGGAAAGTACAGTCGCATGGTCGATCGGAACTTGATTCGCGAATTTAACGTCGATGACAAAGAACTCGAAGATGCGTTCGGCGCAGCCTTTGCCGACATCGAACACGCCGAAGACGAAAGCCTCGAGCACCTCTACATCTCCTCCCCGGGCGGTGCGGTCGACGTCAACTCGATCATCGACGGTACCGTGGTGCGGGTTGAAGGGGATGAGGTCCTCATCGACATTGGTTACAAGAGCGAAGGCATCGTTCCGCTCGACGAATGGGAGCAGGGGGTTATCCCCAAGGCTGGCGATAAGGTCGCGGTCCTCCTCGAAGAAATCGAAGACGAATTCGGCCTGATTCTGCTCTCGAAGCGGAAAGCCGACCGCATCCGTCAGTGGGAAGACATTGTCCGCTCGAAGGCTGAAGGGGACATCGTCAAGGGGATGGTGCAGCGCAAGATCAAGGGTGGTCTGCTCGTCAATATCGGCGTCAACGTCTTCCTCCCGGCCAGCCAGGTCGATATCCGCCGTCCGCCAGACATTGGCGATTACATCGGTCGCGAGATCGAATGTATGATCCTCAAGATCGACGAATCCCGCCGGAATATCGTCGTTTCCCGCCGGAAACTCATCGAAGAACAACGGCAGAAACTCAAGGAAAACCTCCTCTCCGAAATCGTCGAAGGGACGGTCCGCAAGGGGATCGTCAAGAACATCGCCGACTTCGGTGCGTTCGTCGACCTTGGCGGCATCGACGGTCTGTTGCACATCACCGATATGAGCTGGGGCCGGATCGGCCACCCGAGCGAAATGGTGAAGATCGACGACGAACTCGAAGTCATGATTCTGCACGTCGACCGCGATCGCGAGAAGATCGCCCTCGGCCTCAAGCAGAAAGAACGCAGCCCGTGGACCGATGTCGAAGGGAAGTACCCCGTCGGCACGAAGGTCAAGGGCGAAGTGGTCAATGTCATGTCCTACGGTGCGTTCGTCAAACTCGAAGACGGCATCGAAGGTCTCGTCCACATCAGCGAAATGTCCTGGACCAAGCGCGTCAACCATCCTTCGGAACTGGTTAACCCCGGCGACGAAGTGGAAGTGGTCGTGCTCGGGATCAACAAGGAAAAACAGGAAATCTCGCTGGGGATGAAGCAGGCGCTGCCCAACCCGTGGGATCAGGTCGCCGATCGTTACCCACCGGGTGCGTCCGTCACCGGCACCGTCCGCAACCTCACCAACTACGGTGCGTTTGTGGAACTTGAAGAAGGTGTGGATGGTCTGTTGCACGTCAGCGATATGTCGTGGACGCGGAAGATCAGTCACGCCAACGAAATGCTGAAGAAGGGCGACGAAATCACCTGCCAGGTGATCAGCGTCGATCAGGAACGGAAGCGGATCGCCCTCGGTCTGAAGCAACTTGCCGAAGATCCGTGGGAAACCCACATCCCGACCAAGTACCAACCGGGCGAACTGGTGAAGGGGAAAGTCACGAAGATCACCAACTTCGGTGTCTTCGTGGAACTCGAACCGGAACTCGAAGGCTTGCTCCACGTTTCGGAACTCTCGGACCAGAAGGTCGAGAATCCGGAAGGCCTCGTGAAAGTCGGTCAGGATCTGGAAGTGCGGATTCTGCGGATCGATCCGGCCGAGCGGAAGATCGGTCTCAGCCGCAAGAGTGCTGCCGAAATCCAGGCGATGGAAGCCAAGGAGAAGGAAGCGGCCGCCGCTCCGAAACCGCGGACGGAACTCAAGGGTGGCACCGAGGGCAGTTCCGGTCCTCTGTTCACGATGGGTGGGGACGCTCCCGCTCCCGCCCCTGCCGTTGAGGAAACGCCTGCGGAATAATTGCGTGTCGGCGTACTCCAAACCGTGGGTGTGACTCGCAGAATCGAATCGGTCGGTTTGCCGAGGAAACGCCTCGCGGATTGGTAACGCAGGAAAGCTGCTAGAAGTCTGACGGCCGTTCGGTACAAACCGAACGGCCGTTATTTTTGCGCCTCTTGCCCAGTCTTCCTGGGCGGAATTCTGGAAACCAATCGAGAACACGCAAATTCTGCCGATCGACGGTCGATATCAACAGTCGCACTCCTCGAACCGGTGTGGCGGCCTCCGGGCTGTTCGCGTCGGGGAGAGGTTTTTGAAAATCGACTTTTTCTCAGGACCGGCGGTATTCGATGCGCAAGACTCTCCGTCCACGCACCTCGTCCGGCGCCGTTCAGGCTCCCCTGGAGACGTATCTCCGGGAGATCAATGAAACGGCGCTGCTGACAGCGGAAGAAGAGAAGGAACTCGCATACCGCATCCAGGATGGTGAGAAGGAAGCCCGCGACCGGATGGTCCGCGCCAATCTCCGATTAGTGGTGAACATTGCCCGGGCTTATTCCGGCAAAGGGCTGCCGCTGCAGGATCTCATCGAAGAGGGAAACCTCGGCCTGCTCCGCGCGGTCGAAGGGTTCGACCCCGGGATGAACACGCGGTTCAGTACCTATGCCAGCTACTGGATCAAGCAGTCCATCAAGCGGGCGCTCATCAACTCCGGCAAGACGATCCGCATTCCGGCGTATATGGTCGAGCTCCTCACCAAATGGCGACGGGCCACGGCCAAGCTGGAAGATGAGTTGAAACGGCCGCCCACGCAGGACGAAGTCGCCAAGGAACTCGAACTTCCGAAGAAGAAGCTCAGCATTGTCCGCAAGGCGATCCAACTCTACAACAGCACCCCGCAGACCGACGATGACGATGGCGGCTGGACGATGAGCGATATGGTCGCCGATGAGCGCACCAAAGCGCCCGATGACGAACTGCTCGATCACGACAGCCTGAAGCACGTCACGCGGATGCTCGACGAAATGGACCCCCGCGAAGCCACCATTCTGCGAATGCGGTTCGGTCTCGATGACTCGGAACCGAAGACGCTGAAAGAAATCGGCGAAGCCCTCGGCCTGACACGAGAACGCGTCCGGCAGATCGAAGCGGAAGCACTCCGCCGGTTGGCCAAGGGGCTACTCGGGGAGTGAGTTGCTAGTCCTTGGTCATTCGTCATTAGGGAAGAGAAGACCAACTCTGCGTGATCGGTCTTTCCCTAATGACTAAGGACGAATGACCAAGAACTCTTCAAAACATGCCATGCGAGCCGAGCGGTCGGGGTCTTCGGACCCCGGCTGTCTCGCCCGTTGGCAGAGCGGCATCTCGAGTTATTTCCGCGACATCATCGCGAAATCAATTTTCTGGCTGCCGGACTTCACCTCTTTCAGGGTGAGGCTCAGTTCGCTGTGATCGCCGGGAACGACTTGGCGGCCCTTCTCATTGATCTTACTGAGCCAGACCCGGCATTGACCCACGGCGACCCCTTCCACTCCATCGACGTAGATCATGCGGTAGGTGCCCTTGTCGTCGGTGATGGCAACGGAAGTCCGCGGTCGAATCGTCTTTTTGGAATTATCACCAGCAGTCTCTTGTGGTGAGAAATAGATGGATGCGCCCGCCAAGGGGGCCCCATCGAGTGTGACCGTCCCGGAGACGTAACCCAGCGGCGGCAGTTTCATACTGCCCCCCATCATCCGGTCGACAAGCATGTACATCCCGAAGGCGAGCACAATCACCCCGGCCAGACCCGCCAGACCTTTCACACCAAATTCGCGGATAAATCCGGCGTAGTCGAAACCTTCGCCTTTCTCTGCGGCCTCTTTGGCAGCGAGGGCGTCGGCCCGGCTGTCTTTGATGGCTTTCTGCATCTGCTTGGCCGCCATCTTGGAATCCCACGCTGCTGCTGCTGCTGCTGCGGTCGATCCGGCAGAGGGCGTCGGCTTCGATGACTTCACCGGTTCACGGGGCCGTGTCGCCGGTCCGTCCTCCATGGACAAGCCCCCATCGAAAGCGCCGATTTCGGTAGAGCTTGGCGGCGGCATCTTCCACTTCGGTGGTGGCGGTCCTTCACTTAAAAACTCGGCGGGGTCGAAGTCATCGTCGACTTTGGGCCGCGATTTCTTCTTCGCTGGTTTGGGGTCTATGGGTTTCGTTTCGACCGGGGCGGCTTCGACTTTTGGCGGCGGTGGCGGGGGATCCGTCGCAGTGATGTCGTCATCGCTCAATGACAGCATCGGGGGACTGTCGAAATCGTCGTCGTCCATCCGCAGAATCGGAGCCGCTTCGCTGGAGTCCTCAGCGACGGGGGACGAGGCGGGAAGCTCGGTCGAGGGTTCCGCCGGGTTGGTGACCAGCGCTGACGGTGATTCGATTTCCTCCGCCGGCGGGGCGAGTTCCGGCACTTTGAACGCCGTCTTGCATTTGGGACAGTGCCCATCGGTCCCCGCTTTTTCATCCTTGATTTTGAGGACGGATCCGCATTCGGTACAGGTATATCGAATCGTCATGCTAACCGCTTTTCAGGTCGAAGAGAGTCGATCAACAGCAGCCCACATCCCAAGAACAAGGCCGACTCCCACAGGCGGAGTCGGCCATCATTCTAAGCATCGAGAGCACCGTCCGAAATCGAAAGGGACGGCGGTTGGCGGGGATCCTTCCGCTACCAGCCTTGAGTCGGGCCCACTGCCAGATTACTGGGGTAGGCTGATCGGGCTGCCCTGGGACATGTTGCCCAGGTTTTGCCATGTCCGCAGGTCAATGTTCAAGCTGATGTTTCGCACGCTGCCATCGGCCAGGCATACCTGGACGATTTGATCATGCGGGCTGTCGGCTTCGTCGTAGTGCAGGCCTTGATGCGGGGAATTCCGGCAACTGAAGAGCGTCGCCGCACCACCCCAGGCCCAGCCATCGCTGCTCCGTTGAATGACCGGCGTAATCAAGGTCGACAATCGTCGTTCGGCAATCAGGATGACGTTCGAAGTGCCGTCGGTGATGTCACTCATCCGGGTCGAACTGTTGACGCCGAAGATCCCGATGTTCGTCGGATACTGCGTGTACGGCGACGTGTTAAACTGTTGACCGTTGACGTTGGTCAATGTCACAACAGTTGCGGCAAGCTGTGCCGGCAGCATTGTGTAACTCTGCCGGTCAGTGTAATCCGCGGTGTTATCGTGGAAGGTGATCCCGCAGCCAGAACAACCGGCGTAATCGTTTCCGCCCTGAGTCCAGAGAATTGTTCCTGGCGCGGCCGTATCGATCCGATCAACCGGCTGGAAGCGACCGTTCGATTCCATATTCTGACGGCGTGATGGGCAGTAGAAGACCTTCACATCGGTCCGTGCCGGGAAGATCAACGTCAAATCCGGGGGCGGAAGCTGGAAACCGAAGTCTCCGTTGCCGCGGACATTGTCGCCAAAGAACCAGTAATTGTAGAGCGGACCTTGATCGATCATGGGCAGGATGTGCAGCATCCAGCTCGTTCCATGATAACCCAGCAAGTTCTGGCCACGGACATAACTGGCCCGAGCTTCCAGCGGATTGGCGTAACGGCCGATCGCGTCGGTTTGATAGGTGTTGTTGATCTGCCCGGGGGGCATCACACGGTGAGTGTCGTGATAGTTGTGGAGCGCCAGCCCCAGTTGCTTGAGATTGTTCTGACACGCCGTCCGCCGGGCCGCTTCACGAGCCCGTTGCACGGCCGGCAAGAGCAGGGCCACCAGCAGGGCGATGACGGCGATCACCACCAGCAATTCGATGAGGGTGAAGCCTCGACTTCGAGAACGGGTCGCCATAGAGCACTCCTTCCTTAAAAAATGACCACGAAACAGGTCGAAAATGTCGGAAAGACCGCGTCTGTCGGCTGAGGTCCGGCTGCAATACTTCCGCGGTGGCAACGACGCTGCGCGATGGCCCACGGTGCAATCATCGCCGCAAATCCTTCAGCCCGTCAAGGAGATTCTCTGCCCGCCTGGGGAGAATCTCGCATTTTGGGCGGTCGCCCGCAATGACTCGCACGTCGGTCAACGTTTCACCAGACGGCGCGCGAGTCATGTTGGGCATAACACATCACAGTCCGAACAAGCGCTTGAGGGCCGAGATGACTCCGTGCGGGGCTCCGTCTTTGGATTCATCCCGCAGGGCTTCCAGCGGCGGATGCAGGAGCTTGTTCACAATCCGGTCTACACAGATTTTCACAGATTCGCGATCTTCGTCGTTGAAATGCGGGGCCTTGCGAAAGAGTCGGTCGAGTTCCCGCTGGGCGAGATCATGCCAGCCTTCCCGCAGCCGGGCGACCAGGTCACCGCTCGACTTGCGATAAAACTCGGCGAAAAATTTCTGCGTCTCGTCGTCGATAATGGCACTGGCGCGTTCGATCTCCCGCACACGCGCCCGGCGATTGTCTTCGCAAGTCCGCTGTAGACTATCGATGTCGTACAGAAAGACGTTTTCGAGCTTGCCAACCGCGGGATCGAAATCGCGCGGTGCTCCCAGATCGAGGATGAACGTCGTCCGGTCCCGGTGTTCCCGCCGCACTCGTTGAAAGTGTGGGGCGTCGATGATCGGCTTTTCGGCACCAGTCGTGCTGATAATGACATCGGCGCGACCCAGCCAATGATCTAACTCGGTCCACGGTGCAGCCACGCCGCCCCATTCTGCGGCAAGTTTCTCCGCGCGTTCGGGGCTGCGGTTCACGACCACCACATCGCGGACACCCTCATCTTTCAGGTACCGCAAGGTCTCTTCGGCCATCTCTCCCGCACCAATCACCAGCACGAGTTTATCGCCGAAGTGGTCGAAGATACTCCGGGCAAAATCTCCGACAGCGACACTGGCAATGGAAACACGGCCTTCCGCCAGTCGTGTTTCCGTGCGGACCCGGCCGGATGTCCGAATCGCTCCTTGAAACAATGCATGGGTCAACGGCCCGCAGGCTTCATTGGCTTCTGCCAGGCGGTACGCTTCCTTCACCTGATTCACGATCTGCGGTTCACCGAGCACCATGCTGTCGAGGCTCGAGACCACATCGAACAGGTGCTTCACCGCGGCACGACCGGTCAGTTCCCGCAGTTCTCCGACGAATTCTTCCTTCGGCAGTCGATGGGTTTCGGAGAGGAACTGCGCCAATTGATCGAGGCTGGGAACCGACCCGGTCGGGGGTTGGGCGACGTAGATTTCCACGCGATTGCAGGTGGACAGGATCACCGCTTCCAAACGGTCGCCCAGCGCCTTCAGACGTTGATATCCGCTGGCGAGAACCTCGGCGTTGGGAAATGCCAGGCGTTCCCGGACGGACAGTTGCGCCGTCTGGTGGGTGCAATAGATGACCGAAAGATTCACGGCCGGTCCCCCGTCGACCGGGAGGACGTCGGTCCGTGCAATGTGGAACCATGACCGATGCGGCTCAGCGCTTGAGAACCGAGCACCGTCACCAGCAACAACGCGCAGGAGAACGCCGTCAGCGATGCCATCTGACGCCCCGGCGTGCGGACCGCCACCAGCATCCAGACATAGCACGCGGCGAGGACGCACCAGCTTCCGAGGCTCAACACGACCAGCGGATCGCTCCAGACCCGCTCGGCAGCATCATGCCCGGTGCGAACGAGGACCAGCCCCACGCCGATGGCCATCCCCATCGTTAACAAGGGGACCGACGTGATGACCAGCCATTTGTTCCAGCGGTGCAACCGTTCGAGACTGGGGAACGAGATCCATCCGACAACCGGCTGCCGGGACTTCAGCCGCCAGTGTTGCCAGAGGTACATCAGACTGACAATCAAACCCGCCAGGAGGCCCCCGATGCCGAAGACGAGCATCACCACATGCAGCATCGTCCAACTGCGATGCAGATCCGCCGCCGGACTGTCCGCAGGGGAAAATAATGACGCGGCACCGATCAGCATCATAATCAACGGGAGGGCCAGTACTCCGGCCCCGGCGTCCCGGTCGCTGAAGGAGACAAAGAGGTAGACCAACGCCACCAGCCACGCCAGGACGTACATCCAGTCCTGCATCGAACTCAAGAGCGGCGGCAGGCTGGTGGTCTGCGAACGGACATACAGGTAGATGGTGTGGGCGATCAGACCTGCGGCGGTAACAAGCAGGGTCGCCACCCGTTGCAGCTTGCTCCGTCCCAGCGCACGGAGCAGCTCGATGGCCAGCGCCAGGCCGTAGCTCGCAAAAAAACACATGACGCTGACGCGTCCCATATTCCGATTCCTCAGAGCCCCTGTCGTAGGGTGGGCTGTGCCCACCAACGTGGGTGGGCACAGCCCACCCTACTTCACTTTGTTTAACGACGTTGGCAACAGCCGGTTGCCAAGCCGTCCTGTCAATTCTCGGTGCGAAGGGGACAAAAGACAATCGCAGGGGGCGGAAAGGATCTCGTCGAGGGGCATCCCATGATTTGGTGGTTGCGGGACGGTCGGGTTTTCAGCCCCGAAAGGGGCGTGATTCGAAAGCCCAGGGCGGAGCGTCTTCGCGCAGCCCTGAGTCAGCGGATCCGGCGATGTGACCAAGCCCCCACGGGGCACCACGAACGGGTCTTGCTTGCAGGAGTTTCGCCCAATTGAGGCTGCGCGGTTTTTTGGCATCACCGACCCAGCCCTCCGGAAGACCTGCGGGCTGGGCTATCGAATCCCGCCCCGTCGGGGCTCAAAAGACGGGAATGCCGGCAAGGATGAGTCCGAGTTTCTGACACTCGCCGTGACCCCAGGGCCGAGATTGCCTCGCATCTTGACTCTTCCCGTCTCCACCGCGTAGCGTGACGGGATGGAGGCGATCTCGTGACATACGGCGATTTCGGGTTCGTGCTGCTACTCACTTCTGGCGCATCGCTCGTGCTGATGCTCTGCTGTCTTATCGGCGCTGTCGCTTTCAGGAGCAACCGGACGAGATTGGCCTTTGCTACTGCCCTGCTCGGCG
Source organism: Planctomycetaceae bacterium (assembly GCA_041753475.1). GTDB lineage: Bacteria > Planctomycetota > Planctomycetia > Planctomycetales > Planctomycetaceae > DSVQ01. The sequence continues at coordinate 32,875 of JBGSUN010000181.1, read as the reverse complement.
CGCTGTCCGTCGGTTCTTACTGGCTCTCTTGGACTATTCTGGCCGGTATATGAACAATCCCGATCCACTCCCCCGCCGCATCGCTTGGTTCGCTCCGTGGACGTGGTACGCCCACTGGAAGCCGTGGAAACGGTGGACGCTGTTCGCAGCCGTGACTTTGGTTGCATACGTCGAATTACCAATCTTTCGCTTTGCAGTCATCATGCTGGAGATTTCCGGGGATAGCTCGATTGGGGTTCCACGCCCCATCGCTGATGGAATGTATTTCGCCTGTCTTCCGCTGTTTTGGTGCATGGAGAATTGTGAAGCGGCGGACCAGTTTTACAGTTTTCAGGCCGAATTCGTTTCCGCATTCATCGTCAAGTTTTTCTGACCCACGCTGACCACTCAGTCCCCGGATTGGCTCCACGTTTGACCACGAGGCAGAAAATCGGTACTGTGACTAGGTCAAAATAGAGGGAACGACGCCGTTGACTCCCCCTTGTGGGGTTCGAGACGCGGCGGTAGTGAAGAGTATGAATCGATATGCCGGTGGAGAAACGCTTCGAAGATTTAGGGCTCTGTGCCCGTTCACTCGATGGTTTGCGTAAAGCGGGGTTCACCCGCCCAAGTCCGATTCAAGCCGCCCTCATCCCCGTCGCGCTCGCCGGGCATGACTGCATTGGCCAAGCCCAGACCGGCACCGGAAAGACTGCGGCATTTGTACTCCCAATCTTGGAGCGGATCGATTTCGATTCGATCAATACGCAGGTCCTGGTGCTCACGCCGACGCGTGAATTGAGCCAGCAGGTTGAAGAAGAAGCCAAACGGCTCTCCGTCAGCCACGAAGTCCGGACGGTTTGCCTCGTTGGCGGAAAACCGCTGAAACCGCAGATTGCAGCGCTGCACCGCGGTGCTCAGATCGTCATCGGCACCCCCGGCCGAGTCATCGATCTCATGATGCGGAAAGATCTGATTCTCGATCATCTCCGGTTTGTCGTCCTCGATGAAGCCGACCGGATGCTCGACATCGGCTTCCGACCCGATATTGAACGCATTTTGAAGCATTGCCCTGGCGAACGCCAGACGTTGTTGCTCTCCGCCACTTTGCCGCCGCCGGTCGAACGGCTTGCGCAGAAATACATGCGCGACCCGCAGCGGGTCGATTTGTCGGTGAAGAACGTCGGCCAATCGTCGATTGAACAGTTCTACATCTCCGTCGATCATGACCGCAAACTCCGGGTGCTGGTCCAGTTGCTGATCGAGCAACGTCCGCAGCAGGCGATTGTTTTCACTCGGACCAAGCGCATGGCGGAAAAGGTCTTCGGACAGTTCGATGGCCGTCTTCCCAACAGTGCGTTCATTCACGGTGATCTTGCCCAGTCCTCGCGGGACCGGGTCATGAAGCAGTTCCGTGAAGGCAAAATTCGTCTGCTCATCGCCACGGACGTGATGGGGCGGGGGATCGATGTCAGCGGTATCTCGCACATCATCAACTTCGATATCCCCGAGGACTGCGATGACTACGTCCATCGTGTCGGCCGCACGGGACGGTTGTCCTCGACCGACTGCAAGGGGACCGCGTTCACGTTTGTCTGCCCCGATGAAGGTTCGCAGCTGACGAACATCGAAATCCGCATTAACAAGCCGCTGGAAGAATACCGCGTCCGCAAGGTGGAAGCGGCCCGTCCGCGTCCGCCGCGGCAGCATGTCAAAGATGTACAGTCAGAAATGACGGTCATTCGTCCCACCGCCGCGGAACAAGATGAATGGCCCGTTTTTGACGACGTCATTACGGAAGCCTGACCCGCTTTGCGGTTTCGCGTCCCGCGGTAAACGCTTCTCAGTGCTCCATACCAAAATGGATGGTGACCTCCCCGGCGTGGAAGCGTGATGGTGTCCAACTCACATCCCGCTCCGAGCAAGCCTGAGCCGATGGGTTGGGGATGGCAACTGCTCGCCTGGTCGGCAGCGGTGGCGCTCTCAAGCTGGGGATTTCTCGGCGCGTTTGCGGAATGGCCGACCGATCTCGCGCTCACCACCCTCGGCTGGTTGCTGTTAGGGCCGGTCGCATGGTTCCTCACCCTCCGTTCGATGGCACTTTCAGGCCGTCACTCTTCGACTTCCAATGACGGCCCGGAAGCATCTGACCACGAGAACATGAAGATCGCATGGCATGATGGGCTTGCCAGCCTCATCATCGGCAGCGTGGCGTTCGGGCTTTCCGTCGCCACGGCCTTGCCGCAGTGGTCGTTGCCGCCAGCGTATCATGATGAGTACAGCTACGTTTTCCAGGCGGAAACGCTGCTGGCAGGACGCTTCAGTTGGCCGAGTGCGCCGATCCATCCGGAACTCTTCGACCAGATGCACGTGCTGAATGAAGGGCGGATGGCCAGCCGTTACTATCCCGGCACAGGGCTGTGGATTGCCCCGTGGCTGGCGTTCGGCAACCCCTACGTCGGACATTGGGTTGCCGGAGCGTTGAGTGCGGTGCTGGTCTACTGGATCGGCCGCGAATTGTCAGACCGGTGGCTCGGTGGGATCGCTGGGATCACATTTGCCGCGGCACCGGGACCCGCGTTGTTCAGTAATTTGTTGCTGGCGCATCATCCAACGATGTTGGCGCTCCTGGTCTTCACGCTCAGTTTTCTGAGAGGAATGCGCGTGATTGCGATTTCTGGTCGTCATCCGGTCGAGGAAAGAAGTGATGGCCCGCAATCCCCGTCCTACGGTCATGTCAACTGGCTGATCGCCGGGTGCGGATTGTCAGCTGCGATGTTGTGCCGTCCCATGACCGCCGCCGGGTTTGCGTTCCCGTTTGGACTCTGGGCAGCGTTCCACCTGATGCGAAAGTCTTGGACGGAAGTCCGGCCGATGCTGCTCGGTCTCGGAACACCGCTGTTGTGCGGTTTCGGCGTGATGCTCGTCTACAACCACGATGCCACGGGAAACTGGCTCACTTCGCCGTATCAGGTTTACACCGACATCTACACGCCCCGGCATGGGTTCGGTCTGAATAATGCCATCCGTGGTGAACAACATCTGGGTCCGAAAGTCTTGGAAAGTTATGATACCTGGGCGGAGAATCTCACCCCCGCGGGGGCGTGGCAGAATGTGTTCAACCGGCTGATTGCGACGGCACTGTTTACGGTCGACATGCCGCTGCTGCTGATCGCGTTCATCTTGGGAACGGTTCTCTGGCCGGGGATGACGACCGCATGGAAGCTGGTCTCCGCAGCGATTGTCTCTCTACACGCGTTTCACTGGCCGTACTGGTACGTCGGGATTTTCGGTTGGCATTACGTGTTTGAGACTGCACCAGTGTGGTGCCTCTTACTGGCTTATGTGGGCCGGTCTTTGCAACAGACGTGGACCGCGCAGCGCCGCGTGTTGCTGCCGATATGGGCCGCAGGCCTGCTTGTGATCGCGTGGATCGGAATGTACGTCGACGCGGGAGAGGCGTGGGGATCACGCTGGAAGAGCGGGATCGGCGTAATGGCTTACCCCCGCCATCAGTACGCCGCATTTCATGAAGTGCTGCGACGTGATGTGACCGACCTGCCGGCTTTAGTCCTGGTGGATGGTTCCCATGATGGCCAGCAACTCGACTTTGTGACCAACCACGCTGGGCTATCGAGACCTCTCATTCTGGGGCGATACCGGGCGGGGAAAGTGGATTGGCAGGCCATTTCCTCGGCTTTTCCCACGCGACATCTCTATCGCTATCATCTGAACAAGAATTATGCAGAAAAGATCCGTCTTCCGGTCGAGAGATAACGAAAACGGTCCGCTGAACACTGACGTTCAGCGGACCGTTTTACTTGATTGAACGTCAATCAGGTTTCCGCAGGAGGTCCCGCGTTCGTCTGATCGGCAGACATTATTTCGGCGGAGCCGGGGTTTCGACGGCCATCGGCTTCGGTGCTTCACCGAGAGCGCCATCGGCCGGAGGGGGAGCGGCAACACCAGCAGCAGCCGAGCCGACATAGCCGGTCGGAGCAGCACAACCGCAGGCGGTTGGAGCCGGAGCGCAGCAGGTCGGAGCAGGTGCACAGCAGGTCGGAGCCGGAGCGGCACAGACTGGAGCGGCCGGAGCACAGCAGCTCGGGGCCGGAGCCGGAGCACAGCAGGACGGCGCGGCTTCACAGCAACGGCTGCGCTTGACCTTGCGGACCTTCACCTTGCGGGTGTTGCAGCAGGAGTTGCAAGAGCTATCGCCGCAGCCCGAAACCACGACGGGAGCCGCACAGCCATTGCTGCGCGAGAACAAACCGGCGTCGACCGATGTCGCCGCCATGAGCAGCGCGACCGCTGCCAATGCCATCCCACGAACCATAATCCATCTCCTTGAACAAACACCGGGGTCGATCTGTAAAACCACCCGGAGAGTCCGTCGCCGGGCGGCTGCCGTAATCATGCTTTCTTCCGTTGGTGTTTAGACGGAAGAATCGCTTCTTGTGTTGATAAGCCAGGTAGACCATAACAACCTTAACGGCAATGACGGTTAAGATAGCGAGGCTGGGTGGAAAATTAAACGGATCGAGGGGGCAGAAACCGTCTTTCTCAGAGATGGAGGTTTCCCCGTTGGCGGTGTCGCGCCGACTTAGGAAATCGCTCCGTCTGCCTGACCAGCCGATTTTGCAGCTTCAAAGTTAGGGATTGTTTCAACTGTTGATTGGGAAATAGGTTATGTCGAACGGTGTCGGCGGTGGAAGAGTCTCGAATTGGTCGATTGCCGGGGAAACGCTTTCCTGGACGGGACGGCCCTTGTTGATGGGTATCGTTAACATCACCCCGGACAGTTTTTCCGACGGTGGTCAGAATCTCGATGTCGACCGGGCCGTGGAACACGCACTTCGCCTGGAAGCCGACGGGGCGGACATCCTCGATCTGGGGGCGGAATCGACCCGTCCCGGTGCCGCACCGGTCTCCCAAACGGATGAACTCGCACGCCTCATTCCGGTGGTCGAGCGCCTCGTAAACCGTGTGCGGGTGCCACTTTCCATTGACACGTACAAAGCCGAAGTCGCCCGTCAGGCTTTGGCGGCGGGGGCGAAGATTATCAACGACATCTCCGGGCTGCAATTTGATCCGGAGATGCCTCGGGTGGTCGCGGAAAGCGGTGCCGGTGTCGTCTGCATGCACATTCAAGGGACGCCGCAGACGATGCAACTGGCTCCCCACTATGACGATGTGGTGGCCGAGATCGTGGACTATTTTCGCGAGCAGCTTCGGACATTGCAGCAGGTGGGCATTCAGCCGGAGCACATAGTGTTCGATCCCGGGATCGGATTTGGAAAAACGGCCGAGCATAACCTCGACATCTTGTCACACATCGCCGATTTTCAGTCTCTCGGCCGTCCCGTCCTCATCGGCCACTCGCGAAAAGGGTTCTTGAAACGGGTTCTCGGTCGCGTCGTGGATGAGCGGTTGTCCGGAACTCTCGGAGTCTCGATAGCGCTAGCAGAGCAGGGGGCGGAGATTCTGCGTGTGCATGATGTTACCGCCACGCGCGATGCCCTGGTGGCGTGGCGAACCGTACGGGAATGGCCCGCCGGGCGGGATCGGCTCCCGCCGTCGTGATCCCGATTCTGCCGATTTTCCCGTTCGGCCGGGAGTTTGCCGGTCCGGATGGGCTTACTTTGCCGATAATTCCGCAGAGCGCGAGTGCTGCGCGCAATTATCAGGAATCCGTTCCATGAGCCCCTGCAATGGATGCCATGCTGGATGTTGCCGGGCGTTTGCCGTGCCGCTGACCGGCGCCGACGTCCTGCGCATTGAGCGCCGGCTGGGGCTGAACTTCTGGGAATTTGCCTGCCGTTGGGAAGATCGCGATCACGCCATCTCGCATGGTGTGGTCCCACAGTTCTTCTTCGAAGATGCTCCCGACGTCCCCTTTGTCATTTCCTTGATGCACGTCGACAGTCAGACGTTTCCCGGCACCACGAAGTGTCGCTTTCTCACGGAGCAGCCGCGGTCGGCGGAACGTCCTCTCGGCACTGCCCAGTGCTCGATTCACGGCGCACACCCGATGGCCTGCCGGGTGTTTCCCACCCGGCTCAGCGAATCCGGTCAACTCGCCGTCTTGTATGATGTCCCCGAGCAGTCTCATCGCGACCCGGATCACGAGGCGTACCGGCTCTGTCCGCGGCCGTGGGAACCCGATGATGTCGATCCAGTCGACGGATTAGCGGATCTCGTGGTCATGAACTTTGAACTCAAGTTCTTTCACCACGTCGCGCGATCATGGAATCGGTCGCCCCAAGCCTGGGACATTTTCCCCGAGTTTCTGCGGATGGTGTACGAGAATCGCGTCATCAAGGCGCCCGCGGTTGCCGACGATGCGGCGGATGCCTGGCCGGCGACAATTCCCTTTGTGCCGCCCGCGTTCGCCCCGCGCAAAGTGGCGTAGTCTCCCGCAGCGCGAGAAAGCGTGTGGGTAAACAGCTATTCTTTCCGCTGTGCCACGGTCGTGTCGTGGGCAACACGCCTTACAGAAATAGATTGCGCGTGTGCAACAATCCGCTCATCACGCGGAGCGTGATGGCTACGATGGTGGCCATCACGCTCCGCGTGATGAGCGGATCCCACCGAGAGCGCAGTTGTTTTCCGGGATGCGTATCAAACGCCCTGCAAATTCACACGGCCGACACGGCCGTGGCACACAGGTCGTTTGCTGAAAGTCTACACCATTCCCAAGAACAGGCCCGTTTGTGAGCAAGGCTGATTTTGGTCCCACGGCATCAATGTCGACTTTGCGATTGCGCGCGGAACTGCTGCGTGCGGTGCGGATGTTCTTCGATGAACGGGGCTACTGGGAGGTCGACACGCCGCTTTTGTCGGCCGACATCGTGGTCGACGCCTGGCTGGAACCGTTTGCCTGCGCGTGGCTGCCAGAGCCGACCCGCTGGCAATCGAATGCGGCGTCGATGCGGTACCTGCAAACGTCCCCCGAGTTCGCGATGAAACGCTTGCTCGCCGCAGGGGCTGATGCGATCTATCAGTTAGGGAAAGTCTTCCGCAACGGCGAGTCGGGTCGCCGACATAACCCCGAATTCACCATGATCGAGTGGTACCGTATCGGCGACGATCACCACGCGCAAATGAATGTTGTGGAAGCACTCGTGCGCTCCGTTTGCGGTCATGAGCGAAGCCGGCAGAATGCGTCGGAGAAATTGTCCCGAGTCGATGCCGTTCTCGCGGGGCCTGCATTTCTGCGGCTGTCCTATGACGAGGCCTTTGCTGCGGCAACAGGACTGAAACCGCTGACGGCTGTGATGACGGAACTGCATCAACTCGCGCAGCAGAAGAACCTCATCCCGCCTCTGGGATTGCACGCTGACGATCGCGATGGCTGGCTCAACTGGTTGCTCGCGGAGTTAGTCGAACCGCAATTGGGTTGCGATGTTCCCGTGTTTTTGTGCGACTTTCCGGCGTCCCAAGCGGCCTTGGCCAAGACCCATCGGCGGGAAGACGGAGTCGAGGTGGCCCACCGATTTGAGCTGTATATCGACGGCATCGAATTCTGCAACGGCTACCATGAACTGACCGACACCGCGATCTTGCGTGACCGGATCAGCACACAATCCGCCCTGCGGGCAGCGGCGAGTTTTCGGCCATTGCCTGCGGAAAGCCGACTTCTCAAGGCCATGGAAGCGGGGTTACCGGAAAGCGCCGGTGTCGCACTGGGATTCGACCGTCTGATGATGTTCGCAATCGGCGCGTCCACCATTGATGACGTCATCGCGTTTCCGTTTGACCGCGCGTGATGTGAAATCCACGCCGGTCAGGCCGCGTTGGCCTGGGAAGGGGCGTCGGACAGCGCCATCAGTGCACGGGCCGGAATCTCGAACGAGGCGTCATCCACCGGTGTGGCTTCGGCCATCAATGCCGACACGCTCCACTGGGTGGCGACATCCTCACGATGGCGATCGCCCAGTTCACCCAGCAAACGGCGAATGACGCTTTCCGCTTCGAGCCGTTCGGTCAACCAGCGGTTCTGCATCTCCCGCCATGCGGCTTCTTCCTGAATCGCCTGATGCAACTTCGTCGCGACATCGGCTTCCTGTGCACGCAGGGCTTCGTCCCGTTCGCTGAGCCATTGCACCAGCGTCTGCCGTTCGGCGTGGAATTCTCCGCGGTCGTGTTGCAACCGGTTTTCGAGGTCGAGCAGGTCGCGCCGCTGGGCCATCAAGCCAGCATGCAGTTCCTGGTAGTACAACGAGAGTCCTTGCCGCGCCTGTTCAACACGCAATCGGGCTTCTTCATCACTGCCGACAGCCTGCGCAATTTGTGCCCATGCCTCTTCAACGGCGAGTCGCAGCTCGAGATTGGAGCGGTGTGTTTCTTCCAGTTCGATCCGTAACTTATCCAGGCGATGACGACGACCATCAATACTCTCAGAATGCTTGGCAAGGGCTTCCTGTTGTCGCGTGATCTCCAGGCGTTGACGTTCGGTATCCTGCCGCCACTGAGCCGTCTCGGCATCGAAGGCGGCCCGGCTGCTAGCGACGGAATCGTCCCAGGCCCGGCGGACCCGCGCGAGTGTCGCGGCTTCCCGATCAAGCGACTTCGCCTGCTCGCCCAGGGCATCACGATACAAGCCGAGTTGCAGCAACCGGCGTTGGGATTGTCGGTCGGCTTCTTCCAGTCGAAAGCGTTCCTGCTGGCGTTCCCGCCGGAATTCCATTTGGACACGTTCGAGATCGATGCGAACTTTTTCGAGATGTTCCTGCTGAAAACGCAACCGGCTTTCGAGAACACTTCGTTCACGCTGCTGGTCAGAGATGGTTGTCGACTGCAATGCCTCCCACGATTGTCGCGCGGCGGCAATCTCGGCTTCAGCAGTGGCACGACGTTCGGCCAATTCGCGCTCGGTTGCAGCACGGCGCTCAGCCAGCTCGGCGTCGAGTTGATCGAGCGCCGCCTGGCAGTGGGCTCTTTGTTCTTCGAGTTGCGTCTGGATGACGACGCGCTGTTCATCCCACACTTTGCGTTCGGTTTCAAACGCGGTGTGACGTTGATTCCATTCCAGGGACAGCGTTTGCCACAGGCCTTGCCGCTCCTGTTGCAGCAGGGCATCAATCCGGGCGTGGGATTGTCGTTCGGCTTCTGCAAGGGCTTGGGTGCGTTCGTGCAACGCGCGTTGTTCTTGAGCGAGGCTTTCCCGATCGGCAGCGATCTCGGCCATCAATTGCGGTCGCAGGAACGCGCGGTCATGTTGCAGGGCCGTGAGTTCTTCCTGAATCGCTGCCCGGTCGCGCTCGTTGGATTCTTTCTCCCGCGTGATCTCGGTGCGCTCGATCTCCAACCGTGTGGAGAGATGAAGGAGCGATTCTTCCTGGGCGACGAGTCGGCGTTCACCGTCTTCGAGCGCTTGCTCGCGCGTGGCCAACCGTGAGAGGGCCGCTTCGATTTGTTCCTGCTGTTCGGCCCGCCAGCCTTCAAAGTCAGCCTGTGTCCGAGCCAGATGCTGCTCCCGTTCAGCAAGGACGGTTTCGCGCTCATCCTGGTCGGCGACTTCAGCCTGCAGTTGCGCGACAAGATCGAGCAAGGCATCTCGTCGAGCCGGTCGGGGGACACTTTCCCCCTGCGAGAAATCGCGGTGCGGTCCGTCCAAGCGGTAGCCGCGCGCAGAAACATGATCGCCCGACGCGGGAGTGGTCGGGCGATCGGAACTGGAAAGTGCCTGGTCCTGCGGTTCCATCGTCGGGAATCCTTCCCCTGTGTCGAACCGATGCCACGCCGGCAGTCCATCCATGGACCCCGACGGTCAAAAGTGTCTCTTACAGGTGCTTATCGATCGCGCTGGCAATCCGCGGCTTCTGTTGCAGGCCGACAAGACGCTCAACAACTTCGCCACCCTTGAACAGCATCAATGTGGGAATCCCGCTGATGCCCAGGCTCGACGGAATGCTGGGGTTGTCATCGGTGTTGATCTTGCCGACGCGGACGCGGCCTTTGTATTCGTTTGCCAGTTCTTCCACGGCGGGAGCGATCATGCGGCACGGACCACACCACGGAGCCCAGAAGTCGACGAGGACCGGAGTTGCGCTCTGCACCACTTCGGTCTGGAAATTGTCGTCGGTGAACTCCAAAACGTTCTCGGCCATGACTTACCTCTTCTCGCCTGCGAAAAACCAGCAATCCTCCGGGAGAGAAATAACCCGGTAGCATCCCGCTGGTGATGCCGGAATTATAGGTGACTGCGGAAAACCGTCAATCCAGGCAAGAATCGGGAGGACATTGGAATCTGGAAAGACATGGAAGATCCGGGTGCCGAAGTCGACTTTACGGGATTGCCCCGATTTCCTTCAGCGTTGCGGGTTGGACACCGTCGGGGGCGGGAATCCACTTTTCTTTGGTTTCCAGCGACGACTGCATCAGTGTTTTCGGCCCAAAAGCTTCCACCACCTGCCCGGCGGCTTTGGTCTGATGGCTGATCTGCAAACCCTTATCGATGTCGAATTCGATAGTGCCCTGCAACTGCCGTTGAAGGAGTTGAGCCTCGACCTGTGGATTGAGTTGCGGCGTCAAGGTGGACGTTTTCAGGGTGATCGTAGCCACAGCCCCTTCGATTTTTGCCAGGGTATACTCGCGCTTCAGGGTTACAGGCGGTGCGATACCACTGCTCCCGGCACTGACCTGAACTGTGAGTTTGTCGTTCCAGACTGCTCCCACGCCGATGGGTTGCTTGGGAAAGACGGTCAGGAAATTCGCGCTGGGATCGATTCTCGCCGCGGTTTTCGTGATCAGTTCGGGGGCTCCTTGCAGCGGCGTGACCTTTGTCAGTTGACCGTTGGCGGTGAAAGTCATACGGGCCACCGGGCGGCCGACGGTTGCCTGGATATCGCGAAACTGCGGTGGCGCGAGCGCCTGTTGCTCATTGTCAAAAACAATCGGCTCAGTTTCGTTGAACTTGGCCGACATCCGCACTTTCTTGACCATCGGTTCGAGGACCGCGGTGCCGTCTGTTTCTACGGAAACCACCCGGAAATTCTTCAGGGCGTTCATCTGGTTGACGACCCGCTCATTACCGCCGTTGAACCGGGTGGTCACCGTCTGAAATTGAATCACTTCGTAGTGGACGAATTGTCCCGGAGTGAATTTGTAAGTGAAGACCTGCTGCGGTCCGGTCCCGGCATTGACGACGGTCGGCCCGGAATCCGGGGTCTCTGCGGCGATGACCGCGCCGGATACGGCCCAGACCACCGTGAGCGCGATGTCCCACGTCACTCGCATCATTTGTCGTCCGGTTGCATCCATGCCCGATTGCCCTCAGAAGAGGTTTCGCGTCCACCCTCGTTGCCGGGAAAGTATCAGAACCGACATTTTGCGTGTAGACCGAATTTTGACCGGGGATGTGAGCATGTGAGCGGAGGAGAGCCGAAGTGCTTCGTGAGTCTTGTTCCCTGGGCGACAATCACGACACGACCGATGTCGACAAGGATCTCTCAAGCCTTCCCCCATGTGACGTGGTTGGGAGCCTGCCGGTTCCAACGACGCCGGATCAAATCATGGGAAGATAAGGGAGAATCTGCCCTGCGAGCGCCGCCTGTAACGTGAACACTTGCAGCGACTTCAGTGGAGTTGGTAGCCGTTCGGCCGGAACTTCCCCGACGGTCACCGTCAGGAGATTGCCTCGCCGGCTGTGTGGGGCGTTTTTCAGTGCCACAAATTGGTCGCGTTCCCAGGCTGGCCACTTGGCCGAGGCGTGTTCCGGCCGGCTGGCAACGACCACGAAGTGTCGAGTTCGTTCAATCGCCTGGTGAATCTGTTGGGTAAAGTTCGTGTCCCTGGCATCAGGAAGTGACTGATTGCAGAAGAAGGTCTTGATCTGCTGGCTCACGAGGTAATTCGACAACTTTTCGGCATGTTCATAATCTTGGTGATGGCAGCTTAAAAAGACCGTGTCCAGCTCATCAACCTCATCCTGAGGCGGGGTATCGCTCAACCGCAGGGGCAGCCGCGCCGCGTTGGAATTCAGGTCACGCCATCCTTGCGGTGCCTGCTTTCGATACGTGTGAACAAACTCGGCAATCGGCCGGAGCGAGACATCCTGCTCAACAAGCCGTTCGACAAAGCACAAATGATGATCCGGCGGTTCCATGGAGTACCGTTGCTGCGCGGTGATCGGCATCACGTGCGCATACCAGATTCGCCGACAGAGTTCCCGGAAACTGCGACATAAAAGGGTCGACTCTGCGGCCTCGGCATGAGTCCACCAGCGGCGCAAGAACTGAAAACCCTCGCGGAGGAGTTCGCCGGATGTCCAACCTGTGTTCGGCGACGTCAGGAGATGCAGAATGTCATCGCTGCCGGTGGTTTGAAACTGCGCTGTTTCAAAGTCGATGTCGAACGTGTGTGTGCGGAACCAATTCTGAAGATCATGAACGGGGATGCTTTGAAGCCATGCGGAAAAGGTCAGTGGATCGCTGGCGTCCAATCCGTCGGGCAGGGCGATGAGGCGGTTCTTCAGATGGGCATCACGAAAGTAACGGCACGCCTGTTTCTCCAGCGACGCTCCGAGATGGTCTAGAACGTGCTCACAAGCCGCAATCAGGCGTCGGTCGGTGGTGACGAAACCGGCCGCCTCGTCCAGCGCCGAACGCAACCGTTGTCGCCAGGGGTACGGGGCGGGAGTTTGTCGATCAGGGCTGACGATGGTGGTTTGAGCGTGAAATTCCCGCAAGGCGGCGACACCCTGACGAAGAACGGTGTCACCGGCGGCACGGAGTTGTTCGATCGGCGCATCGGGCAGAGCCGCGGCACGCTGAAGCTGGTATAAGAGTTCTTCCGCTGAGATGCCGGTCACAGCGGGCATCCGGAGAACGTGCTCGTCAGACTCGCCGTCGGGTTGATAAAACGCGCTCCGCAATCCCACCGGTCGAAAGTGACGGCAGTCTCGCGCTGATCCATGTCGCGACTGTAACCAGGTTGCTTCACAGGCATGAACCGCGGCCGACGTCACCATCTTCACGGCGGAGGGTTCGCCCTGATCGTTCTCGAACCAGACGGCGTTCCCTTTGAACAGCGACGGCCATTCCTTGTAGTGTGCGAGTTGCTCGGTTCTCTCGATCCGTTCGGTTGCCGGGTTGTCTCGAACCGAGCGGTAATAGTGCAGCATCGATTCCGCCAGACGCTGCTTTTCACCACCGCGGGCCACGAACTCTGCAACTTCTTCATCGTGTCCGGTGGCCCCGCCGAAGTATGCGCGAATCACCACATAGTCAGAGCCTGCACAACTCAGGTTCCATAGCAACGGCTGATTGTGAAATGCGACGCAGAGAGGGGAAAGACGGCTCCGTTGTCGTATGCCGGCCGCCACCAGCAATCCCTCGCAAAACCGGAGAATGCTGCGTCGAACGCGCCAGATTTCCCGTAACGGTTTTCGTTCGAGATCCATCCGGTTCAGAAAGGCATTGCCGTTCGGAGCGGCGAGCACAAACTCGATCGAAGGGATTTCGCGGCTCAGTAATGTTTCGAATGCCGGAGTGTATTTTCCGTCATCGCCGTTCACGCGAATCACTTCGTGCCGAAATGTCCGCGGTGCTCCCAGCCGCAAGAAGCACGCCGGGACTTTCGTGTTGGCCGCGACCTGGAAGACATCGCGCAAAACATCTTCGCTTGACGGGTCGGCCCCGTAAGCAATGGCCGGTTGTGCGAACGGTGCGGAGTCGGAGACTTGCTCAGTCATACGTGATATTGAATCACACTGTCTCAGCAAAAAATAGACGCTACCGGTGGAGGCAAGCAGAATGTTTACCCCAGTTCCGGAATCGGTCGCCCTCCTTCGACGAGGATCGGCGTCGGGCGGCCTTGCGGGGAGATCCAGTGTGTGTTGAGGTCGATGTCGAGGTGCCGGAAAATCGTGGCGGCGAGGTCTTGCGGCCGGACCACACCATCTTTCACTTCGTAACCTTTGCTGTCGGTGCTGCCGATCGCCTGACCGTGGCGTAACCCACCGCCGGCCATCAGCAGCGACATCACGTTGGTCCAGTGTTCGCGGCCGGCTTCTTTGTTGATGACCGGGCTGCGACCAAATTCGCTCATCATCACAATCAGCGTGTCGTCGAGCATTCCTCGCTGTTCCAGGTCATTGACCAGTGCGTAAATCGCCCGGTCAATCTGCGGCAGCAAGGGGGTGAGCCCCTTCACGATGCCGCCCCATTGGACGTTGTCGCCATGGTGATCGAAGTATCCCCAGGCGCCACTGACCAGCACATACGATGTGCCGGCTTCCACGAGTCGCCGGGCCAGGATGGCTTTCTCGCCGATGCTGTTGCGACCGTAGGCATCGCGCGTCGCATCGGTTTCAGTCCGCATATCGAACGCCCGTTCGACATGGCCACCGAGGACCATTTCGTAAGCTTGCTGATTGAAGCGGGTTGTCTTGGCGAGAGTGGCATCGACATCGGACCGGTAACGGTCAAACGCTTGCCGCAGGGCATCGCGGTCCTGCAACCGGGGGACTTCGATTCCCTTCGGGACACCAAATTTGCCGACGAGCTCCAGCCCATTCACCGGAGCGTATGCCGGGCCGAGGAGACCGGCTTCATACACATCCGCTTTCCATGAGGGAGCGAGGCCGACGAAGGCCGGCAGGTCAGGATGGTTCGGTCCCTTGAATTTCGACACGATCGACCCCATCGACGGCCAGCCATCGCCATCACGGCCGTTGTCGGTCCGGCGGGCTAACGGATTTCCCGCCTGCAAGGTGATCGGTGTGTGATTGCTGGTCTTGCAATCGACGGCACGCACAAATGACAGTTTATCGGCGATGGAGGCCTGTAACGGCAGATGTTCGCAGAGTTGCACACCGGGGACTTTGGACGCGATCGTGCTGTAAGGTCCGCGGATTTCGACCGGGGCATCGGGTTTCGGGTCCCACGAATCGATGTGACTCAATCCGCCGGAAAGCCAGAAGACAATGACCGATTTCTTGGATTTCAGCGGGGCAGGGGTGCCATCCGCGTGAGCCAGCGCCGACAGTGACAAGCCGCCGAGACCGGCCAGGCTGGTCTGGAGAAACCACCGGCGCCCGACGCGAATGTGCCCTTGAGGAACCGTGTGCTCAGCCAATCCGAACATAGAACCGCTCTCCTCACCGTCTGGCGAAGTCGTTCCCACTCCACATTGCATGAGCGCAAGTGCATGCGAACCAATCGTCATCATATAAAGATCGGCTTGAAAGTGAAGGGGAGTCGACAGAAAATCATCCTGCCGCAGAACCATCCCCCAGCTTCTGTCGAGAACGGGGGTGTTCTCCCATCACGTGGGTGGTCTCATCAGCCCGTCGTCTGCACACGTCCCTATTTAAGCCGAGAATCATGCACCATCATTTCCCGCTTCTTTTCGGACTCTCCTTGATCTTCGTCAGCGAATCGTTGTCTGCTCAAGAAGCCAAACCGCGGGCAAAGCCCCTCTCTGCAGAAGAACAGCTCAAGCTGACGAAGCCGGGGCCGGAACACGAGGAGTTGGCCCGTTATGCCGGCAAATGGGACGTGGAAGTCAGCCTGGGTTCCGGCGCTTCGGCGATGATCTACCGTGGAACCGCGGAGAACCGTATGACAGTGGGTGGGCGGTTTCTCCAGATGGAATATCAGGCCAAAGGCCAAGCCGATTCCATGGAAGGGATTTTCACTGTGGGGTTCGACCCGCGCCATCAAAGACATACGCTCATCGCGATGGATAGCTTCGGCACGTATTTCGTCACCTCGCAAGGCCAACGGGAGGCAAAGAGCGGAAAGATTCGGATGCTCGGCTCAGATGACGACCCAATGATGAAAGCGATGGGGTTCACCAAGGAGTTTGTGCATGTCCTCGATCTGAGGAGCGCGGATGAATTTGCCGTGGAAGTCTGGTTTGTCGATACCCGTACGCCAGCACGCCGGGAATTCAAATATATGGACTACAGCTTCAAGAGAAAGAAGGTGGAATGAACCAACGATCCTCAGAGAACTTCGGTCATTCGAAGTTGAGCCGTCGAGTTCCGTGAGAGTGAATGAGTCTGGTTGCTCTGCCTCGCGCAATTCGACTGCCGTCCGGTAAAGCGTCCGCGATGTTGACCAGGGAAAACTGATGCAGGCACCTCACGATTTGGCCAAGGCACACCTGCGGATTGCTCGGCCGACGGATGATCTCGCCGGTGTGGTGTCGTTTTATCGCGACGGTCTTGGTTTCGAAGTTCTCTTCGAGTTCCACGATCACGATGGGTTTGACGGTGTGATGCTCGGTTCCAAGGGGGCCGCGTATCACCTGGAGTTCACCAGCAAGGCGGGACATCCGGTTGGCCGCGCACCCACACAGGACAATCTGCTGGTCTTGTATCTTCCCGATGTCGCGGAATGGAACGCCGCTGTGGCACGCCTGAAACAGGCCGGTTATCCGCCGGTCCCCTCTTTCAACCCTTACTGGGATAACCACGGCCGCACTTTCGAGGACCCGGATGGCTACCGCGTGGTGTTGCAGCACGCGGCCTGGAACCCCTGATACGCGGTGGCCGTCACGCTGAAAGCAGCGAACGCCGGTGACCATCACCGGCGTTCGCGATCTCCGTTCGAAGCCGTGTGCGTTACTTCACGGGGATTGTTGGCAGCTTTTCTTCCGCGACATCACCGGTGGTCAGGTCGGCGTAGACCACGCGGTATTTGTCGGCGTCTTTGGGAAGATACCAGAAGACGATGCTGTCCTTGTCGTTAAGTTTCGCGGTACCGAGGTAGCCGAACTTGTTCAGCGTCTGGCGGAACGTCCATGTCGCTCCCATACTGCCTGCCAGCGTGGTGAACTCTTTCATGAACTCGGGGTCTTCGATCTTCTTGGCACCGGCCCCCGATGTGATCTTCGCGATCAGTTCCGGACCATCGATCCGTTCCGGGAACGCACCGTCGAACAACGCCGCATAGAACTTCAGGATCCGGATGACGTGTTCCTCCGGTGTCAACTTGGCCAGGGCCTCATAATCGACCGTGGGCTGCTTCGTCTCCTTGAGCTGGTATCCGGCCGGCGGTTCTGTGGAAAAGAGAGTGTCTTCGAGCGGTGCGTTGAAGACGAACTCGCGCATCGCCATCTGAATGGGTTCGGCAGCCGCACCGAACGTCGATTCAATCTGCACCGGCAGCTTCGTCTTTGGATCGCTCCAGATCGTCATCGTGATGGCTCCGAAGCTGGCCTCGAATCCCAGCGTCCGGACGCCGTCGATCGTTTTCTCGCCGACGGCCTTGCCAGTGGTTTCCGCGGTTTTCAACCAGTTGATGATGGAATCGCCCATCGTTGGCAACCCCTTGGGTTTGTTCCCAAGATGCGTCAAGTTGGCCGTTTTGGTGGTGGGCTGCACCATCAGCATCTTCTGTCCAGCCATGTCCGTCACCGAGTAACTGCCGTCGGCATGCGCCATCCGTGACAACGTTCCCTTGTGATACGTTTTGTACTGTGACACCGGGCCGTTCTTGGGGGTGACCACCGTCGTGTAGGAGACCGTATTGGCCTTCTTGACCGCGGTGATGACGTCCTCAAACGCAAAGCTCGTTTGCGTGGGCTGCGTGATGCCGTAGATGGCCACGGCGAGCGCCGCTGCGGTCAGCAACAGCGCGGCGAGCTTCCGCCAGCCGCGGGCAGTCGATGTCGGGGAAACGGTTGTCATGGGTTGAGCCTCGGCATTCATCGCCAGAGCGGCAATGCGATCCAATGTGGTGGTGGAAGGGGTGATGTGTGCCGGAAGTTCGCGGAGTGCGGCTTCGGCCGTGTCAAGCGGATCATGCGGAGTGTGATTCGTATTCATGGGAGACTCCGTGTGGGTATGGAGTTGGGATCAACAGCTTGCAGGAGTTCGCGGAGCCGTTGCCGGGCGCGATGGACGAGGACGCCGACGGTGCTGGCCGGCGTTTTGAGTTGTTCGCTGGCATCGGTGTACGTCCAACCTTCCAACGCACAAAGGCTGAATGCCGCGGCTTGATCGTGCGACAAATGGGCGAGCGCGATCCGCAACTGCGAGCGCAACTCATCGAGCTGGGCCGTGTCGCCGGGTTCATGCGGATCAACTTGATCTTCGACGTACGGCTCAATGCGGCTGCGATACCGCTGGCGTAAACGATCGAGAGCCCGCGCGGACGCCAGTCGCGTCAGCAAGGCCCGCCAGTTGCCCACGGGTTCGCGGCGCGACAACTGCACCGCGGCCAGCGCGGCGTCTTGCAGGCAATCATCCGCATCAGCGGCGTTGCCCACCAGTCGGTACGCCGCCCGCCAGGCGACCGGGCCATCGCGTTCAAGAATGGTCTTCCAATCCATCCGGGTTCCCTTGCATCCAGGTTTCACGGAACACGGCGGCAAAGTGCTCGCCAACAGCAGGTCGCTGGAAGACAGGGGACTATTTCAGATTCCAAGCGGTTTTTTTGCCGTACGAATCGAGGCGATGCGATTCCGCGCACAAATGAGCTGGATCAGAATTGACCACTCTATGCTCGACCGCCAAAATGCGATCTATTCCTATCGCACGTTGAGGTTGAATACCCATTCGGCAGTGGATCAATGGTTGATCGCCTAATTCATGCCGTTGCAATTGTCGCAGCAACATTATTTCTGCTCGGCGCGGGTATCACGCCGTTCATGCCGACACTGACCGCGATCGCTGTCGGGGGGGCTGAACTCCACAGCATGCGGGACACCGGCCTGCCGTCGTCAGCACACCTCTTGAATTGGACTGATTGGAAACCCATGGACGAGACCGTGCAATCGACCGACTGGGCTCCTCACCATGAGAAACTATCCAATGCTCAGATCATCTCTTATCGAATTGGCCATGCACGAGGATTCATCTCTCAATTCACATTCTATCAGGCGCGATATGTTCTCGCCGATAAATCGGAAGTCATCGCTCCCGCCAGAGGCCCGATATCGTTGATCAGCGCTTGGATTCCGGGCGTAGTCTGCCTGTCATTGCTGCAGCTTGCTATGTCGGTGTCGATATTCATGTCGGTGGTTCGACGGACCCGCGCAACGAAGCCGACGTGATAATCTTCCCCCCGTTCGGACCGGCACCTGGTCCGAGTTCAAGTTGCCAGTCGACTTGTCGCAGCAGTTCGCGGTTGTGTTCGATCACCACCACCGTGTGACCGGCGTTAATCAGCGAGCGCAATGCGGTCAGCAGGCGCGGAATTTCGGAGGCATGCAGCCCGGCGGTGGGTTCGTCGAGGACGTACAACGTCGGCACGCCGCGCGGTTGGGCGAGATCGCGGCCAATGCGCAGACGTTGCCGTTCGCCGCCGGAGAGGGTCGCCGCGGGTTGTCCAAGCGTAAGGTAACCGAGGCCTAGCGTTTGCAGGATTTGCAGCACATTCGCCACACGCGGAATGGAAGCGAACAGCGCGGCGGCTTGATCGACGGATTGTTCGAGCAAATCGGCGGCAGAGTGCCCGCGCCATGTTGCTTGCAGCGTTGCGCGATCAAATCGCCGGCCGTGACATTCCGGGCAATCGAGTGTCCACCCGGCTTGAGCGACGGTCTGCGTCTGAACAACGCCGCGACCCTGACAGGCCCGGCATTGACTGTCGGGATGACGGAAGCTAAACCGTTCGGGCGTGAAGCCGCGAAGACGGGATTCTTTGGTGCGGGCCAGCAACCGGCGAATCTCGGTCCAGACGCCGCACAACGTCGCGGTCACGGCCCAGGGCGATGCCCCCGCCCCGCGCGGGCTCAGTTCGATGAGCGCTTCCAATGGCTCGCCCCCCACAAGCGGTGTCGATAACGGTGTCTTCGCCAGACGGGCACGAAACGTGGGAATGAGTCCCTGCACAATCAACGTGCTCTTGCCGGATCCACTGACACCGCTGACGCCGATCAATTTGCCGAGCGGGAGATTTAACGTGACATCGCGCAGATTGTGCCGCGTGTACGGGCCGAAGGTGAGCCATTCGGTTGACTCGGGCGCTGGCGGCGCGGAAAGCACCCCGGCTGCTTCTGAGCAGCCTGGGTGCTGGCTCGTTTCAACCAGCGCACACCCCGTGACCGACTCCGCGTGGCGGGGCAGGGCGCTCGGCACATCAGCGGCAAGAACCCGCCCGCCGCGCGGACCGGCACCGGGACCGAGATCGATCACCCAATCCGCCGCGGCGACGACTTCCAGATCATGCTCGACTGCGACCACTGTGTTTCCTTGCGTGACCAATCGTCGCAGGATTCCAATCAACGTTTGCGTGTCGCGCGCATGCAGACCAGTGGTCGGTTCATCGAGTAGAAACGCCGCACTGGTGACTTCACCCCCCAGCGCCGCGCCCAATCGGGTCCGTTGCACTTCCCCTGCGGAAAGCGTTCTTGCCCGACGATCGAGGTTCAGATAACCGAGACCGATCTCCGTGAGACATTCCAGCCGTTGCATCAAAGCGGGAACAACGTGACTCGCAATGATGCGGCGTTCAGGATCGGCGAAGAGTGCTAAACGGGAGGGCGAGGCTCCCGCCGAGCCGCGCGCGCTTCCCAGCGTGTTGCCTCCCAGCGGCTCAGCAGGAGCTTCGCCCTCCCGACGGACAGTACCGTTCGTGATGAGGGATTCGTCCCACTCCCTCACAACAGACACGGCATTGGTCACCGTCAGGGCCATGAAGCGCGGCCAGGACCACTCGTCGAGAAAGATTGACCGGCCCATTTCACCGAGACGCTGACCATGGCACTGCGGACACGGCGCGGTTTCATCGCCGCCGGTGCCGTGACATTCCGGGCAACCACCGACGGGGCTGTTCGGACGAAACGTGCGGCGTTCGATAGGTGGGAAACTCCGCTGACAGTTCGGACACGCGAGCTGCGTGCTCCACAACGTATCGCGCCAACCATCGCTGGTTTCGACACAGACGAGACATGTTCCACGGCCCAGTTCGAGCGATGTTTCCAAGGATTCTTCCAGCCGCGTTCGCAGACCCTCTTTGACGATGAGGCGATCTACCACCACTTCAATGGTGTGCGGTTGCTGCGGCGACAGAGACGGTGGCGTGGCGACATCGATCAAGGTGCCATCGACCCGTGCCCGGACATAACCATCCCGCGCGATCTTCGGAAACAGTTCCGCATGAGCACCGCGCTGGGTACGGACCAGGGGGGCCAGCAGCATCACTTTTGTGCGATCCGTGAGCGCCAGCACCGCTTCGACAATCGCCGTGCGGCTTTGCGACTGAACTTCGACCTGACACGCGGGACACCGGAGCGTCCCCGTCGCGGCGAACAGGCCTTCCAGTAAGTCCGCGATATCCGCCAACCCCGCAAGTGTCCCTCCGCGCGGCGATTGTCCGGTGGCTTGTCCGACTCCAATCACCGGCGGCAATCCCTCAATCGCAGTGACCGCAGGTCGCGGAAGACGATCTGTACGATGCCGACCCAGCAGTAGTGCATCCCATAAACGGGCCTGACCTTCACGGAAAAGAGTCTCGAAGACGAGCGCGCTTTTGCCGCTGCCGCTGACACCGCTGACGACGGTGAAGCGATTCAGCGGGATGGTCACGTCGATATTTTGCAGGTTGCGCTGGCGGGCACCGCGCACGACGATGGCGTCGGCGAGCGGTTCAGGCGGATTGGCATCGGAAAGGGAAGACGATTGAGCGGTCACTGTGGGGTCCGCGATGCGCGTGCAAGTTGATTGACGTTGTGATTCAGAATACCCACGATGAGTGTGAGACACGAATCTGTTTTTGAGAGTGGAAATGAGTCAGACGGTCCCGCCACGGTTTCTGTTTCGCATCGCCCTTGCGGCTCCGCACCTCGCGGAGTTCCCGCCGAAGAAGTTCCCCGTCGAATTGCCCGCGGAGTGTGTGTTACCGTCGCTCGCCGGTCTCGATGGCCAGGACGATTTCGCCGAATGGCGGTGCGGATGGAACGAAGACGGAATTGCGTTTTCAGTCACCGTTCACGGCAAGCAGCAGGCGTTGAAGTGCGATCCGATGTCCGTGAAAACGTCGGATGGCATCCAGATCTGGATCGACACCCGCGGGACGCAGAACGTCCATCGCGCAACCAAGTTCTGTCACCACTTCTGCATCCTGCCCAGCGGCCGTGGCACCGGTCGACGTGAGCCATCGATCACGGTATTACCCCTCGCCAATGCGCGTGAAGAAGTGCCATCGGAAGCCGCAAGCAAAGCCGCGTTTCAACTGGCCAGCGAAATCACCGCCGACGGCTACCAACTTTGCGTGTGGATCCCCGCCGCGGCTTTGCACGGCTATGATCCCGAATCCCACAAGAAGCTCGGGTTCTATACCGTCGTGAAGGACTCCGAACGCGGCGAACAGTTCCTCAGCGTTGGCCGCGAGTTCCCCATCGACTTCGACCCCAGCATGTGGCAAACGCTGGAACTCGTTCGATAGTGAGTTTGAAGGCCGTGAAGTCCGGCGTTTTCCTCAACGCCGGACTTCTGCATTTCGGTTAGACCGAGCGCCTTTCAAGACAGAAGCCCGGCATTTCGGAAAATGCCGGGCTTCATGTCGTATCGACGTTCGCCGGGATCAGTCGTTCCGCAGCTTCAGGCTATTTTCCGCAAGCTGCTGACGGATTTCGTTGAGCGACGTCACACCGAAATTCTTGGTCGCGAGGAGTTCGTCCGGCGTCCGCTGCACCAGTTCGCCCAGCGTCGTGATACCGAGACGGGCCATGCACTTGCGGGCTCGAACCGAAAGGTTGAGTTCTGCCGTCGACTTCGCAAGCATCGCCTGTTCCTGCGGCGACAGATCGGGTGTCTGCAGGAAGCCGAGACCGACGCCCACACCACCGCTCCAGGAAGCCGCAGGAGCGACCTCCTTCACCTTCGTCGGGGCGAGGTTCTGACCGACCCGCAGCCCGTGTTGGGCCATCAGGTCGCGAATCTCGACCAGTGACGTTTCACCGAAGTTTTTGCCGCCGAGCAGATCGGTTTCGGTGACCCGCGTCAGATCGCCGAGCGTCATGATGTTCATGCCCGCCAGGCAATTCCGGCTGCGGACGGAGAGTTCAAAGTCGGTGACCGGCCGGCTGAGAAGCTGCGACAGCCGCGCTTCGTTGCGCGCCATGTCGTCGTCGAAGAACATCTCCTGCGTGGCTTCTATGTCCTTCATGTACATCCGAGCCCGCTCGTGATCTGGCTCAAAACTGAGGACCCGGCGGAAGCAGAACGCAGCGGCAGGGTAGTTCCCGCGGTCTTCGTACAGCAGGCCGAGATTAATCAGTGCGCCAATGTGGTACGGCGGCTTGCTGAGACATTGTTCATAGTAACGGACGGCCTCGTTGTCGTTGCCGTGCAGCGCGTTTTCACTCGCGAGGCGGAAGAGGGCCTGCGTGTGATGCGGGTCCATATCCACGGCCCGCTCGAAATATTCGATGGCGCCGTAGGTATCACCGCGGTCGGAGAGAATGGCTCCCATTTGATAGGAGTACTCCGCACGGCGTGCCCCTTCGGTTCCCGTGCTGCGGAGTGTCTGCTCAGCGTCATCAAGACGGTTTTGCAACCGGATCGCCCCGGCCCGCTTCAAGGCACACTCAATCGAATCGAAGCCCGCTTTGCCTGCGGCAGCAAACTTCGCCTCGGCATCTTTGAAGCGTTCCAGCGACATGAGCACAAGGCCATGGACATACAGTCCGACGGCATCGTTGGTCACTTGCGACAGCAACCGATCAGCAATCACGTGCTGACCCAGCAGGTGAGCACCGACGCCGGCCCGTGTAATCTGTCCGACCGGTGTCCCGGCGGCTTCCGATTCCCGGATGAGCGCGTCGAGTTCGATCCGCGTCTGGGCGACTTGATCCGACGACAGGGACCGCTTCAGTTGCGTCAGTTCTTCCGCCTGCATTGCATTCCGATTCTGCAAAAGGGACTTCACGTCCACGGGCACCGGGATTTTGCTCATGAGACCCGCCTCAACCCACGATCATTGCCAATCCGTATCTGCGCTCCATTTCAGCAGCACGTTGGCGAATCTGACAGTATACCGCCGATTTCCGTCACGGCAACATCACGGGAAGCGCACAAAAAAACAGTATTGATGGACTCGCGCTGGCATCTGCCGCTGCCGATCTTATAATCAATGGGTTATGCCATGAGAATTTGCGCGACCCGCTTCCGATGGAAATGAGTGCTGGAGTGCCGATGTTCCCTGCACGAAATCGATTTTGGCGAACGAGTTACAGCCTAAGTCTCGCCGTGACGCTGGCCTGTTTATGGTCGACCATCGCGGTCATTTCCGCCGACGAGCCGGAAAAAAATCAGGACTGGTGGTCGTTCCAGCCGCTGAAACGTCCCGAATTACCAGCGGTGCAGGGAACGGATCGCATCCGGGAACCGCTTGATCGCTTCATTCTGTCGCGCCTGGAAGCCCGCGGGTTGACGCTCGCCCCGGAAGCCGACAAGGCAACGTGGTTGCGACGGGTGACGTTCGATCTCACCGGTTTGCCGCCCACACCGGAAGAACAGCAGGCCTTTCTCGAAGACACGTCCCCCGATGCTCATGAGCGCGTGGTCGACCGGTTGCTGGACAGTCCGCGTTATGGCGAAACGTGGGGCCGCATGTGGCTGGACCTCGTCCGGTTCGCCGAGACCGCGGGATTCAATGCCGACCCCACCCGGCCGCTGGCGTACAAATACCGTGACTATGTCATCCGCGCGTTCAACAAGGACATGCCGTATCAGCAGTTCGTCGCCGAGCAACTCGCGGGGGACGAGATCAATCCCGGTAGCCCGGAAGCGCTCGCCGCCACCGGGTATAACCGCATGTGGCCTGATGAAAGCAATGCCTCCGATGTGCTGCTGGCCCGTCAAGCCGCGTTGAATGATCTCACGGGCAACGTCGGTGCCGCGTTCCTAGGCATCTCGATTGGTTGTGCCCAGTGCCACGACCACAAGTTCGATCCGTTGCTCCAGTCCGATTTTTACCAACTACAAGCGTTTTTTGCGGGAATCACGCTCCAGGACAAACGCCCTCTGGCTTCGGGAAACGAACTCAACAAGTTTGAAAAAGCCCATCGCGACTGGATCGAAGAGACCGCCCCGTTGCGTGACGAACTCCATGCGATTGAAACCGCCGGGCGACGCATCCTCGGCGAAATCAAACGGTTGAAATTCCCCGCGGAAGTGCTGGACGCAGTCGACACGCATCCGTCGATGCGCACGCCGAAGCAACATCAGCTCGCGTTCTGGTCCGAGCGGCAGATCGAACTCAAAGACGCCGACCTGCCGAGCGTGCTGGATGATTTTCAGCGCGAACGGCGGGAGACACTGATCAAGCAACTCGCCGAGGCCAAAAAACGCCAGCCGAAACCATCGACCGAAACCAGTGTGATGGCGGTCTGTGAAGTGACCGCGAACGCACCGATGACGCATCTGCTCTCCGGGGGCAGCTACGAATACCCGGAACAGGAAACGCCGCCGGGCTATCCGGTCGTGCTCCGTCGCGGCGAGAACGATGTGCCGAAGATTGTCGCTCCGCGCGAGAATACGTCGGGTCGCCGCACTGCTTTGGCGAAGTGGCTGACCGATCCGCAAAACACGCTGGCATGGCGCGTCGCGGCCAACCGCATCTGGCAGGGACACTTCGGCCGCGGCATCGTCGAAAACGCCAACGACTTCGGCACCCAGACCGCACCCCCCTCGCACCCGGAACTGCTCGATTGGCTCGCCACCGAGTTGGTCCGTGTCGGCGGTTCGTGGAAAACCATGCACCGCCAAATCGTGTTGTCCGCCACCTATCGGCAACAGCCGTTCCGCCAGGAATTGCTGACCGAAGTCACGGCGAAGGAAGATCCGGGCAATTCGCTCTACTGGCATTTCCCGCGGCAACGCCTGAGTGCCGAACGCATCCGCGATGCCTGGCTGGTCACATCGGGGCAACTCAACGAAGTGATGTATGGTGCGGGCGTGCGTCCCGAATTGCCGCCGAAATTCGGGGGAGCCGCCGCATGGAAAGTGTCCGAGAATCCTGCCGATCGCGTCCGCCGCTCGGTGTACATCTTCTCGAAACGAAATCTACCGTATCCGATGTTGCAGGCATTCGATCTGCCCGACATGCACGAAAGCTGCGGTTGCCGCACGCAGACCACCATCGCCCCGCAGGCGCTCATGCTCTTCAACAGCGAACTGGTGTTGTCCGCCGCGGAACAACTCAGCCGCCGGGTGCGGGACGACGTCCAGACCGCCGATCCGCAAGCCGCAATTTCCCAACTGTGGCGTGTGGCCTACGGTCGTGAACCCCAGGCCGCTGAGTTGACCAAGGCCCAGGAGTTCCTCGCCGAACAACAAGCCCTCACGGCCAACGCCGGCGGCGACATCGAAGCCGCTACCCAGGCCGCCTGGACCGATTTGTGCCACGCGCTACTGAACGCGAACGAGTTTTTGTTTGTGGAGTGAGAGGGAATAGCGAGTAGGGAGTAGCGAATAGCCAGAGGAAGACGGGCTATTCGCACGCTCTGCCGACATTCTCTCCCTCTGGCTATTCGCTACTCCCTATTCCCTACTCGCTAGTTCACCCCATGCACTACGAACACGCTCTCTCCCGTCGTGATTTTCTGCACCGCACTGGAGCCGGGTTTGGGGCCGTGGCGCTCTCCGGGTTGATGGCCGCGGAATCCCGCGCGTCGGCGGCACGCAGCAGCCATGTGCCCGGCAAGGCGAAGTCGGTCATCTTCTGCTTCATGGATGGCGGGCCGAGTCATCTCGACACGTTTGATCCGAAGCCGATGGTCAACGAGTACGCCGGGAAGCCGCTGCCGAAGACCATCCGGCGGGTCATCACGCCGATGGGTGTCGGCGAAAATCCGCTCCTCGAATGCAAGCGGACGTGGAAACAGTACGGCGACAGCGGCATTCCCATTTCCGACTGGTACCAGCACGTCGGTGAGCATGCCGACAAACTGTGCGTGCTCCGCGCGTGCACGTCCGATGCCCTCAACCACGTCGGCGGCATCAGCCAGATGAACACCGGCAGCATCCTCGGCGGCCGCCCCAGTCTCGGCTCGTGGGTGAACTACGGCCTCGGTTCCGAGAACCAGAATCTCCCCGGTTTCGTGGTCCTTTTGGACAACGAACGCGAACCGCCCGGCGGCAACCGCGTCTGGGGCACCGGCTTCATGGCCGCCACCCATCAGGGGACGAAATTCCAACCCACCGGCACGCCCATTCTCTATCTCGATAATCCCGCCGGTGTCTCCGATGCCCGCCAGCAGCACAAGCTCGCTTTCGTGCAGGGACTGAACCGCGACCACGCCGCATTGCGTCCCGGTGACACCGAACTTGAAGCCCGCATCGCTAGTTACGAACTCGCCTTCCGCATGCAGGCCCACGCCCCGGAAGCGGTCGATCTTGCCCAGGAAACGCAGGAAACCCAGCGGCTGTACGGGCTCGATGAAAAAGAAACGCAACCCTTCGGCAAGAATTGTTTGTTGGCTCGCCGGTTGGTGGAGCGGGGCGTGCGGTTCATTCAGTTGTACTCCGGCAGCGGCAGCAAGTGGGACGCCCACAGCAACATCGAAGGGAACCACGGCAAGTACTGCCGCGAGACCGACAAGCCGATCGCCGGGCTGCTCACCGATCTCGAACGCCGCGGACTGCTCGACGAAACTCTGGTCATCTGGGGCGGTGAATTCGGCCGCACGCCGATGTCCGAAAAAGGGGACGGCCGCGACCACAACCCATACGGCTTCACCATGTGGATGGCGGGCGGCGGCGTGAAGGGGGGGCAGATCCTCGGCGCCACCGACGACTTCGGCATGCACGCCATCAGCGGCAACGCCCACATCCACGACCTCCACGCCACCATCCTCGCCGCCTTAGGCCTCGACCACACCACGCTCATCTACCGCCACCAGGGCAGACCGGAACGCCCCACCGTCAACGAAGGCCACGTGGTGGATGCGGTGTTTGCATAGGGTGCCGGCTTCGATCTCAAAAAAATTCGCAAGACACATAATTCTCTACAGTTGACGTCTTAAAGGTCGGGGAGAGTTGCGTGTTTGAACAGGGACGGGAACTGCTCCGTAGTTGGTTTGACGCAATCGAGGCGCAGCTTGCGGCAGAGGCCGCTCGTGCAGGAATTTTCAAGCACTCAACAATCGTAGGAGGATCTCGCGAGGAAGTGGCTCGGAAAGTTCTGCGAGACTTTCTTCCAGTACAAGTTGAAGTTGGATCCGGCAAAGTAGTTGGTGCTGGTTGTCAACCGTCAAAACAGATCGACATTGTAATTTTTGATGGACGTTATCCTGTCCTTCGAATGGGGCACGACGCCCTCTATCCAGTTGAGGGAGTGATCGCCACAATCGAAGTAAAATCACAACTCAATGAACAAGAATTACGGACCGCTCTCGCTAACGCTCAGTCTGTAATGAGAATTCAAACATCCTTCATCAAGGAAGACGCGGACGAGTGGTTGTCCAGCCGAGTCGCTGCTGGTATTTGCCGCGAACAAGCGGTTGAAGATTTGCGGTGGCGTTTCATGCCCTACACCTATGTGTTGGGTTTTGATGGTCTAATGTCTAGAGAAACGCAAGCGAGTGTATTTGCGAAATGTTTGGGAGACGGATTCAGCGCTACCCCGACCCGTCCGCTGATCCCTAGTGTCATTGTGGGTGGTGCTGCGGTCACAGTGGCAGTCAGCAATGAGTTCTCAGTATTGCATCGTGACGATGACCTTGTTGAGCGAGTTGATCCAAAGGTTATTGCAATCACATTCGAAAGCATGTCCAGATTTGGCATTTTGGCGTCGCATCTTCTATGGCGAATTGATGAGCGGACCCAATCGAGCGAACCAACGGGAAGCATTCGACGTACCGTTCAGTCATATCTCCCGTTTGTTGAATACATTAACGACCGAATCCACCTGCAAGAACATTGCGCCACAAGATGGAATGAGCGGCCGGTTCTGTAGACGCCGGGTGGCTGGTGCGAAGTCTTCGCCACCCGAGAGAGCCACGTGGATGACATCCTCTGGGTCGTCGCGGACTCCGACACCAGCCACCCTTTGTTGGCCGCGACTCCATTTTCATCAGGCTTGGATAGCGTGGCTAGAATATGGTGACGTGGTTCCAGGCTTGGTTCCCGCAGTGGCGGATGATAGGACGGCGGCGGATGGTGCGCGGGTTTCTGACAGTTGTTGGTGTGGCGTACCTTGCCCTGGCGGCGTGGTGTGCAGCTCAGCCGGAGCAGACCGCGCAGGCCGTGGGGTTTTCGCTGGCGCGCGGGGCCGGACAGTCCGAGTATTTGACCGTGTATGGCGGCCTGCAAACGGCGCTCGGGCTACTCTTCGTGTGGCCGTGGCTGTGCCGTGAGGATGGCCGGGCGGTGTTGCGGATCTGTCTGCTGATTCACGGTTGTCTGGTAGCGTTTCGGTGTGTCAGCTTCGGACTTTATGCCGACATCCCGGCGATGACGTACGCCCTGGCTGCCACCGAATGGGTGATCTTTCTGGGGGCCGTGCTGCTCCTAGTGGTGGGGCGACGGCGTGGAACCGGTTGAGTTTTCACGCCTTCTTTTTCTTGCCCGCGGCTTTCTTCTTGACGGGCTTGGGAGCATAGATTCTCTGGTACTCGGCGCTGATCTCCGCTAGGTCGACAGTCTCCGGGTCGAAGCGACTGCACCATTCGAGACGTTCCTGTTCGTCGGCGGAAAGTTCGGCGGCAGGTTTTCGCATGATGTCGCAGAGTTCTTCGTAGCCCCAGACGCCGCCGCAGTCATCGGGAGGATGCGGGCGTTTGCCGTCGATGATCCGTGGGTAGAGCACGCCGTCCTGTTTCGGCTTGGGCTCTGAAAGTTTGACCTCGACCTCCCAGTTGTCGCCGAAATCATAGGTGTAGAGGATCGCTTTCCGTTCCGCGTCATTGAGTTCTGAAAGCCAGCAGCCTTCTTCATCGTCTTCCTCAGGGGAGTCGAAGGCAAACGCGGGACCGAATCCATCGTCTTGCATGCTCGGGCCGAGCATCCATTCGCGACCGACGCGGAAATTGTGGAGATGGCCGTTGGTCCAACCCAGGGCGACCTGAATGATTTCGTGCAGTTCGCCGAAGGTGACGTCGGGGATTTCAAGCTTCCGTGTGACCGGGGGTTTGCTGTGCTTCAGCTTGAGGGTCGCTGTGTAAACGACGCCTGGCATGGGGAAGTCGATGGAAAAGGATTGCCGACCATCGGGCAGGTTCTCAACGCTGATCCCGGCTTCCCGGTGGGCTTCTTCGATCAGGCTGGCCCAGCGCGGATCGGCGGCCAACCGTTCGTTCAGTTCGATGCTGAACTGTCCGAAGACATCCGGACCGCCCTCGATGAGTTCGTCCAGCGCCTGCATCAGAATTGGCGACAGCACCGGATTTGCAGATTTCGCGGGCAACGATTTCTTCTTGGCCATCATGGCGCTCGCAACGGAATTGTGGGGGTAATGTCGGCGTGCGAATTCTACTCGAAGTGTCATCGTAATGGCATGTCGCGGCTCCACCGACGAACGTGAAACTGTGCCGGGCGAGGGCAAACTCAAGGAAACCGGCAAACGAGCCACGGGATGTGCATCGTGGTATCATACGGCGAGTGGAAAGTGTTTCCTCAGGCGGGACCCATCTCATGATTCGTCAGTTGCTCTGTGCTGCTGTGCTTTGCTGCTTCACATCCCCGGTGCTCGGACAGCGAAACTATCCGCCCGACTTTACGGACGCCGACGCACACATCTATAAAACCGTCGGCGAAACCAAGCTGAAGCTGTATGTCTTCAAGCCGGAAGGGCATCAGCCAAGTGACCATCGGCCGGCGATCGTCTTCTTCTTTGGGGGCGGGTGGACGAACGGGTCGCCGACGCAGTTTGAGCAGCAGTGCCGGTATCTGGCGTCGCGCGGGATGGTGGCGATCACCGCCGATTATCGTGTGGCGAGCCGGCAGCAGGTGAAAGCCGTCGAATGTGTGAAAGATGCAAAGTCGGCCATCCGCTGGGTCCGTGGGCATGCGGCGGAGTTGGGGATCGATCCCGAGAAGATCATCGCCGGTGGTGGTTCCGCCGGAGGCCACATTGCGGCGTGTACTGGAGTGTTAACCGAGTTCGATGAGCCGAACGAAGACAAGTCGATTAGTTCCCGTCCGAATGCCTTGGTGCTGTTCAATCCCGCGGTCTCGCTCGCGCCGGGAGCAAGTGATGCGGACAACAAACGCGGAGCACCTCTCGCCGAACGGTTGGGAGTTCCGCCGGACAAAATCTCCCCGGCAAACCATGTCACCAAAGGATTGCCGCCGACGTTGATTCTCATCGGGACGAAGGATTTTCTGATCGAAGGCAACCGGGAGTTTGTCGAGAAGATGAAAGCGGCGGGGAATCGGTGTGAACTCGATCTCTACGACGGTCGTGAGCATGGCTTCTTCAACTTCGGCCGTGGTAGCAACAAAGATTTTCGCGCGACGACGGCATCAATGGACCGGTTTCTGGCGTCGTTGGGTTATGTACAGGGACCACCGACCGTGGAAACGTTTTTCGCGGGGAAGTAACGTGTTGTCTGTCCTCGCCACCGCCTTTTCGGACTGAATCATGCAGAAGCCAGTTGAATCGTCCTATCCGTTGACTGAGCTGATCCGCCAGCGCTGGAGTCCGTTGGCATTCAGTGAGAAACGCATTCCGCCGGAGATTCTTGGCAGTCTGTTTGAAGCGGCCCGGTGGGCGCCATCGTCTTACAACGAACAGCCGTGGGTCTTTCTGGTGGCGACGCAGGATCAACCCGCCGAGTTTGAGCAGATGGCGAGCTGCTTGGTGGAAGCGAATCGCGTGTGGGCCAAACGGGCCTACTGCCTGGCGATTTCGTGTGCCCGGCTGGAGTTTGCACGGAACGGCAAACCGAATCGGCATGCGTATCACGATGTGGGGTTGGCGACCGAGAACCTGATTCTGCAAGCCGAGTCGCAGGGAATTGCCTGTCACCCGATGGCAGGATTCGACCCCCTGGCCGCTCGGGAACTCTTGCAGATCCCGACGACACACGACGCCGTCACGGCGTTGGCGATCGGTTACATGGCGGAGAATCTCCTGTCTCTTGATGATGCACTCCAGCAGCGGGAACAGGGGCCGCGGGTACGGAAACCGCTGACGGAGACGGTCTTTACCGGAACATGGGGGCGTTTCGCCGGTCCATTCGGCTGAACAGGCCGCCGGGTGACGGAACAGCCGGAGTTTCTGGACGGATTGTGCCGATAATTCCAATACGCTCGGATAGACCGATTGCGTAGGGGAACAGGCATGGACCGTCGCCGATTTATTGCCACAGTGCTCGGAGGATTCGGTGCGTCCAGCCTTGTAGCGCCTGTGGCATGGGCATTGCCGACCGCGCCGAAGATCAAGTGGCATAACGATTTGAAGGCGGCGTACCGTGTTGGCAAGAGCCAGGACAAGCCGCTGCTGATCCTGTTCAGCGCGTCATGGTGCACCTACTGTCACAAGTTGATCCGGGAATCACTCGGCGACAAAAAGATGGTGACGTTTGTTCAGGAGCAGTTCGTCCCGGTGCTGCTCGATTTTGACAAAGACAACAAAGTGGCGAAAGTGCTGGAAGTGGAATCCCTTCCCTGCACGATCGTCCTGTCCCCGCAAGCCGATCTGCTGCTGCAGGTGAACGGTTTTCAGAAGACCGCCCCGTATCGAGAGACGCTGCAATCCGCCCTCGACAAACGGGAAGAGATGATCCAGCAGGCCCGTGCCGTTGCGAAATGATCCTCCTCGCCCGTGTCGATTACCGGGGGGGAAGCTGGTTCCAATCAATCCCGACCGCCCTCGTGTCATTCTCAAAGAACTGAGACGATTCGTGGCAGGGGGTGCATCCGCTGAATGGTGGGCGCGGTGTTGGACAAAGGGATACCCTCGATGGGGTGTGTGCGTGACTGCGGGGTTGGGAACTCCGCGAACCCAAGGAGGGCATCCCATGCTGATTCAGATTACGGTTCGGGTGTCGG
>JBGSUN010000180.1:0-14682 GCA_041753475.1 Planctomycetaceae bacterium | reverse complement strand
ACATCCGGCAACAGGAAGGAACAGAACCCCAGGATGGTGGTGACGAGTTTCAAGTGACCCCATCGTGAGCGAAGGACTTCAGTCCGTAGTTCACGATTTCCCCCGAACCTACCGGCTTCTAGCCGGTAGTCGTTGAGTTGCGAAACTGCATGCGAACGGCGCATACTGCTGGTGCGTGAATTCTCCTCTCTGTCGCTCGTACGGGAACCTCATCATGGTGCCATGTCCCGATTGTGAAGGCGGCTCGCTGTCGCCCGTGTCGCGTCGTCAGTTCGTGCAAACGGTGGGGGCCGCCGCTGCGGCCGTCAGCATTGTTCCCGCGCTGGCACATGGTGATGACTCCGCGGGCAAGCCGAAGCCCGAGAATCTCGTCAAGACACTCTTCGATTCGCTGACGCCGGAGCAGAAGGACGAAATCTGCTTCGACTGGGATCACAAGGACGACCGCGGTCTGCTGCGGATGCACGTCTCCAACAACTGGAGCATCACTGAGAAGAAGATCGGCGACGGCAACTTCTTCAAGAAAGATCAGCAGGACATGATCGAGGCCCTCTTCTGGGGTCTCTACAATCCCGACTGGCATGACCGCATCAAGCGCCAGTTGCAAGACGATGCGGGCGGCTATGGCAAGCAGCAGGCCATCGCCATGTTCGGCACGCCCGGCTCGGGCAAGTTCGAATTCGTGATGACCGGCCGGCACCTCACCATTCGTTGTGATGGCGACAGCGTCGAGCACACCGCGTTCGGCGGACCGATCTTCTATGGTCACGCAGCGAAAGATTTCAACGAAGCTCCCGACCATCCCGGCAGCGTGTTCTGGGATCAGTCGAAGAAAGCCAATGCCCTGTTTCAAATGCTCGACGGCAAGCAGCGCGATGTCGCCCTCATCGAGAAGGCTCCGCCGGAAAGCCAGGTCCATTTCAGCGGCAAGTCGAAGGTCATTCCCGGTCTGCCGATCAGTGAATTGACCGCCGATCAGAAAGCACACGCACAGACCGTGCTGAGCACACTGCTCGAACCGTATCGTCTGTCCGATCAAGCCGAAGCCCGGAAGTGTCTCGAAGCACAGGGCGGTCTCGATCAATGCCGCATCGCCTTCTACCAATCGGGCGATCTCGGTAATGACAAAGTGTGGGACATGTGGCGGCTCGAAGGCCCATCATTCGTGTGGCACTACCGCGGTGCCCCGCACATCCACGTGTGGGTCAACGTCGCTGATGATCCTTCCGTGCAGATCACCACGCGCGGATAGTTCACGCACAGAAAATACCGGAAGCCCAGGGAGCGCATTTCCCTGGGCTTCTGCTCTTGGCAGACTCGTCGCACAGCGGCACAATGCCCTCGTTGTGTTCAACTCGTGAAACACATCGCACCAACTCGTGAACAATCGGTAGGCCGAATTCGACGGCAGCGGCTGTTCCGAAGGACGAACTGAGTGACGTCTTCCGAATCTCAATTGTCTTCGACCACTCCCTGGTGGTCTTTGTTGATGCGTCCCTTATGGGCTGTAGCTCGAACAGGCTTCCTGGCGGGCGAACTGCCGGTGGCGCTGAATCAATCGCTGGTCTGCGGTGCCGACCTACCCGACCAACTCGCCGCCTTGCAAACGCGTCCGCGGTGGAGTCTGGGCGTCTTGCGAAAACGGTTGTGGCAATTCGGCCTCGAACGCGCAACCGAGTTATTTCACCGTCGGCAGATCACGGTCTCATCATTGAACTGGGCCGGTGGCTTTACAGGTTCGCTCGGGTTTCGTTTCCGCGAGGCCGTGGATGATGCCTTCACAGCCCTCGAAGAGGCCGACCGAATTGGTGCACGGACACTGGTCATTGTTCCGGGCGGTCAGGGGACCTTCACCTATCGGCATGCGCGGCGGATGGTGATCGACGGTGTGCAACGATTGATCGGGACCGCTGCCGATCGTCGCATTCGTCTTGCCGTCCTGGTGGATTTGGAGACACGGTACTCACAACAGTCGTTGATTCAGACGTGGGACGCCGCTGCGGAGTTTCTGGCAGACATCGGAGCGCCGCATGTCGGGCTGGCGGCGTCGTTACCGACCATCAACCCCTTGCTACCCGGCCCCCAGCCGTGGGAAGCGTGTGCCTCGAAATTGTTCATTACGACATCGCCCGCCGAGCCTGGTCAATTACCAGGCCGGCAGACGCTGGGGAACACACCGGCTGACGTCAGAGCCGTCTTTGCGAAGCTCCAGGCGGCCGGCTTCCGGGGAACTTGGGAATTTACCTCCCCGACCTGCGCAGCCCCGTGGTGGAACAGTCGTGAGGCATTACTTCACTGCTGCTCGCTGGTGAACACAGTGGCGCGGCACGAGCGCCGGGTTCGCGCGGGGTAGCGGACGGTAACCGCATTGGGCACAATACGCACAGCAGAAGAAATTCGTCCCGGCGCTGGTCGCCTCCGGGGATGGTCTTTTGCAACCGCCTCCCTGGCACTGCCCCGCTTCCTTCCTGCCGGTTAGCCCGCCCATGTCCCAAGACTGGTATACCCTCGAAGAACTCTCGCGACAATTGGGTCGTGATCGCCGTGAAATCGAGAAGCTGGTCCACCGGGGACGGATTCCGGGCCGAAAAATCGGCGGGGACTGGCAGTTTCATCCCACGGAAATCACCCACTGGCTCGAACAGGAAATGCGGGAGTATACCGACCGCGAACTCGCACTGGTGGAACAGACCCATCGTTCCGGTGAGGTGAACGAAGACTCGCCGGTCGCCAGCTTGCTGTCACTGGAAACCACGCAGGTTCCCCTGGAAGCCCGGACCAAACGTTCGGTTCTGGAAACCCTGGTGGAAGTCGCCGGTCGAACCTGGCAAATCTGGCAACCGGCCGCGATTCTCGCCGCACTGCAAGAACGCGAAGCCGTTCTTTCGACGGCGTTTGATAACGGTGTCTCGATTCCCCACCCACGCAATCCGTTGCCGGACGCGATCGGTCAGTCGGTGATCGCCTTCGGCAAAACCTCGTCCGGGATTCCGTTCGGGGCACCGAATCGAGAACTGACGGATCTTTTCTTCCTGATCCTCTGCCGTGACTCCCGCACGCACCTGCAAGTGCTGGCCCGGCTTGGTCGATTGATGCAGCAACCCGGTTTCCTCGACAAACTGCGGGCGGCTGAAGATTCCGTGACCGCCTATCAAACGATTGTCGATGCCGATCGGCAACTTGTGGTGTGAGCCGCTCTGTCATGTCCACGATTGATGCTGTCGCTGCTCCACTCACTTCTCCCGCACCCGGTCCGCAAGAAGGCTGTCCGCCGCCGTTGCGCTGTCGCGATGTGTGGCGAAACGTTCACGAAGTAGCCGAAGTGTGGGAGCGGATATCGACGCGCGGGGCCACACTCAGTGGATGGACGTTGGGCCGTGGGCCGACCGTTGTGTTTGTAGCACCATTCTCCGGTTCCGCCGATCTTTTTGCCCTCATTGCCTGGTTACTCCGCGAGGAAATCCGGACGGTGGCCGTCCAATGGCAATCGACCGGCAAGTCACGCTCGTTGACCGATTTCGCCGCCGATGTCTGGGACGCGGTGGAAGTCGATGCCTCCGCACCGATTTCGTTTTATGGCACCAACTGGAGCGGTGCGGTTGCGCTGGAAGCGGCTCGGCAGCGACCCGACCGCGTTGCAACGGTGTTTGTTCAGGATGGGTTTACCCAACGACGACTTTCGTTCGCAGAAAGGGGTCTGGCTCACGCCGCGCTCTGGTCACGACGGACCTTGGCCGATTTCCCCAGCCGTGAACGATTCCAGATGTTGAATCATCGCCGCTGGTTTCCGCCGCTCGATCCCGATCGATGGGCCTGTTTTCTGGAGTCGACCGGTGGGACGCCGGTCTCTGTGTTAGCGCGTCAGGGTTTGGCTTGCCGGGGGGTGGATTTTCGCCAGACGCTGTCCAACTGGACCACACCAACATGGCTCATCAGCACCGAAGGTGCCGGGCCACGAGCGCATCAACATCACGCCGAGTTACACGCCTGTTTGCCGAACGCCAATACCGAATGGATGCACACCACGGGGACACATGCCAGCTTCACCCACCCGCATCGGATCGCCAAGTTTCTGCGGCAGGCGTTGGGCCTGATTCCCTCCGCTGCCCCCGCTGAAAGTTGCTGTGGCGGAACGGATGCGTGTGAAACGGGTAACACACCCACGAACGGACACTCATGACCGACGAACGCCCCGATCCGCTGGATGTCATCGCTGTCGGAGCGCATCCCGATGACGTCGAGATCGCGATCGGCGGCACCTTGGCTCGGCTCGTTCAGCAGGGCTACCGTGTTGGCATTGTCGATCTGACCAACGGCGAACCCACGCCAGGCAGCCCGTCCCCCAGTGTCCGTCTGGAGGAAGCCCGGTTGGCGGCGGAGATTCTCGGGGTCCATGTCCGCCGAACACTGACGCTGCCCAATCGCAGCCTGTTCGATTCCTTCCCGGCCCGCATCGATCTGGCACGGTTGTTCCGGTTGTATCGGCCGAAAATTGTCCTGGGGATTGCCGGAAAGACGCCGATGGCCTCACCCGACCATTGGCAGGCGATGCAGATTACCGATGCCGCGGTCTTCTACTCCCGTCTGTCCAAGTGGGATGACGAGTTTGGCGGACTGCCGGTTCATACCGTCCCGCGGCAATTGTGGTATCCCCTGGGGTTCGGAATGACCGATCTTCCTCAAGGGGGAGGCCAGTTCGTTGTAGATATTTCCCAGACTTTATCGTTAAAATTGAATGCGATCCGGGCTTATGCCACGCAGTTTCCACCGGGCAAGGAACGGGTCTTTCGTCTTGTTGAGTCGCAAAATCGTTTGTGGGGCACGACGGCGGGATTTGAAGCCGGTGAGTTGGTGATTTGTTCCACCACACTCGGCGTCAGTGATCTCGTTCGCACGGTGTGTCCCGACTTGCCACCTGCATGATTGTCCTCCTCCGAGCGCCCGTCCGCGGATAAGAATTTCATGACCAAGCTACGTACGGGTCTGGTGAGTATCACCGGTCGCTTTCGCGACAACAACGAAGACAATGCGTACGTCGATCCGCAGAACCGGTTCTTCCTCGTCGCCGACGGCATGGGAGGCCAATCGGCCGGAGAACGGGCCAGTGCGTTGGCGATGGAAATCGTCCCGCAGAAGCTGAACTCGCTCGACTTCGTCAAAGCGACTCCCGATCAAGCGGTCCGCGTGATTGATGACGCCGTGGCACAGGCCAACTTCGAGATCATGGCGCTCGGAGAACTCGACACGCGCTTCAAGAACATGGGAACGACAATCACGTTCCTGGCCCATGTCGCCGGATCGCTGTTTATCGGCGGTGTAGGCGACAGCCGAGTCTATTTGTTGCGTGATGGCAAGTTCGAACAACTGACCACCGACCATTCCCTGGTGCAGGCCCTCATCGACGCCGGGACGCTCACTCCGGAAGAAGCGGCAAACCATCGTTATCGCAATGTGCTGTACCGCTACCTCGGTGCGAAAGAAGGCGGTTCCGGTACCACGCCAAGGAAACTTGAGCCGAAAGTCGGTGACCGTTACGTGCTCTGCACAGACGGCGTGACCGGCGGTTGTTCCGATGAACTGATGGCGTCCCTGCTCGCCGACGGCAACGACCCGCAGGCCATCGCCGCCGATCTTGTCAAAGCGGCTGAAGACGGCGGGTCGAAAGATAACATCACCGCCCTGGTGGTTTTCGTCGAGGCCTGAACGTCGAAGCCCGGCATTTTCCGAAATGCCGGGCTTCCGGACATCCACTGACGTCGGTCTCTTTGCCTAACCACCGCGCACATCGCCGGAAAACAAGGCACAATTCACGGCGGCGAACCTGACGGATATGCTGATCGGCGCTGGCATGACGTTTGCCTAACTTCCAGACGAGCACATCGTCTAGCAAGGTGCCGATCGTGGTTGACGTCGCCGATTTCGTAGTCAAAACGCTGGGGCCGTGCCGGGTCGATTCACCGATGGCCCCGCTGCTCGCCGCACGCAAACAGTCGATCCACAACGTCGATGAAACCGACCGGGTTCTGTTCGACGATATTGCCTCCGCCGCGATTGTGCGGGGCGTTCCGGCGAACGAACTTCCGGGTTTTGAACCCGCCGGTCCCCGCAAGAAACTTTACTTCGATCCGTCCAAAACCCGGGCCGGAATCGTGACCTGCGGCGGCCTCTGCCCCGGCTTCAACGACGTCATCCGCGGGCTGGTGCTGGAACTTCGCTTCCGTTACGGCGTCAAGAAAATCTTTGGCTTCCGCAACGGATACCAGGGATTCATCGCCCGTCACGGTCATCCGGTCATGGAACTGACTCCCGAGGTCGTCAGCCATATCAACGAAGATGGCGGGACGCTGCTCGGAACTTCGCGCGGCCAGCAGGATCC
Source organism: Planctomycetaceae bacterium (assembly GCA_041753475.1). Lineage (GTDB taxonomy): Bacteria > Planctomycetota > Planctomycetia > Planctomycetales > Planctomycetaceae > DSVQ01. The sequence continues at coordinate 8,306 of JBGSUN010000180.1, read as the reverse complement.
CGTGGAAATCGTCGACTGTCTCGAACAGTTGGGGATCAACCAACTCTTCGTCATCGGTGGCGACGGAACTCTCCGCGGAGCTCTCGCCATCAGCAAGGAAGTGACCGAGCGCGGACTGAAAATCGCCGTCGTTGGTGTTCCCAAAACCATCGACAACGACATCATGTACATCGACCAGAGCTTCGGTTTTCAGACGGCCTTCTCGATGGCGACCGAATCCATTCGCGCGGCACATGCGGAAGCGGACTCGTCACCAAACGGCATCGGGCTGGTGAAGGTGATGGGCCGACATTCGGGGTTCATTGCCTGCTATGCCGCGCTCGCCAAGAGTGACGCCAACTTCGTCCTGATTCCGGAGGTCTCCTTCCAACTGGACGGCCCACAGGGATTACTGACGGCGTTGGAAGAGCGGATCAAGCACCGCGGGCATGCCGTGGTGGTGGTGGCAGAAGGGGCGGGGCAATCCCTGCTGGACGAGTGTCCGAAATCGACGGACGCCTCGGGAAATGCCCGGCTCGGGGACATCGGCCTGTTCCTCAAGCAGAAAATCTGCAACCACTTTGCGGCCTTGGGAATCGATCTGAATCTGAAATACATCGATCCGAGCTACCTGATCCGCAGCGTCCCGGCAAATCCTTTTGACAGTGTTTACTGTCTGCGGCTGGCGCACAACGCCGTGCATGCCGCCATGAGTGGTCGCACGGAAATGGTGGTCGGCCGCTGGCACGGCCGCTTTGTCCACGTCCCCATTCCGTTGGCCATCCGGGAACGCAACACGGTGGACCCGAACGGCGACCTGTGGATGTCAGTCCTCGAATCGACCGGACAGCCGCCGTCGTTCGTTTAACGGACAGCCGCCGGCCGCACAGTCTCTGTCGGATCCACGCGGGCGTTTTCTCGACAGCAATCCCTCCTGCCGAATGAGGCCAGGGTCTTGTGTCGCCGCGCGGGAATTCGTTCGCTATTCTGCTGCCATCGCCGTTTCCCTCGGTTCTTGTAGCCAGGATGTGTGATGGCCTTCATTCACGGCAAATCGGTGGGTCGGAAACGGCCGCTCTTCGCGGACTTCTCCGTGCCGTTGGTCTTCCCCGAGGGTGAGGCGGCTGAGCCACTGCTCCGGGATGTGATTGCCGCCATCGTGCGGGATCAGGTTCAGCAGTTCCAGGAGCGTCAGTCACAGCGACAATTCTTGCGCGTGCTGACGGAGCGGGACATCGCAGCGCAAGCCGAGCAGGGGAAGATCGAAGCGGGAGGCAGTGAGATCCCCCCGCAGCCGGTCGATCCTGCGGCCGCTGTGGAAACCGCCCTCGTGGCATTTCAGGACGGGCTCTATCTCGTCGTCGTCGATGAGCAACAGATCCAAACGTTGGATGAACGGGTTGCCATTCGTCATGACAGTCAGATCACGTTTGTTCGACTGACTTTGTTAGCAGGGGGTTAAGATGCTTTCAGCCGAAGCAGCAACGAAACAATTGGAGCAATGGGTGCGTTCTGTAGAGACGGACGGTCCCACACCCGCCGTCGCCACGGAACTGGCGAAATTACCGAAAACGTTGCGGCGTATCGGCTATGGATTGTTCGGTCTCGATGAGAATGGTCAGGCGATCGACGACAGCGATTGGGAGCAGCACCAGCAGCAGATTTCCACCGCCCTTCAACCCCTGGATGATCTTTCCAAAAAGGAACGCAGGCGGCTATTTACCACACTGTTTGGACAATCCGCGGAGACCATTGAAGCGACCTGGGAACTGCTCAAGCAGTCTCCTTACCAACAAGGCTACCTGCGCCGCGCGTTTCGCGCACCGCACCGGCCAGCATCCACGTTTACCGAACGAACAATATGGCTGACGGGCTTCGCCAGGGGGTTCGCCCGCATTCAGCCGGAAGTCATCACACCACAGTGGCTTGCAGTCTGGGGAGCCTATTTGAGAGTGATCGCCGAAGACGATCTCGCGCGGTTTCTCGCAGCGGCAATCCATCGCGATGAGGAAACCGGGCGCGAAGTCTTCGAGATTCTCTGTCAGTCGGTGCGAAATGAACACGAGGTTGCCGGGATGAGCCGCATGGCCGTGCGGGCACTGCTCATGTCGAATCGGGCGGAGGGCTGGGAGCTGATTGAACGACTACTCCTGGCCGCGCAACGACAGGAAGGCTTACGGCAAGTCATCCTGGAGACGGTCGATGAAGCACACCCCGACGCCTTCCGTCGTCTGCTGAAGATCATTCAATCCGAAAAACTGGCCCGCTTCAGTGCCGTCACGCGCGCCGTCAATGTCTGGTGCGGATTCAGTTATGAATCGGACCAAATCAAACAGATCAACGAAGCGCTGACACAGGCCATCCGCTTTCTGGAGGAGCCGGCGACTCGAGCCCCAGCGCTGGCATCCCAGGATCCGGAGGCCGTGTACTTCGCACTCTGGGCGACGGCTTACGAAGACGTGCACGCTGCCATCGCTGCCGCGGAAAAACCCAGCCGGCATCCGCAACCCGAAATCCGGTATGTCACCGCGTACTTGCTGATGCAGATCGGGCTGCCGGAAGTCGTCGCCATCGTCGATCCGTTGCTGCGCGACGAGGATCTGCGCGTCGCCTTGATGGCCCTGGAGGTTTTGCATTCGTTGGCCTCATTCGAAGGTGTGAGAGGCCATCAGCAACGGTTCGAACAGATCGAACGGCTGTTTGAGCGCGTGCCCGAAAAGCCCCAGAAACTTCCCGCGATCGTCTGGCCCTGGACAGAACGGGCGACCGACCGTGCGCGCGTGGCCGGCGTCTTGGTCGATGCCTTGGGCGATCTGCCTCCGACGCGGCTGTTGCCGTACTTGTCTTCGGTGCACCGGTATTTTCGGGCCAGCATCGTGCAGAGGCTCGCCCAGCAGAAGAAATGGGATCAACTGACCCGTGAGACCTTGCTGGAACTCACGGGGAACACATCTCCGGATGTGCGTGAAGCGGCGATTGAAGCACTGTCACGAGTCGAGCTGACAGACCCGGAAATCGGTTTCATTGAGGGCTTGCTGACACGCAAGGCCAGCGATCTGCGCATTGGGGCCTTGAAACTGCTGGCGCGACAGCCGGATCACGGCGCAATCGCGAGCGCCGGGCGCTTGCTCGACTCGAAGGAACCCCTTGCGCGGCTCGGCGGGCTGGAATTGCTGCGACAGTTGTTGGAAGCCGACCGGGAGCGGAAGGCCTGCCAGGCGCGCGCCCAAGCATTCGCCGCGTCGGCAACAAAGAAAACCAAGGATGAACTCGCCCAGTTGGAGACAATGCTCCAAGCCCCGACGGAGCGCCTCACGCTGGACAACGCGCTTGGCCTGATGAACCCCGCCGATCTCACACCGATCCCGCAGGTGGTCGCGAAGCCGGTTCAATTCGTCACCGACGCAACGGTCGAAATCGTCAAATCTCTGGATGCCCTCATTCATGCCCATCGCGAAGAACAGATCAAGTATTCACGGTGGGACGGCGTGGAAACCGAAGAACTGCTCGGCACGTCGTATGGTCTTCCTTCCCCGGACTGGGATAAACCCATCGAAGACCAGCGGGAGCGTCTGCCTCTCGCTCACCTCTGGGAAGAATGGTATCGGAACCGCCCGAAAACCATGCGTGATCCGGATGGCTTTGAGCTGGTTCGCGTCAATCGCTTTCTGGAATCGGTCGGCGGCTACTGGTGGGATCATGTCGTAGCCTGGGCCGCGAAGCATCCCGACCGCCTGGCGTGGATCGAAGCCTTCTCCAATGGCAAGAAACGGGTGGAGGTCCAGTATGGGCGGATTCTTCAGGGCATCGTCAACTGGCTGATGTTTCTGCATCGACCGGCGGGAGTAGAGGACTTTCTGCTCGACGCCGCCGAGACGTGGTTGGCACTGGTGCCGCAAGATTGCCATGACGATCTGGTGCATTTCGCCAAATCCGGCGAGCGACCGTCGCAATACTCATCCGATGGGAGTGTGCTGGTTGACTGGCGGATTCAATACGGCGCTCATGAATGGTACGCGGCGCTGGGCAATCGGATGCTCTACCCGGACGAGACTCCCGAACGGTTCGCGCGGCGGTGGAAGTTGGCCTGGTTCTACAATCAGCCCGTGCCGGGAGCACTCCGTAACCGACCGCACCTCGAAATGTACCTCGAGGCCCACCGCGCCGGGCTGGCATCATTGGCAGACCTGACCGATGCGTTTCTCGGACCGCGAGAGAACCAATGGCGAGTATCGTTCACGGAACTGTCACAAGTCACCAGCTCTCAGCCCTATCCCGATCTGAAAAAACTCCTTGCCGAATTGCCAGCCGTCGTCGCGCTGGCCAATCGTTGCCGGGAGCGCGTCATGGAGATCGAACTAGCCCGGGCAGAGACACCCACACCGGCCACGGAGGCGGCCAATTCCATCAGTTACCACGGCGTAAAAACTCTCGGACGGATCTTGTGTGTCATTGGAGCGAACGGCTTCAAAATCACCAATCGTTACTCCGCAGACGCCCGCCTGGCGCGTCTGCCGACGCTGACCACGATGGTCCGCCAGACGTTTCCCCAAAGTGAAGATACACAGGCCGACTTCAATCGCACCATCAAGGACGCGCTGGCAGCGGGTCTGCGCGAACAAGCGGTTCTGGAACTGATGTTCCTCGCTCCGCAGTGGACAAAGTTCGTCGAGAACTATTTCCAGTGGTCCAGCCTCAGTGAAGGGCTCTACTGGTTCCTGGCCCATATGAAATACATCAATGCCGATGCGGAATCCGCAGCGACGGCAAGCGGCTACGAAGCCGACCAGGCCGAGGAAGGAAAGGACAACCGCCAGAATCAATCGGCGTGGGATCGACTCATCGCGGAACGGACCTCGTTGACCGAAATCGAACGGGCCAATGGTGCCATCGACGTCGGCTGGTTCCACAAAGTCTATGCTCAACTGACCCCGAAACGCTGGGAAGCCCTGTCGGCAGCGGCCCGGTTCGCGGCAAACCCCGCCCAGGCACGGCGGGCCACGTATCTCGGTGAAGTACTGCTCGGAACGGCGAATCGCAAAGAGCTCTTTGAACAGGTCACCAAGAAAAAGCTCAAAGAAGCGGTTCGTTTGATTGGTTTGTATCCGCTGGCCAGCGGCGCAAAGCACGACGCCGACCTGGCCCTGCGGTACAAAGTGCTGGTCGAATATCGCCGCTATGCGAAACAATTGAGTTCGCTCACCAAACCCGCGGCCATGCAGGCGCTCGAGATCGGCTGCCGCAATCTCGCCAGCACAGCGGGTTATGCCGATCCATTGCGACTGGAATGGGCCATGGAAGCCGATGCGGTCAAGGATCTCGCGCAAGGTCCGATCTCCGCCAAGAAGGACGGGGTGACCGTTACGCTGTCACTTGATGATCTGGGTCGGCCCGAAGTCACAACGGAAAAGAATGGCAAGCCGCTCAAATCCGTTCCCCCGGCCGTGAAGAAAGATCCGCGGGTTGCCGCGATTCTTGACCGTGTTAGCGACCTCCGCCGACAGTCCTCGCGTGTGAAGGAATCGTTGGAAGCAGCAATGTGCCGCGGCGACGAATTCGATCCCGACGAGTTCGTGCAACTGTGTCAGCACGCGCTGTTGCGTCCGCTGCTGTCGCGATTGGTAATCGTGGCCGGCGATCGGGCCGGCTATCCCGACAAGGGGGGCAAATCCCTGCGCGATTATGCCGGAAAGCAGCAGACGATCCTCAAGAAATCGAAGCTGCGGCTGGCCCATCCGGTCGATCTCTTCGAGCGCGGTGACTGGTCGAAATGGCAGCACGAGTGTTTTGAGCAGAACCGCGTGCAGCCGTTCAAACAGATCTTTCGTGAACTGTATCTGGTTACAAAACAGGAGCGGAAAGACGGAACACAGTCGTTCCGTTATGCGGGACAGCAGGTCAATCCTCAACAGGCGAAGGCGCTGTGGAACGCCCGCAACTGGCACACGGAGAACGACGTCTTCAAAGCATTTCCGGCTGAAGGCATCACGGCATCGGTGAGTTTCCGCTACGGCGGATTCACACCACTCGATGTCGAAGGGATGACGTTCGATGCGGTGATGTTCAGCCAGCGCGATCTGTTCAAACCACTGAAGCTCGCCGAGGTTCCACCCCGGCTCTTGAGCGAAGTGATGCGTGATCTCGACCTCGTGGTCAGCGTGGCCCATCGCGGTGGCGTCGATCCCGAAGCGACTGCCTCGACCGTGGAAATGCGCGAAGTACTTGTGCAGGAAACGTGCTCACTCCTCGGATTGAAGAACGTGAAAATCAAACCGCCACGCGTCCTCATCAAAGGTAAGCTTGCCGAATACGCGATCCATCTCGGCAGCGGCAACGTCCATCGGCTGCCCGGCGGTGCGTTGTGCGTCATCCCTGTCCATGCGCAGCATCGCGGCCGGTTGTTCCTTCCCTTCGCCGATGACGATCCGCGCACCGCAGAGATTGTGTCGAAGGTCCTGCTGCTCGCGAAAGATCACGAGATCCAGGACCCCTCGATCCTGGATCAACTGCGATAATGCCATCGCGTCGACCGTACCGATGTCGCTCACCGGCCCCAGGCGTGTTGGGCGAACTCTTCGATCTTGGAGAAATCGTCACGCCAAGTGGTATACATCGCCCCGGTGACGCGGGACTTCGTCTCGTGGCCTGCAGCCTGCCATTTCTTGATTGCCGCGGGGTCATCGTCATAGAACCCGGCGAGCAGGTTGGCATGACCGCGTTCGCTGAAGAACGGCAGACTCTTCATCGCCTTCTGACTGTTCCAGTTCACAATCAGCATATCTTTCGGCAGCCCCTCCCACGAACCGGTGAGTTCGCCGTTGACGAGGTAGAAATGCCCGCCGACCGCGTTGTGATGCGGGTCGAACATGTCGGACCAGATGCAGAGCTTGGCATCGGGGCTCACTTTGCGGACTCTTGCCACACACTGCCGCAGGTTCTCGGCGAGCAGTTGTCCCGCGGTCTGATTGTCACGACGACAGGCATGGCACCAGTTGGCGATCCGGATTTCATCATGCGACAGAAAGTATGTTTTGGGAGCAAAAAGCTCTTCGACACGCCGCACCTGATCTTCCACAAGTTGAAACACTTCCGGGTCGGCGAGGCAGCAGCAGACCTGGTTGTCATACACTGTGGCGGTGTGGAAGTAACTCACTTTCAGTGACGAACCGGGTTTGATGCGGGACGATTTCGTGAGTTGAAGCATCGGCGGTTCATGATAGACATCGAAGTTGCCATCCCACGGAATGCGGCCCAACTTCGGATCGCTGAGCGGCTCGAAGTCCAGACCTTCCGCGAAGACCGTGCCGTCAGTCGCGGAGGCGACTTGCAGCGGGCAACCGTCGCGGCGGACGAGGTTGACGAAAGCCGTCTCCGCAAGCTGCACGTCGTCCATCCAGAGCGTGCCGCTGCCTAGACCCCAAGTGCCACAGTAGAACCGGACCTCGGTGTTATCCAGCGTGTTGATGATCGCGTGATGCTGCGTCCAATCCTGATCGCGCTTCACGCCGACATTGGAATGCGACAGCACGCGACCATCGCTTCCCATGGCAAACAGCTTCACGTCGCTGGCGGACGAAAAATCTTTGGTTTTGATCCAGACCGATGCATGCAATTGTTGATGCGGCGCACACTTGACCAAGCGCGACAGGCGGGCATTGAGGTAATCCTTGCCGGATTGCCGTTCCCATCGCAGGGACTGTTGCCCGCCGTGCTTCACTTCTGTGTCGATGAAACTGAACTCACCGGGTCCGTCCTGCAATTGCCAGCCGGTCGCCGCCTGCGCTTTCGCCTCTTCAAACCCACTGCCAGGAAGTAGCGGGGGCTTTCTGGTGAGTTCGACCGCTCCGGCTTTGGTGACGTTGAAGACCGCGTCCTTGACCGGGATGCCTTCCGCAAGATTCGGATTGTGAGCGAGCAGTCCGTGGCTGTAACCGATGGGCGCAACGGTCGGGATCAATTCGAGTTGCAGTTCTTTGCAGAGTTTTTTGACCTGAGCCGCGTGGGTGAAATAGTGCTGGGGCACACGGTCGAGAATGTTGAGTTTATAGTCTGCGAGGACGACGCCGTTGTATCCCGCCTTCGCAGCCCGTCGCAGCAGTGCATCCGTTTTGGTCACATTCTCCGCGACTTGCAGATTGGTTTGCAGATAAAGCCAGCGCTGCGCGGGTTGCTCGGCACGGACCGCAGCGGTGACCAGCGTCATCACGAGCAAGATCAACACGGGGCGGAAAACAACATGCGAAAACATGGTAGGCTTTCAAAGGCGATGTTCGTGAGCGGCCAGGCGCTAGCCGCCGGTTCTTCACGCGGAACCGGCGGCTAGCGCC
>JBGSUN010000179.1:0-80749 GCA_041753475.1 Planctomycetaceae bacterium | reverse complement strand
CGAAACCGCAAAGCGATGATCCACGCTTTGCGGTTTCGCGCCCCGCGCTGATGACTGACAGTGCATACCGACTTCAATCGACGAAGCAAAACTCATTCGTCAGCATCAGCCCGTGAATCAACCGGATCCATCGCGCGGAATCGGGGTTCTCACCGAGGAACGCCGCAAACAGCGTCTGTTCCTCGAAGGTTACAGAGCGACTGAAAAGCATACGAACAATGGCCTCGATCCGGTTATCGCGTGTCGTAGCTTGTTGAACTGAGTAATGGCTCCACACCCGTTCGGTCGCGTTCAGTAACAGCGGCCCATTCAGTTGAAACAATGCCTGCGGCGCGATGGTTGTCGTATCGCGCTGGGCACTCGTTGCGGCAGGGGCGGGGAAGTCAAACACGCTGAAAAGATTCGGCAAGTCCTGGCGATCGACGTAAGCATACACCGATCGGCGCGGCACCCAGTGATTCCCCCAGATCGAAACCGAGGGCCCGCCGAGTCGGTCATCCCAGGCGTCGGTGATGCTGAGCAGGCTGTCGCGCCACGCCTCTAGATCGAGCCGCCGGCGTGGAAAGCGGGCCAGCCACCGATTGTCCGGGTCCACTTGCTGAGAATGGTCTGCCACGCTGGATTGCTGATAGGTTTGCGAAGTCAGAATGAGCCGTTGCAACCATTTCAGTGACCAATCATGTCGGATTAGCTCCGTGGCGAGATAGTCGAGTAGTTCCGGATGGGTCGGTGGATCACTTCGCAGGCCGAAGTCACTGGGGGTGCGGACCAGTCCCACGCCAAAATGGGCCTGCCAGACGCGGTTGACGATCACCCGCGCGGTGAGGGGATTGCGTTTCTTGGTCATGGCCATCGCCCATTCACGCCGTCCGCTACCGTGTTCGAAGGATTTCCCATCGGCAAAGGCCTTGAGAAATGCGCGCGGCACGTCGTCACCGGGGCGTGACGGATTGCCTCGCAGAAACAGTCGCGGCGAAAACGGTGTCGATTCCTGCAGCGCCATGGCGCGGGCCGGGGCTGTCGGCCCCGTCATGAGCCATTGCTCGACATCTTTTAATCGTCGCTGAAATTCACCTTGAGAGGCACGGTCAGGCAAGAGTGAAAGGAATCCCCAACCAAAAATCATAGGGAGATTCGCCGGGGCCGCCGGGCCATAGAGTTCCTGCCGCAACGATTCGCGTTGTGGATCAGGCAACGTAGCACCAGCCGCTTCTCGCTGCGGGAACTGCTGCCATTCGTCTTCCACGCTCTTCAGAGCGTCATGAAAACGCTGCGCCACTTCCGCAAGCGTCGTCGGTGGCGCGGAACACAGTTGCGCGCGAATTACGGGATGGACGTCGTTGGTCTGCGCTGCCAGTTCATCACACAGCGTCTTGGCTCGCGCCGCAAACTCGTTGGCTGGCAGCGAAGCAAACTTCCACCACACGTTCCACACCGGGTGCGGCTGTGTTTTCCACCGTTCCAGATACGCTTCATAACGAACAATCATCGCCGGGTTGAGATCGTCCGGGTCGGCGATCAGCATGAAATCATCGGTCGGTGGGGCATCATCAGCAGCATGGGCGGCGAGTAAATACTCCGCTATCCGTGTGCGGGCCCCCTTCACGACAGCCGTGTGCTTGGATCGAATGAACGCATCCAGGTGGGCACGCTTCTGCGCCAGTGTTTGTTCAAAGAACTCGTGCTCTTCATGCAGCGGCGGGGCTCCCAATGCCGGGGAAACGAGCGGCTCTTCGGTGCTCCTCAGGACGCCGTACAATCCGTAATAATCGGCCTGCGAGATCGGATCAAACTTGTGGTCGTGGCAGCGGGCACACGCCACGGTGAGCCCCATGATGCCGCGCATCGCAACATCAATCCGGTCGTCGGTGATGTCGTGGACATTCCCCATGAAGTGCGAACCGACCGTGAGAAATCCCATCGCAGCCCGGGGTTCGCGGTCATCGATCGGATCGAGCAAATCCCCCGCGAGCTGTTCCTGAACAAACCGGTTGTACGGCAGATCACGGTTGAAGGCGTCGATCACGTAATCACGGTAAGTGTATGCCCATGGGTAGCTGCGGTCCTCGAAGAAGACGTACCCCTTGGTGTCGGCATAGCGCGCGACATCCAGCCAGTATCGTCCCCAGCGTTCCCCATACTGTGGCGATGCAAGATGCCGGTCGATCCAACGCTCCCACGCATCGGGAGTTGTGTCCGCAGCAAACGCGTCCACTTCGTCGGCCGTCGGCGGTAATCCTCGCAAGGTGTACGACAGCCGCCGCAATCGTGTGCGATGATCGGCAACCGGCGCGAATGATAATTGCGGCTGTCGATGCTGATGAGCAATGAAGGCATCAATCGGATGCCCGGTCGATTCTGTGGGCGGAATCGGCGATGAAATGGGCTGAAACGCCCAATGGGCACGCCACGCTTCACCAAGCACACGGCCTTTCCCAGGAGTCTCCGGCCAAACGGCACCACGCCGCACCCAGTCTTCCAACGCGGCAACTTGCGAGGCCGGCAACGGCGCCGCCGGTGGCATTTTCACCTCACCACTGCGGCGAACCATTTCAATCAGCGGACTTTCGTCCACCTTTCCGGGGACCACTGCTGGGCCACGATCGCCCCCTTTGAGTAACGCCTCGAGTGAATCAACCCGCAGCCCCGATTCCTGCTTCTCTGGCCCATGACACAACACACATTGCGCCGCCAGCAACGGCCGCACATGGGTTTCAAAGTGGGCCTCGGCGTCTCGATCGACAGCAACGACGATGCGATTCTCGGTGCAGAGAGTCAGCGCCAAGAGAACTCCAAGTCGAAAACCACTTCTCACAGACGACATCCTCATCGACGTTGCTTGCCCTTCCCGGATTCCAATGCACTGGAGACTTCCGTGAAGCGGACGCGAGACGGAGACAAAACCCCATTCATCAGCGTATCATGATGGATGGACAATCGGGCTGACAACCAACTTGTCGGAGTTTCTGCGGATGGAGCGGGCGATTCACAATCTTTCACGGCGGCAGATGCTGCTGCGATCCGGAGCCGGTTGCGGAGCCGTGGGGTTGGCCGCGCTGTTCGCGGACGACGGTGCTCTGTGGGCGGCACCACCCGATCCGCTGGCCCCGAAATCGTCGCAGATCTCGGCAAAGGCCAGGCATGTCGTCCATCTGTTTATGAACGGCGGGCCGAGTCATGTCGATACTTTCGATCCGAAGCCGCTGTTGACGGAGTTTCATGGCAAGACGCTGCCGATGCCGAACCTGCGCACCGAGCGGAAGACCGGCCATGCCATGGGGTCGCCGTTCACCTTCCAGAAATATGGCCAGAGCGGCATTGAAGTCAGTGATCTCTTCACAAAAACCGCCGCGCACATTGATGACATCGCGGTCATTCGTTCGATGTATGCCGATGTTCCCAATCACGAACCGTCATTGTTGATGATGAATTGCGGCGACGGGCGGTTGCCGCGGCCGAGCATGGGGGCGTGGGTGACATACGCGCTCGGCTCTGAGAACCGCAACCTGCCGGGCTTCGTGGTGATGTGTCCCGGCGGTTATCCCATTGTGGCCACGCAAAACTGGCGGTCGTCGTTTCTACCGGGAGCCTGTCAGGGGACGTACCTCGACACTCAGCACGCCGATGTTGAGAAGTTGATCGCCAACATTCGCAACCCGCGCTGGACACCGGACGAGCAACGTTCCGAACTCGATATGGTCCAGGTGCTGAATGCCCGGCATGCCGCGGAACGGCCTGGTGATGCGGCCCTCGAAGCACGGATTCAGTCCTTTGAACTGGCTTATCGGATGCAACGTGAAGCCACCGATGCATTCGATCTGAAGCAGGAAACCGCCGCAACGCAGCAAGCTTACGGTACTGGCACTCACGGACGGCAGCTCCTGCTGACGCGGCGGCTCATCGAACGGGGCGTGCGATTCATTCAAATCTGGAGCGGAGCCGGGCAACCGTGGGATAATCACGATAGTCTTGCCAAGCAGCACAAAGATCTAGCGGAAGGATGGGATGGGCCGATCGCTGCGTTCCTGGCCGACTTGAAGCAGCGCGGGTTGTTCGACTCGACACTCATTCTTTGGGGTGGCGAATTCGGTCGCACACCGGTAGCAGAGTTCCCATCACTCAGTGGTCGCGACCACAATCACTACGGTTTCACCTGCTGGCTGGCGGGCGGAGGTGTGAAGGGCGGGCAAGTTTACGGAGCGACCGACGAAGCTGGTTTCCGTGCCGTTGAGAAACCGGTCCATGCCCACGATCTGCATGCCACGATGCTGCGGCTGTTGGGCTTCGATCACGAACGCCTGACCTACCGCGTCGCCGGCCGCGACTTCCGACTCACCGACGTTCACGGCCATGTCATCCACGAATTGATGGCATAGGCCGCGGCGAGGCCGGACGGAGACGGCGAAATCATTGGGCCCGCACGGCAAACCGCAGTTTTGCTGACGACGAGCGCGGGTTGGACCGTTGTTCGTCTCGGGAAGCCCGCACAACTTCCGTTGCGATCATCGAAAAGACGCCGTCCTCAAAACCACGCTGAAACGCCTTCTTCACCCGGCGGTCTTCACCGGAGTGGAATGTCAAGATGGCGACACGGCCGCCCGGTTTCAGACAATGCGGGAGCTGACTCAAGAAGGCTTGTAACGCGCCAAACTCATCGTTTACCGCAATCCGAATGGCCTGAAACACCCGGCGGACGGACAACTCGCAATCCTCTTCAATCGCGATGGATTTCAAAGCACGCCGAATCACAACTGCCAACGCGGTCGTTGTGGTGATCGGCCGGGATTGTCGTGCCTGATCGATCGCGCCAGCGATCTCTGTGGCGTAGGGTTCATCCGCGTTTTCGGTCAGGATTTCGACGATCTCTTCTGGCTCCCATTGCTGCAGGCGTTGTGCCGCCGAAACACCGCTGAGCGGGTTGAGCCGCATATCGAGCGGGCCTTCAGTTTTGAACGAGAAGCCACGGGCTGGGTCATCGAGCTGCATCGACGAGACACCGAGGTCGGCCAGGATCATGTCCACGCCTTCGGGGGCCACTTCGGCCAACCAACGCGGTGCTCCGGCAAAATTCATTCGTTTGAAGAGCAAGGCTTCGGTCGGAAAGCCCAACGCGCGCAGTCGGCTTTCCGTCTTGACGAGTTCTACACCATCGGCATCGACACCCAGCAACCGACCGCCGGGCTGCACCGTTTTCAACAGTTCCTGCGCGTGCCCGCCATAACCCAGCGTGCAATCGAGCACGGTTTCACCTGGTCGTGGTTGCAGGACATCGAGAATCTCGGCAACCATGATCGGCCGGTGTGTCCCCGCCGGGGTCTTTCCACTCTCGATGATCTTAGCGACATCGTCGGGATACGCCTCAGGACGATGTTCTTTGTATTTTTCGGTGAAGGCGCGCGGATGTGTCCCACGATAACGTGGCCGTCTCGGCGGACGTGGAGGATCGGCGTCGGTCATGGCGACCAATGATGCGAAGAGAATGAAAATTGAGGAACACGAACGCGGGACACTTCACGGAGCCAGCTGCGTTCACTCTGGTTTTTCCGCGGTGTATGTTCACGATGCAATCTGCACTGATCTTACCATCGAGTCGAGTCGTTGTCGCGCCATCGCTCCGCATGCTCGTTCTCTGATGCGTGGAACGGTACCATGCCAGTACAGCGTTGCTGGAAGAAGGCGGCGAGATCTTATCCCCACAGAAAGGTTCGTCCATGACGACGACGTTCGGAAAAGCAGGATTGGCGAGCATGGTCTGGTGTCTGTTGGCAGCGGGACTCGTCGCCGCCGAAGGGGATGCACCAAAGCTCAACAAAGGGGATGGTGAAGGTTGGCGTGCGCTCACCGAGACCGACTTCGAGCAGGTCAATTGCGACCCCGAAACCTTCACTTGGAAAGACGGACTGTGCGATTGCACCGGCAAACCAATCGGCATGCTGAAGACGAAGTACAAATTGACGAACTTCGAAATGGTTGCCGAATGGCGGCATCTCACATCCGGTGGGAACTCCGGCATTTTTCTCTGGGCACCTGATGAAGCTCTGAAAGATCTCCCTCGCAATACCCTGGCTCGTGGCGGCATCGAAGTGCAGGTCCTCGACCACGGTTATGCCGAGCAGTATGAGAAAAAGAACGGCAAGAAATCCGACTGGTTCACCACGCATGGTGATGTTTTCCCAGTCGGGACTTCCAAGATGAAACCCTTTCCCCCGGCCGCGCCGAATGGCTCCCGCAGTTTTCCGAAGAAGAATCTGAGCAAGGGGGTCAACGAATGGAACCACTACTACATCAAGGCGGTTGACGGTGTGGTCCGGTTGTCGGTCAACGGCGAAGAAGTCTCGGGAGGTGAGAACTGCGAACCGAAGACAGGCTTCCTGTGCCTGGAATCCGAAGGGGCACCCGTGCAGTTCCGGAACCTGCGAATTCATGTGCTGCCGTGATGAGGCGTCAACCGATCAGCCCACACCGCTTGCGGTTTCGCGCCACGCGCAGAACGCTTTCCAGTGGTCTCGATTTGAGATGAGATCACTGGAAACGGCGCACAGCAGTGTGGGAGTCTGTTTTACCGCCAATTACCGGATCTTAAGACTCGCCACGGCGAGCAGCGCCAGCAGTGCGGCGGTGATCCAAAAGCGGACCACGATTTTCATCTCGTGATCGCCGCGGAAGAGATAGTGGTTGTGGAGCGGGCTGCATAGCAACAGGCGTTTTTTCGTCCATTTGAACCAGCTGACTTGCACAATCACGCTGAGGGTTTCCATCACGAAGACACCGCCGACGAGGACCAGCAGCGCTTCCTGACGAATTACGAGTGCGCCGTAGCCCAACAGTGCGCCAGCCGGTAACGAGCCCGTATCACCCATGAAGACTTCTGCCGGGTAGCAGTTGTACCAGAGAAAGCCGAGCATCGCTCCGACCATCGCCCCGAAGAGGATACCAAGTTCCCCTGCCCCGGCGAGATACGGAATGTGCAGATACTCCGCCATCAGCCGATGCCCGGACAGATACGAAAGCGCCGTGAAAGCCGACGCGGCAAAGATCAGGCAGCCCCCCGCAAGACCGTCCAGCCCATCGGTCAGATTGACGCCGTTGGAAGCCCCCACCAGCACCAGCGCCGCCCACGCAATGAACAGCATTCCGAGCGGGACAATCACACGGCCGAACGGTCCAATCAGATCGAGTCCACTCGGTCGATGCTGCTGCGTCTGATACAGCCACACGGCAACGGCGACCGCTAGGACACATTGCACGGCGAACTTCTGTCGGGCCGTGAGCCCCCGTTTCGCCGTGCGGATTTTGATCCAGTCATCGACCGCTCCGAGCGCTCCGAATGTGACCACGACCACGAGCGCCTGCTGCACATACGGGCTGCTCAAATCTCCCCATAACACACCGGCGGTCACAATCGCCGCAACAATGAACAGCCCCCCCATGGTCGGTGTGGCATTTTTTGCCGCGTGAAGTTCATTCAGCCGCGCAGAGGCACTGTCGATCCGTTCCTGAAAATTCGCCTTCAACCAACGGATCGCAATCGGGCCAAACAACCAGGCAACGAGAAACGATGTCGCGGCAGCCAGCGCCGTCCGGGCCGTGAGATAGACGCGCGTATCTCCCGGCGCGACAAACTCGAGTCGATTCAAGGTGTCGCCGTATTGATGCAGTAACCAATGGAGCATAGGTGTCGATTTTCGTCAGGCACAGCGCGAGTGAGAAGCGGGCATCATGTCGTTCGCACGTTGACGCAGCCAGTCTATCACCCGTTCCATTTGCATTCCGCGAGAGCCCTTCACCAGCACCACATCGCCCGGTTCGAGCCAGCAATCCAGCACGGTGAGCAGCACATCCAACTGCGGCGTGGCGACGATCCGTCCCGGAGGAATTCCGGCGCGAGACGCACCCTCGGCCACGGCCGATGCCCACTCCCCACACGCAAGGATTCCATCGAGTCGCATTTGGGCCGCGGTCGCCCCCAGTGTGTGGTGCTCGCCCCCGGCGGCATCTCCCAACTCAAGCATATCCCCGAGCACGGCGTATCGGCGTCGGCCCGGCAACGTGTGGGCACGACTCAAGACCTCCAGCGCGGCAATCATCGCGGTTGGACTGGCATTGTAAGTGTCATCGATCACCCGCCACGGGCCGATGGATTTCCATTCGCACCGGCCTGGGGAGGGAACATAACGTGATAATCCCTCAGCAATTGCCGTCATGTCGATACCGATTTCTCGCGCGATGGCGACAGCGATCAGCACGTTTGTCAGGTGATGCCGTCCAGTGACCGGCACGCAGAATTCGGCCTTGTCGACCGTGAACGAGAGTTTGTCATCCTGTGCGGCCACGTGTGTTGCCTGCACGGAGTTATCGGCCTGCTCGCCGACAAACAGTGTGCAGCAATTCGCGCGCGACGCCAAACTCCGTGTGATCGGATCGTCACCCGGCAGTACGGCGAACCCCGTGGGCGGCAACGCCTCCAGCAGTTCGCCTTTGCCGCGGATGATGCCTTCGATGCCACCAAAGCCCGCCAGATGGGCACGGCCAATCGCCGTAATGACGCCCACTTCCGGTTGGGCCATCCGGGTTAGATCGCGGATTTCTCCGACATGAGACGCACCGAATTCGAGGACGGCAAATTCATGATGCTGCTCGATTTCCAGCAGACTGAGTGGCACACCAAGATGATTGTTGAAGCTCGCCGGACTTTGCACTCCGGAAAACTGCGACGATAAGGCCGCATGAATCAGCCCGCGCGTGGTCGTCTTACCCACGCTGCCGGTGACACCGATGAGGAGCGCATCTTGGTGCGCCCGGTACCAGGCCGCAAGCCGCTGCAGCGCGGCCAAGGTGTCTTCAACAACGATTCGAGGGCCACTCAAGGTGTCGGCTCGGTCGGCCTGACAGACCACGGCTGGAGCACCCCGCTCCAGAGCGGCCGCTGCGAATTGATGTCCGTCGGTTCGTTCCCCCGGCAACGCCCAGAAAAGATCGCCGGGGTTCAACGTTCGGGAATCGATCGACACGCGCGAGACTTCGAATGATGCGTCTGCGGACCGAAGTTCCCCTCCGGTTGCGTGTGCCAATTCCGCCAGTCGCAACCGATCCATATTGGTCTCTGTGCTTTGAAAAGGCCCCATCTCCGGGCTTCTTCACGCACTTCGTCGAATGTTGTTCTTGTGCAACTCGAGTAGCGCCGACCGTGCGACGGTCCGGTCATCGAACGGCAATCGGTCACCACCGATGATTTGTTCCCGCTCGTGGCCCTTGCCAGCAATGACAACACAGTCTCCCGCACGCGCGGCCTGCAATGCAAGCTGAATCGCCTTTTCTCGATCGGGTTCGACCATCCGCTGACGACTGTCTGTCGACATCCCGGCGACGATCTCCGCAATGATGTGGAGCGGGGCTTCACTCCGCGGATTATCACTCGTGATGATCGCCAGATCAGCCAGAGACGCCGCGCGCCCCAGCAAGGGACGCTTGGCCCGATCGCGGTCGCCACCGGCTCCAAATACACATAGCACGCGGCCCGGCGTGAGGCTGCGGACGCTCTGCAAGCAACGCCGCAGGGCATCATCCGTGTGCGCGTAGTCCACAAAGACATCGAACGGCTGCCCGCAATCGATTCGTTCCAGCCGCCCCGGAACACAGTGAAACTGTTCCAGTCCGGCCACGATGTCTTCGAGAGAAATGCCCATGTGTGATGCCGCAACCGCCGCCGCCAGACAGTTCGAAACGTTGTGTCGACCGATCAATTTTGTGGCGCACTCGGCGTTACGGCCGTGTAATCCCAGGCGGAAGCGCGTCCCGTGGCGAGATTCTTCGAGAATCTGCGCAGAGACTTCAGCCGCGGGAGTTAATCCGAATGAAACCACGGGCACGGACGTTGAGCCGCGCGATTGGAGAGACCAGCTACCGGGATCATCGGCATTTAGCCCGAGGATGCCACCAGAGGCGACCATTTCCACAATTTGGGCTTTGCTGTCACGGTAGGCTTCAAAATTTGAGTGATAGTCAAAATGGTCCTGAGTGACGTTTGTGACGATTGCCGTTGCCAGCCGGGTTCCCACGGCGCGACCCTGATGAAGCGCATGGCTCGATAATTCGATGGCCGCGGCTTTGGTTCCGTGTTGCACCATCCGCGCCAGCCAGCCCTGCAACGTCCGCGAATCGGGAGTCGTCAGGTTCGATATTTCCGACCGAAAACCGTCAGAATACTCGACCGTTCCCAAGACTCCGGCAGTGCGACCGGCCCGTTGCAGGATCGCCCGAATCATCCATGTCACGGTCGTCTTGCCATTGGTCCCAGTGATGCCGGCAATGTCGATCTGCGTCGAGGGTAATCGCGCCAGCTGAGCGCAAACTTCGGCGTAAGCCCGGCGAACATCCGGGACTACGCACTGGGTCACTGGGACGTCAGGCAGCGGACGATCGACGATCAACCCTGCGACACCCCGATTGAGGGCTTCTTTCACAAAATCGGCGGCGTCGGCTTTTGTACCGCGAATGACAGCAAAGACGGCTCCGGAATGACAGGCGCGGCTATGTTCGACCGCATCGAAAACCGAGAGATCGTCGCCGTGCAGAAACGACGCCTTTGGAAAGAGTTGCCGCAGGCTTACGGGGAGCGGCGGTATTGGCGTGGGCCGTTCCATGGCCGTTGTCTTTGAAAGGGGTGTCGCACGCGGCTGCTTCCTCGCAGACGGGTGCCATCGTGTTCATGTGGGCGGCTGAATCGAGCATCCTGGCGGTGGGATGCGGCTCGGCCCGTCAGGCATTCTGCGGATTCCACCTTCCCCGTCAAGCGGAATCTGCCGAATCTGCCCGGTCCGCCAGCTTTCTCACCAATTCTACATCTTGACGAATCTGAGTGAGCAACTCTTCGATCGTTGCAAATTTACGGACGGCGCGCACGCGCTGGGTCAGATCCACCGCTATCGTGCGGCCATAGAGATCACCGGAAAAATCGAGCAGGTGGATTTCGATTTTTGCAGGGCCATCCTCGAAGGTTGGATTCGGACCGATATTGATCGCCGCAGCGTAGCGTTGCCCATCAATGTCCACACGACCGGCATACACTCCATGACCCGGGATGACCGTTTCCACTTGAGCAAGGTTCGCCGTGGGAAATCCCAAAGTCCGACCCCGATGCGCTCCATCAACCACTTGTCCGCTGAGTCGGTACGAGTGCCCCAATTGTTTTAGGGCCGAAGCCAGTTCGCCATTCAGCAACGCCGTGCGGATGGCACTGGAGGAGACCCATTCGCCGTCGATCAGCACGGGCTCCAGCACATCAAGCGCAATTCCGTGCTCGTCGCAGAATCGCTGCAGCACATCGATGGTGCCACCACGGTCACGGCCAAAGTAGAAATTGGGGCCCTCCATCAATCCACGGGCGGCGAGGCGATCGACCACGACACGCTGAAAAAATTCGTGCGCGGTTAACCGCAGCAAGTCCCAGGTAGTGGGGAGAATCCAGACGGCATCGACTCCTGCGCGGTGGGCCAGTTCGACACGCTGTTCGATGGTGGTCAGCCGCGGGGGCAACGCCTCCGGTCGCAACAGCGCCAGCGGTGGGGGATCAAATGTAACGACAATCGCGGGGGCGTGCACCGATCGGGCCGTGGTGACCAATCGGTTAAACATGGCCTGATGGCCGCGATGGACACCGTCAAAGTTCCCGATCGTGGCGTAACCCCGCCGCAGTGATTCGGGAAAATCCCAGCCTGACACCACACCCTGCATCGTCGTTCGTCACTGCTCCATCGTCGCCATTGAATCTCGGTCTCAAAGGGGAGTTTACCAACAATCCGCCCGATTTACGTGTTTGGCCGACAATCGAGCGTCGACCGTGAGAACAGCTCGAGGGAAGAGACCGCACATCGAAAGTTGAAGAACAGCAAATCATCTACTCGTCACTATTCATCGTGAACGGCATCATCATGCGCGAAGTCCAGCGTGGCGGGTGATCGTCTGTGGGGGTGATGATTCCGATCAAGTCGTTCTGTGCATCGACCGCCGCATGATCCTGACCGAATACGGCGGTCACCTCCGCGCCGATCGGACAGCGCTGACCCTGGCGCAATTTGACGACATCTGCCACGGAGAGCGCAATCGTCGGCAAGTGGGCAACGGCTGAGGCCGGCGGATGGACGTGGGACAAGAGCGTATCTCGATCCAATTCATCGAGCTGAGCACAGTTCTCAAGCGAGAATGGACCGACGGCAAGGCGTGTGAGGGCGGTCATCACCGCGCCGCAACCGAGACGTTGTCCCAGATCGCGACCGATGGAACGGACATAGGTGCCGCTGCCGCAAAGAATCTCGACCGTGAAATCGGGAGGATTCCATTCAATCAAAGTGATCGATTCCACTTCGATCGTCTTCGCGACCAACTCCACCGTTTCACCACGCCGGGCCAGATCGTAGGCACGTTGGCCCTGGACGTGGACCGCGGAAAACTGAGGAGGAACTTGTTCGATGCAACCGATGAAGACCCCGAGTGCGGCTTCCACATCGGTACGGGCAATGGCAGCTGCGTCTCCCGCCGTGACGACGTTGCCTGTAATGTCATCGGTATCGCTGGTCAGTCCGAGTCGAAACACCGCGCGATAATGCTTGCGTCCGTCCTGAATCCACGGAACCAGCCGGGTTGCCCCACCCAGGCAGACGACCAACACACCGGTGGCTAACGGATCCAGCGTTCCCGCATGCCCGACTTTCAGCGGCCGCACCAGGCGTTGCACCACATTCACGGCGTCGCGCGACGTCATGCCGCCTGGCTTTGCTAACGCCAACACCCCCGCCGATACGCGCTCTGCCATCTCGTTCCGTCGCTCTGAATTCAGCGTCGAAGCCCACTTTTCGAAGTGAGTGTACCGATTCACGCGGTAGAAGTGCATGCCTCGTTGAGAACGCACCGGCACCATCGACCGGCAGATGGTGATTCACACCCGGTCGAGATGCGTCTCAACGAAGAAAACTTTCCCGTGGACGAGCAGGCATACGGCAGGCACAGCCGCAAAGCATCGGCTTGGCCGACGACAACGGTCTACATGGCTTTTATTCGAGCAGCGAAGAGAGATGGCTGAGGTGTTGCTGCGCTTCGGCATGCAGTTGGACGAGTGAGCTGAGCGCTTTCTTGGTTTCTGCAAAAGCCGGTTGAAGAGGCTGCTCACCTCGGATCGGCGTTCCGACAGGGTTGGGAATAGAGACCTCGCTGGGAGATGCTGCGGAAGCAGCTACCCAGTTTTGAGCGGGAGAACATTTGGCGATCGCACGCAGAATCGTATCACGATTGATCGGCTTGTCGACGAGGGCCACCTGATCGAGGGCTTTGAGCGCGTCCATCTGGTGATGCAGCCGCGAGTTTTCCCAACCCGGAGTCACCATCACAACAAACCGAACGCCACTGGTAATTTCAGCAACATCGCTGACTCGAGTGACCTGCTTCGCTTTCATCAATAAGTCGTAGGCAGTATTACCACCAAGAAGCCACTCGGTAATCACCATTTCCAGTGCGGGGTTTGCCAGAAGTTGCCGGGTGGCACTGTCGTAGTTTTCGGCCGTCAGAACTTTATGTCCCAACGGGACCATCCAGTTTTCGAGCACTCGTCTCGTCGCGCCAATCGGACTCGCAAGCAGCATTCGCATCGGTAAATCCTCCAGGGATGTGGAGTTATGCACATTCATGCCGGCAGAACGGACTGATCGGCATCATGTGATCTGTCACGGAGGATCGTCAGGTAAAATACTTTGGAGGGAGATTCTTCGCTTCCCGAAGTCAAGAAAGCGCCAAGTTGCGCAGCGGGAGCGGAGATAGCGGTCATGACAGACTCCGGTCCGAGAACGAGTGGACATGCGGACTGTTTAGTGTCCGCAACACGGGTGTTTCACCTCCGGCAATGCATCGCTCTTCCCTTGGTATATGAAGATCCTTCGATCTTTCAATACAGGCTCAGTCGCGAACAAAAGTCGAAGCTTGTGGGGCTAGGTAGTTCACTGTGAGATACGGTGTTTCCACCCGCTGCTCGCCTGTCCCCAGTGAGCGACACCCCGCTTCGACGATCCCTGATGTCAGCAAAGTCCGTTCGATCGGACACGGAGCGCGGCCCGTCAAGAACGTCTCTTCCGCCTTGGACATCAACGATGCGGAGTACGTCACGTTCGGATTGGGCGGCAAGTAGAATAACGTCGACAGCGGTTCCGCCTGCCCTTTCAACTTTGCCGCAAACGTAAAGTCGCCGACCAAGCCGTTCAGTAGCAGCATCGTGGCCCGAGTCCCGTCGAGATACTCGATCCGATACATGACGGGATCCTTCACCCAATCGCGGATTTGCTCGACTGTGGGGTAGCGGTGACTGAACGTCTCCGGCTGAGCCAGTGTTTGCGTTCGGGACAAGCAGGCTTCAAACAAGCGTGGATCCCACCCGCCTGCCGTCCAGCCACCGGAGGCCATCGCCTTCCACACCGCTTCACCACGCAGCCCGGTGACAGCTTTAACCCCGGTCTCGCCTCCTTTGCGACGCTCCGCCATGCATTGAATGACTTCGAGAGCGTGGAAGTCATAGCTGTCGATGCTGCCGATCGCCACACAGAGCATTTCTTCGACTTCGGCACCGTAGGGCATGTCGATCGCGGGCATGCGCCAGGTCACCGGCAGCGAAGACCCGGCGGCAAACGCAAACTTCAATTCGCGCGAAATGTCGACCATTTCCTTGGCCCAATCCCATTTCCACGAGAGATGTTTATCGTTGAAGACTGGTACCGCGCGGCCATCCTTCCGGAAAACGTCCGTGGTCTGTTTGAAGAATTCGTACCGCGGGTACTTTGTCTGCTGATACTCGTTTTTCGGATAGTCTCCATGTTCACCGATGATCAACACGGCATCCACGGCGAGGGATTTTCCACCGCAGCGCAAGGCCTCCGCGACGGACTTGTAGAGCGGAAAGCCGAACTCCTTCGAGCGCGACACACTGAGATCGGTGTCCGGTTTCTGGTCGACGTAGGCCGCCACGACATCGAACGGCGGGCGATGCCAGCCGCCGCGCGTCGGATAGCCGACCAGAAACCGCTCTCCCATATGCCAGGCGTGGGAACGATACCGCCACTCGGTGGTGATAATCGCCAGCCGTTTTTTGGGGCCATCGGCCGCGGGAGCAGACCACGCCCATGGTGCAGAAAGAGCAACGGCACCGGTCGCCGTCAGAAACGAACGTCGTGAAAGCATCATCGCCTCGGTAGGAACAGGAATACGGTCCGAGCGCTTTTGGTGTGGAGGTTGTAACAGACGGAGTTCAACAACGCATCTGTTCAAATGCATGCGTTGGTGAGTTGTGGCCGGAAGTCCGAGTCGCGGCTCGATGTGGGTGGTGTTAGAGTAAAGTCGTTGTGATTCGCATGCTGTGCGTGAGCTTGCCATGAACTGTGGTTGGTTATCGATTCTGGTTTGTGCCGCGTTTGCCGATGCGCCGTTGGACAAAGCGCGCGAGCATCTGCAACACGGACGATATGCAGAAGCGGTCGAAGCGTATGCGGAGTTGGCCGCGGCATCGCCACAGGACGAAGAGGTGATTCGCGGCTGGTCACGGGCGCTATGGTCCAGCGGGGATCGTGACGCTGCGGCCAAAGTCCTCGACGATGTGTTGTCCAAGGATGGCAAATGGCCGCGATTGTTTGCGGAACGGGCGCGGCAACAGTTTGAGCAGGGCCGTTATCCGGAAGCGCAGGCGGCGGTCGATGCCACGCTCAAACTCAGCCCCGATGACCCGCAGGCCCGCTGGATTCAAGCCGAGTTGCTAACCGAACGCGGCGACATCAAAGCTGCGCTGGAAGGATATCGATGGTTCGTGCGGTACTACAACCGTGCGCAACCGACCGATGCCGAGACTTTGACACTGATCGCCCGCGGGTCAGCTCAATATGCCCGCTGGCAGAGCGTGTCGCAGATCTTTGACTTCACCGTCAACACACTGTGTGCGGATGCCCTCAAGTCGGATCCGGCATGCTGGGAAGCTCATGCCATCGCCGGAAGTTTGCTGCTCGAAAAATACAACGAATCGGAAGGCCGACCCGAACTGACGAAAGGTCTGGCGATCAACCCGCGGGCCATCGACATTCACCGCACTCTGGCGGCAGGGTTTGCGGAAGATCTGGCCTACGCCAAAGCCGAGCAGGCAATCCAGCGGGCACTCGCTATCGATGCGCACGATCCGGAAACATTACGGATCGCCGCGGAACTCGGGGTCCTGCAGGGCGATTTTCCGCTCGCGAATCAACGCTTGAAAGAATCCCTCGAAGGCAACCCGCTCCGGCAGAAGACGCTCGCACTGCAAGTCTTCCTGCTGATCCTGCAAGGGGATGCCACGACTCCCGAGCGATTGGGTGAGCTGCTGAGCCATCTCGACAAGATTGCTGAATGGAAGCCCGAACCAACGCCTGCGGAGGCGATCGTCGTTGAACTGGCGAAACACAATCCGCGGCCAGGTTACTTTCTCGATGAACTGGGCCGACTGTTCGAAACGCAGCGGAAGTTTGCATTTGCCGAGAAGTGTTATCGGCAGGCAATCGTCACGATGCCACAGTTGTCTCGCCCCAAGACGGAACTCGGGCGGCTGCTATTTCAAACCGGCCGCGTGGCGGAAGCGAAGAAACTGCTCGATAACGCGTTCAAGGCCGATCCGTATCACGTACGGGTGAGCAATCTCCGCAAGGTGATGCGGGTACTGGATGACTATGCGGCGACGACCACGCCACATTTTGTGATTCGGGCCGATGCGCAGTTGGATGCGGTTCTGGCGAAGTATATGGCCGAGTATCTCGAAGAGATTTATCCCGTTATCACCGGCGAGTACGGCTACGAACCGCCGCAGCGGACACAGATCGAAATCTACAACAAGGCCAAGGGACTCGCAGGACATCAATGGTTCAGTGCCCGGATGGTCGGACTGCCGTGGATCCAAACAATTGGGGCTTCAACCGGGACTATCATTGCCCTGACGTCTCCCTCGGCCACCGAGGAACCGTTCAACTGGGCCCGCGTTCTGAAGCACGAATTCATTCATGTGGTGACGTTGCAGCAGACCGACTTCAACATTCCACATTGGTATACCGAAGCCTTGGCCACACGCTCGGAAGGGTACCCGATGCCGATGGATTGGAACCGCCTGCTGCAACAACGAGTCGCCGCGAACAATCTGCGGAACCTGGACAATCTGCACCTCGGCTTTCAAAAGGCGGAATCACGCGATGACTGGAACTTTGCGTACTGTCAGAGCGTGCTCTACTCGGATTACTTCGAACAGCGCTTCGGGAAGGAATCGCTTGCGAAATTGTTGGAGGCGTATCGGACCACGCGCTCGACTTCGGTCGCTGTGAAGCAGGCGTTTCAAGTCGATCAAGCCGATCTCGAAACGGGCTACATCACCTTTCTGAAAGAGCGCGTCAGCCGACTGGCAACCGCGAGAACGTTGCCTGAACTCGATTTCACGCAGGTACGCAAGGAGTTTACTGAGAAACCGGACGATCCCCATGTCCGCGCGGCTTACGCCGAGTGGCAGATGCGGCAGGGGATGTTTTCGCGGGCAGAATCACTCGCACAGGATGTGCTCGACGCCGATCCCAATCATGTCCGTGCGGCCTTGGTGGTGGCTCGCTGTCAGATGCAACGGGACGATCTGGAAGGGGCTGAGGTGACACTCGCCAAAGCCTGGCTTGCGGAGCAACCCCAGCCTCAACTCACCGCGGTCCTCGGTCAGACGCGGCTCAAACTCCAGGACGCCGAAGGGGCTCTCACCGTCTTCAATGCCGCTAAGGGAAAGTTCCCTGACGATCCGCAATGGCCGCGCGGCATTGCTACGGCAGCACAGACCGTCAGCAACCGGGCCATGCGTGTGGCGGCGCTGGAACGTGTGGCAGCGATCGATCCCGATGATGTGAAGGCTCGCAAAATTCTAGCCGAAGAAGCCTTCAAAGACGGTGACGGACCCCGGACCGTGCGCTTCGCCAAAATGGCATTACAGGTTGATGTGCTCGATGCGGAGATTCACCGCTTGCTGGCCCGTGGGTTCCGCATGGAGAAGGACCTGAAGTCATCCGCCGCCGAGTGGGAGGTTGCGTGCCAGTTACAACCCGGCCAACCGGACAGCGAAGTCGAATGTGCCCGGGCGCTCCACGACGTCGGTCGCGATGCCGAAGCCCGCGAACGATTAGACCGCGTGCTGAAGAAACATCCCGATCATGCCGGGGCTTTGGAACTCGCCAAGGATTTGGGCGAGTAACCGCTGGCACACGCGGCATCCAGCACGGCTTCAGTGAGTGCAAGACACAGAGTCATGCCTGACAGGTCGATCATTTGCGCGAAGCTTTCGCCACGTTCTCTGCGGCACGAAGGACGCGCAGAATGTTGCCACCGAGCAGCTTGTGGATCTGGTCGCGATTGTAGCCACGGCCGACGAGTTCTCGCGTCAGCGCGGGATAGGTAGACACGTCTTCCAGACCGACCGGGACCCGATTGATCCCGTCAAAATCGCCGCCCAGGCCGACGTGATCAATCCCCGCGGTCTTAATCGCATGCTCCACGTGATCGGCGACATTCTGTAATGTCCCGCGGGCCTCTTTGTCCCGTTTCAATTCTTCCGTCGGCACAATGAATCCGGGAAAAAAGTTGATCATCACTACGCCGCCATTCTTGGGGAGTTCGCGCAGAATATCATCGGGAACATTGCGCGGATGATCCGTCAGCGCCCGGGTTGATGAGTGCGAAAAGATCACCGGCGCGGTTGTCACTCGCAAAGCGTCACGCATCGTGTCCGGTGAAACGTGCGAGATGTCGACCAGCATTCCCAGCCGGTTCATCTCGCGGACCACTTCTTCGCCGAATTCGGTCAATCCGCCATGCTCCGGTTTGTCATTGGCCGCATCAGCCCAGGTGAGATTCTTATTGTGCGTGAGCGTCATGTACCTCACCCCGAGCTCATGGAACTTTTTGAGAATCGGCAGCGATCCCTGCATCGAATGCCCGCCTTCCACGCCGAGCATCGATGCGATCTTTCCAGACCGGGCAATCCGCACCACATCGTCTGCGGTGTGGGCCTGCTCGAATGTCTCCGGATAGCGCCGGAACATCGCATGCGCGATCTCAATCTGTTCCAGTGTCTTGACGAGGGCGTCGCCCGTGACGTCCGTCTCCGCGGGGACATAGACCGACCAGAACTGGGCTTTCACCCCCGATGCCTTCAGCTTCGGGATGTCCGTATGCAGCTTCGGCTGCAATACCGAGATGTCAAGTCGATCAAACGAGCCGCCCGCCAATTCGCGCATCCGCCATGGCAAATCGTTGTGGCCATCGAACAGGAGGCCGCTCTGATGAATCTCCATCACCGTGGCGGGATCAGATGGTCCCTGCCCTGTCACAACCGTGGTCGACCACACGCTCAGCAACGAGAATCCGATCATGATGGTTTGAAAAACACGCCCTACCATCTCCACGACTCCGATCACGATTGGACTCACACGATCACATAACTTGCACGGAATCGTACCGTACGCCGCACGGGACGGCACTGTTCCCGCAAGAATCCACGCGGGCGCCGCCAGTGGGAATCTTCCCTGCAAGCAACAGTTCAGTGTGACCCGCCAGGCGTCGGAGTTACACTCCTAATGTCTGCTTACCGAAGTTTCGCGGGTTTACTTGCTGAAAGATTCCAATGACTTCTGTTTGTCGCACGGTTGTCGTCTGGGGAGCGTTGGCGTGGGTCTGGACGGCGAGCTCGCTCCGCGCGGACGAAGCGCCGGTCTTCCGTGTGGAGTCCAACCTGTGGGCAGCGGTGGTGAAAGTGGACATCACGCCGCCGGGGGACACGCCGGTCGTGGGACATGTACGCCCAACGAATGGCGTACGTGATCCGATTCGTGCCGCGATCCTGCTGTTGCAAAACGAGCAGACTCGCGCGGCGATTGTCACGCTGGACTTGATCAACGCACCAACGGAAATGGTCGATGACATCCGCGGGGCGATTGGAAAGCCGACGGACACGCCGTTCGACAACATCCTTGTAGCGACATCGCACAATCACTCCGGACCGGGGTGGTCACGCGACTCCGCCTGGAGTCGTGAAACGATCACGAAACTGGCGACCGCCGCCGCCGATGCGGTCCAGGAACTGCGGCCGGTCTCGATCGGCTACGGCGAGGACCGCATCGATTTCAATATCAACCGCCGCAAGGTCATCAATGGTCGCGCGGTGGTACGGCTCAATCCGGATGGACCATGCGATCACCGAGTGAAAGTGCTGCGGATCGATGACGGGCGCACGCTGGAACCGATGAGCGTCCTGATGCATGCGGTCTGTCATCCCTGTGTTTTCACCTGGGGCGATAAACTCACGCCGCCGTTTCCGAATGGATTTCCGAAGATCAGTGCCGATTTCCCCGGTGAAGCGCAAACGTTTGTGGAAACGATCTACGGGCCCACAACGAAGACTCTTTTCCTGCAAGGATGCGCGGGGGACATCCGCCCGAATCTGCCGGGAGTGCCCTACCGTTGCGGCGATGACGCCGACATCAAATGGACCGGCCGGAATCTGGGGTGTGCGGTTGTCCGCGCCGCGGACCGGGCCGTGGTGCGCGAGGAACTCTCCAAACGAAAGACGATTTATCCGCTGAAGGTCGCCCGCAGTGTGATCGAACTGCCCGGCAAAAAAGAAAAGTTGGCATGTGAGATGCAGGCGTTGCGCGTAGGGGATTTTCTGCTGCTGACGATCCCGGGTGAGCCGATGGTCGAATACGGTTTTCAGATTGAGGAAGCGATCGCCGATCGGGCCATTCCCCTCGTGGTCGGTTACGCAAATGGCAGCCTCGGTTACATCTGCACTGCCGAGTCACACCAATACGGCGGCTACGAACCGAACATGTCGCCCTTGTTGCCGGAGGCGGAGCCAATGATTCTCGAAGAGCTCAACCGGCTTGCGGACAAAGTCCTGGCGGATGTCTTTGAATCGTTCAAACCGACGACGAAATGAATCTGGACGCGGTTCTTTTAATCGGTGTGGTATCGTGAACGAAATCTTCCACAGCAACCTCTCACCGGACCTGCTTTGTGACGCCGCCGTTTGGCTATCACGGTTTCTACCTGCGAATCGACGTCACCGACGGTTCTGCGCAACGGATTGCGCTGGAAGAATCCCGGTTACGGCGTTGTCTCGGCGGTAGTGGGTTAGGCGTTGATTTGCTGTTGGAAGCCGGCGCGCCGGAAGCGGATCCGCTCTCGCCGGAAGCGCCGCTGGTCTTCGTTTTCAGTCCACTGGTCGGCAGTCCGTTAACGACGTCGGCCAAGTTCGCGGTTGTGTCAAAAAGTCCGCTCACCGGTCGCATCAACGATTCGCTGGCCGGCAGCGGATTCGCAATTGCTGGTAAGAAAACCGGGCATGACGCCATTGTGATTGTCGGCCGTGCGGTGAAACCGTCGGTGCTGGTGATTGATGAAGAACGCGTCACACTCGAACCAGCCGGCTCAACATGGGGGGCGACCACACGTGAAGCACAAGCACAACTGCGGACACGGTTCGGTCACGATTTTTCCAGTGCGGTGATCGGTCCGGCGGGTGAACGTCTGGTGCGGTACGCCACGATTTCGCATGATGGCCGCCACGCCGGCCGTGGTGGCAGTGGAGCCGTGCTCGGGTCAAAGAACATCAAGGCCGTGATGGTCCGTGGCTCTCGTCGCTGTGCATGGGCTCATCCCCAGAAACTGGTTGATCTTGCCCGACAGTTCTCCGAAAAATCGTTCGGCCCGGCGACAGCGAAGTATCGTGAACTTGGCACAGCGTCGAATTTGCTGACATTCAACCGCCTCAATGTGTTGCCGACGCGCAATTTTCAGCACGGAAGTTTTGCCGGGGCAAGTGCGATCTCACCAGAAGAGTTGAGCGTTGCCCGTGATCGGACCCGCACTTCCTGCGCAGCCTGCACCATTGGTTGCGAGCATCTCTACGGACAACGCAACGGCAAGGGGGACGTCCGTCTGGAATACGAGAATCTTTTCGCGCTGGGGCCGCTGTGCGGAATTGATGATTCCGATGTAATTCTCGAGGCGTGTCAGAAGTGCGATGACGGCGGCTTGGACACCATCAGCGCGGGTGGCACCATTGCTTTTGCGATGGAACTGGTGGAGCGCGGTTTCCTCGATGAACCGTGGTTACGGTTTGGCGATGGAGCCTCGTTGCTGCGTGCGCTCGACATGATTGTTCAGGGCCAAGGCTTGGGACGACGCCTGGCGCTCGGAAGTCGACAGCTCGCGTTCGACATCGGCCACAACACCATCGATTTTGCTCCGCAGGTGAAGGGATTGGAGATCCCCGGGTATGACCCGCGCGGACTGCAAACGATGGCACTCGGATTCGCCGTCGGTTCGCGCGGGGCCGATCATAACCGGTCCGGGGCCTACGAAGTCGATTTCTCGGAAGCCGTCGACCGGCGTGATGTCGGTCCTGAAGCTGCGGTTCTGGCGATCGAGACCGAAGACAAAGCCGCGCTGATGGACTCATTAATTCTGTGCAAATTCCTGCGGGGCGTGTTTGTAGACTTCTTCGCCGAGTCCGCCGAGATTCTCCACCACGTCACCGGCTGGGATGTCACCGCTGCCGAGCTGCGTCGAACAGCAGCCCACATTGTGACGGCCAAGAAACGGTTCAATATTCGCGCCGGATGGACCCCAGCCGAAGACACACTGCCACCCCGGCTGTTGCGGCAAGCATTACCAGAAGATGCCCGATCGCAACTCTCACCGGAGCGGTTGCAAACGTTGATTCGGGCGTACAATCTCGCGCGCGGCTGGACCGCCGATGGGTGGATTCCGTAGACTCGCCGTCGTTTGCGTTCGCCGAATTCCGATGACTGTAAACGATGAGATTCCGCAAATCGCAAGCGATTTTAAACGACTTGTAACGATCTCCAACAAGCGATCATCATCCATGTCGAACGTCTTTATCCTGATTCCCGGTCGGACAGCCGATCAAGGTTGCGGCATCAGCGAGGGGAAATTCCTCGAAAAGTACCAGACCGAGATCAACACCCTGCAAGTCGCCCCAGGAGACATGACGCGACTCGGGCTGGTCAACGGCGACCGCGTGCGGCTGACCAGCGAGCAGGGGGCCGTCGAAGTCGCCGTCACCACGGCGAAGAAAGACGAACTTCCCGAAGGCTTGTTGTTCATCGCCTACGGAGACATTTCCAGTCGGCTGATGAGTGGCGACACGCACGGGTCCGGCATGCCGACGAGCAAAGGGATCGACGTGCAACTGGACGTACTGAAGTCAGCATAAGAACAACCGTTGCGAGGGCTGACAGGCATGAACCGACGTCTGTTTCTTCAAAGCAGTGCGGCCTTCCCGTGGGCGACAAATGTGCTGGCCTCACTGAAGTACCAGCAATGGGGCAGCGCCGCGGAAGTGTTGGAGAAGGCCGTTGCAACCGGACCAATGGCTTCCGCAGTGTTGCATGTCCGGAAAAGGGAGACCACATTCACCAAACGATTCGGGAAGGCACTTTCCGATGACGCTTCGTTCCTGCTGGGATCGATCACGAAGCCCATGTGCATCACGGCGTTGATGACACTGTTCGACAAAAAAGAATTCTCGCTCGACGATCGCGTGAAAAAGTTTCTACCAAAGTTCACCAGTGACGGTCGCGAAGATGTCACGCTGCGGCATCTGCTCACGCATGTGTCGGGGTTGCCGGATCAACTACCGAACAACGCAGAGCTGCGGGGTAAACACGCAGGGCTGGCTGAGTTTGTGGAATACGCGCAGCGCGTGCCGTTGAGTTTTAAGCCACGATCACGGTATCAGTATTCCAGCATGGCGATCCTGCTGGCGTCTCATCTTGCGGAGCTCATCAGTGGCGTCGAGATCAAAACGTTTGTGGATCGCGTCGTCTTCCAACCGCTGGGGATGAAACACAGTGCCCTCGGATTAGGCCGATTCGCGTTGGCAGGCGTGATGCCATGTCAGACGGAATTCGGTGCACCGGAAGCCGGGGCCGGCGATCCGGCGGCGAAGAGCTGGGATTGGAATAGTCTCTACTGGAGAAACCTGGGCGCACCCTGGGGTGGTGGTCATTCGTCCGCCGCAGATGTCGGCCGGTTCCTGGCCGAATTTTTCTTCCAACGAGGTGACGCCGTCAAACCCGAGACGGCCCGATTGATGACAACGAATCACAATCCGCCGGGATTCACACCGCGCGGTTTGGGACTCGCCGTCGGACCGACTGCCGGGAGCGCGGGATGTTCTGATCGCACGTTTGGTCACACCGGTTCAACGGGAACCCTGGCGTGGGCCGATCCGGCAACCGAAACCATTTGCGTGGTGCTGTCAACCTTGCCCGCCCGGGCCGTGCAACCCCACCCGCGTGATCTTGCCGCCGCTCAGGTCTCCAGGGCCATGCGGTAGCTGCTCATTTGAGGAACCGCATTGATGAGCGATGGTCGAGAATCTTCGATGCCTTATGCCCGTTGGTCCCGTCGCGAGTTCCTCGCGACAACAGTGGCGACCGCTTCGGCCAGTGCGATCACTCCAGTCCTCGCTGCTGAACCGGTGGAGAAATACATCGTCGATCGCGATCCGCTGCTCATCACCGAAAACCCGGTCATCCAGCGCGTGCGCGATGCGGGGCTCGATCTGCTCAAACCGACGCGGGCTCATCTTGAACACGGTCTGGAGCTCCATCGACAAACATTGGTCTTCGACGCCTACGGTTTTGCACCGCGGGCCGCGCTCGACAACCGGCAGATGACCGCGGCGATTGAAGCCGGGGCATCGGATGTTGAGGTGCAGGACCTGCAGGAAGAAATGGGGATGACACGAGCCGCGCTCGATCCGCAGGAACGGGCCGAGTTTGCCGAGGCCATGCGTTGCAGCGGCGTCATGGCCATCTTTCAGAACGCCGGTGAAGAAACTCAGGAGCCCCTGCAGCTTCTCAAACGGCTCGCGCGGTTCACGTATCTGTCGGACAACCTCCGGGGCACCCTGGTGCGTGCAACCTCACCGCAGGATATTGAAGCCGCTCATCAAGCCGGGCAGCATTGCCTCTATTTCAGTGGCAACGGCGTTCCTCTGCCGCAGACGTGGGTCTCGGTGGAAGAAGAGCTCTCTGCGATTCGGCTCTTCTTTCAACTTGGCGTCCGCATGATGCATGTGACATACAACCGCCGCAACATGCTGGGCGATGGCTGCGCCGAGACCGCGAACGGCGGCCTCAGCGATCTCGGCCGCGCCGCCGTGGCCGAAATGAACCGCGTCGGCGTGATTGTTGACGTCGCCCACAGCGGCTGGCGAACGAGTCTCGAAGCGGCACAAATTTCGAAGAAGCCGATGGTCGCCAGTCATACGGTATGCGACGCCTTGCGGCATCACATTCGCGCCAAGCCCGACGAAGTCATCAAAGCAATCTGCGACACCGGCGGCCTCATCGGTATCTGCTGGATTTCGACGTTCCTCGGTGGCTCCGGTGGGTTGGATGCTTTGCTCGATCACATCGATTACGCCGTGAAAAAGTTCGGCATCAACCATGTCGCCATCGGCACCGACGTCGCCCACACCTCGCAGTATGCTGCGGCGGCGGCAAAAGGAATCCCGTCACGCGGCCGTCGTCGGACGCGCTTTGCCGCACTTTGGCCGCCGGATGCGCTCGGCGGACAATGGCCGAAAGCCAACACTCTCGGCTGGACCAACTGGCCACTCGTCACCATCGGCCTCGTCCAACGTGGCTACCAGGATGTCGACATCCGCAAGATTCTCGGCGGGAATATCCTGCGCGTCTGCCGTGATGTGCTGACTGCATAGTACAACGGGACCTACGAAGTTCGTGACCTCGTTTCACGGTATGGCATGTCGTCTCGATAGAGTGCCAGGCGTTGTTCCGCGCCCGCGCGATTATCTTCACCGCAGCGGGAGACGACGTCTTCCTGGAACGTCACGGCTTCGTCGAATTCGCCCGCTTCCGCATGGGCCGCGGCGAGTGTGTCGAGAAACGCCCACTCTTCGAAACTTGTGCGCTCACAGACTTTCACGGCCAGTTCCACGGCTCGTTTTCCCTCGCGAACCTCCGCCTCGGGACTGGTTGCCAACAGCCAGGCCAGTGCATTCATGGCGTTGTAGTTGCGGGGATCGAGTTTCAAAGCCCGGTCATAGTCGGCCTTGGCGTCGCTCGATTGACCATCCATCCCGAAAAGGTAGCCGCGCAGTTCGTACGCCATCCCGAATTGAGGGTCGAGTTGCAGCGCTCGATCAACATCTTGCCTGGCTTCATCGAAGCCTTTCCGCTCGCAACGAAACTGCGCCCGCCGAACGAATGTGGCCGCATCGGGGGGAACCGGTGTCCAATCCCCAGCGCCGAGGAATTCGCTGGCAAGCTGGCTGAGCGAGATTCCCAGCGTCGCCAAGGCGGAACTTTCCCCCGCATCGGCGCGGCGTGCTTCTTTCAAAAACTCATTGAGCCGCGGCTTGTAGTCCTGAATCAGAATCTTCATCAGTGTCGCCGACAGCGCGTAGCTGTGCTTTTGCCCTTCATCGGGAAGATAAAAACCCGCTTCCCACCAGAAATTGGCCAACCCGTGGAGACGCCAATACTCGCGCAGTTCCTTCGCCGATTTGGCATCGAGGGCAAACTGCGACCACGGAGAACGGAAACCATCCTCGACATATTGCGTGAGCCCTTCCTCGAGCCATTGCGGCAGGTCGAGGTGACTGACAAAGGCATGCGTCAGCTCATGGGCAAATGCCGGTTGCATCGACTCCGGATTCAATCCTCGGACGATAATGTGAACGTAGTCTTCGTCGCGCATGCAGGCGGCACCGGAACTGCCGTATTCACCGGCTTGGAAGTACGTCGACTTGTACTCGAAATACGCCTCATCGCTCGCGAACAACAGGACTGGTAATCGTCCCGGCCAGTTCTTCTTGCCGACGTGCTGGAGTTTCAGCGAAATCTGCGTGTGCAGCATTTCACCAAAATCGGCGATGTGTCTGCGTTGCTCATGCCCGTCCGGAAGAAAAAACAAAAAGTGCTCGGCGATGACGACTTGATACCCGCCGCCGAGAGCCGTATCCAACGCTTCCAGCCACTGCATGGCGGCATCGTCCCAAGCGGCGGGTTGTTCGCTTTCGGAGACGTTGTTGAGAATCCATTCGCGAATCACGATCCAATTCGGCCGCGGGAAATGGTAAGCCCACGGGATGTCGGAGAGTTGGATAAGCATCGGTGGAGGCTCTCGTCACAGTGAAGACGCTGGAACGGGACCATAGCAACGGGGTTCACGATAACGGATCGCGTCCGGGAAGCAACTTCCGCTGGCGTATCGACATGGGCTGCAAGACGGAGTGTTGCTCTCGTGAAACCATTCCCGCATGCGGGAATATCAGGATGTCCATATCCGCAATTAGAAAGGACTGCTAAACTCAGTTCATCCACTGCCTACGGATGCGAAGCACGTTCCTTCGCGGATGCCTTTCATCAAAGTGATGTCTCGATAGAAACTGAGGAACACCATGATTCACGAAGTGACCGGCGATATTCTGCTCACCAAAGCGCACGCGATTGCACATGGGATTGCTCCGAATGATCACTTCGATCAAGGGCTGGCGTTGGCCTTGCGTGAGAAGTGGCCGATGATGGCGAAGGACTATCGACACTATGCGAACCAGTGTCATCCCAAAGCGGGCGAAATCTGGTTCTGGGGCGGTGTTGACGCCCGCGTCTTCTGTTTATTGACGCAAGACGGCGATCATGGCCATGGCTCGAAACCCGGCAAGGCCTCGTTGGCGAACGTGAACCACTGCCTGCGGCGACTTCAGCATGATCTCGAAAAGAGCAACATCACCAGCCTGGCACTGCCGAAGCTGGCCACTGGTGTTGGCGGTTTGGCCTGGTCGGAAGTCCTGCCGTTGATTCAATCGCATCTCGGTGGGCTGAAGATTCCGGTCTTCGTCTACACGCACTATCAAGCCGGTGTGCAGGCAAACGAACCCGGTCTGTGATCGTCCTCGTTCCATGGCTTCACAAGACGCGGGGGGACGGACAGAGTCGGTCTCCCGCGTCTTTTTTGTCTTCGAAAGGCCATGATGGTTGACGGGGTTTCCCTGGCGGAGAGAATGCACGCATTCCCCTCATGATTCTGCCTCCCGGAAGATTGCCATCATGCTGCGCTCGCTCTGGATTGGAACGCTCTGTTCGTTCCTGATGCCGCTGAATGGAGACGCGAAACCAAACATCGTCATCGTGCTTAGCGATGACATGGGGTTTTCGGACATCGGCTGTTACGGAGGAGAAATCGCCACGCCGACGTTAGACGGTTTGGCGGCGAATGGCGTCCGGTTCACGCAGTTCTACAACACAGCCCGCTGCTGTCCTACGCGGGCATCATTGCTCACCGGGCTGTATCCACATCAGGCCGGGATCGGTCACATGACCGACGACCGTGGCCACGATGGATACCGAGGCGATCTGAATCAGCAGTGTGTGACCATCGCCGAAGCCTTGCGACCGGCAGGGTATCGCACTTACATGACCGGCAAATGGCATGTCACGAAGAATCTCAGTGCGAAGACCGATGCCGACAAACACAACTGGCCGCTGCAGCGCGGGTTCGACCGCTTTTACGGCACCATCATTGGTGGCGGCAGCTTCTGGGACCCGGCGTTTCTGACACGGGACAACAACCAGGTCTCTGCGTTTGCCGATCCCGAGTACCAGCCGAACGAGCCGTACTACTACACCGATGCCATCAGCGATCACGCCGTGCGCTACGTACAGGATCACAAAACGAAGCATCCCAACCAGCCGTTCTTTCTGTATGTCGCTTACACCGCGGCTCATTGGCCCATGCACGCCCCTGAACGGGACGTTGCGAAATACAAAGGGCGATACGCCGGGGGATACCAAGCCATCCGCCAGCAACGTTACGAAAAGATGGTGAAGCTCGGAGTCGTCTCCAAAGAGGGGACCACTGTGACCGCGGTCCCGAAAGGGGAACAGGAAACATCCCATTGGGTGTGGGATCAACGCAACATGGAAGTCTTTGCGGCAATGGTCGACCGGATGGATCAGGGGCTCGGCAAGCTGGTAGAAACATTGAAAGCCACGGAGCAACTCGACAACACGCTCTTCTGTTATCTGCAGGACAACGGTGGATGCGCCGAGAACATGGGCCGCGCCGGTGAGGGCCCACCGCAAGCAGACAAACCGTCGTTACCCCCAACGCCGCCGGACGAACTGCGGACGGCCCTGGTCCCGAAGCAAACGCGCGACGGTTTCCCTGTGCGGCAAGGCAAAGGGGTGATGGCCGGCGGTCCCGACACCTACATCGGTTACGGTGAAGCCTGGGCTGCGGTTTCCAACACCCCATTTCGCGAGTACAAGCACTGGGTTCATGAAGGAGGGATTTCGACACCGCTCATCGTTCATTGGCCGGCGGGCATGAAACCAGCCTCACGCGGATCATTGCGGCACGAACCGGGCCACCTCGTTGATCTGATGGCCACCTGCGTTGATGTCGCGGAAGCCAAATATCCTGCCGCGCCGATCAAACCGATGCGGGGAACCAGCCTGCGACCGGCGCTGCAGGGTGATCCGCTCACTCGCCGAGAACCGCTCTTCTGGGAACACGAGGGAAACCGTGCAATCCGAGACGGCCGCTGGAAACTCGTCGCCAAAGAGAACCAACCGTGGGAACTGTACGACATCGACAAGGACCGGAGCGAACAGCACGACTCATCGACGACGCATCCCGATAAAGTTCTTGAGCTCGCCGCCAGGTGGGATGCGTATGCCGCCAGCAGCGATGTTCTGCCGCTCGGCACCTGGCGAGGGAACGCTGCTGCGGCAAAATCGGCGAAGCGAATCTTCGAGTTGAAGTCGGACGACAAACTCTCCAAGAACGAAGCTCCGCAAATCGCCGGGCGGTCGTTGACCATCGAGGCTGACTTTACGACACCGGAGCAAGGCAGCGGTGTGATCGTTGCTCACGGTGGTACCGCACATGGCTACGCGCTGTATGTAGCAACCCGGCAACTCTACTTCGTTGCCCGCCGAGGTGGTGAAATCGTCGGCGTCCACCAAGAACTGAAGCCGGGACCGCAGCGTGCCCGCGCCGTGTTTCACCCGAACGGGAAATTGTCACTCAAGTTGAATGATGGTGCTGTCGTTGAATCGGAACCGGGACCACAAATGAAGCAACCCATCGACGGGCTACAGGTCGGTCGCGACGATGCCGGATGCGTGGGACCGTACGAAGGACCGGGCAAGTTCAATGGCACGATTCAACAAGTGCGAATTATGCTTGATCCGGTGGAATCGGCACCCATTAAGAAGACGGACAGATCCCGGCGAAACGTCCTGTTCGTGATGGCCGATGACTACCGTCCGGAACTCGCCAGCTATGGTTCCCCCGCAATCACGCCACATCTGGATCGTCTTGCAAAACGGACGCTGCAATTCAATCGGGCCTATTGTCAGCAGGCGGTCTGCAATCCGTCGCGGTCGTCCATGCTCACCGGACGCCGGCCGGACACATTACGCATCTGGAACAACGGCACCCATTTTCGTGAGCGGAATCCCAACGTCACCACTTTGCCGCTCTGGTTCAAAGAACACGGCTACACCACACGCTGTGTGGGGAAGATCTTTCACAACTGGCACACCAAAGTCCAGGGTGACCCGCGATCGTGGAGCGCACCAGAGTTCCTGCACTATGCCAATCATGGCGATGATGCACCGCAGGTAACGGGATCCTTGCCTCCGAACACGGCTTCCCCGTCACCGCGGCAATACGGTACCGGACCACTCTACGAGTGCCGTGATGTGCCTGATGATGCGTACTACGATGGCCGCGTGGCGACGAAAGCGGTGCGGGTTTTGAGCGAGGTTAAAGACGAACCCTTCTTCCTCGCAGTCGGGTTCTGGAAGCCCCACGCACCGTTCAACGCACCGAAGAAATACTGGGATTTGTACGATCGTGCGAAGTTACCACCGTTGAATACGGCACGTCCCAGCGATGTTCCCGAAGTTGCGTTCCATGATGGCCGTGAACTTCGCGGTGCGCCGCCCAATCAGGTGACGTTTACTGATGCACAGATCGCCGAGATCCGTCATGGGTACTTTGCGAATGTGTCGTACCTGGACGCACAACTGGGGCGTGTGCTGGATGCCTTGGATCAGAGTGGTGTTGCGGACCGCACGGCGATTGTGTTTATCGGCGATCATGGTTACCACATCGGCGAACATTCGCTGTGGGCGAAGACCTCCAACTTCGAGTTTGACGCCCGTGTGCCGCTGTTCCTATCGGCACCAGGGATGACATCCGCCGGTCAGCAGACGAGCGCGATTGTGGAATCGATCGACGTGTTTCCCACGCTGATTGAAATCTGCGGCTTGCCAGCTCCGGCAGAACTCGAAGGGACAAGTCTGACTCCGGTCCTGAAAGACCCCACGGCCTCCATCAAGCTGAGTGCTCTGACGCAGCATCCCCGACCGGCATACTATGATCGAGAACCGTCAAAAGCTCCCCGCACCATGGGATACTCCGTCCGGACCGATTCGTTCCGTTACACGGAATGGCGGGACTGGACGACGGGCGAAACGGTTGCTCGTGAACTTTACGATCACCGTGCTGACTCCGCCGAGTTGCGGAATCTAGCCAACTCTTCCGAACACGCTGATGACGTCAAAGTCGGTGAGACGGCACTCCACACGCACCAATTACTGGTGAAACCCGGCTGGAAACCGCCGATGAGTTCTGCTCCGTAACCGACGTCGGTCATCAGTCCGTTGAGTGGTCAGACGGGGAAAGAGACGCGCGCGTCCGCCCCGGCGCTTCGCAAAATATCGAGCAATTCCGTCGACAGGGCCAGCGTTTCGGGAAGCGGACCATCAGGCCGCAACTCCCATCCTGCGGTACCATCACCGCCGCGCTGCGCGAGTTCATCGCCGATCCGCGTGAACGATTCTGTCGCGGAAAAACTCGGAATGTGAATCGCCAGGCAGGCATGTTCCGCGCCGGCCCCGAAGGGAGAGATCCGTTTCTTGGCCGATGGCAGCTTGCTGTCGGTTAAGCCCGCCGTCAAAGCCAACGACAAGACTCCGCGAAAAGCATCGGTCAAAGATGGGAGTGGTGCCCCTTCCATGGGACCGGTTCGCAATGCCGTCCAGATGCAGTCGCCGTGCGGGATCGCCCAGCCGTGCGGCTGCGCTGATAACCATGCGGGGCCGTCTGCGACCGTAGAGAGCGATCCTTTTCCCCAATTCGAAGCACAGAGCCCGATGCATCCCGTTGATGCCGCCAAGGTTGCAATCCCGGCGACATCCACTTCCGGCTGGCTATTCTTCACGACAACCATCGCGATACCGGTGACTTGCGCTTTCTGCACGGCCAGCAGCATCGCGCGCGTGGCCCCAACCTGACCGATTCCCGTGCTGCCGTCCAGGACAGCAATGGCGGGAGCATCGACCACAGTCAAGGTTCGCGCCCGAGGATCCACGTCACCCATGTCGATCGCGGTGAGAATGTTCGCAAAGCTGCGGAGTCCACCGACGGTCCGGTGAGTCGCTTCGGCTTCCAACACTCGGTCGATGACCAGTTGGGCATCGGCGGCGAATTGCCCTTTGCGTTTCAGAACACTGTGCATCCACTCCTGCAAACTGGCGGTGGCGACACTCATCGAGGCAGCGTTCAACATGATGACTCTCTTTGCAGCGCCGGCCGATTCCAACGCAAGAACTCAATGGGGGCATTGGTGCGCCCCTCGCATGCCAGGTCGGCGAGGGCCTCACCTATCACCGAGGTGAACTTGAAGCCATGGCCGGAAAACCCCGCCGCGACAATGATGCCGTCGTCTTGTGGATGGTGATCCACAATAAAATGATGGTCCGGAGTCAACGTGTAAAGGCAAACCGAATGGCGATCCAGCACGGGGCGTGTCCGCGGCAGAACGCGCTGTCGGAATGCATCCAGCCGCGCGACATCACCGTCACGCAGGCGGCGATCCACCAGCGCAGGATTGTCGATGACATCGTGCCCCGTATGCTCTGCGAACTTGATGGTCCGGCCATCCATCGAGGGAAAGCCGTAGAACGCACCGTCGGGCTGTTCGATGTAGAACGTCGGTGCGCCGTGATGAACGTCATAAGCACCGGGTTCCACTTGGTACCAGCCGACAAACTTCCGCACGACGGTGAGGGGCAGCCCGGCTGCCGCAAGCACGCGGCTCGTCCACGCCCCGGCCGTCATGACCAACCGTGTGGCCGTGAACCGCCCGATCCTGGTGTCGACATACAAATTCGCGCCGTTGCGGCCCCATCCCAACACCGGCACTTCACTCTGAATCTCAGCTCCCAAGCGGCGGGCTTCGTTGATGTGAGACTGCACACACGCTTCCACATGCAGTAGCCCCGCATCGGGTTCAAGGACCACCTGATGCTCTTCTGGTAAGCGAAACTCCGGAAACCGTCGCTGGGCTTCAGCGGCGGTGAGGCATTCGATTTCCAGATTGTGTTCGCGCGCTGCTCGGATAGCACCAGGAATCGCTTCCCCGTCCGGTGCGCCGGAGATCAGCAGCCGTGTTTTTCGAAAAAGCGACGTTCCCGTGACCGTTTCGAGATCCGCCCACAGTTCATAAGCGCGGCGCAACAATGGGACGTAGTCCGGATGCTCAAAATACGCCATGCGGATGATGCGTGTTTCACCATGCGAACTGCCACGGTCGTGCAGCAGTGGGAATTGCTCCAGTCCCAAGACACGGACACCGCGCCGTGCGAGGTGATAACACGCCGCGCTGCCGAAACCGCCGACGCCGAGCACGATGACGTCATAGTGCGTGCGGTTCGGTGTCATGCCCGGCTCACCGGATGAAACCACGGGTACTGGCCGATCGTCTTCGGTGACAGCCACAGCGGCTCGGTGATGACGGTCCCCTGCGCGATGCGACCGCGGAGATCAGCGGCAGCCAGCGCAATCAACGGGCTGATTTCCACCGGTACGCTGTCGGCCACGGTTGCCCCCGCGGAGCGCAGCCATTGTCGATGCAGTGCCATCATCGCCGCCTGAGCCGTTTCCAGGGAGTCGGCACCGCTGTTGTTCTTGATGGGATTAAACTCGGCGGACCGATCGGCTTCGACAATCAATGCCGACTGTGACCACGGCATCACATCAAAAATGAACCGTTCGAACTTGAACGCATTCGGTGCCGGCGGGGTGACCGTTCCGGTTTCTTTGGTCCAGTACGGAACGGATTTTCGGGCCACGTGAAAAGGAAGGGCATGTTTGTCGAGCAGCGCCCGTTCCAGAAACGTACGCTGGAAAACATGAATCGCCGTATTCCCGGCCCAGAATTTCAGTTGGCCATCGTCATCGGTCAGAGCGGCGAGCTCCGCCGGGAGATCGCTGTATTCAATGATCTGCGTGGATCCTTGTAAGTCGACGGCGACTCCCATCTTTTCTTCTGCCGACCGTTTCGCCACGACCTTGGTGGACATCTCCGCCTGGTGATGCAGATGCCATCCGAGAAACGCAGGATCAGCGATGATGGTTGTAGGGTTGTCGATCTGATGGTAGTAAATCGT
Organism: Planctomycetaceae bacterium; assembly: GCA_041753475.1. Lineage (GTDB taxonomy): Bacteria > Planctomycetota > Planctomycetia > Planctomycetales > Planctomycetaceae > DSVQ01. The sequence goes on along the minus strand of JBGSUN010000179.1, from coordinate 46,154 downwards.
GTCGATGCCGCGCGATTTCATCCGCTCGAGCAAACCGGCCCGCGCCATGGCAGCAAGGATGCCTCCGTGACCATCAGGACTGAGTGCGAGTTGCCCTGGACCCGCCAGCAGCGCCCGGCCGGTGATCGCATCGACGGCCGGCATGCGTCCCTGGCAAAACGGCCACACATCGTCCGGATCGAGGCCGTAGTAGTGCTGTTCCTCCAGCGCCTGCAACGTGTCCGCATGCGTGGCATGACTCGTCATGATGGCATACGGAATCGAGACGCCGTGCTGCTGTTTTCGAGCATGCACCTGATCAAAAAAGCGTTGAAACAACGTCTGTTGACTGAGGGGACCGACCGGAAGCAGTCCTTTGGGATACGCAATCCCCAACCGCGTTCCTTGCCCCCCGGCGACAACCACGGCGGCCACACGACCGGCACGGAGAGCATCTTCGCCGGTCTGACGCGCCGCCATCCAGGCTGATTGCTGAGCGTCACTCGTCGGCAGACGAACGACTTGGTGAGGTGCCTGTGCCGCCGTGACATTCAGGGCAATCGATTGGTCACGCGTCCGCCACAGCTCGCCGACGTGATCCCAATCCACCGACAGCAATTGATCCAGGAACGAAGCTCGTTCTGTGGGGGCCAAAATGCCGGCGTGATCGATGAGATGATCCTGGCCAGCTCGGCGGAGCATCACGGACAACGCATTCGGTAACGACATTCACTACCCCATCTGCCGAACAGACTCGCGAGACGGGAACCGTTTCCCATAACAAACCATGGCGTCACAGTCCCGGCGTGGCATCGATTTCGCCCGTCAGCGAGCTATTAAACAATCGGCCATGACGGACGAGCAACATCACACTGTACACAACGACAATCGTCACCACGGCCGAAGCAAACCACAGCAATCGCTGTGCCCATTCGGGCCGCTGCAACGAGACCACATGGGCGATCGTGCAGATGCCGGCGACCATGCCGAGTTTGAAGTAGATCATGCCTTTCATCCCCCAGCGATTAAAGAAAAACTGAGCGATCGGGTTGGATTCTACGAAATTGCCGTCCCGCAAAAGAATATAAGTGGCGAAGATGTCGAGCGCGCTGACGAAAACGAACAACATCAGTTCGTTTTCGGCATGCATCGGCCGCACGAGCGGATGTTTCGACACGGAAGCGCGCCTCGTTTCGTGAGTTTCACCGAATCATAAGGCACACCACGATAACGTAGCCCAGGCGGAAATGCTTCCGCATGCCCCTCACCGCCGCGTGTTCATAGTTTGCTATGGCGCGACTGCGGCCGCTGGCTTTGCAGGGGAGACGGGCGCGCGGGAGAGGCGAGTCAACTCGATCAGTAACGTTTCGAGTTGCTGGTAGTACACGTCTTCCGGTAGTGTCGCCTTCTTGCCGCGCAGTTCCAGAATCTGCAATTCGAGAGCGTCGCGCTGCCGGCGGATCTCGAGCGGCAGCTTCGACTCCGCGGCGCTCGGCACCAGATGGCGTTGATGGGCACGGCTGCCATCGAGCTTGGCTTGATCGGCGGCGACTTTCACCGGATCGAGACCATCGAAGGCATCGGCCCGCGTCCCCTGACCGTCGCCGTTGTCGTCGAGGAGCGCGTGTTCGGTCTGTAAGCGGCCTTCGTCTTTGTACCAGGCGGCGGTGCGGCGCGAACCCGCGAGGAACGCTTCCCACAGCGACACCTGCTCGTCCTTGTCGAGGTCCGAAGACGGATCGACGAGGGCTTCCGCGAGGAAACCGCCGAAGCGGGCAAAGTTCTGTTCGCTGCCGCTTTTGGTGGCGGAGACGATCACTCGATTCAAACCCGCGAGTTGCGTGAGGAACGGGGCACTCGCGGCGGAAGTGTCGATGACGACGGTGGGGCGTTCGATGGACTTAAGCCACTCTTTCAGATCGTCGGTCGAGACATCCGGCCCCCGCAGATTGAACTTCGCCACGCGGCGGTCGAAGGTGCCGTGGCCGATGAGGACCAGCCACAATTCGCGCGAGCCATCTTTATCGGTGGCTTTCAGAACTTCTTCGAGTCGCGTGCGGTCCACTTTGGAATTCTCATCCAGACCGATGATGGTGCAGGAGGCATGCGCCTGTTTCGCCGCGGTGTCCCATTGCTCGGCCCATTTGCGAAACAGCGGTTCGTAATCCGGCGCGCCCGGAGCGCCAACGAGAACGATGAGTTCGGCGGATTGCGATGGTTCGGCTGCTGAGAGGAACGATGATGAACCGCTCAACACGCAAAGACACAGTGACAGCCATGCGAACCGTCGTCCGTGTGCCACTGGCTCTGCCAGTGTCTTTGTATTGACTGTGAGACAGTTCCACAAATGAACGAAGACACTGGCGGAGCCAGTGGCACACAATACCATGACCGCGCTGGTGGTCCATCTGCTCATCACGCGGAGCGTGATGGCTACTTTGGAATGGCCTGCCGCCCCCTGATCACTGCCCACTGTCCACTCCATCATGGCAACCCCCGGCGGCGACGGATCAGCCATTCCGCGCACAATCCCAACACGATGGAACACCACACCAGCGGGTGATGCCACAACGGAGTCGTGGTCGTTTCGGTCAGCGGGGCTTCCAGTTGTGGTAACGTCGTCACGAACGATTCGAGTTCCGAAAGTTCCACGATGCGACCCTTGGTTCCCGTGGCGATGTCGGTGAGCAGCAGACGATTCGGAGCGACGCGTTCAAACTCACGGGCCAATGGATCGGCGGCCCAACCGGTGCGGCCTTCACCGACGGGACGCCCCTCGCCATCAATCACATCGACGGTCGCACGCCAGGCCCCGGCCGGTCGGGCACTGGTGATCGCTTCGTACAGTCCCGGTTCCGACAGTGACGGCTCTGCGGGAATCGTCAATGGTTCCCCGGTCGGCGGCGTGAGCGTCATAGTCACCGCAGCGTTGTCCTGCGTGTGAAACTCCGCGTCCCGCAATCGGGCCTGCAGTCTCACCAAAGGCGTCCCCTGCGATTCATCGGCGACCGGCTTCAATTCGATGCGGCTGGGAACATCCACGATCAGCCAGCGGAGCATCTGCCGCCACGCTTTGCCGAGGTCGTCTTTCGCGCGGAGATCCTCGGGCTGTTCGAGTTGCCAGCGCCACAAGTCGCCAGCGAGAAGAGCGGCACAGCGACCTTGTCCAAATTGATGGGCGACGAGGGCCGGTTGCTTCTGCCCGCGGGGATCGACGACATCGGCGATGGCGCTCGCACCCGGCTTCAATCCGCTGGCAGTGTTCAGTGTCAACAACCCCGCCCGTTCTTTCACGCGGCGGGCTTCTTCCCCTTCGGTCGACCGCAATCGCGCCCACGGTTGCAGCCACCCTTCGCGCGTCAGTCCCAGTCGATATCCCCCCGCGGGTGCGATCAGCGGCGCGGCTTCGAGATAGACCGGCAAGGCCCGTGCCAGCGGCGTTTTCTGATAGCCCCCCTGGCGGAATGATTCCTGACCGCCGAGCATCAGCAAGCCGCCGCCGCGCTCGGAGACGAAACGTTCCAGCAGCGACAGTTGTTCGGCGGTGAAAAACGCCGCTTCGATGTCGTCGAGAATGACGGCGTGGAATCTGTACAGGGCTTCGGGCGTTTTGGGAAAGCCATCACGGAGCTCTTCGGATGACTTCGTATTGAGTCGGACGAGGACCGGTTGATCGTAGCGTTCGGTTTCCTCGTCGGTCCGATCGAAACCGCGGAAGAGGGGGTTCGACGATTCGCCGTCACGGCTGCGGAACTCGAACTTGGCTTCCTTTTTGGCGATGCGGATCATCGCGGTGAGGTCGAGTTGATCGTCCCCTTCGAGCGCCCTTCGCAGGAATTTGTATTCCCAATTCGGGCGACCAGAAACATACAGCAGCCGATACGGCCCTGCACCACGGTCAGCCGTGACGAGCCGAACGTTGTTGGCGAGCGTGGTTTCCTTCTTGCCGGTATCCGCGTCAAAGGCAACCTTGGCTTCTCCCAGTCCGGCACGAACGCGATAGAACGTGACCCCCGTCGCGGTCGGTCGCAGTTGAAAGCGAAACACCAGTGGCGTCGACTTGCCGCCGTAGGTTTGCGTTTCGGATTGCAGTGTCTTGCCGTCGATGTCTTCCACACGGCAGGTCACCGTCGCGCCGGGAAAGCCCTGTTGGGTGACTTCCGTCTGCAACGTTACCGGTGCGTCTTCAAACGAAGTCGTCGTCACATTGGCGTTCGTGATGCCGAGATCGCGATGGCCATTCGCTTCACCGATGGGTACGGGATAGATCGGCGGCAGCCCGTCCCAATCGGCAGCGGCAACAGAATCGGTGCTGTTGCCATCGGTGAAGAGGAGCACGCCCGCCACCGGCCGCTCACGCAGCCGTTCTTTGAGCGACCGCAGCATCGCGCCGATGTCGGACCGATCGCCGCTGGCCGTGAGTGTGGAAAAGTCCGCGACGTATTTCGCATAACTGTCGAAGACATACCGACGGACATCGAAATCCTGTTCCAGCCGCGTGTGCCACGGAGTGGTGGTGGTTGTCAGCAGTTTGTGAAGCAGTTCAGAACGTGGCCCAGCAGTACCGGGATCGGCTAGCGTCAGGCTTTGCGAATTATCGGCGACCAACAGGAAAACGTTCGCGCCGGGACGGGCGCGCTGACTGCTCCAGAGCGGTTCTGTCAGACAAAACGCCAGCAGTCCCACCGCGAGCCATTTCAACACGGCCCCGGCGGTGAACCACGACGATTCCATCCACAACCGGCGGTAGTAGATGATGAGGATCACCGCGCAGACAGTCACCGCAACGAGTGCCGGGAGGCCCCATTCGCCGTGTCCGAAGATCAGATCCGCGAGAATCATGTGACGATGTTCCCCCGCGGAGAGCGGCGCAGATGTAGTCCCTTCTCCCCCGTCTGCGGGGGAGAAGGTGGCCGAAGGCCGGATGAGGGGGTGAGCGTTTCAATCCGCCCCCTAACCCTAACCCCCGCGGACGGGGGAGAGGGGACCGGAGGTTTGGCTTGCAGGCAAGGCATCAATTTTCCTCCCCGCGGCCTAGGCGTTCATAGTAACTGCGCACCAAATCTCGATAGCGGGCCGGGACTGGATCGCGGTCGATCGGTACGAGGCTGTCTTTCGATTCGCGCTTGGCGACTTCTTCGGCGAGTCGTTGCTGCAATTCAACCATCGGTTGATACAGCGACGTTTTCACAAGCGTCCATTCCGGGGCGACGGAATGCCGTTTTGATTCGGCGCGGAGGCTGCGGGCCTGTTCGCGGAGCTTGGCGACTTCGGATTGCAGCGTGGCATCGGTGAGCATCGATTCGACATCGCGCAGCCGGGAGGACCATTCACGATATTCTTCGCCCGACAACGGCCCGGCGTTTTCCCCGGTCCCGCCGCCGAGACCACCTTGATCGTTACCTCCCTGCGGAGAGCCGCTGCGTTGCTGACCGTTGCCCGGTTGCCGCATGCTGGGCCGGGTTCGCTGAGCATTCGGACTTCCGGGGGCGTTGCCGGAACCTTGGCCGGGTTGCTGTCCACCCTGACCCATGCCGGGTTGTGTGCCTTGCCCTGGCTGTTGACCATCGCCGCCTTGACCGGGTTGATCGCCTTGGCCCTGTCCCGGCTGGTTACCCTGGCCCGGTTGTTGCCCTTGGCCTTGTCCAGGTTGCTGGCCTTTCCCCGGTTGATTCCCTTGACCCGGTTGTTGTCTTTCACTCTTTTCCGGCTGGTTGCCCTGCCCCGGTGATTTGCCGGGTTGGCCACCTTCTTTCGGCTCCCCGCTGCCTGCGCCGGGTTGCTCACCGGGTTTGGCGTTGGGATCGCCCGGCTTGGTTTCTCCGCCCGGACCGGGTTTTGTTCCGGGTGAACCGTCGCCCTCGGTGGGTTCGCCGTTCTCTCCCTGGCCCGGTTTGCCGCTTTGTTCGCCGAAGCCACGCTGCAGTTGTTGCGAGAGTTCCGCCAGTTCGGACTTCGCCCGCTTCAGCGCCTCGACTTCGTTCCCCAGCACGGCTTCCGCAGCGGTCGCGATGCCCTTTTCGAGTTTTTCCAGCCCTTCCCGCGCGATCTCTTCCGCCCGCTGGGCTTCCGGGACGAAGCCGCGCTGCACCAGTTGCGGAATGGCGTCGAGCGCTGGCTCCACCTTCGTGTCCCGCGTCTGCCGCACGGCGTCGTACAACTGCTGCGACAACAGCGGCTCCGCGGTCTCGGCGTCCTGCACCATTTCCTTCGCCTGCTTCAGCACATCTTTGAGAGCCTGCTGCTGCTGCTTGAATTCATCGACGAGTTGTTCCTTCGTATCATTCTGCCGCAGCGACCGCGTGTTCGGTTTGTTTCCTTCGGCGAGTTTGTCGGCGAGTTGCTTTTCCTGCTCGACGAGTTGCCGGGCCTGATCGCGCAGTTCCCGCATTCCCTCGGCAAACCGCGCCGACGTCTGCTGGCGGAACTCCTGCTGCAGCTTGTCGAGATCGCGCTCGGCCCGCGTGCTGGAACTGATCGCCTGCGACAACCGGCCTTTCTCCAACGCCTCGGTCGCATCGAGCTGCCGGGTGCGCGCGTTGTCGAGCTGTTCCTTCGCTTCGGTGAACTTCTCCTGCCGCTGCGATTGGGCCAGCTTGTTGCGGAGTTCATCCGTGTCATGCAGCAACTGCTGCTGATCGTCGCGCAGCCGCTTGAGTTGCCGTTGAATTTCCTCGCGCTGGGCTTCGTTCTCGGCGAGCCTGAGCGCGGCTTCGAGTTCTTTCAACTTCTCATTGAGATCATTCTGCCGCCGGGCGATTTCCTTGAGACGATCGAGAACCGCGAGGTCCTCCTGCTGTGCAGACGCCGCGGCCGGCTGTTCGCCGCCGGCTTTCTGTTGTTCGTAACGATTCTGCTTATCGGTCAGTTCGAGTTGTTCCATCTGCTGTTCGGAGGCACTCGCACTGCCGCCAGCCCCACCACCGGCTTGCTGCCCCTGCATCACGCGGTGGTCTTTGGCCCGCAATTTCAGCAGCGATTGATACGCCGCCTGTGTGGAGGCGACCGCATCGAGCAGCGGATCCGTGGATTGCTGTTCGTTCGCTTTGAGCAGTTCCTTTTCCGCGGCATCCATCCGTACCACCGCCGTCGCCGCAATCGATTGCAGCACCTGGCTGGTCAGATGCGGGATCAGTTCAATCAATTGATTCCGCGTCAGCTTCTGCGATTCGGAAACCGTCTCAATTTTTTCGACGTCCGCTTTCGTCCACGCGGTTCGTTCGGCCCGTTGCAGGTTCCACGTCGCCGAGACGATCTGCTTCTGCTGCTGCAGAATCTTTTCGATCTGATTGCCCTGCGCGCCGCCGGGACTGCTGGCCCCTTTCGGACCGGCACCGCCGCCACCGGGATTGTCCATCTGCCGGAACGATTCCTCAAACGCCCGGACTTCCGCGAAGTAGAGATCGCTGGTTACGCGACGGGGCTTACCGTTGCGGTCGCGGTCCACGGCGTAGAGGAAGAACGACACGAGATCGTCCGGTTGTACTTTCAGCTCTTCCATCGCCTGCAACGTCTTCGCGGCGAATGGGGCGCTGCCTTTCACATCCTTACCGAGGGGAACCGTGATCGGGTCTTGCCCCGGCGTTTGCAGCACGACGCCGACTTCATCGAGGCCGTATTCGTCGACGACTTTGCCTTCGATGGCCAATTCTTCCAGCGGCGAGACGCGGACATCCTTGCCGGGAAACGCGAGTTCAAACCGCGGCGGCCGATTGGGCACGATCTCGATTCGATACTCATCCGGATCACGATTGATGCGATCGTGGTCGTCGGTCAATTCTAGGCGATACCGCTGTGACGACGGCGGTGACAGCGTGACGGCATATTTCGTCGGGTCTTTCGGATCGACGATCAGCGGCGTTTTCTCTCCGCTCTTGCTGACCAGCACCGCGGATTTGAGAGCCTTGTTGACCCGGCATTTGACCGTGACCTTCGCCCCTTCGACCATCGTCACTTCAAACGCATTCTCGATCAGCTTTTCGGTCTGGCCGGTGTATTCGGGACTCTGTACCAGCAGATCGGAGCGCACGAGCGCGGGGTAATCGAAGACGGTCACGCGGTAGGCCTTTGTCGACCGGCTGTCGAACTGGACGGTATAGGACAAATCGTGCATCACATTGGCGACCCGTGCGCCGAACACCGGATCGTCGAGGCTCTTTTCCGCCGGTTGTGTCCATTCGGGAACGTTTGCGGCATTCAGCAGGACTGACACGCGGCTGGGCAACGGTTCAGGAAAGCGGGCGAGGACCAGCAGACTCGTACCTCGTTCGAGTTCGACATCGCCCGGCTCAATTTTCACGTTGACCAGCGGTTCCTCGGAAACCTGCGCGGCGTTTGCTCCGGCGATGATGGCCGCACTGGTCGACGGTTGTGGTCGCAGCGCGAACGCGACAATTGCCCCGAGGACCACCATTTCTAGTGCCACACCCGTGCGCGGCCCCCAGATTTTCCAGCCGGGCACGAGCTTCGGCCAATCGCTGACATGGGCGTGGGCGAGCGTCTCCGTGATGACAAGTTCCGACATCAGCCCCAGCCGCCCGGTGGTCACATCGGGAACGAGTTCCATCGCGGTCACCAGCCGGGCGTCGAGATGGGGATCCTGTTTTTCGATGGCCCGCGCGGTTTCCAACAGGGACGGTTTCCACTGGAACGCGAGCCACTCCGCGGCGGCGAGCAACCCTACGACGATGGCGAACATCGCCAGCACCAACCCGCGCCCGCCGCTGGGGAACAGCGTCAGCAGGATCGCCGCGATGATCACGCCTGCCGCGAGTGCCGTGGCCCGGCACGTCCACTGCAGCGCCTGGAGTTGCCGCTGCCGGACCGCGTTCAACCGGGCGTGAAGCTGTTGCGTCATCATGCGACGAGTTCCTTCGCATTTGTAGGGTGGGCTGTGCCCACCAATCTTGCGTTCATCAACCATGCATCAATGTGGTGGGCGCAGCCCACCCTACGAATCGACCGCCGACATCGCGGCCGATTGCCGCCAACCGGCGAGGAGCGATTCCAAAACCAGCAGTCCGATCGCGGCGACGAGGGCCCACCGCCAGAGTTGTTGTTGATGTTCGAGTTCCACAAGTTGCTGCTGCCGAAGCTGTTCCGCGACCGGGGCCGCCGTCGGCACCGCCGCTTTCGAGGACCACTTCACCCCAAAGGCTTCAAGCTGTTCCGGGGCGAGCGGATCGGTGCGGCTTTCCTCGGGCGGCAAGTTCACCGCCAGTGTGACGATCTCGGTTCCCGCCTCGACCTGATAAATCCCCGGCTCTTCCGCGATGAGAGACTCCGTCGAACCGGCGGTCCAGTTCGTGGTCGATTCATCCGGTTTGCGAATCCGCGCGGCGGTCGCCTCGGGGGGAATCGGCAGTGTGTCGCCGACAGACGCCGTGCTCGTGGTGGGACGGTCGCCCATGGCATGTTCGAGAATCCGCCAGATCAGCGGCACGAACTTCGTCGACCGTGCGAGTTGACTGTCCGCGGGATGCCAGCCTGACAGGAAGACCCACGAGCGGCGTTGCTCACGCTGCCATTCAATCACTGCGGGGTCACCGCTGTCGAACTGTACCAGCGCCCGCGCTCCCTCGGGCAGGTCACCGCTCCACTCGCGGTGTTTCCAGAAGTGAATGCCGGAGAAGTCTGCGAACTGAGCTTCCGCAAAGGGGGCGAACCATGCACTCTCAAAATCGATCTCGGTCCATAACACATAATCCCGCACGCGGGCTTCATTCACCGTCGGCCGTGCGCCGGCGACCGCGGCCCACAGATCCATAGCGGTTTCCGCCGTGGTTGGTGACAGAAACACGCGTGGGTGCCGTGCCAGCAAATTTGCCAACCCCGGTTCCTGCGGAGACTGGGTCGCCACAATGAGATCGGGAGCCGTGCCTGCCGTCGCCGTGTCCTGCGGCCCGATCATCGTCACGCGGTACAACGGATTCGTCGCCAGCGCGCGTTCCAGATAGAACCGTTGACCGGCGGGATCGTCCGCTTTGTCGTCACCGATGTAAAGGACTTGACACGGCCGCGGCGTGCGGCGCGGCAGCCACAACAAGTTATCGAATGGCTGATCGTCGCCGCGGAGAATCACGCTGCGGCCCATTTCCGGCGTCGGCGGATTCGGTAACGCCACTACGCGACCTTGTCCCGGTGGCACGAGGACCGTCAACACCGGCGGATCATCCGTCGACGAATCGCCCCAGTGCAGCGTGAATTGTTGCCCGGTGGATGCGAGATCGTTCGTCACCCGCAGCCGGATGCGTGAATCGGAGGCATCGAGACTGGACGCGACGAGCTGCAGCCCGGCGTTCGAGGAGGACTTCGCCGTCGCCGGTATCCATTCAACGGGAATATCCGCCGGCCAGTCGAACGCGCGGAGGGCCGAGAGATCGCTCCCGGCCTGCATGTCGGAAATCAACCAGATGCGCTGCGGCCGCGGCAACGCCCTTCCCGCTTGCGCTTCCTGCAGCGATTGAGCCGTGCGAACCAGCGCCTCCCCCAAGCGGCTGCCGCGGCCGGTCGGTTTGAGTCCGTTCGCGCGCTCCAGCAGCAACGGGCCGCGGGAACCCGCATCCAACTCGTTCGTTTCCGTGAACGACATTTGCGAGGCGAAGCGATCGTCATAACTGAAGAACGCGGGGATGACGGATTTCGGCAATGCTCCGACTCGTTCACGCAACTTCTGCATCGCGCTCGACCACGCCCCCTCGCGCTGCATGCTCGCGCTGGTGTCGATGAGAATCGCAAGGAATTCGCCGTCTTCCGCGGCCACAGGCGTGGTCGCCGGGATGCGCCAGATTGGGCGGGCGAAGGCGAGGGCAATCAGCAGCAGCGCGAGCGCTCGAAGCAACAGCAGCAGCCAGTGCTCGATCTTGCTGAGCCTCGTCATCCGCGGCGGCGACGGGCGCAGAAACATCAGCGTGGAAAAGACCCGCCGACCGCGCGGCGTGCGTCGCCACAGGTGGAACACAATCGGGGCGGCCACGGCAAGGAGGCCCGCCAGATAGAACGGCGCGAGCCAACTCATCCCGACCTCCGATTCGTGCCGCGGTTCCGCCGATCGCGCGAACGAATCCGCGACCGCAGCAATTCACCGAGCGAATCGCCCAGCGGTTCCGCGGTCGTCAAGCGGCGATACGTCACCCCGAGGCGACCACAGATTTTTTCTACCTCTGCAAGATGCGCAGTCATGCGTGACTGATAGTCCCGCCGCAGCATGGCCGGGTCGACGTACAACTGCTTGCCGGTTTCGAGGTCTTCAAACAACTCCGGCTGCTGAAAGTCGAACGTGATTTCCGTGGGATCGAGGACCTGAAAGACAAGGACTTCCTGCCCACGCGCGGTGAGACAGCCGAGGCTGGTTTCAATGCGATCCAGCGGCGCAAGGAAGTCGGAGATGACCACCAGCAACCCGCGCTTCGATAACCGTTCGGCGACCCGTTCCAGCGGTTGACACAAATCGGTCGAACGCCCGGTGCAGGGTTGATCGAGCAGCACCAGCAGCCGTCGCCAATGCCCGGCCCGATAGCGCGGCGGCAGGTACTCGTCGACATCCCCGGAGAACCGTGCGAGGCCGACGGCATCGCGTTGGGCAATTAAAAAACGTCCAAACGTCGCCGCCAGGGTGCGGGCATAGTCGAACTTGGTGTGACCAACGGTGCCGAAGTCCATCGAGCGGCTGGCGTCAAGCAGCATCAGGCAGCGGAGATTCGTTTCGTCTTCAAAGCGTTTGACGTAGAAGCGATCACTGCGGGCGAGCAAGCGCCAGTCGAGATAACGCGGATCGTCGCCGGGGACGTATTGGCGGTACTCGGTGAATTCGACCGAAAATCCATGATAGGGGCTGCGGTTGAGCCCGGTGGCGAAGCCTTCCACGACGTGCCGGGCACGCAGTTCCAGCGACTGAATCTGGAGCAACACGCGCGGGTCGACAAACCCGATCGGGTCGCTGCTGCTCGGAGATGTCGCGGGAACCGACGCACTCATTGTCCGGGGGCCTTCACGGTTTCGAGGAGCCGTTGAATCACCTGTTCGACCGTGACGCCTGCGGCTTCGGCCCGGTAGTTCGTCAGGATGCGATGCCGCAGGACGGGACCGGCGAGTTGCCTGATGTCTTCGACCGTGACGTGAGCCCGGTTGTCGATCAGCGCCCGCGCTTTCGCTCCCAGGATGAGGAACTGCGCGGCCCGTAGACCGGCTCCCCAGCCGACGTATTCATTAACGAAGTCGGGCGTTTTCGCCTGCCGTGGTCGGGACGCCGAGGCCAGTTGCACGGCATACCGCACGAGGTCTTCGGCCACGGGAACAGTTCGCACCAGACTGTGAATGGCCAGCACATCGGCCCCGGTGAGGATCGCTTCGATCTCCTGTCCCTTGCCTGATGTCGTCCGCATCACCACGGCGACTTCGTCTTGTTCGGGGAGATAATCCACGACAATGTTGAACATGAACCGATCGAGCTGCGCTTCCGGCAGCGGATAGGTCCCTTCCATTTCAATCGGGTTCTGCGTCGCCAGTACAAAGAACGGCGCTTCGAGCGGATACCGCACCCCGGCCGCGGTGACCTGCTTTTCCTGCATGGCTTCCAGCAGCGCGGCCTGCGTCTTCGGCGGCGTGCGATTGATTTCATCGGCCAGCAACACCTGCGTGAAGATCGGCCCGCGAATGAACGTCATTCGTCGCCGACCGGTTTCGTCTTCCTGCAGAATTTCCGTCCCCGTGATGTCCGCGGGCATCAGGTCGGGCGTGAACTGAATCCGCTGGAACTGCAAATGAAAGAGCTGCGCGATCGACTTTACCAGCAGCGTCTTCGCGAGTCCCGGCGCCCCGGTGATCAGGCAATGCCCCCCGGCGAACAGCGAAATGAGAAGCTGCTCGACCGCGTGTTCCTGACCAATAATCGTCTTGGCCAGTTCCTCGCGCAGTTTCTTCTTCGAGGACCGCACCAGGTCCAGCACACGGCGTTCGTCGTCGTCGGTTGTCACGGTCATGCGGCGTCCAGGTCGTGAGAGTGGATAGTGGGTGGTGGATAGTGGATAGCAAATGCAGATAAGACGGTGGATCGCGAACTCTTCTCTGGCTATCCACTACCCACTGTCCACCATCCACTCCCCCTCAATGCGTCATGGCATAAAACACAATATTGATGCCCATGGGATAGGCCTTTTTCTCGGACATTTCGCGGAAGTAGTCGACGTTCTCGCCTTCCCGTTCCCAGCCGTCGCCGAGGTCGGTGTTGTGGCAGATGATGACCATCATCCGGCCTTTATCGTCGAAGATTCCTTTGTAATGCACCTCGCGGGCATCGGGGCGTTCCCATGTCACGCTCGGGCCATAGGCATCGAAGACCCCGATGCTGGGAAGCTGAGGCTTCTCTTTCAGGTCGTAAACCGCATGGAAAATGGGATGCTCCAGCGGCAATTCGAGTGGTTCACGATCGGGAAAGACACGCTTGATCTCGTCGTAAAAGTTGGCGTACTCGGCCTCACCCCAGAAATCGTCGACCATCAGGAAGCCGCCATTCAGGAGGTAGCGTCGCAGCGCCACGATGTCTTCCTGACTGAATGTCAATTCGCCCGGTTCGATAATGTAGATGAACGGATACTTGAAGAGCTGCGGGTCGGTGAGCTCCAGCACAACGCCGTTGGGGTCAACCTTGAGAGACGTCAACTGCTGCAGGCGGTAGGAGAAATTGAGGTCCGCGTCGGGGTAATCGGTCCGCCATTTGCCCCAGCGGTTGTACGAATTGTATTGAATGCGGACGAAGGTGAAGACGTCGTCCTTGAACGGGGCATCGACTTCCCATGTGGGGACGCCGTTGCGGTCGGTGGTGACGTCGCGACTCCGCTGGCGGAATGGACGGTCGCCGAATTGTGCCTCGCCGTGCGACGAGAAAAGAGCCGTGACCACAGTGAGCAGCGTCAGCAGTAACCATCGCATGCGCATGGGGACGGATTCCTAACGGGAGACATCATCAACGGCGGACAACGGCGGGGCGGCGAGTTCCCACAATAAATCTTGTGCAGCGCGATACCGCGGCGCGCGTTCCAGCGATTCCAGCACGTGCCGCTTCGCTGCTGAGGGTGACACTGGTACGAGGAGTTTGGCAAGTCGAAAATGCGCTTCGGCCCGATCCGGCGTTCCCAGCACCAACATCGACTGCCAGGCGGCAATCGCCTCCTCGGGGCGATTCAACTGTTCGGCCGCCTCCGCGGCGGGGCGATGCAATTCGGTCAGCAACGGGTTGATCGCCCGCAGTCGCCGCGCGGTGTCGGAGATGGCGCTCCAATCCTTTGCCGCGGATTGCAATTCGAGCAACCGTCGCAACGCCGAGGACGGAGCATCGGCGATACGGACAAATTTCTCCAGCGTCTGCCGTTCCGCGAGGATGTCCCCCTGTTTCTGACAACTGAGCGCCAGGGCTTCGTAAGCGCTGTCACCGCCTGCATAGTTCGGCATTAGATCGACGAGCGTCTGCAACGTCTTCCGCGCTTTGCCAAACTCGCGGTGCTGAAACTCGTAGGCCGCGAGGGCGTTCAAGCCGACCCAGCTTGTGGGATGATCGTCGACCCATTGTTTCAGCGCATGCGGGTCGTCGTTGTTGACGATCGCGGAGAGATCGTGCTCTTCCCAGTCGACATCGGGGCCAAACCGCCGGGCCAGTTCTTTGGCGTATTCCTGAAATTCTTCGTCCAACTGCTTCAGCGGGCTGTAACGGCGTTCGAGGGAATCCTCCGCCGTCATTCCCGTGGCGAGGTCCGCGAGGACTTGCCGCAGCGCGGGCAAACCGCCACGTTCCATCAGGAACTCAACGATCAGCGACGATTGAAAATACGCAAACTGCAAATGCAGCGGCGTCTCCGGCGACAGAAATGCCCCGCTCATTTCGTGCAGCGGCGTCAGGTCCCCTTTGAGAATCCATTCCCGATACCGTGGCGACATCCGCTGGCCCCACGTCGGATCGCCTTGCCGTTCCTCGTAGACCGAGATGCCCTCGCTCAACCAGCGGGGCATGCGATTCTGCGTCAGTTCCAGCGTCACCACATGACAGAATTCATGCCAGAGCACGGCTTGCCAGTTCGCGGGGCGCTCTGCCTGTGACGCCGGGCTGTTGGCCGTGATCACCTTGCCAAAGCAGACGCCGAGATACCCGGACGCGCCCGGCAAACCGAACGTGCGGACGGCGAAATCGTTCGGTTCGGGGAAGATTTCGACGGTAATCGGTTCGGTGACCTGATAGCCGTACTTCTCGCCGAGAGTCTTGGCAGCACGGGACAGCAAGGCGAGCACATCGTCGCCGTAGACGGTCGCTTCTTTGGCTTCCATGCGGACCCGGATGCGGTCCCGTTCCAGCGTGACATACTTGGCGAGCTTGTCCCGCAGTTCGAGCAGATTGAAGACCTGGACGTCGTATCCGTCCTGCGCGTGGACTTCATCCGCGAGTTTCCAAGCGTCCTCGTTCTTGCCCAATCGCAACCAGTCCTGTACCAACTGAATCCGGGCCGGGAGATAACCTTTATCGAAACCGAGCGCCATTTCCTGATGGGCTGCTCCCTCGGCAAAGCGGTATTTCCGAGACAACTTGCGGCCGATGAGAAAATCGACGTGCGGGTTCTTAGACCAAGTCGATAACGCCGAGGCCCGCGCGACCTCGGCGGCTTTCGGATCATTGTCGAGCGTTGCCAGAACCGCGCGGTAAGCCCACGCATCGGGATGGTCTGCGTTGACCGCTTCAACCTTAGTCAGCAGTTCTTTCGCTTCATCGTGCTGCTCCGCGTCAATCGCATGTTCGACTCGAAACAACAACGACGGCACATGCTTCGGATTGATCGCAATCGCCTGGGAAAGTAAGCCGAATGCTTGCGGTCGGTCACTGTTTTCAAGAGCCCGCGCGCGACCGAACAGCAAATCAGGATCGTCGGCGTGAACTTCCATGGCTTGACCGAACAAGTCCGCAGCGAGTTCAAAGTCCTGCTTTTCGAGGGCCAGATCTCCCATTGCCAGCCAGACGTCCCGCAGTTTCGGGTTCTGCTGTTTTGCCCGGTCATAGATTTTGTCGAGCACCGCTTTCGCATCAATCCCCGAGGCAATCGCCGAGCGACCGATGGCCACGAGGCTTTCCGGGTCGGTGTACCGCCAAGGGGCCGTTGTCGCCTGGGCTTCGATTTCCCGCACCCAGATCGTCGCCAACTCGGGCTGACCGGCGAGCCGCGCCGACATCAACCCCGCCTGGCGCAGACGAACGCTCCAACTGTAACGCTGTAATCCAGCTTGAAGCGTCTCGATGGCGGCGGCGTACTTTCCCACCGCGGTCTCGGCTTCGGCTTTGATGAGGTACCACTCTTCGCCGAAGACGCGTTTTTCAATGGACTCCCCAGCGGACTTGATCACGGTGTCATAATCGCCACGGCGCAAACCGTCGCGCAATTTGGCGGCGTCGGGATCGGCGGCGAAGAGTTCGCCACAGACGATGAAAAGAAACGCGAAAAGCAGAGGTTTGCCACAGAAGGCACAGAATTCACAAAAAGAAGAAAAAGAACGAGATAAGGCGGTATTTCGCCGCTCCCAACCATGGCCGAGGAACGAGCTCGACTCGCTCTGAATCCCTTTTGTGTTCTTTGTGCTTCTTGTGGCAAAAACGCCTTTCCGCTTGGGAAGACGGAGACACGCAGAGACCAAACACGGCGTGCATCTGGACCGGGCAGCCACTGCCTGCTGCGAAGGCACCTCGACAATCGGAGGCTGGCTTCGGCAGTCCTGTGCAGTGGCAATCATGTCCACGATCCGAGCGGAACCGCTATGGGGAGCGGCATCCGCCCCTCCCCGCGAGTATAACCCTCACCCGGACGCAACAATAGTGCCAGATGCCTATGCAACGCGGCGAATCAGTCGTTGCTGACGCTACCGGCCCAGTGAGCACAATTCCACCAGATGGCCGTCCGGGTCTTGTACGAACACCTGCACGGCTCCATCGGGTCGTTGCTTTGGAGGTGACACCAGCGGAATTCCGAGTTCGGTCAACCGCTGAGCCGCGGCCTCGGCATTCTCCACGAGGAACGCAAAATGATGTCCGCGGGAGTTATGTTCTGCACCGCTGCCTGCTTTTCCCGAGCCATCATATTCCAGGATGGTGTGAATCTGCGTCGGCCCCGCCTGGAACCATTGACCGGCAAACGTGAACCCCGGCCGCGGGACTTCCTGCATACCGATCGCTTCGACATAAAACCGGCGTGTGGCGGCGAGATCGCGCACAACGATCGTGACATGATCGAGGGATTGGACGCGGATGGGGGCGGGCATAGTGTGGTCTCAAAGGAAGAGACCCACGGTTCAGAAACCGTGGGCTTCATGTCGCAGTGACAGATTCACGCGGGGCGGTGACGGACCAGTTCGCGCCGTCTCGGTACACGCGGCGATACAACGTATCCCGTTCGACTGGATCACGACCAGCCTCGCGGATCAAGCGATGGATGTGCGCAACGGTCAGCCCCTCGGGAGTCTTGGCCCCGGCGTCGTGATAGATCAACTCATGCACCACTGTCCCGTCGAGATCATCCGCTCCGAAGCCCAGTGCCACCTGTGCGATCTTCTCCCCGAGCATGATCCAATAGGCTTTGATGTGGTCAAAATTGTCGAGCATCAGTCGCGACAGGGCCACCATCCGCAAGTCCATCATCCCCGTCGGTTTGGGGATGTGATCGAGCTTGGTGTTCTCTGGATGAAATGCCAGAGGAATGAACGTCTGAAAGCCGCCGGTTTCGTCCTGCAAGGCACGAAGTTGCAGCAGGTGATCGATGCGATGCTTCGCCTGCTCGACATGGCCATACAACATCGTGGCGTTGGAGCGGAGACCCAATCCGTGGGCCGTGCGGTGAATGTCGATCCAACTGCTGGAATCGGCCTTGTGCTCACAGATCTGGTCGCGCACTTCGGGATGAAAAATCTCCGCTCCGCCACCGGGCATGCTTCCTAGCCCGGCGTCCAACAACTGCTGCAAGACCCAGTCGTACGGCTTCTTTGTCAGATAACTGAACCAGTGAATCTCGACCGGCGTCCAGGCCTTGATATGGATCTCCGGACAGGTCTCATGCAGCACCCGGACGACATTCACATACCAGTCGAACGACTTCTGGTGATGCAACCCGCCGACGACGTGAATCTCCGTCGCCCCTTGAGAACGGCCTTCGAGAATCCGCTCCCGCAGCATCTCATCGGTGAAGGCGTATGCTTTTTCGTCACGCAGGTCGGCCCGGAAGGCACAGAACCGGCATCGATAGACACACACATTCGTCGGATTCAGGTGAATGTTGGTGTTGTAGTACGCCAGGTTGCCGTTCTTCCGCTCCCGCACCAGATTCGCGAGGCGGCCGAGCGTGAACAGATCGGCCTGTTCGTCGAGAAAGACACCCTCATCGAACGATAACCGTTCACCGGCAAGGACTTTGGCTTCAACATCGCGGAGTGGGGGGGGATTTGTCGTCATGCACCTTTAACCGCAGGATTGCGGCCGCGTTCACCGTCTTTTCATGAATTTCCGTCGCGGCCACAGTGAACGATTTTAGACGTCGCTTCCGAAATCCGCCACGCGCGAGTCCCATTCCGAATGGCAAACCTTTCCGGTCGTAGGCCCCCCGTACGTTTGGTTCAACCGGGTTCGACGGCATACCCGATACAAACGACAGTCTGCCCACAGGCGGACACGGTCGTTTTCATCACCGGCAGGCTCACGGAAATCGGCAAAGATTGCCGCAGCACGCAGGGACGCGTGTCACCGTGACCCAAGGAACAGGACGGGCTCCATGCCGCGCACGATCTTCTTGATGACCTTGCTCACCTTTGCATTCTCCGGTTTGCATGCTCCCGCCTGGGGGCAAGTCGTTCCGGGAACGGGGACCCGGTTGACGCAGGTCGGTGACGACTTCGAGGATGAGGCTTGGACGTTCACGCTGAACCTCCCGAAGGCGAGCAGCAACCTCGACCGGGTCGATCGTCAACCCGCGGGTTTCTCCTCGAATCAACGCTGGTTCGAGAGCATGTACCGCGGCACACCCGATCTCGTGAAGCGCGTCGCAACCCCCGCCGGCGGGATTCCCGGCAGCAAAGGGGCCATGGCGCTGCGGACTGTTCAGTCCGGCGTACCGGGGCAACTTTCGCACAAATTCCAGCAGGATGACCTGCTCGCCAACATGACCGCGATTGGCTTCCTGCCGGTGAATCGAACGCCCAGCTTCGTTGTCCGGGTTTATCTTCCCCCCTTTGAACAATGGGAAAAACGGACGGGCAGCCACTTCGGCGTCCGCTCCGACTGCGTGACGATCATCAACAAGCCCAGCACGACGGGTCGTCTGTTCCGAACCGCGAGCACCACTCGCAAAACGGAAAACTACTGGCCCGGCTTCTTCATTCAGTTCAATTCAAAGCACGACAGCCAGGTGAAAGAAGACTCGGCGATGGTTCTCATCCGTTCGGGCAGCCGGGGGGAAGATCTCCAAGGCCCGATCATCAAGGAACCGGGCTGGTGGACATTCGGCATGTCCTTTACCGCGGACGGTCAAGTGCACTACTACGGCAAACCCGGCGTCGGCAAACTGACCGCCGCCGACCATCTGAAGTCGACCTTCCCGTATGGTTACACAGCCATGCAGGTCAACACGTTCTTCTTCAACGTGGTGAATCAGGACGATAACCGTTCGTGGTCCACCGAATTTGTTGTCGACGATGCTGAGGTTTACGTACTGCAATAAGCGCGAACCGAAACTCTGGCCGCCTGATATCACGACGCCCGGCATTTTCCGCAATGCCGGGCGTCTGTCATTTTCACTCGATGTTTCCGATCAGCCCGCCGTCCGCAGTCAGTCTACTATTTCGCTACAAAGGCGAAATAGTAGAACACCAGACCTGTGACGGACGTCAGCGTGATGTCGATGGTCGAGGCCCAACCGAGGAGCTTGTGCAAACGGCTGTGGGCTCCGGGAGTGGGAGGATTGGCAAACCCCCGCAGCGCTGCGGCGATGGTGATGATCCACACCAAGGGTGTAGAAATCGCAAAGATGAGGTGAATGCGCAGCGCCGTTTGAATCTGCGCCATCTGGTCCGCGGTGACGGGTTCAGTCCGCTTGGCGACCACTTGCTTCCAGCCCCCCTGGACGAAATGCAGGTCAACTTCAAACAGGGCCACGGCCACCAGCAGCACCACCCCCAGCAGCAATTGCAGCTTTCGATGCAGGTTGTACTGATGTCGCACCTTGACGGAATACAGGCTGAACAGCAGGATGGGAACGATCAAAACCAGGGCCACGACGACAAAGTCGAGCATGAACGAGGCTTTGTTACCCAGAAATCCATCGCGCAGCATGATGTGATCCACTTGGACCGCCAGGCAGCGCCGACGGGCCAATCGACTCCGTTCGTGAATTGAACTTTGCCGGGAAGTTAGCAGATTCCGCCGGTTCCTCCAACGCTGCCCGGAAAGCGAACCGACCAAGTCTCGATACTGAGAAAGCAAGCCTCATGAGATCAACATCGCTGACAGTGGGGGTGGTCGTTGTTTTGGCCATCGCCAGTCGTACCTTTGCAGAACTCCCGATTCCACCCGAGAAACTGGCGTCGATGCAAACCGCGTGGAAGACGACCATCGATGACACCACAGCGGCCATCGCCAAATCTCCTGAGAGCGTCGATCTGTTTTCGCGGCGCGGCGATGCGTACTTCTTCTCTGCCGAATTTACGAAGGCCGTCGAAGATTACTCGGCAATGGTGCGCATCGACCCGGAAGTCGACACCTCTCATTGGCGGCGCGGCATCGCCTATTTCTATACGGGTCAATATGCCGAAGCCGCTGCTCAGTTTGAGCGGTATCACTCGTTCGATAATGTCGACCGTGAGAACGGCATCTGGCGGTATCTTTCGCAGGTGAAAGCCCTCGGCAGGGACAAGGCACGGGCGGGATTGCTCAAGTATGCCAAAGACGACCGCGAACCTTTTCCCGCGGTGTATGAACTCTTCGCCGGACGCATCACCCCGGACGTGATTCTGAAGGGGATTGCCGACGCACCAATCACCGCGGCCATGCGTGAACAACGATTGTTCTATGCCCATCTCTATATCGGTCTGAACGAGTTCATCGAGGGGCGGGAGAAATCGGCCCAGGAACACCTCGACAGAGCCGTTCGTAACACGTGGGCCCCGACCGCAGGGTATGGCCCCCATTACATGTGGCAGGTGGCTCGCGTCCATGAAGCCCAGCTTCGCACGGCGGCGAACAACAAAACGCCGTGAAGCGCTCAGACCAAGATCACAAACCGCCGTGAAGCGGGGCACTTTAAAACGAACAGCCCGGCTGTCGTATCGACAACCGGGCTGTTTTGTGTCGTATCGCGAGGAAGAATGGACTACACCACTTTCGTCACACCGGGAACTGCAATGGGGTAGTACCCTTCGGCATTTGGCTGCACCGGCATCTCGGCGTCCCACGAGAAGGACTTTGGCATCAGGCTGATTTGTGATTGCACGGCGTCGGCCATCTCAATCACCTTGCCGGAGTACGTACACATGCGGCCGAGGATCGACGTCATGGTGCTCATGGCGCCGTTATCGGCTTCGTTGTAGTCGGCACCGGTGCGAATCGCCGCGAACAGGTCGTCGTGTTCCACCTGGTACGGGTTCTTGTTAGGGCCGCTGTACTTCCAGTTCACACCGTCGAAGAACTTGCCGCCGCTGATGTCGGCCTGGGCCTTTGTGGCGTGGCAATGCTCGGAGACGCTGTTCCAGCAGTTCGGAATGTGGCGACACTGGCTGTAAGCGCGGGTGCCGTCGGCGTACTCGAATTCCACGGCGTGATGGTCGTAGATTTCGCCGTACTTCTTGTCGGTACGAACCTGCCGCCCGCCCATGCCGTTCGCGCGGATTGGGAAGCCGTCCATCACCCAGTTGGCAACGTCGAGGTTGTGGATGTGCTGTTCGACGATATGGTCGCCACAGAGCCAGTTGTAGTAGTACCAATTGCGCATCTGGTACTCCATTTCGCTCTTGGCGTTCTCCCGCTTGAGCGGCGGGTCCCACACGCCGCCGCCGTTCCAGTAGACGCGGAGGGCGAGGACCTTGCCGATTTCGCCGTCATGAATCCGCTTGATCGTTTCGAGGTAGCGGGCTTCGTGATGGCGTTGCAGGCCGACACCAACCTTCAGCTTCTTTTCCTTGGCGATCTTGTTCGCTTCCAGAACTTGCCGCACACCGGGGGCATCCACGGCGACCGGCTTTTCCATGAAAATGTTGCGGCCGGCCTTCACGGCGTATTCGAAGTGAATCGGCCGGAAACCGGGGGGCGTGGCGAGAATCACCAGATCGCAACCGCTGTCAATCACCTTTTGATAAGCGTCGAAGCCAGTGAAAATCTTCTCGTTCTCGACGGCGACGCGTTCGCCCTTTTCGCCGAGTTGGTCTTTGAGATTCTTGATGGCCCCTTTGGCCCGATCTTCGAAGGCATCGGCAACGGCGACGAGCTTCACGTTGCCGTTGGTCGACAGGGCTTGCGATGCGGCACCAGTCCCACGGCCGCCGCAACCGACGAGCCCCACCTTGATGGTGTCATCGCCGCTGGCGAACGCACCGTTCTGCAGCGCCAGTTGCGCAGCCGCCGTGCCGAGCGCGGCGACCGACGCGGTCTTCATAAAATCCCGACGATTCGGATCCATCGTTGACTCCCAGAGGTTGAAACAGGGTGATAGGACGGTTGATCGAAGGCAGATGAAATAGTTTTGTAGCCACGTTCGCCAGAACGTGGGTCCTTTGCAAAATTGCCCACGTTCTGGCGAACGTAGCTACGGATGAAACTACTGATCGCGACCGGGCTTTTCTTTCGCATCGATCGGCAGGACCGCGTCGTATTGTTTGTTCTTGCGTTCTTCGGGCGGCGGCACCATCAGTGGACGAACGACGCGGAAGCCGACGTGCAGCGCGTCGGTCATGTACCACACGCTTTGCGGAATCTGCGGGTCTTGTTGCTTCCAGTCCGATGACGACGGCACCCGCACCGCGCTGCGGCAACCCTCGGGACCGACCATCCATGATCCCCCACGGGCACTTCGAGGATACTCTTTGCTCGGAATCGCGAGGGGATTCTCGGCGACCTGTCCGGGGCCGAACTTCTTGTAGAACTCCGGTTCGTACTTGTCGAGGCACCATTCCGACACATTTCCGTGCATGTCGTACAGACCCCACGGATTGGGTTTCTTGAGGCCGACCTTCTTGTACTTGTCGTCGACGTTATCCGAAAACCAGGCATAGTCTTCGAGTTTTGCTGCATCATCCCCGAAGGAATACGCCGTCGTGGTTCCCGCCCGGCAGGCATATTCCCATTCGGCTTCCGTGGGCAAACGGTAGTAGTGACCGGTCTTGGCGGAGAGCCATTCACAGAATTTTTTTGCAGCGTGCTGCGTCATACAGATGGCGGGGAAACCGCGCTGACCCATGCCGAACGTCATGTCGGTGTACGGCTTCGTCGGCCGGGTGACCGCGTCGGCTTTGCCATCCAGCGGCGTCGCTTGCAGGTTCTCGACTTTGCGGCGCTGGATGTCGAGATTGAACGACCAGATGTCGTACATGTCCCACGTCGTTTCCGTCGTCGCCATCCAGAACGGCTCGACCTTCACCTTGTGTTGCGGACCTTCGTCTTCGCCGCGGCCCTCTTCACTCTCGGGGCTGCCCATCAGGAACTCGCCGCCGGGAATGGGGACGAGATCGAACTTGATATCCGTCCCCGACAGAAGTTCCGTGTACGGCTTCATCTCCGCCGCGGACTTCGCATCCTGGGCCATGATCGGCGTGACGAGCAGCAGCACCGTGCCGGCCGTGCAGATGGTACGATAGAGTGCATCAACAGGACGCATAGCCAGGAATCTCACTTTGCGGGAGTCGTCATGTTCGGACGAATGTTGGCAGCGATGATCGCCCTCGGGGCAGTCACAGTCGCGGCGGCCGAACCGTTGCATCGATACCAGGCGCGGGAACCGCACATGGGTGTCGATGTCACTGTAACACTATACGCCCCTTCGGAAGCCGTCGCAAACGACGCCGTGAAGGCGGCCTTCGCGCGGATCGCCGAACTGAACAAAGTCTTCAGTGATTACGATCCCGAAAGTGAAGCGATGCGGCTGTGCGCGATGCGGCCGGTGGGGCAACCCGTGCCGATCAGCACGGATTTGTTCTTCGTGCTGACCGAAGCGCGGAAATGGTCCGAAAGAACCGCCGGCGCGTTTGATGTGACCGTGGGACCACTCGTCGATTTGTGGCGACGGTCACGACGGACCAAAAAGCTGCCGACGGCTGAGGCACTCCAGAACGCGCAGAAAGGGGTGGGATTCCGGCATGTCGAACTCCAAAACGATCCTCCCCGCGCGGTGTTGCATCAGGAAAACATGCGGCTCGATTTCGGTGCGATCGCCAAAGGGTACGCCGCCGAGGAAGCGGTGAAAACGATGGCGAAACTCGGAGTCACGCGGACGCTGGTGGCCATTGCCGGGGACATCGCCGCCGGCGACGCCCCCCCGGATGCCCCCGGGTGGAAGATCGGCGTCGCGCCTCTCAACGGGGATGGCTCCGAGCCGTCCCACTTCCTGAAGCTGGTCCATGCCAGTGTTTCCACCAGCGGGGATACCTATCAATTCGTCGAAATCGGCGGGGTGCGGTATTCGCACATCGTTGATCCGCGTACGGGGCTGGGTCTCACCCACCGCAGCAGTGTGACCGTCATTTCCAGATCGGGGACAACAGCGGATGCCCTCGACACCGCGGCAACGATTCTTGGCGAGGCGAGCGGAACGAAGTTGATTGAAGAAACCGACGGAGCGGCAGCGCTGTTGGTGCTTCAGGATGGTGAGAAACGAAGACTGGTGATGACCAATCGATTAAACGAATGGCTGTGGAAATCGGCCGAATCGGCGCAATGACGGCGCGGTGCGCGGAATCGCCAATCGAGAGTGGTTGCTGCAGTGTTGGCCAGGCAGAGCGCTCGCCATCCCGGTCCTTTCGGCCCTGGTCCGCTTCGGCATGGGGGTGCGCCCCCTGCCGGCAACGCTCACAAAAAGCCCGGGACGCTGACCCGGCCGCGGTCTCTTCTGCAGACAATCAGTCGACAATCTCCGCATCGCACAACATTCATCAGTCACGGAGTCTTGATAGCCATGCTGCCCGAAGTTTGTCGTTGGTAGGGTGGAACGAGTTCGCGAGTTCCGCCACAATGACCGGAAAGCGATCGGTTTCTTTCGTAAGGACATCTCGATGCAGCTCGGTTTCGTTAGCGCGATTTTGCCCGAACTGTCGCTTGCCGATGTTGCCCAGACAGCGAGCAGACTCGGATACGACTGCGTCGAACTGATGTGCTGGCCGGTCAGCAAGGCCGAACGCCGTTATGCAGGCGTGACGCATGTCGATGTCGTCGACTTTACCCCCACCAAAGCCGATGACGTGCGGGGCGTCATGTCGGCAGCCGGAGTCACGATCAGCGGACTGGGATATTATCCGAATCCGCTGAGTCCGAATCTGGAAGAGGCCCGACAAGCCGTCGAGCAAATCCGCCGGGTGATTGTCGCCGCGCCGATGCTGGGCCTGACGCGGGTCAACACGTTTGTGGGGCGTGACTGGACGAAATCAGTCGACGATAATTGGCCGCGCTTTCTGGAAACGTGGCGGCCGCTCATCAAGCTCGCCGAAGACCACGGCGTGAAGATCGGCATCGAACATTGTCCAATGCTCTTTTCCAAAGATGAATGGCCGGGCGGCAAGAATCTCGCCACCACCCCAGCGATCTGGCGAAGGATGTTCGCCGACATCTCCAGCGACAGTTTCGGTCTGAACTACGACCCGTCGCACATGGTCTGGCAGCACATGGACTATCTCCAGCCGCTGCGCGAGTTCCGTGACAAGCTGTTCCACGTCCATGCGAAGGACGTCCGGATCGACAAGCATCGGCTCGACGACGTCGGCATCATGGCCCATCCGTCCGAATTTCACACGCCGAAATTGCCGGGATTGGGTGATGTCGACTGGGGTCGCTTCTTCTCGGTGTTGACCGACGTCGGTTACACTGGCTCGGTCTGTGTGGAAGTGGAAGACCGGGCGTATGAAGGCTCACTCGCCGCACGGACGGCAGCCCTGCAACAAAGCGTGACCTACCTTCGCAACTTCGTTCCAAGAATGGATGAAACGACGCCATGACGCTATTCGCCGCAGTCGATCTGGGAGGGACCACCACGTCGGCGGGTCTGGCGGGAGCCGACGGCAAGTTTGTGGCCATGCACGAAATCCCGACGGAATCCTATCGCGGACCGGAAGACGTGCTCGCGCGGATCGCAGCCATGCTCAAGGAGATGTTTGCTGCGCACGGCAAGCCGGTCGCTGTCGGAATGGGCGTGCCCGGCATGGTGGATGTTAAACGAGGCATCACGCGATTCCTGCCGAACATGCCCACCCACTGGCGCGACGTCCCCGCCGGGGAGATTTTGTCGCAGGCGGTTGGCTGTCCGGTGTCGTTGCTGAACGATGTACGAATGGCGACGCTGGGGGAGTTGAAGTTCGGCCGCGGTCGGGACGTCGACACGATGGCGTTCTTCGCGCTCGGAACGGGTGTCGGCGGCGGGATTGTTATCGACGGAAAACTGCGGCTGGGCCCCCTTGGTGCCGCCGGAGAATTGGGGCACCTCACGTTGTTGCCAGACGGTCCGCTGTGCGGTTGCGGCAATCGGGGTTGCCTCGAAGCCTTGGCGAGTGGTCCCGCCCTGCGCGGTGAAGCCGTCCGGATGATGCTGTCGGGACATAGCCCCCGGCTGAACGAGATGGTCAACGGCGACGTGGGAAAGGTCACACCGAAAGAAATCGGAGCGGCGGCGCGGGAAGGCGATACCGGCGCGAAAGAAGCGATTGCCAACGCAGCCCATTGGCTCGGCATTGCTGTGGTCAATGTGGTGACGACGATCCACCCGCAACTGGTGGTCCTCGGCGGCGGTGTGGCCAAACTCGACGATTTACTCCTCAATCCCGTGCAAAATATGATCCGTGAGCGCGTGCGGATGTTTCCGACTGACGACATCCGCGTGGAACGCTCGGCTCTGGATGATCTCGCTGGCATGTACGGGGGAATTGCCTTGGCACAACAAACATCGGTGCAGACATAACCCCGATTATGGGGAATCGAAGCGCATTCCATTTCGCATCTTGCACTTATCAGTTCTTGCCCGGAACTCTTTCCGGGGCCGCTTCCCTGGCGATCCGCCCTTGCTGCATTGCTTAAGGTGTCCTAGAATCCGGGGTCGGTACATTTTTTTGTTCACTCCTTGGCCGCCGTTGGTCCCACTGGCGCGGCTCTCGTTCGGCTAGTCCGTTGATACAGCGCGTCGTGGTCCTCGGTTCGTCCGGCTCCATCGGGACAAGTTGTCTCGATGTGATCGCTGCGCACCGCGATCGTTTGGAAGTCGTCGGACTGGCTGTTCACCGGTCTTGGAAAGTGCTCGTCGATCAGGTGGCCCGCTTTTCTCCCCGCTGGGCCGTTGTGTCCGATGGCGGCCTGCAACACGAGATTGCCGGTGCAAGCCGTGATTCACGGACCGAATGGCGGTTTGGAGACGCCGCCGTTGCCGAAATCGCCCGGCACCCGGATGTCGACACCGTCGTGTGTGGGATTGTCGGCGCAGCCGGATTGCATGGTGCCTGGGCCGCCCTCGAAGCCGGCAAGCGGGTCGCGCTCGCGAACAAAGAGACGCTCGTCGTCGCTGGTCCACTGGTCACACAACTGGCGGCACAGACCGGGGCGAAGCTGCTGCCCATCGACAGCGAACACTCGGCGGTCTTTCAATGCCTGGAGGCAGGCCGAAGTACGGATGTTAAGCGGATTGTTCTCACTGCGAGTGGTGGACCGTTTCGTGGTTGGTCCAAAGAAAAGCTGCGTGATGTCACCGTTGAGCAAGCCCTCGCGCATCCCACATGGCAAATGGGACCAAAGATCACCATCGATTCCGCGACGATGATGAACAAAGCGCTCGAGATCATCGAAGCCCGCTGGCTGTTCGGTTTGCGTCCCGAACAAATTGACGTCGTGGTCCATCCGCAATCGATTATTCACTCGATGGTGGAGTTCACCGATGGCTCCACGGTCGCACAGTTGTCACCCCCAAACATGCGATTGCCGATTCAATTCGCGCTCACGTATCCCGAGCGCTGGCCGGGGACAACGGCCAGCATGGATTGGACGCAGGCCTC
This sequence comes from Planctomycetaceae bacterium, assembly GCA_041753475.1. Lineage (GTDB taxonomy): Bacteria > Planctomycetota > Planctomycetia > Planctomycetales > Planctomycetaceae > DSVQ01. Next base: position 17,936 of record JBGSUN010000179.1, on the reverse strand, counting down.
GCAACTGACATTCCAGCCGCCGGATTTCGATGCGTTTCCGGCACTACGGTTGGGAATCGAAGTCGCCCAGCGCGGCGGGACTAGCGGGGCCGTGCTCAACGCCGCGAACGAAATTGCCGTCGAGCGGTTTCTCGGCGGTACACTCCGTTTTCACGAAATTCCCACGGCCGTTGAGGCCGTGCTGAAACACCACACATTTGATTCCCAACCGACGCTCGGCGATGTGCTGCGGCTCGATGGCTGGGCACGCGAGGAGACACGACGATGGACTGCATGAACCTGGGTGGACTGCTGGCGCTCAGCTTGCCCACATTGGATGGAATCATCGGCACACTTTCCGCAATCGCGGGATTAGGGCTCGTGATCTTCCTGCATGAATTTGGTCACTTCGCGGTAGCGAAGTGGTGCAATGTGCATGTTGAACGCTTCAGCATCGGCTTCGGGCCGATCATCCTCGGTTGGAAATGGGGTGAAACGGAGTACGCCCTGTCAGCGATTCCGTTCGGTGGATACGTGAAAATGCTCGGCCAGGACGATGCCGATCCGTCACAGATGACCAGCGAAGAGATTGCTGCCGATCCGCGGTCTTACATTGCCAAGAACGTGCCGCAACGGATGGCGATCATTTCCGCCGGCGTGACGATGAATGTGATTACCGCGGTATTGTTCTATGTGCTGGCGTTCGGCATGGGCGTCGATTCCGTGCCGCCGACGATTGGTGTCGTCAGCCCCGGATTACCGGCCTGGCAGGCCGGTGTTCGTCGTGGCGATGTCATCGAAAAACTGAACGGTCGCAGTGTCACCTCGTTCCAGGATCTCGCTCTCCATGTTGCCGTCTCCGATGGCGATATCGTTCTGGAAGGCGTGCGGAAAGACGGCACCGAGAAATTCAAAACCACCGTTTCCCCCGATTTCTCCGGCACGCGGCCGCAAATTGGCATTCGTCCGAGCCGCGGACTGACGGTCGGCGAAAGCCCCGACAAGCCGAAAACACCGGAGCCTGTGACGCAAGCCGATTCCGCCGCCAGCCGGGCTCAGCCACCGTTTGAGTATGGCGATGAGTTAATCAAAGTTGGTGGAACCGATGTTTCCTCTTTCGCACAATTCCAGGACCTGCTCGCCAGCCGGAATGGTGAAGCCACGACGATCACGGTCAAACGGGATGGAGCCGCAGCCCCGATTGATATCACAGTCGATACGAATTACTTCCGGACTCTGGGCATCCGTCTCGATGCCGCGCCGATCACGGCCATTCAAAAGGGTTCGCCTGCCGAAGCCGCGGGGCTGGAGATCGGCGACAAGTTTGCCAAGATCAACGGGCGCAACATCGGTACCGATATCGACCCGCTGCGGCTCCCGAACGAGTTGGCACTCCTGCACGGTCAAACCGTCGAGATCATCGTCAGCCGTCAGAACCCCAAGGGGGGGCGGATGGATGTGCAGAAGACGCTCGTCCCCGACAATCGCCCCGGCTGGCTCGACGCCCCGGAGAACGAAGGCGAACCCATTTCCATCCCCGCCATCGGCGTCGCTTTCCATGCCATCCCCGTCATCCTGCAGGTAGATCCCGAAGGTCCGGCAGCCCAGGCTGGTATTCCTGTCGGTGCCGAGATCCACAGCGTGACGTTCATCAAGCCGGAAGAGAAAGAAGCAGAAAAAGGCCCGACGGAAGTCATTCTTCGCGACAAGAACAAGCCGGAAAAAGCCAATAACTGGGGCTTCATTTTTTCGGCCTTGCAGCGTCTGCCGGGCTATCACCTGAAGTTGACCATTCTGGAGAAGGATCAGACTGAACCACGCACGGTGACGGTGATTCCCGTGGACGATACGACGTGGCCATCGCCACAAATCGGCCTGATGATGCAGGTCCAACTGCAACAGGAGAAAGCCACAGGATTCAGTGACGCGTGCAGCATGGGAGCACACCGTGCGTGGAACACGGTCCTCAACATTTACCTGACGCTGAAAAGCCTCGTCACTGGCCGATTGTCTCACAAAGAATTACACGGACCGTTGGGTATTGCCCAAGCCGCGTATGAATCGGCTCGGATGGGGTTGGTCCCATTCCTGTTGTTCCTGGGCTTCTTGAGCCTCAACCTTGCTGTGCTCAACTTCCTGCCGATCCCGGTGCTCGATGGTGGTCACATGGTCTTCTTGTTGTACGAGGGACTGACCCGCCGCCGACCGAGCGAAAAGATCATGGTCGGGTCGTTGTACGTCGGCCTCGCGTTCCTGCTCGGGTTGATGGTCCTGGTGTTGTACCTCGATATTGGCCGCCTGCTCACCACCCCGAAGTGAACTGGAATCGCCTCGTGTGCCACTGGCTCTGCCAGTGTCTTCGTTGCATTTCAGCATGCCTGTCAATCGCCCAAAGACACTGGCAGAGCCAGTGGCACACCGCTGACACCTGAACGATTACTCATGCCCGCGAATCTTACACCGCAGTATCAACGAGCCGAAGAAGAGTACCGTCGCGCACAAGCTCCGGCCGAGCGTCTTGAAATCCTGGAACGGATGCTGGTCCTCATTCCCAAACATAAGGGAACGGAAAAGCTCCAGGCGGATCTCAAGACAAAGCTCAAGGAAACCCGCGAAGAACTCGCCGTTGAAAAATCGGCACCGAAGTCTGTCGGCAAGGTCTATCGGTTTCCAAGGCAAGGTGCGGGAACGGTCGTCATCATTGGCGCTCCAAACAGCGGGAAGAGCCGCATCCTGAAAGAGCTGACGAAAGCCGAACCGGAGGTTGCCCCGTATCCCTTCACCACGCGCGAACCCCTGCCCGGGATGATGGCGTGGGAAGACATTGTGGTGCAGCTCGTTGATACACCGCCCATCACCGAACACCAGTTTGAACCGGCGCTGCTCAATCTGATCCGCACCGCCGATCTGGTGTTGCTGGCCTTCGACGGCAGTTCGGACGACGCTCCGGAAGAGACCGTTGCCGCGATGCAACCCTTGCAGCAACGGCACACGTTTCTCGCGACATCAACCGGATTCGACGAAGACGATTTCTCAAAGCTCCTCGTAAAAACCCGGCTCGTTGCCACGCGCGGAAGTGAAGCCGCGCTGGCCGATCGGTTGCAGTTTCTGCAGGAAATCATCCCGCTTCCATTCCCGGTGCTGACGGTCGAATTCGACGACGAGGCTTCGCGCGAATCGTTGCGGAATGAAATTGTCCGTGCGCTGGAACTGATCCGCTTATACACGAAAACCCCAGGAAAACCCGCCGACTATTCCTCACCATTCACGCTGCCGATCGGTGGCACTGTCGAAGATCTCGCGTCGAAGATCCACCGCGATTTGGGTGAGAAAGTGAAATCAGCGAAGGTCTGGACTTTCGGCAGCAGCGACAGCCGTACGGTCGGTAAAGATTACGCGCTGCAGGACCGTGATCTGGTTGAGTTGCAGACCTGAAATCAAAACCGCCCGGGGATGGCAATCTCTGGGCTTCTCTCACGGAGCCGCATGCGATGCGACAGATTGGCACGATCGCCGACCTCCGTGCTGCCCAACGGTTGCAGGATTACTTGATCGCGCAGGGAACGGCCTGTTCGCTGGATGAGTCCGACGCCGGGTACGGTGTCTGGGTGCATGACGATGACCACGTCCCGGCGGCAAAGGTTGTGCTGGAACATTTCCTCGCGAACCCTGAGGACGAGCGTTATCTCACCGCCCGCGCCAAGGCCGATGCCCTGCTCCGTGAGCAAGCCGCGGAACGCAAAGCGGCGCGGAAGAACACCGTCGCCATGTCGCGCCGCTGGGAACAACGAGGTGCCGGCGATCTGCCACTGACGTTCGGCATGATCCTGGTTTGCCTGATGGTCTTCGTCGACACGGAGTACATGGGGAATGAGCGAGGGTTCTTCGAACTGTTCCTCATCTCCAAAGATGGAACATGGAAAGCGATCCTTGAAGAACATCAATGGTGGCGGCTGTTCTCCCCTTCACTGCTCCATTTCGGTCCCTTCCATATCCTGTTCAACCTCATTGGCTGGTGGCAGCTCGGCGGGTTAATTGAGCAGCGAAAAGGGACTGGCTATCTCCTGATCCTCACGTTGCTGACAGCGCTTGCCGGGGATCTGCTGCAATTTCAGTTCGTCCACTTCATGTTCGGCGGCTTATCATGCGTCGTCTATGGGTTGTTCGCTTACGTCTGGGTGAAGGGCAAACTCGACCCCGGCGATGGGATGGGAATCATCCCCTCCGCTGCCGTGAATTACCTCGTGTTCTACATGCTGTGCTGGTTAGGCGTATTCGGTCCCATCGCAAATTTCGGTCACACCGGCGGCATGCTGATGGGCGTCACCATCGGTTGCCTGTCCGCATGGTGGCGGAATCGACGGTAAATTTAGAAGCCCGGCATCTGCCTTGAATGCCGGGCTTTTGCTTCTCGCATGTCTCGCCGTCAACAACTCGGTCGGTGCGAAGGACGTTTGAAATGCAGAAGTCCGGCATTGAAGAAAATGCCGGACTTCAGATCAGAACCACTCCGAATTGCTCGTTTCCACCGTCGTGACTGATGTTCATGCCCGTTATCCCCATCGACACTCTTGCTGACCCACGGCTTACGCCGTACTGCAATCTCAAAGCGGCAAACATGAAGCGGCATCGCGACCTGTTTGTTGCCGAGGGAACGAAACTCGTCGAACGGTTGCTGGCCAGTGACTTCGCCGCCGATTCCGTGCTGCTCAATGAAAAACGGCTGCCGGAATGGGAACCGCGCATTCCTGGCGATGTGCCGGTGTATGTCGTCTCGGAAGACCTCGGCAAAGAGATTGTCGGCTTCAGCTTCCACGTCGGCGTGGTAGCGGTGGGGCGGCGCAAACCGAATCCCACGCTCGATGACGTGCTGCCGCGCGATGCCAAACAGTTAACACTCGTTGTGCTGCCGTGGTGTGATAATCCGGAGAACCTTGGCGCGATCATCCGCATCTGCCGCGGATTTGGCGTCGACGCATTGCTGCTCGGACACGGCTGTTGCGATCCATTCTCACGGCGTGTCCTGCGCGTATCGATGGGCACCGCGTTCAAACTCCCGATCATCGAATCACGTGACCTCGCCGCCGATATGCAGCGTCTGTCAGACGAATGGAATGTCGAATTCGCCGCGACCGTTCTTGACCCGACCGCAGAGCCGTTGCATCTGGCAACGCGCTCGGATCACTTCGGTCTCCTCTTCGGCAACGAACATGCCGGACTGGCAGAGGAATGGATCACGCGTTGCCGACAACGATTAACGATCCCCATGTCCGGCGACACCGATTCCCTGAACGTGTCGATCGCCGCCGGGATTTTTCTGCACCATTTCACGCGCGGCACTCCACCGACGTGAAGATCAAACGTAGGGTTTGCCGAGTCTTCGAGGCGAACCGCGGGATGTCAATCGAAGAAGGTTCGCCTCGCGGACTCGGCAAACCCTACACGGGTCTTCGATTGGCGCTGACGTCACCGGACGATCACAATAGTCTTGGACATCTTAAAACGAAAAACACGGTAGGCATTCATGGCAAAACAACACGGCGTTCGATTTGAACAACTCGTCGATTCGGTTCGCGGCCACATCCAGGAATGCACGGTCGCCGACATCCGTGCTCGGCAGGATCGCGGCGAAACATTTCTGCTCTTCGATGTCCGCGAAGACCACGAATGGGCGGTCGGTCATCTTCCCGGGGCCAAGCACCTCGGCAAGGGGATCATCGAGCGCGACATTGAGGCAACCATTCCGGATGTGAATACCGAAATCGTCCTGTACTGTGGCGGCGGTTACCGCTCGGCCCTTGCCGCGGATGCACTGAAGAAGATGGGCTACACGAACGTCATCTCGATGGACGGCGGCTTCCGCGGCTGGAAAGATGCGGGCTATCCGGTGGTGGCCGAATGACTGTGTGTGCGGTGAGCTATGCGCTGGAGCCACAACTCTCCGTGGAGGAATTCCGCACCGTACTGGTGGCCTCCACACTGGGTGAACGCCGACCGATCGATGATGCGGCGCGCCTGCAAGAGATGATAACCGGCGCGAATGTGATCGTCACCGCGCGGGTCAACGGAAAACTCGTCGGCGTTTCGCGGACACTGACCGACTTCAGCTTTGCAACCTATCTGTCGGATCTTGCTGTTGACCGGAATTTCCAGGGACACGGCATTGGCCGTGAACTGATCCGACGGACCCACGAAGCGGCGGGATTGCACACGATGCTGGTTCTCGTCGCGGCTCCGGGGGCGCGGACCTACTATCCGCATATCGGCCTCGAACCCCATGATTCCTGCTGGACGATTCCTCGCAACGGGTAATCACCTCGTTGAAGCCCGGCAAAGATTTCCGCGGCGGATTCCCGTTGCGCAGCGCGTGTGGTATTCTGCTCCGCGTGAGCTAGACGGCCGCGCGTGTTGCAGACAACAGCACGGCCAGCAACGATGGATCGTCTTTGCGAGGACCGCGGATGTCGGCGCTCCCCACCGAACAGAATTGGGTCGGCTTCGATCTCGGCGGCACGAAGATGCACGCCGTGCTCTTCGATCGCCGCTTTCAGATCTTGTCACGCCGCAAGAAGAAAACGCGCGGACATGAAGGGGCCGAAGCCGGTCTCGAACGGATCTGCTCAACCATCGACAAACTCCTCGAAGAAGGAGGCCGGACACGGCAGCAACTGAGTGGCATCGGGATCGGCATTCCCGGCCCGATCGATATGGAAGCCGGCGTCATCATCGAAGCCCCGAACCTCGGCTGGAAAGACGTTCCGCTGCAGGACCTGCTCGAAAAGAAATATGGCTGCCCGGTCGCCGTGTGCAACGACGTCGATGCCGGAGTCTTTGGCGAGTATCGTTTCGGTGCGGCGGAGGGGGCGCGAACGGCCCTCGGCGTCTTTCCTGGCACCGGCATTGGCGCAGGGATGATTTATGAAGGCCGCATTTTCCGCGGGAAAAAATCGTCCTGTCTGGAACTGGGGCACGTCCCCGTGATCGCAGAAGGAGCTCCGTGCGGCTGCGGTCGCCGCGGCTGCCTGGAGACCGTGGCCAGCCGGTTAGCACTCTCTGCGGAAGTCGCCAAAGCGGCGTATCGTGGACAAGCCCCGCATTTGTTACGAGTGGCGGGAACCGATCTGGCGAATATCCGCAGCGGTGTGCTCGCAGAATCCATTGAAGCCGGTGATAAAATTGTCGAACAGATCCTGCGTGAAGGGGCTCGCCAACTCGGGTTGGCAATGGCCGGCGTGGTGAATCTGCTGTTGCCGGATGTCATCGTCCTCGGTGGTGGTCTGGTCGAGGCGCTGCCGAAGATTTTCCTGGAAGAAGTCAGCGAACAACTGAAGAAGCGTGTGATGCCCGCGTTCACCAAAGCGTGGGACCTGCGCGTGGCCAAGCTGGGCGACGATGCCGGAGTGATGGGGTGTGCGGCATGGGCCCGACAAGTCATCGCCGCGCCCGTAGACATTCCCGAACTGGTCGAAGCCGCCGCGGGATGATGCTGACAATGATGATCGACTGTATGGACCTTTTCTGTACCGAGAGCCTGTTGATCTGATTTCGATTATGGCCGTAGAGCTTTCGACTCCCCCTGCACGTGTCACGGCAACCACCACCCCCGTGGCGGTGATCGATATCGGTACGACGGCGATTCGCATGGCGCTCGCGGAAATCTGCCCGGAAGGAAAGATCCGTCCGCTGACGACACTTTCCCAAGCCGTCAGCCTCGGCAAAGACACTTTCACCCGTGGCATCATCGAGAAATCCACGATCGAAGATTCCGTGCGCGTCCTGCGGAGTTACAAACGCATCCTGCAGGAACACCAGATCGAACGTCCGGATCAACTCCGGTGCGTGGCCACCAGTGCTGTGCGTGAGGCGCAGAACCGGATGGCATTTCTCGATCGGATTTACTCTGCCACCGGAATCATCGTCACACCGATCGATGAAGCCGAAGTCAATCGGATCACGTATCTCGGCGTGCAGCCCCTGTTGAGAGCCGACGCGAGTTTGATCGACAAACGGACGGTAGTGACGGAAGTCGGCGGCGGCAGCACCGAACTGTTACTGGTCCACGGGGCCGACGTCCTCTTCTCCCATTCGTATCGCCTGGGTTCGCTGCGATTGCGGGAAACGCTGGACGCCTACAACGCTCCGCAGGCGACCACGCGGCGGATCATGGAAACGCACATCAACCGGATTATCGAGCAGATTCTCCCACAGATTCCATCGGAAACTGCAGAAGAACTGGTTGCCCTCGGCGGGGATGTCCGCTTTGCCGCCAAGCAACTGATTCCTGATTGGAAGCCGGAACACATTGCCCGCTTGCCCCTGGCGAAGCTGGAGCAACTCACTGAGACCGTGTTGAGTCTCAACGAAGACAAGCTCGTGCACCGGTACCACATTTCGTTTCAGGATGCGGCAACACTCGGACCGGCGTTGTTGGCCTATGTGCAACTTTGCCGAGCGTTCGAGTTGTCACATCTAGTGGTGGCGAATGTCAACCTGCGTGACGGCTTGCTGAAGGAAATGGCGACTCGCGGAGCCCTGTCGGAGGATTTTGCCAATCAGGTGCGGCGCTCTGCAGTGGATCTCGGCCGGCGGTTTGAATTCGACGAACCCCATGCACGCCATGTTGCCAAGCTCTGCAAGATACTCTTCCAGAACCTGCGCGACGAACATCGCCTGGAACCAAGGTACGAACTGCTGCTGAGTGTGGCAGCGATTCTCCATGAGATCGGCCTGTACGTCGGCACGGGCAGCTACCACAAACACACGATGTATCTCATTCAAAACAGCGAGTTGTTCGGCCTTTCGCGCAGTGATGTCGCCGTGATTGCCCTCACCGCGCGGTATCACCGACGGTCATCGCCGAAGCCCACGCATCCTACGTATGCCGCGCTCAATCGGGATGAGCGCATCGCCGTCGCCAAAATGGCGGCGCTGCTGCGCGTAGCGGATGCCCTCGATGCCGCTCATCACCAGCGGTTGCATGAACTGCGGATCAACCGTGAAGGGGGGCGGCTGGTGATTTCCCTCCCACAAGTCGACGATCTGTCCCTCGAACAACTCGCACTGCGCCAGACGGGTTCTCTGTTCGAAGAGACGTTCGGCCTGCCGGTGCTGCTGCGAAAATTGCGACCGTAATCACCTGGCCTATCCCCGCAAACGCGAACGGACGTGCTCCACGAGTTCCTTCACACTGACACGGTCCTGTTTGAGCGTGTCACGGTCACGGATGGTGACGGTGTCGGAGGTGAGCGTGTCGCCATCGACAGTGATGCAGAATGGCGTGCCGATTTCGTCCATCCGTCGGTAACGGCGACCGATTGCGGCTTGCTGATCGTAAGCGACGGCGATCCCGGCCTGTTTGAACTCGCGGTAAATCGCCGCGGCTTTCTCGGGCATGCCGTCTTTCTTGATCAGTGGGAAGACGGCGACCTTCACCGGCGCGAGCTTCGGGTGCAGCTTGAGCACCAACCGCGTTTGCATCTCGCCCTTGTCGTCGGGTGCCTGGTCTTCGTGATAGGACTCGCAGAGGAACGCCAGCGTCGCGCGATCGCACCCCGCGGCGGGTTCGATGACGTGCGGCACAAAGCGTTCGCGAGTCTGATCGTCGAAGTACGAAAGATCCTTGCCGCTGCCCTGATACTTCGGCTTGCCGTCCGGGCCTTTCTCGACGACGAGTTCGCCGTTCTCTTTGCAGAGTTTCCCTTCGGCATGCGAACGGAGATCGAAGTCGCCGCGGTGGGCGACCCCTTCGAGTTCCCCATACTGACCGGCTTCAAGGAACGGGAACGCATACTCCAGGTCCGCGGTGCCGACGGAGTAGTGGGCGAGTTCGTCCTGCGTGTGTTCGCGGAGAATGAGGTTCTCCTTGGCGATGCCGAGGTTCATGTACCAGTTGTACCGGCGGTCGCGCCAATACTGGTACCACTGCAGCGACTGCGACGGATGGCAGAAGAATTCCATCTCCATCTGCTCGAACTCGCGCGAACGGAACGTGAAGTTCCGCGGCGTGATTTCGTTGCGGAAGCTCTTTCCAATCTGTGCGACACCGAACGGAATCTTCACCCGCGAACTGTCACAGACATTCTTGAAGTTGACGAACATCCCCTGCGCCGTTTCCGGCCGGAGAAAGGCTTTGTTTTCATCCGACTGCAACGCGCCGGTGAAGGTCTCGAACATCAGGTTGAAATCGCGTGGATCGGTGAGTGTTCCCACTCCCTTGGCCTCCGGGTTCCACACAGTGGCCCGTTCGGGGACTGGCAGCGCGAGGAATGGCTGTTGATCGCCAATCTTTACTTCCGCTCGATCGCGACCGAACGCTGTTTGCATCCGCTTGAGGAACGATTTCCCCAATTGTTCCGCGAAATCATCGGCAGTCCCGACAGCGGCGACATAGCCAATGCGCGTGGGCGCGGCATCGTCCGTAGCGGGAACCACGACCGAGTAACAGGTCAGATGGTCAGCCCGAAATCGTGCCTTAGTCTCGCGGCAGTCCACCAGCTTATCCGCGAACAGATCGTAATGACCCGACACCTTCCACACCTGCGGGTGCATGATGATCGAGGTTTCGACGCCGACCATATCGAAACTGCACGGAGCCCCGGCCGGGGTTGAGATTTCGTCGTGCTCAGTAATCATGTCGGCCCACCAGGCCTGGCGGACGTTCCGTTTCAGTTCGACGCCGAGCGGTCCGTAGTCCCAGAAGCCGTTGAGGCCGCCGTAGATTTCGGACGACTGAAAGACGAAGCCGCGTCGCTTGGCAAGGGCGACGATGTTTTCCATACGGTTTGCGGTAGGCATGGGGAGTGGGTCGTTGGTAGTAGGTCGTGGGTGGGGATGAGGGAATAGCGAGTAGGGAGTAGCGAATAGCCAGAGAAGCATGAAAACCGCCGTTGTCTCTTCTTGCTCTGGCTATTCGCTATTCCCTAATCCCTATTCGCTCCCCGTCAAACTCGGGCACAATCTCGAACAAGTCAAACGTCGCCGCTCGATCAATCTGTGTATCGAATCCTAACCGGCGGCAGTTGCGGCCGCCGTAGCTGTTGCGCATCGCCCGGCGAAAGTCTTCCTCACTGGTGCTGGATTGCAGGTACTTGGCGAGCGCGAGTTGGGCCTGATCGTCGATCAGGTCGTCATCGCGGCGGCCGAATTCCTGCAAGAGAAGATCAATGATCGCCCCGGCGCAGAGGCAATCTTCTGTCGTGATTTTTCCTTTGGTTCCGGCGCAAACGAGATGAATCGGCCGTTTGTCTTCGGCCAAGACATCCACAACGGCTTGCAGGTTCACGAAGGAACCAATGAGCACACGATCGGCTTCCGCAGCCCGCAACAAGGCTTTGGTCCCGTTCGTGGTGGTGAAGATCACCGTTTTGTTTTCCACCACGTCGCGGGTGTAGGCGAACGGGTTGTTGTCGTGATCGAACCCGTCGATGAGCACGCCTTCGCGCTCACCGCCGAGAAGATAATCAGTGCGATGCGCGAAACCGCCAGCGGTGGACAATGCGTCTTCGACGGTGAGGGTCGGGATGACACATTTCGCGCCGTTGGCCAGTGCATGCACGATCGTCGTCGACGCCCGGAGAATGTCGAGAATCACAGCGATGCCGCCGCGGACCTCCTCCGGCTCGAACAACGCCGGCAACAGATGCACGCGGATGTCCCGAACCATGCCGCGAATGATACGGAATCGCTGCGGTCCGGTCGAGAGAAGACGTTTTCCCCGTTCCCAGCCCGGAGCGCCAGCGACGGCGGCCCCTTCCAGATGAGTCACAACGTTTTCTGTTCGCCAACCGTGCGAACCGCGTCCCCGTTGCTCTGCGCGGCATCGTAGTATCGGAGCAACAACCGATCCGTCCGCAACGGCATCATCGCAAATGCAATCCCGGCGGTTGACATCCAGAGCAACATGACGAACACGAGACCCGTTCCCATTCCCGAAAAGAAGCCAGCCATCACTGACCAGGCTGGAGTACCGACCGTAAACAGGTCCATCGCCAGCCCCAACATTCGAAACACCATCGGAATGGCCACGAAGCACACCAGAGCAACGAATCCCCCATAGCCAGCAATGATCCACGGCCGCCAGCGTTCGGTGATGCGCAGATTCTTGCGGACTTGCGCGATGTATTCTTCATCAGTCAGTTGCCGCGAGCGAAGTTCAAACCAGCGCATGTGCCGATTCCCATCAATACATCGGCCAACTCGGCGCCTTGTGAGCGTTTGACGATGCCGACGAAGTGCTTGCGCAATCTTACACCGCTCGTCTTGCTTCCTCCAAAGTTCCGTGGGTTTGCAAGAAGTGCATCGCATCATGGTTCGGAAGCCAGCATGGACGCCACTGCGACGCGCGATCTCGGTAAGCATTCTGCGAACCCCGCGCGCATCGGCAACCCCTGCCGATGAGTGTGGCCATAGGGCCAATGCCGCTGCCGAAACAACGAGAGTCGTGTTCATCCCACCCGGACTTCGGCGATTTTTGCCGACGACGCGCTTTCAACTCTGCGGAACGGTCAAACTGCGCCGAGCAGTTCACGCAGGATGCGGGCTTCAGGGCGATTTCGAGAACAATCGTTGTGGCACACACTCGGTGATGGCCGTTTCCCATTGTTGTGGATTTGCTGCCGTCGTTGCGGACTGAAGCCACCGGGTGGCGGTCCGTCATGGACAATTGAAGTCCATCCGCCCGAGGAACGCTTCTTGCATAGTTCGCACGGAGTGTCTTCACCCATGCAGACGCAGACATCTTGGTGCGTTCCCGAGTTGTTGATGCATACTGATAAGGTTATGTGACGATCAATGCTGTGGACATGGATGAAAGACTGGTGGGCGAAGGATCGCCGCGGACGTGAAGTCGCAGTGCGACCGCACGCCCAGCGCCGCCCGCAGTCGTCGATTCCGGCGATGGTCGAACACCTGGAATCGCGGCAGTTTCTCTCCGGCGCTGCGGTGAATCCCACGACGAGTGCCGCCGATCTCGGTGTCATCCAACTCGATGCCGCCACCGGCGCGTGGCGAGCCTCGCGGTACAAGGGTACACAGTTCGCCCAGGAAACAATCGCCACCTGGCAGACTCCCGTCGCCGACACGGTTGTCGTTCACGGCGATCTGTGGGGAACGGGTCAACACGAGTTGATCCAATTCGATGCGACCACCGGTAATTTTAACGCCGAGTGGAAATCCGGATCGGCCATTGCGAGTGGAAACATCGCCAGCTGGGTCCCTGGAATGGACCTGCAGTTCCTGACAGTTCAGGATCTCAACCACGACGGCCGCGACGACATCATTGCCATGGACCGCATCACCGGACGTTGGGCGGCATCGACTTCAAAGGTGGGTGGCGGTTACGACACCCGCTTCATCGGCACCTGGCAGACGGGAGTGAATTGGCAGCACGTTTCCTTCGCCGATCTGAATGCTGACGGATACGACGACATTGTCGGCTTCAACTCCGCCACCAACACCTGGAATGCGCTCCTCGGAAAACAGGGTGATTTTCAGGCCGTCAGCACGGTCAGTCCAGTGGCAAGCGGTAACGTTGCCCACGCCGTTGTCGACCGCTTCGATGGTGCAGCGGGTGCAGACATTCTCGTCCGCGACTCCGCGTCCGGCAATTGGACGAAGTTGTCGTACGTCGGCGGTCAGTTTTCTTCCACGAACATCGGGACTTGGTCACCCGACGGTACCTGGGTGGATATCAACACCATCGATTTCTGGGGTACCGGACGCAGCGCCATCATTGGCCGGAATGCTGCGACTAATGAATGGCGACTGACGTGGTCCGCCGGGAGCGGCTATGCAACCGCCACTGTATCCATCTGGGGAGCCGGCACCTACGCCGATGCTCAAGTGGCGGATGTTAACCTTGATGGCCGTGAAGACTTGATTGCCCGACATGTTTCGACGGGGCGGTGGTACGCGCTGAAGTCGTCACCCACGAGCATTCAAACCGAACTCATTGGGACTTGGCAACCGAATGCGACATACGCCAAAGTCTGGCAGGGAGACTTCAACGGTGACACAAAAATCGACTTGATCGGACTCGATTCCAGCAAACAGACATGGCAGGGACTGTTGTCAACATCCGGCAACAGTTACTCGGTGCAAACCTACGTCAATCCGGAGTTTGGGTTTAACGGTACGAATTTGTCCTTGGGTGACTTCGATGCCGACGGGCGTCTCGATGTAATCGGCCGCGGCGGCGGTACTCATAACTGGCAAACGCTGACCGTCACCAATGGTCAATTGGTGGCGAACCGGTTTGATACTTGGACCGCATTTGGCACCACGTGGAGCGATCAGCATGTCATCGATTTTAATGGGGATGGCGACACCGATCTGCTGGCCCGCGATTCTGCCACGGGCGACTGGTGGTTAACGACGTTTAAGGCATCGACGCCGACGACTGCGAAGATTGCGAACTGGAATCCCGGTTCGACATGGCAGTCGATGCACACCGTCGATTTCGATGGCAACGGCTCGGTCGATGTGATTGCCCGGAATGCCACGACGGGCGACTGGCAGCTTCTGCGCTCCGTTAACGGTGCAATCACTTCGACCGTGATTGCGAACTGGTCGACCGCCGTGACGTGGACTGATTTTCAAGTGGTCGATCTGTTCGGCAACGGTCGGCCGATGATCGTTGCGCGGAACAGCACGACCAATGCCTGGCAGGGGGTGTGGAGTGTCGGCGGAGGCTTCTCCACGGGAACCCTGCGCGGGATGGTCGCGGGACAAAATTACGTTGACACCCGTGTCGTCGAGTTCTTCGGCGATGGCCGTGAAGCTGTCGTCACACGCGATGCCCAAACGGGCGCGTGGCATGCGCTGTGGTACGGATCGAACCGGTTCAATTTAACTCCTCTGGGAACCTGGAACCCGAACGGAACGTGGGAAGACGTCACTGTGGTGGACCTTGAAGGGAATGGGCGTGAAGCGATTTACGGTCATGATGTCGTCTCCGGAGAATGGCGACGCTTGGGATTCGACGGTGTCAATGCGTCGAACACCGTCGTGGCAGCAACGACCGCTAACACATCACTGCAACTCACCTCGGTCGGCAAGTTTCTTAACACCACGCAAGACGTCATCCTCTCCCGGAACGCAATCACAGGAAACTGGCAGCGACTGACATTTGACGGCGCGAACTACCAACTTGCCGACATTGGACTTTGGGACGAAACCACCACATGGACGACAACGTCGGTCGGTGACTTCAACCGTGATGGTGTGGCGGATCTCTTCGGCCGCGGCACAGGTCCGACAGGCTGGAGTACACGCACATTCAACGGAATCACATGGTCCAACGTCGCTGCCGGAGAATTGGCAGCGTCAGCCAAGATCGTCGATGTCCCAGGGGCTTCCGATGCCACCTTACGGGCAGTGATCCTGCGTGACCTGCCGGGGCTTTCCGCGGCCTTGGCAGCCGGCGACGTGCGCACATCGGCTCGTTTGCTGAGACACTGGGTCGCCAACGCTGCCGATTCGGCGCTGTTAAGCAATCCGCTGCTTTGGGAGTCAAAGGGGGCTGCCGACGCCTATTTCGGGACCTATGTACACGATTCCGCAGGCTCGACGTGTGGCGGGATCTCCGAATTCTATGTGCAGGTGCTAAAGCTCTTCAGCATTGATTCACTGACCATCGGACTGGGTGATGTTACCGCAGACCTGCTGCACACAACGGTCGTCGTCCCCATCTGGGAACAGGGTGCCTGGAGCTTCGACATCTTTGATCCGACGTTCAACGCATCGTTTACCGATTCTCTGACCAATCAGGCCGCAACCTACGATCAGATTGTGTCCGCCGTCAAAGCAAACAATTCGAGTCACATCCTTTTGGAAGAGAACAGCACAGCGAACCGCGAGTTTCTTTCCGCGGTCCCAATCAGCTCATCTCTGCTGACGCTCGAGAACGTCAAGAACGGGGTTTACGTCTACCGTTGGACTGACTACGGGATCGACGACTACCTCGTGACCTACCAGGACACCTTCGCCGCGCACCGATATTCTCCCGGTTTGACGGGCTTTCTTGAACTCTTGCCGCAGGTGAAGTCCGTCTATGCCAACAATGGATCAGGCAACCCGTCCATCAGCAACGATCAACTGACGAGCTTCATTGTCAGGCTGGCGACTCTCGGAATTGCGATCCCCAACTGAAGCGAACATCGTCTCCCATCTGAAATCTACACCTGCGGTTCCCAGCCGTTGCGGTAGTCTCGCTTCCACAACTTCATCGCATCGGCGTCGTCGATGATGGTCTTTTTCTCACCATCGAACTTCAACACCCGGCCGGTGCGGTAGCTGATGTTCGCCAGGTGGCAGAGCAACGTGCTGGTCTGACCGATCTCGATCTCGGAATTCGGCGTCTTCCCGGTCTTGATGCAATCGAGGAAGTTATCGATGTGCCCCTGCTCGCCACCGGTCCCCTTCCCTTCCGCGATCTTTTCTCCCTTCAGATCGTAGATCGTGTAGTTGGGATCGGTGATGTGCAACGATCCTTCCGTGCCGTAGAAGGCAACGATGGGATGCTTCTCTGGTCGTCGGGCGTGGCAACTGCTTCCTTCCCAGGTGCAGCCCACCTCGCCGAAATCGAAGACGGCCGTAGCCGTGTCCGGCGTTTCCTGATCATCCTGGAAGTGATAGCGGCCACCGGTGAAGCCGACGGTCTTCGGGTACGTCACGCCGAGTCCCCAACGGGCGACGTCCAGAGCGTGGATGCCGTTGTTGGCCATTTCTCCGCCGCCGTAGTGCCAATGCCAGTGCCAGTTGTAATGCACGAGATTGTCTTTGTACGGACGCTCCGGTGCGGCCCCCTGCCACAGGTTGAAATCCAGATGCTCCGGTACCGGGACCGTCTTCCCGGTACCGATGCTGAGCCGTGACGCGTCGTACCAGCAACGGGCATACAGCAACCTGCCGATCGCCCCGCTGCGCAGTTTTTCCATGGCTTCCACAATCGCGGGCCAGCTCCGGCGTTGGTTCCCCATCTGCACGACGCGCTTATGCTTCCGAGCGGCTGCAATCAATTGCTGACCTTCCCACGCATTGTGACTGCCCGGCTTTTCCACGTAGACATGCTTGCCCGCCTGGCATGCCATGATGGCGGCGATGGCGTGCCAATGGTTGCAGGTCGCAATGAACACGGCGTCGAGTTTCGGATCATCCAGCGCCCGGCGCAAGTCCCCGATCGGTTCGGGCATCGGGACTTTCTTGTCGTTCACTTTCGCTTCGACATTCTTCATCCCGGCTTTGAGACGGTTCTTGTCCACATCACAGATGTAGGCGATGCGTGCCTTCGGTGAGTTATTGATGGCCGCCGCGTGAGACAATCCGCGACCGCAGCCGATGACCGCTGCGGTAATCTGTTCACTCGGGCTTTCCACTTGAGCCGCACCAACAAAGGCCCGAGGCGCCAGCACGGCCGCAGCCGCCAAGGTGGACGATTGCAAGAACTCACGACGATGCACGGCGGCCATGGTGCGGACTCCCAGCGGTCGAAGGAACGGAAAGTGTCGGCGATCATGCACCCAGACTACACAACCGCGGCCATAAGCATGTCGTTTTCCTGATGCGTGGGCAAGGATCACGGTCTGACCGCGCATCCCAACGGAATGCGAAGCATCGATGGATTGGATTATCCAAGTGACAGCCGATGGGGACTTCGATAACATAGTCAATTCGTCTATCGGCATGAATCTCGGTCAATCTCGCAGGCCCTGTTCAAATGGGGCTCTGTCCGTTCTTGAAGGACCGTCAATATGGGCCGGACGTACCAAATCCTCTCGCTGTTATTCCTCTGCATGTTATGTGGTGGACCACATAACATACATTCTGTGGCCGAGTCTGTTATGTGGCGTTCGACAGGGTTTGACGGAATGGTTTGGGGATTCGCGAATTGAACGCCACATAATTGTATCGACTCGGCGAAGCGCGTGATCGCCGACAGGGCTCCCCGGCGTGAGAGTTCC
>JBGSUN010000178.1:0-27335 GCA_041753475.1 Planctomycetaceae bacterium | reverse complement strand
GCCGCCGCGCGGAACGCCGCCATCACGCTGTGTCGACAGCAAAACCCCCACAATCTCGCCGAAGCCCGACGAGATTTCGCCTGGAATCCCCAACCCCTCTTCACCATCCTCGGCTACTTCACGAACTGAACCGCCCTGGGGGATTGTCCCTGGAGCCAACCTCCATAACGGGCAACAACCGGGAATAACCAGCCATCACGGGCAGGCCAGAAAATCTATTTGCGGCAACGAGTTAAGCCGTAAGATGCAGCGATGACTGGGATTGTCGCGCAGGGGGAAAAAAAGAAGCCTGGCATCTCGGAAGATGCCGGGCTTCTTGGTTAACTCGCTATCGTCACGCGGCCGAAACTACGCCGCGGCGCGGGTCGGCATTTGCAGGATCGCAGGTTGTTCGCCGGCACAGGCGGCCATGAATTCCTGGAAGATTTGCATGTCGAGGGCGGACGACGTTTCGTCTTCCGGATGCCATTGGACGCCGAGGCAGAACCAGCGCGGGTCGTTGGATTCGTAGCACTCGATCACGCCGTCCGAAGCCTTTGCGGAGACCTTGAACTGCGGGGCGAGGTGCTGCACGGCCATGTGATGTTCGCTATTCACGCGGATTTCGCCGGGGCCGTAGATGTCCCAGCAGCGTGTCCCTTCCACGATTTCGATGATGTGGCGATTGTGCTTTTCAACAGGGTCACGGTGATGCAGCGCCTTCGGCACTTCTTCGGTGACGTGTTGATACAGCGTGCCGCCGCAGACGACGTTCAGCGTCTGCATGCCCGAGCCGATGGCGACGATCGGCATCTTCATTTCGACGGCCATCTTGCACAACCGGCGGTCAAATTCTTCGCGCCGGATGGGCATCGGACGCGTGTGCGGATGCGGCTGCATCCCCATTTTCACCGGGTCGAGATCCTGCGTGCAGCCGGCGAGGACGAGGCCGTCGCACATCTGCAGGGCTTGCTTCAGGTCGGCATCACTGGACAGTGGTGACAAGAGGAATGGCAACCCGCCTGCCGCCGTGATCGAGTCGTAGTACCCTGTGTTGAACCAACTGAGAGCACAGCCGTCCTTCTTGGAAGGACGGAAGTCGCCATTGATCGCAATGACCGGTTTCGATTTCTGCATCAGTCGAAGTCCCTTTCTGGCCCGGCAACATCCCTGCGCCGGAGTCGAACCGCAAGACCGAATCCGAAGCATCCCACTCCGAATTCAACCGTTCCCCCCCAGGTGGAACGACTTTTCCCCTCGTCAAGAACAGAGGCGGATGCGAGAATAGGGACAGCAGCGCGGACCACGAGACACGTGTCCGGCAACCTTCCCTGGCTCACACACCCGATTCCATTCAGGTGGACATCTCCACACTGGAGACGTAACCTACCGGCCCGAATCGGCTGATTGTGCCGGTCGGACCGATGCGGAGAACTTTACCGTTTGCGCAAGGAATGTCAAAAAAAGTGACGATTTAGGGGGTCAATTGCTCTTGAGGCACAGGATGTAGTGGTCACCCCCACGAGCCGGACGCGTCAGCGACGGACGTTTTCGAGTGCACAAGGAGGGGGAATCCGTCGCTGACGCGTCCGGCTCGTAATGCGTAACATATTTCCAGATAGAGACTTGAGAGAATCTGCAATCATGTTTGAAGTCCTCTGGCAAGCCGAATCTGACACCGACGCTACCGGGCGGGCCCTCGCTGCGGTATTGCGACCGGGCGATGTCGTCGCGCTGGTTGGTGACCTCGGCGCAGGGAAAACGCGGTTCGTACAAGCGGTGGCCCGAGCGTTGGGTGTGCCCGAGGAAGTTGTCCACAGCCCGACGTTCACGCTGATCCACGAATACCCGGCGGCGTTCCCGATTCGTCACTGCGATGCGTACCGACTCCGTCGTCCCGAAGAATTCGCGGACCTGGGGCTCGACGAACTCTTCGGCATGGACGGCGTCGCCTTCGTTGAATGGGCCGACCGGGTGACGGAGGATCTGCCGCGCGATCATCTGCGAGTTGAACTGTCCGTCGTCGGTCCGACATCCCGCCATGCCCGTTTCACTGCGACCGGTCCGCGCTCCGCGGAGATAGTGCGCCAACTGTCCGAGCCGCGACCGTAAGGGAGCGCGTTCTTCGTCGCGCGCCGACTTCCAGGAACTCACTCCCTTACGGTCGTGGCTCGGACGGATGACGATTCACACACATTGTGATGCGTCTTTCAGCCGTGGTAGACTTCGTAGCTGAACGATCTTCACGTCCCGATTTCACCCACGTTCGGCTTTGACGAAAGCACAACGATGATCCTGAAAACGCACCTTCGGCCTTCGATCGCCGCGCTGTCACTGGCGGCCATCCTCTGCGCGGGCTGCCAGACACAATCCGCGCCGCTATCCGCTCCGGCGAGTGAGTCCGCCACCGCGGAGTCAGAGCCCGCTGCCGCCGAAGACGACGACTCGGCGACCACCGGAAAGAAACGCAAGTTCAAACCGGTCAAGCTGGGTGAAGCCGCCAGTTCAGCAGCAGCGGAAAGCGACCCGGCGTCCGCGGAAACGGTCCTCTCGGCGATGCAGCCGTTGCAGGTGCTGCTCGGCAAATGGAACGGCACGCCGCGGAAGTCGAACGTCGATGAACCGCAATGGGTGTGGGATTTCCAGTCCAATCGGGCACAACCGGCGCTGGTGTTCAAGTCAGCGAAGAACGTGTTCGTCCGGGAAGGTCATCTGACGTTTCTGCCCGCGGAACAGCAATACCAGTTCGCGTGGACGACCCCGGAAGGCGACAAACGCCTGCTGAAAGGGACCTTCACCAAACCGGTGCAGGATGTCGCCGGGG
The DNA here is from genome assembly GCA_041753475.1 of Planctomycetaceae bacterium. Lineage (GTDB taxonomy): Bacteria > Planctomycetota > Planctomycetia > Planctomycetales > Planctomycetaceae > DSVQ01. The sequence continues at coordinate 24,532 of JBGSUN010000178.1, read as the reverse complement.
ATGATTCCAAAAAGTTGCAGCGGACGTACAAACTCACGCTCGCCGAAGCCGAGCCCAAGGACGGCGAGCAATGGCAACTCGCCATTGAGCAGATCGAAAACAACCGCTACGTGCTGGAAGTCGACCGCCGCCGCGGCAAAGGGCCATACCAGCGGATTGACACCATTAACACGCTGCGTGAAGGCACCTCTTTCGCCATCAGCGACACCGATTACGGCGAACAAACCTGCATCATCTCGCAGGGCAAAGGGACTTCGACTGTCAGCTACATGGGCAAGAGTTACTACGTCTGCTGCACCGGCTGCAAAGCCGCGTTTGAAGAAGACCCCGAACGCTGGATCGCCAAATGGGAAGCCCGGCTGAAGGCGATGAAGAAGCCAGAATAACGGTTGCAGAAATGTACGATTTTCGTTGCGAACATTGTGAGGGAACCGTTCGTGAGCGGCGAGTCGAGCGCGAAGCGCTGCGACACAAAGGAAGCTTCGTCATTCTGAAAGATGTCCCGATCGGCATTTGTGACCAATGCGGCACACGCTATTTCGATGCCTCCGTACTCCGCCGGGTCGCCGAGATCGGCTGCGGGACTGTGGCTACGGAGCGGACGATTGTTGTCCCTGTCGAACGTTACACACCAGCTTGATGCGAGATGGCTGGTTGACGAGATCGAATCCAGTTCGAGGATACCAACTCATGCTTCCACAGTGGGTCGGTGAGATCGCAGGGGTGTTCGTCGCTGTTCTGCCATTCTTTCTGGCGACTCGCTGGAAGGGCGGCGGGTTCCTCGTTTCGGTTCTGGCAGGCTGGGGCATCATTCACTGGGCGAATGTGTGCAGCGAACGTTCGAATGTCGGAGATGAGGCGCGGATTTCTGCCGTGTTCACCGGAGTCTGGGTGATTTTCGGGCCGCTCTTCATGAGCGTGTGGACGGCTTTCGCGGCGATTGTGCTTCTCGTGATTTCATTCACCGTGAAGATTGTCCGTGGCCAGCCGATTTCGTGGCCGAAGTAGAACCTCGACGGATGTCTGCGTGGCTTGGTCGGAATTCCCCGTGTGCCACTGGCTCTGCCAGTGTTTTTCTGTCCGACTGGATGCGGGCGAAAATGCGAAGACACTGGCGGAGCCAGTGGCACACCGGGCGGACGTTACACCCGCACCGGCTTCGTGGAAATCAGCGACTTCGCCAGTGCCACCAGTGACCGCATGCTGAACGGCTTTGGCACCACCGCTTGCACGTGGAATTCTTCGGCCCGTTCGCGATCTTCCGCCAAATCTGCGAGGTGGCTGGCCATCACGATGCACGCGGTGTCGAAGGTTTCCGGTGTGCTGCGGAGGCGTTCAATCAATTCCCAGCCACTCATGCCCGAGAGCTTATCCTCGGTGATGACCAGGGCCGGTTGCGTCCGTTCGATCAGTTCCCACGCGGTTTCCGCATCGGAGGCGGTGTGGACTTCAAACCCGGCCCGGTCGAGTTTCAGGGCGATCACGCGGGTGATGTGGGCTTCGTCATCGCAAACAACAACATGGGGCAACATGGCAATCCCTTTCGGAGCAGCAACAGGGGAAATCGCAAAGGTGTGATGCCTTTCTGCAACGCTAGGTCATGCTTTTGGCAACGTCCAACGGAATTGGTGCGTTTTCTCCACGCCGTTGGGGGAAGGGGCACGGAACCTGACGGATTTGTCGGCCTCCCCATGTTCTTACGATCAGGCACACCCATTCGCGGGACACCTTTGCGTTTCCTCGCCACATTGGCAAGAATCAATGAATGTTGAAGTGACTTCCGAGAGCGTGCACCGCTGGTGTCAGGAGCCTGCTGCGAAATGAGAACCGGGATGATTTCGTTCACTGTCCGTGGGGCGATCTGTTGTGGGCTGGTCGCGATGGCCGGCGGTATGACGCTGGCGGGGGAAACGTTCACGCAGACGGTGGAAGTCGCCCCGACGATTCACGACGCTGGCCCGGCTGCGGAACCGACGGGCCTGCCAGACAACGTCAAACCGGAATGGATCTGGGGAGCCGACAACAACAAAACGTATGTGGTGAAGACCACGTTTACCGGCGGAGCGAAGTCGGCCCGACTGAAAGCCGCTGCGGACAATCACGTGGTGCTGTTCGTCAATGGTCAGAAAGTCGGCAGCAGTGACGACTGGAATCAGCCGGCCGATGTCGACGTTCAAAAGTTCCTTAAGGATGGCGAGAACGAACTCTCCGCGGAAGTTCGCAACGCTGGCGGTCCGGCGGCGTTTGTGGCCGTGCTGACGTTGATCCGTGCGGATGGCAAGTCCGATTTCATCGTCACCAACAAGTCATGGAAGGTCGCCGAGTCCCGCACGGCAACGGAATGGGTCGCCGCCCGCAGCATCGCCAAGCTGGGCGATCAACCGTGGGGCGACGTGCTGACCGCCACCGCGGGGGGCGATCGCGGCCTGTTCCACGTTCCCGCAGGCTTCAAAGTCGAAAAACTCTTCACGGTGCCGAAGGAACAACTCGGTTCGTGGGTCTGCATCACCACCGACGACAAAGGCCGGTTCATCGTTTCCGATCAAGGCAACCTCGGTCTCTGCCGCGTGACCCCACCCGCACTCGGTTCCAATGGTGAAACCAAGGTCGAACATCTCGACGTGAAAATGTCCGCGGCCCAGGGAATGCTCTACGCCTTCGGCAGTCTGTATGTCTCGGTCAACGGTGGACAAGGCAGCGGGCTCTACCGTCTGCGCGACACCAACGGTGACGATCAGTATGACGAAGTCACCAAGCTGAAAGAGTTCAAAGGGGGCGGCGAGCATGGCCCGCACTCATTGCGGCTCACACCGGACGGAAAATCGATCATCGTCGTCTGCGGCAACCACACGCTGCCGCCGTTCAACGCCGGTGAAGAGAAAGACAACTCCGCCTTCAGCAGCCGCATCCCCACCAACTGGAACGAGGACCAGTTGCTGCCGCGGCACTGGGATCCGAGCGGCCACGCCCGCGCCGTGATGGCCCCCGGCGGCTGGATCGCGAAGACCGATCCCGACGGCAAGACGTGGGAAATTCTCAGCGTCGGTTATCGCAACGAATTCGACATGGCGTACAACGCCGACGGGGAATTGTTCGTCTATGACGCCGACATGGAATACGACTTCGGCTCGCCGTGGTATCGTCCCACGCGGGTGAATCATGCCACCAGTGGCAGCGAATACGGCTGGCGCAGTGGGACCGGCAAATGGGCGAACTATTACGTCGACAGTCTGCCGGAAGTGGTCAACATCGGCCCCGGTTCGCCCGTCGGTGTCACCTTCGGCTATGGCACGAAGTTCCCCGCGAAGTATCAGAAAGCGTTGTTCATCTGCGACTGGACCTTCGGCACGATGTACGCCATCCACATCACACCGAAAGGTTCCTCGTACACGGCGACCAAGGAAGAATTCGTCGCGCGGACCCCGTTGCCGCTCACCGATAACTGCGTCGGCCCCGATGGCGCGTTGTACTTCACCGTCGGCGGCCGTGGGACGCAATCGGAACTCTACCGCGTGACCTACACCGGGACGGAATCAACCGCGGCGGTCTCGGCTCACGATGCCGAAGGGGCCGACCTGCGGGCTCTCCGGCAGAAGATTGAAACGTATCATCGGCGCGTCGATAACCCGGCCGAAGCCGCACAGTTCCTGATCCCGCTGCTGGGACACACGGACCGCTTCATCCGGTACGCTGCCCGCATCGGCCTGGAAAACCAGCCGTTGTCGGCCTGGCAGGAAACGGTACTGAAGTCGAACGATCCGCAGATTCTTATCACGGGTGTGGCGGGACTGGCGCGACAAAGCAGCGACGCCGCGGCTCAACCGGCGCTGCTGACGGCGCTCGCCAAGCTCGATTGGTCGAAGCTCACCGTCGAACAGCAACTGGACGCCGCGCGGGCCTATCAACTGGTCTTCACCCGGACAGGTGAACCGACGGAAGTCGACCGGGAACGGCTGGCAGCCCAATTCGACAAGTTCTTTCCCGGCCCGTCGGACCTGGTTAATCGCGAATTGTGCAGCCTGCTGGTGTATCTGCAATCCCCCACCGTCGTGACGAAAACGCTAGCGTTGCTCGCGGCTCCGGACAAAGGGACCGTGGAAGATTACGGGGCGTTGCTCGATCGCAACAAGGGCTACGGTGGCCCGCTGGTGGCCATGGCGAAGAACAAGCCCGACACGCAAAAGGTGCACTACGCCTTCGTGCTGCGAAATGCCAAGGCGGGTTGGACGCTGGAGCAACGCAAAGCCTACTTCGAGTTTCTCCGCCGCGCATCACAGGAGTGGAATGGCGGCGCAAGCTTCAAGGGCTTCCTGAAGTATGCGGACCAGGATGCCTTCGCCAACGCCACCGACGCCGAACGGTTGGCGATCGAAGCGACCGGAGCACGGCAACCGTACAAGATTCCTGAACTGCCAAAGGCGCAAGGCCCCGGCCGCGATTGGACCTTGGACAGCGTGCTGGCGTCCGCTCAAGACGGCTTGAAGAAAGGCCGCGATTTCAAGAACGGCGAAAAGATGTTCGCCGCCGCGCGGTGTGTGTTGTGTCATCGCTTCGCCGGTGACGGCGGGGCGACCGGTCCCGATCTGACGCAGCTTGCGGGGCGGTTCAACCCCAAGGATTTGACCGAAGCGATCGTCGATCCGAACAAGGTGATCTCCGATCAATACAAGGCGTCGATCATTCTCACCGACAGCGGCAAGTCGTACACCGGGAAGATTGTCAGCGAAACGAAAGAGACGCTGCTGATCGTCACCAATCCGGAAGATGCCACTTCCGCCGTCGAAGTGAAGAAGGCGGAGATTGAAGAACTGAAAGTCTCGCCGACGTCGCTGATGCCGAAGGATTTGCTGAAGACGTTGAACGAAACCGAAGTGCTCGACCTGCTGGCGTACCTCCTGTCCCGCGGCAACCCGCAGGACGCGATGTTCCGCAAGTAACCCCCAAGGCGAGCGGGGGGACGTGAGTCCCCCCGGTGCTTTCTTCATTGGGTTGACGCGACGACGAGAACGGCATTTCCGCAATGGACGCTCCCATGTGGCAGAAACGTCATCACGATCGGTGTGCCACTGGCTCTGCCAGTGTCTTCTCGATGGAGAACCTGCCACGACAACGATTGAAGACACTGGCAGAGCCAGTGGCACACATCGTCATGATGCTGTTGGTACTCATGGCGACGTCATCATCACTGACAGCGGACGACATCAATTTCGACCGTGACATCCGGCCGATTTTGTCCGAGAACTGCTTCCAATGTCACGGCCCGGATGCGGGGGGACGGCAGGCCGATCTGCGGCTCGATGTGCGTGATGCCGCGGTTAAAGCGGTGGAAAGTCGGCATGCGATTCTGCCGGGGAAAGCCGCCGAGAGCGAGATCATCAAACGGCTGCGTTCGACCGATCCCGACGTGGTGATGCCGCCGCCGAAGTCGAACCGCAAAGTGAGCGACACCGAGAAAGCCAAGCTGGAAGCGTGGATCAATGCCGGGGCCGCGTATGCCGAGCATTGGGCATTTGTGCCACCGAAACGGCCCACGGTTCCGGCGGTGGATGGATTGATCCGCACGCCGATCGATGCCTTCATCCTGCAACGGCTGCATCAGGAAAAGCTGACCGCATCGCCGGAAGCGGACCGGCCCCGCTTGCTGCGGCGGGTGACGCTGGACCTCACCGGTCTGCCGCCGACGCCTGCGGATGTCGATGCGTTTCTCGCCGATGCTTCGCCGAATGCGTATGAACGCGCGGTCGACCGTTTGCTCGCTTCACCGCGGTATGGCGAACGGATGGTGTGGGAGTGGCTCGACGCCGCCCGGTATGCGGACACGAATGGTTACCAGGGGGACCCGACCCGCGCGATGTGGTACTGGCGCGACTGGGCCATCCGGGCGCTCAATGAGAACATGCCGTTTGATCGATTCACCATCGAACAACTCGCAGGGGACTTGTTGCCGCAGCCATCGCAGGAGCAACTGATCGCGACCGGCTTCCATCGCAACCACATGATCAACGGCGAAGGAGGCCGCATCGCCGAGGAATCCCGGATCGACTACGTGCAGGACCGCGTCGAGACCACCGGCACCGTTTGGTTGGGGCTGACGTTCAACTGCTGCCGCTGCCACGATCACAAGTACGATCCCATCGCCCAGAAAGAGTATTACCAGCTTGCGGCGTTCTTCAATTCGATCGAAGAATCGGGCGGCAACGATGCGGGCGGTCTGGCCAACCCGATCATCAGCCTGTCGACCGAGAAGCAACAACACCGGCTTGCCGCTTTGCAGAAAACCGAGCAAGCAGCGAACAAAACACGGGACGAAGTCGAGAAACAAATCCTCACCGGTCAGGCCGAATGGGAGAAATCCATCCTCGCTTCCACCGGCGACAAACCCGCGGAGATCAAATGGCAACCGCTGCTACCGAACGAGATGACCGTCGAGAACGGTACCAAGCTGCGGCATGTCGGCGAAGGGGTGATCCTTGCCGAAGGGCCCAATCCCGCCAAAGAAACGTTGACCGTGATGTATGCCGCGCCGTCGTCGGTGGTGACCGGACTGAAGATCGAAGCGCTGCCGGATGCGTCATTCGTCAACATGGGTCCCGGCCGTGCCGACAACGGCAACTTTGTGCTGTCGGAAGTCATCGTCGAGGTCTACGGTCGCCGCATCGACCTCGAACCGTTGCGGGTCGATTTCGCCCAGGGTGGTTTCAACGCCGCCGCCACCGCCGATGGCAAGAACGACACCGGTTGGGCCATCGCCGGTGAGTTCGGCAAGCCGCATGAATTGACCATCGCGCTGAAGGAAACGCTCACTGTTCCTGCGGAACGCCCGCTGGTGATTCGGTTGGCGTTCCAATCGCCGCATGTGCAACACGCCTTCGGCAAATTCCGTATCTCGGCGACGGCCGAACGGCATGAATTCCTGAAGGGACTACCCGACGACATCCGGGCGACCATCGCCAAGCCGGACGCCGAACGGTCTGTGGAACAGAAGAAAGCGATGTCGAAGTATTTCGTCGACACCCAGCCGATGGTGCTCGCCGCGCGCGATGCGGCTAACAAAGCAAAGTCGACCCGCGAGGGTTTCGAACGGAGCCTGCCGCGGACGATGGTCATGCGGGAACGGGCCCAGCCGCGCGAGACATTTATTCTCTACCGTGGGGCCTACGACAAACCGCTGGACAAAGTCGAACACGGTACTCCGCACGTCCTGCCGGCGATGACGACCGAAGGACCGAAGACCCGGCTGGCGCTCGCCGAGTGGTTGACGCGGCCCGATCATCCGCTCACGGCCCGTGTCGTGGTCAATCGCGTCTGGCAACAGTTCTTCGGCATCGGCCTCGTCAAAACCGCGGAGGATTTCGGATCCCAGGGAGAACCGCCGAGCCATCCGGAACTGCTCGACTGGCTGGCCCGCGAATTCATCGACAGCGGTTGGGACGTGAAGCACGTGCACCGTTTGATCGTCACCAGTGCGGCATACCGACAAACCTCGAAGGTAACGGCGGACCTCGTGGAGCGCGACCCCGCCAACCGGTTACTCGCGCGGGGACCACGATACCGCTGGCCGAGCTGGATGCTCCGCGATCAAGCCCTCGCCGCGGCTGATCTGCTCGTTGAAAACGTAGGCGGTCCGCCGGTGAAGGGGTATCAGCCGACGGGCATCTGGGAAGAAGCGACGTTCGGTCAGATCCGTTACCAGCCCGACACCGGTGCCGCGCTCTACCGTCGCAGCCTGTACCAGTTCTGGCGTCGCATCGTCGGCCCGACGATGTTCTTCGACGTCTCCAGCCGCCAAAGTTGCACGGTGCAGGTCGCCCGCACCAATACCCCGTTGCAGGCCCTCGCCACACTCAATGACATCACCTATGTGGAAGCATCCCGCGTTCTCGCCGAGCGCATCTTTTCGTCCGCACCCGATGATGCCGCACGACTCACCACGTTGTATCGCAAGTGTCTGAGCCGTGAACCAACGGCGCTGGAACTCGACCGCCTGCTCTCCCGGTTGACGAAATTGAAGACCGTCTATACCAACGATCCCGCGGCCGCCCAATCTCTGCTGAAAGTCGGTTCCGCCACCGCCGACGCGAACCTCCCTGCCACCGATCTTGCCGCATGGACATCGATCTGCGCGATCGTGCTGAACCTGGATGAGATGTTGTCGAAAGAATGAGTCTACACACGCACGTGATCCGACCATACTTCAACAATCGACAACCGAGATGCTTGAACTGATTGAAACTCTCCGAGCGCATTGGTTGGCAGAAAAAATCCCGATCGGTCCCGGTGCAACCGATGCCGAGATCACCGAATTTGAAGATCGCTATTCGGTTCGACTGCCACCCGAGATCAAGCTGTATTTTGTGACTCTCGGTGGAATGAGTGACTGGCATCTCGACAAACGCAACTTCACCTTCTTCCCATTGCGAATGGTCCAGTCCCTATCGGATTTCAGCGGTGTTCCCGAAGGGCGACCGCTTCCCGTGAATGTTGATCATCCTGATAAGCAGTTCGTGATCGTGGATTTTTTGATTTCTTCACATATCTATCTCACACGACTTTCGCCGGGAGGCGGATGTTTCCCGGTCACGCTCTATACTGAGGAATCGAACACGGAGGTCGCGCCGTCATTCGCCGCATTCCTGCACCTGTATCTGACGAATCCTGACGCACTGTTTTGATTGACTGCTCATTACGGATCATCTTGATGCACCCATTTGAATCTCATCAACGTGACATCACCCGCCGCGAATTCTTCTCGCGCTCTGCGGCGGGAATTGGAACCGCGGCGCTCGCTTCGTTGCTGACGAAATCAGGCCATGCGGCCGGTGGGTTGGCGGGGTTGCCGCATCATCCGGCGAAAGCGAAGCGGGTGATTTATCTGTTCATGAATGGGGCGCCGCCGCATGTCGATACGTTCGATTACAAGCCGCAAATGGAAGCGTACCGCGGCAAGCCGATCCCGGATTCGATCCATCAGGGACAACGCACTTCGACAATGACGCAGGGGAAGGAAAAGCTGTGTCTGCCGGCGCTGCCGACGTTCAGCCAGCACGGCAAAAGTGGGACGTGGATCAGCGATTACCTGCCGCACACCGCGACCATCGCCGATGACATCTGCCTCGTGAAGTCGATGCACAGTTCGGCCGTGAATCATTCGCCCGGCATCTGCTTCTTTCTGACGGGCAACGAACTGCCGGGGCGGCCGAGTCTGGGGTCGTGGCTCAGTTACGGTCTCGGCAGCGATGCGGAAGAACTCCCGGCGTTCTGCGTGATGACCTCGCGCGACAAGGAAGCCTCGTGCGGGCAGATCTTCTACGACTATTACTGGGGCAGCGGCTTTCTGCCGTCGAAGTATCAGGGCGTCAAGTTCCGCGGCAGCGGCGAACCGGTGCTGTATCTGTCGAACCCCGACGGCGTCAGCCGAGCCGTGCGGCGGGAACTGCTCGATGACCTCGCGGTTCTCAACGAAGCCCATCATCAAGAGTTCGGCGACCCGGAGATTCTCACGCGCATCGCTCAGTACGAAATGGCGTACAAGATGCAGGCGAGTGTCCCGGAACTGACCGATTTCACCACCGAACCGCAGCACATCCTCGATTCCTACGGCCCCGATGTCCACCGGCAGGGTTCGTTCGCCTACAACTGTCTCATGGCCCGGCGGCTCATCGAACGGGGCGTGCGGTATGTGCAACTCATGCACGCGGGCTGGGACCATCACCGCAACCTCACCACGCAGTTCGCCATTCAATGCAAAGACACCGATCAACCGTCCGCGGCGTTGGTGAAGGATCTCCAACAGCGCGGGTTGCTCGATGACACGCTGGTCATCTGGGGCGGCGAATTCGGCCGCACGCCGTTTTTACAAGGCAACTTCGCAGACACGAAGAACTGGGGCCGCGATCATCATCCGTATGCCTTCACCATCTGGATGGCCGGCGGCGGCATCAAAGGGGGCATGAGCTACGGCGAGAGTGATGACTTCGCTTACAACGCCGTGAAGGACAAGGTGCATGTTCATGATTTCCAGGCGACGGTGCTGCATCTGCTCGGCATCGATCACGAACGGCTGACGTTCAAATTTCAGGGACGACAGTTTCGTTTGACGGATGTGCATGGGAGCGTGGTGACGCCGATTTTGACGTGAAGGGTTTTCGCAGCCCGGAGCGCGAGCGACGGATGTCCTGATGCGGGGAAGTCATCCGTCGCTTGCGCTCCGGGCTGTGGAGGACGACATCACGAGGCGATCGCGATCACCACCAGAACCGCGAACCACACGGCACTCAGCGCGTGCCAGAACCACGCGCACACGGTGACGCCGAAGTAGTATTCGTGATCGTAACGATCGGCCAGGGCCCACACGGTGATGAAGATCAGAAACCACACCGCGACGACGAAGTGCATCGCGTGCAGCCCGGCCATCACGATGACGAACGCCCCCGCACCGGTGGACGCTTCTTCCGGTAACTGACGTTGAATCAACCAGTTGAGCGCGGAAATCTGCACGGCGACGAACGCGGTCCCGGCAAGAACGGCTTGGATCAGATGGCGGCGAAAGAGCACCTGCCGTTCGCGCCGCACCGCGGCAATCGCGCGCGACAGCGAATAGCTGCCGAAGAGCAGTAACAGGGTGCTGACACCAAATAGTGGCGGAAACCGGAGTGCGGGAAACGTCGACGGCGGGAAGCACCGCATCAACCCCCAGGCCAGCATTCCGGCAAGGAAGGCGACGCTCACCGCCGATCCGGCAAACCGCAGGGCAATGTCACTGCGGGTCACGCGCGCGGTTGTAAATTCTTCCGCTGAGGATTGCGGCAGCATCGCCGTCACCCTTCGTTTGTGACACCGTCGGCAAGGACTTCCACCAGAATCTGCTCGGCGGCTGGCAAACCGATCGCCACCGGCTTTCCAGCAAATTCCGTGACGACGATTCCGGCTTCCGGATTATTCTGTCGCACGACCCCTTCGATTCCCAACTCCATCCCCGCATCGGTGAGAAACCGCAGGAAATCGCGGCCCTGGTTTGTGACGCGGGTCATGCGGACCGGTGTCCCCGCAGGGATGGACGACAGCGGCTGCGCTTGCGACGTATCGCCACGCATGCTGCCATCGGAAGACGGGATCGGGTCGCCATGCGGATCATGTGCGGGGCGGCCGAGATAATCATCGATGCGGTCGACGAGAAAATCGCTGACCGCGTGTTCCATGTGCTCGGCTTCTTCGTGAACTTCGTCCCAATTCAGTTGCAGCGTCCGCGCGAGGAAGAGTTCGATCAGGCGATGTCGGCGCAACATCCGCAGCGCGAGCGTTTTGCCTTGGGCCGTCAACGAGACCCCTTCATACGGCCGGTATTCCGCCAATCCCGATTCCGCCAGTGTCTTCAACATACTGGTGACGGTCCCCGGCGAAACATGCAACGCGGTCGCCAACTGTCCGGTTGTCACCCACTCCGATTCCTGCCGGGCGGCAATCTGCCACGCCGTTTTCAGGTAGTTCTCCACCGTGAGACTGGTCATGAAATGGTCTTACACACGGGGAGCAAAACGGGGATAGAAAATGCGGAGGGAACCACGGATGACACGGAAAAGAGATCGGAAGGGCGACGATGAATTTCGTCAGCTCTCCTTTCCGTGTCTTTCGTAGCTCCTCACTTCGCTGGAAACCTCTTTCAGAATGATATCGCCCCATATCATAGCTGTCTTGGGGGCTGAGACCGGAAAGTTTTGCCGGTTGACGAACGGAAGACGTCGCCTCGGGCTGTGAATGCTCCGGATCACGTTACTTGCTCTCCCCGTAGACGTTAGGCATGCAGACAATCGTACTGGGAATCGTCCGGCCGCCATTTGCTGAACTCGACTGCGGAAATATGTCGATAGTAGCGATTATGCGACTTTGTCCGTGGAAACCGTTGCGCCCGTATCACAGGGGAACCATGAGCATGAACCGACAGACGAGAATGCCGCTCTGTTGGGTTCTGGTCTGCCTGGTGACCATGTCCAACATCACCCTGGCTCAGAGGCCGGTGCCGCGCCCCAAATTTGGCACGTGGAATCCCCCCGCCAGCTCTGCCGTGAGTTACTACAGCATCCTCGGCGAGATCGCCAAGCCAGGCGTCTACTCCGCCGAAGGTCGAGAAGTCACGTTGCAGGAACTTGTGCAGCAGGCGGGCGGAACCACGCCGCAAGCGGGTCCCGCGGTGCGGCTTATTCGTCAGAAGCGGATTGCGAATGGGGTCTTCTTCAACCCCGCCGGGCGCGATGTGCTGCAGCCCGGCGATGTCGTCCTCATCGAAAACATGCACCCACAACCGGGCGGCAGTGCGAATGCAGTCACGATCGGGATGATCGGGGTCATGGACCGCCCGGTGATTGTCCCCATGCGGCCAGATAATGCCCAACTCGGCACGCTGATGCTGGCTCTCGGACAATCGCCGGAACTTGCGCGCTCCGTCCGGATGATTGTTCCATCCCGGCAACCACTGCCGTCGTCGACGTCCGCGCCCCTGGCCAGCGGAACCGTGTTGGTCTTCGATTCCCGCTTGTTGGTTTCGGGGAATCTTCCGTCATTCCCGGACGCCATTCCCCTGGCGCGCGCCGTGGAGCCTTTGCCAACGACCGCGGCCCCTCCGACCGTGAATCCCTTGATGAGCGGCATGCCACAACCTCCTACGATGCCACGGCTTCCTGCGGAGATTCCGGATACTCGGTTGCCCGTGGCCAATGCCGGAATGAACCACGGCGAGGTCGAAGCGACGACGTTGCCCTTCACCAATGCCGGACAACGTCCGCAAGCCAACTCCGCCAGTTTGCCGGTACCGGGATCGCGCTTGCAGCCCGAACCGGTGCAACCGAAACCGCCGGACACGAATCGCAAGACCGTCGCGCCGAAATTGAATCCCGATTCGGAAATCGTCCCCGACTTGAACGAAAACGATCTGGACATTGACGAAGAAACCGCCATTGAAACCACTGCGCCGGTAGGATTCACCTTCTGGCAAATGCTGGGCATTGGCGGGACGGTTGCTTCACTGGTGGGGCTCGCAGTGCTGTCCCGGAATCTCATCGGGAAAGATTCACCGAACTTTCCGTCGGTTCGTCAGGACGATGGCATCGTTCCTGCATCCATTCAGAAGCGCTCGGCGATGCCCGCGCCGCACATGCATCGGCCGCAACGGCGGTTCGACATGCCGGAAGAGCCCCCCATCGCCAAGGCACCCCGGATGGTGCCCAAGCCCATCAGCGAAATCGTGCCAGAAGCGCCTGTAGCGCCGCAGCAGCAGGAACCGCATGATCTCGCGGAACTTCTGGCCATGCGTGGGCCGATCGAAACCGAGAGCGTGGTGTTGCCCCACGGGTTGAAACTGCGTCGTTCGCCGTTCGAGGCCATGCCGTTCTTCCGTGTTGATGAAGCGGCCCTGCTCCCCGGTGCGCCACACGAAAAACCTGTGACGGCGGAAACACCACTGCGCTCACTGGATGCCGCTGCGGAGATGAAAATTCCGGCTCCCCATTTCGCAGCGGCTCCCCGTGCTGCGATCACGCCCGCCCCAGTCCTGGCCGAACTAGCCATGACCGGAGGCACGGCGATTGAACGGGCTCTGCATCACTTGCAACGGGGGAAACTGTCGTGAGCATCGGCCTTGATCTGGGTTCCACGCAGTTCCGCTCTCTCCGTCGTCAAGGGCCACGCCTTGTCGGGCGAAATTGTCCTTGTGCCTACGCCATTATTGCCGACACACAGGCCAATCGGCGGATGATCGAGCGCGATGACTTGCCGTTTCTCGAACTCGATCGCGAACTCGTGCTCATTGGGGAAGCGGCGATTGCCTGGTCCGATCACGCTCCCGTCACGGTCCGTGCGCTGTTGCCGGATGGTCGTCTCCCCGCGGATGATGGCTTGGCCCGCGAAGTGTTGACGTTCCTGCTGGACGCCGTATTACCTCCCGCGATGTTCCCCCACGAAGTGTGTGCCCTCACCATTCCCGGAGAGCTCTTTCCCGACGAGCCAGGTGTGGAACGGTCGTTCTTCTCGCAACTGGTGAAGCTCCGGGGTTATGAACCGCTGGTGATGGGGCAGGGCATGGCGGCGGTGCTGGCCGAACTCGGCGACGCCGGGTTTTCGGGGATCGGCATTAGTCTGGGGGCCAGCCAGTGTGAATTCGCGCTGGTGCACTGCGGAGCCGAACAGGCCCGGTGCAGCATTCCGTGGGGAACCGCGGACATTGAAGATCACGGTGCAACCGCGAGTGATCGCGTTGTGACCGACTTCCTCGTGGAACTCTTGATCGAAGCCGGTATGCGGATCAGCCTGCACGATGGCTTCCGCGTGGTGAGCCATCCCGTGTCCATCGTTTGCAGCGGCGGTTTGGCCCAGCGGGCAGACTTTGAGCAACGCTTGCAGATGGCGTGGCAACGGGCCGCCTGGCCCATCCAGGTTCGTGCGATTCGAATTGCGCCAGACGCTCTCTACACAATTGCTCGCGGGTGCCTGATCCAGGCGAAGCTCGAACTCCAGGCGTCTGCCCTCCGCGCGGCATAACCGCCGGTCGCTGCCTCATGGGCCACGGCCGTCTCGGTCGTGAGACGCTTCAGAGTGATTCCGGCTTCACAGGGCCGTGGCGCAGGGAAATCCTTTCCTGCTCGATTTGTCCTTGCCAGTGGCCGTCGTGTTGAGTATGATTTTGATTGGTCAAAATCGTGATTTCTGCGGATCGTTCCCTTTTGTGGGAAATGAGTTGATGCACGTCCAAGCTTGGTTCTGCTGCGTGGCATTGTCGCTCACAACTCTTCTGGCGGGGTGTAATCAATCCACCTCCGCGACCACCGCTCCATCACGGATACTGGGGAAAAAGCTTCTTGTCGTGACCACGACGGGGATGGTGACCGACCTCGTCCGTACTGTCGCGGGTGACCACGCCGAGGTGGTGCCCTTGATGGGCCCCGGAATCGATCCGCACCTCTTCAAACCGACGCGGAATGATGTGAAGAAACTGTACGAAGCGGACGTCGTCTTCTATTCCGGGCTGATGCTCGAGCACCGCATGGAAGAAGCGCTGGAGCAGTTGTCGCGTTCCGGGCGGAAGGTGTTTGCAGTCACGGAGAAGCTCGACCGCATGCGGTTGCGTTCGCCGCCCGACTTCGCCGGGCAGTACGATCCCCATGTATGGATGAATGTCGAATTGTGGAGCGCGTGTCTGCCGGCGATCGCGGAGCAGCTTGCCGCCATCGATCCCCAAAATGCGACGGAGTACCGCTCGCGCGCCGCGGCGACGCAAGGAGAGTTGCAGCAATTGCACGAGTATGTCCGCACTGTCATCGCCTCCATCCCGGAAGCCAACCGCGTGTTGGTAACGGCGCACGATGCCTTCGGCTACTTCGGCGCGGCGTACGGTATTGAAGTCCGTTCCGTTCAAGGGGTGACGACGGAATCCGAAGCGGGCATTCAGGACGTCAACGCGCTGGTCGATTTCCTTGTCGAACGAAAACTGCCGGCGATTTTTGTGGAATCGAGCGTCAACTCGAAAAACATCCAGGCGGTGATCGAAGGTTGCCAATCGCGCGGCGTGACGGTGAAAATTGGGGGCGAGTTGTACTCCGACGCGATGGGCACCGGCGGCACCTACGAAGGGACCTACATCGGCATGCTCGACGCCAACGCCACCCGCATCGCCCACGCCCTCGGCGGCAATCCCCCGGCGCGTGGCTTCCGCGACCAACTCGCACCATCGGAAGAATAAATATCCGTCCCAGCCCGGAGCGCAAGCGACGGAAGACAGGAATTTCTAGCCGCGAAAAGACGCAAGAGAACGCAAAAGGATGAGAAGAAGAATGCAAGAGATTTCGCCACAAGAGGCACAGAAGACACAAAGAGGAAGGGATTCAGAACTCGTTCCCACGCTCTGCGTGGGAATGCGGGTCTTTGACGCTCTGCGTCGTCTTCGGGCGTGGTGAAGCGATCGTGCGACGCAGGGCGTCGCGGCCGGGCGTTCCCATGCGGAGCATGGGAACGAGGTGAAACTTGGAACGACTGAATTCCGATGATCTTCCCCCTTTTGTGTCCTCTGTGCCTCTTGTGGCGAAATCTCTTCGACTGCCTTTAACGTCAACGTGCCTTACAGATTGAGTTCCATGTCCGATCCGTCATCGCCGTTGTGCGTGCATGACCTCACGGTGGCCTATCAACGTCAGCCGGTGTTGTGGAATATCGACTATGAAGCCCCGGCAGCGCGACTCGTGGCCATTGTCGGTCCCAACGGCGCGGGGAAAAGCACGCTCATCAAAGCGCTCCTGGATCTCATTCCCCGCGCGACGGGGGAAGTGCAGTTCTTCGGCCAGACGTATCAGCAGTCGCGGCAGCGCGTGGCGTATGTCCCGCAACGGACCACCGTGGATTGGGACTTTCCCGTCACCGCGCATGATGTCGTGACCATGGGGTTATACGGCCGCCTCGGCTGGTTCCGCCCCGTCACCCGCGCGGCGAAGCGGGAAGCCCTCGAAGCGTTGGAACGGGTGGGACTCGCTGACTTCGCCAAACGCCAGATCAGCCAGCTTTCCGGCGGGCAACAGCAACGGGTGTTTCTGGCCCGGGCGCTGGTCCAGCAGGCCGATTTGTATCTGATGGACGAACCGTTTGCTGGAGTCGATGCCGCGACCGAGCGGACGATTGTCGGGTTGTTGCAGGGGCTGCGTGGTGAAGGGAAGACGGCACTTGTGGTGCATCACGATCTGCAAACGGTCAACGAATACTTCGATGACGTCCTGCTGCTCAACATGCGCGTCATCGCCGCCGGTCCCGTGGCAACCGTGTTCAACGCGGAGAACCTCAAGCGGACGTATGGCGGGAAGCTCGCGCTGCTCGATCAGGTCGGCCATCAAATGGTTCTGGCGGGGCGGCCGCAATGAGTCCGAGCGGGCTGGTCTTTGCGGCGACCGAATGGGCGCGGGTGTTGTTCCTCCAGGATTACAACACGCGGATCGTCCTCTGCGGTACGATGATTCTCGGTGTCGCCAGCGGTGTCGTTGGAGCCTTGATGCTGCTCCGCAAACGGGCGCTGGTCGCCGACGTCGCCAGTCATGCCGCGTTGCCCGGCATTGGGGCGGCGTATCTCATCATGGAAGCGTTCCGTCCCGATTCCGGCCGCTGGTTACCGGGGTTGCTGCTCGGGGCGACAATCAGCGCGTCATGTGGATTGTTGTTCGCGCAGGGAATGCGGCACATCCGGCGGATCAAGGAAGACGCCGCGCTGGCGATCACGCTCAGTCTGTTCTTCGGCATGGGGGTCGTGCTGCTGACGTGGATTCAATCGCTGCCGACGGGACATGCGGCGGGGTTGAATGAATTCATCTTTGGGAAAGCGGCGGCACTGTTGGCGAGTGATATCACCGGCATTGCCATCGCCGCGGTGATTGCCGTCAGTGTCGTTGCCCTGTTGCGGAAAGAGTTCTGTCTGCTCTGTTTTGACGCGGAATATGCTCATGCTGGGGGCTGGCCGGTGACGGGGCTCGATCTGTTGCTGACGGCGCTGGTGATCGTCATCACGGTCGTGGGCATGCAGAGCGTCGGACTGTTGCTGGTCGTCGCACTCATGGTCCTCCCTCCCACCGCGGCCCGGTTCTGGACCGATCGGTTTGAACCGCTGGTCTGGTTCTCCGGCGGCTTTGGCGGAGCCGCGGCGGCGCTCGGTGTATTGCTGAGTGCGCTCATTCCGAAGTTCGCCGCCGGGGCCGTCATCGTGCTGAGCGGGACATTCCTGTTCACGATCAGTTTCCTGTTTGGTTCGCAACGCGGCCTGTGGTGGCGGTATCAGGCGATGTCCGCTGCCCAACGGCAGATCGCAATCGATGACTTGTTGCGGGCGTGCTATGAAATCCTCGAACCGCAACTCGGGTCGATGGAAGAACTGACCGAAAAACCGCTGACGCAAGCCGCATTCCTCGAAACGCGCCGCTGGTCACTGAAGCGTTTGAGGCCGTTGCTGCATCGCGCGGAACTGGCCGATTTGCTGCGGCGCGATTCACAGGGCAACTGGCGGTTGACCGCCGACGGTCGTCGCGCGGCGATCCAGGCGGTCCGTTATCACCGGCTGTGCGAGCTGTATCTGATCCATTACGCCGACGTGCCCTTGCTCGGGGCGGACCGGACCGCGGATGCCTTCGAGCACTCGCTGCGACCAGAGATTCTCGAACAGTTGGAGACGATGCTCGAAGCCCAGTCCCCCCGGTTTTCGGTCCCGGCGAACCCGCATGGGGCGACGGAAACGGTCGCGCGGACGCCGCGCCCGGAGGCCGTGTCATGAACGTCTTCTGGTCCGACTGGAGTGCCATCGATACGTGGATCGTCATCACCGCGGCACTGGCAGCGATGGCGTGTGCGTTACCCGGAACGTTCTTATTGCTCCGTCGTGAAAGCCTGATGGGGGACGCACTCAGTCATGCCACCCTTCCGGGGATGGTCCTCGCCTATCTGGCATTGAATGCCGTCACGCAAGCAGGATGGCTGACTCCCGCGGGGATGACGGCGTGGCGACATCCGGCGTTGTTCCTTGGTGCGGCGATCAGTGGCGTGCTATGCGGACTGCTCGCGGAGCTGTTGCAGCGCTGGGGACGCATGGAGCCGAGTGCCGCGCTCGGGGTGGTCTTCACATCACTGTTCGCGCTGGGATTGCTGATGATCCGGACGTGGGCCGATCAGGCACACATTGACCCGGGTTGTGTGCTGTATGGCAATCTCGAAATGGTGATCGCGGACCCGATCGGCAAGTCGGGTATTCCGCGGGCCGTCGTGATCAACGGGGCCATGCTCACCGTGAATGCGACGTTGTTGCTGCTGTTTTACAAAGAAATCAAACTCTGCACGTTTGACCGCGATCTCGCTCGTTCGCTCGGCATTCCCGCAGATCGCGTCCATCTCATGTTACTGGCGATGACCGGTGCGACCGTCGTCGCGGCGTTTGAAAGCGTCGGCAGTATCCTCGTCATTGCGATGCTGGTTGCCCCACCGGCAACGGCGTTGTTGCTGAGTGATCGTCTCGGCGGTGTGCTCAGCGGTGCGCTCATCGTCGCTGCGGTGACGGCATTTGGCGGGCATCTCGCGGCACTCGCCATTCCCGTGATCCTGCACCGTTGGGCCGGGGCGGCGGAAGCGTCCTCCGTCAGCACCGCCGGGATGATGGCCGTCGTCGCCGGGGGATTGTTCCTCACGACATGGTTCCTGTCACCCCGTTATGGACTGCTGCGGCAAGGACTCGATCAGGCCCGCTTACGGCAACGGATTCTCTCCGAAGACATCCTCGGCGTACTGTATCGGCTCGAAGAATTGCGACCAGCCGCGATCCCTGGTGCGGACAACGCCAGTCTAGCAGCAACACTCTCCGTCACCCCGTGGCGTTTATGGCGGGCGCTGTCCCGACTCACACAGCGCGGCTGGATTGCCATGGGCGGACAAGGCGTGGTTCTCACCGAAGACGGACGCACCGCCGCGCGCGATCTCGTGCGGTCCCACCGCTTGTGGGAATCCTACCTCGCGAAGCACTTCATCATTCCGGACCAGCGGCTGCATCGCCTTGCAGAAGCTGCCGAGCATTTTGTCGGCCCGAAGATTCAGGAAGCGCTGGCGGAGGAACTCGAACAACCGGTGCGCGATCCCCACGGCGCCACGATTCCGCCGTCAACCGCTTCGTAAGACTTCCCTACACCGCTGTGCGGTTTCGCGCCTCGCGCGGATGTACGCTGTGTCTGCAATCGAAAGCTGCCCAGGGATGGCAATCCCTGGGCTTCAGGGGATGATCATTCCCACTCGATGGTACTCGGGGGTTTTGAGCTGATGTCGTAGACCACCCGGTTGACGCCGCGGACTTCGTTGATGATCCGGGTCGACATCTTTTGCAGCACCGGATACGGCATCGGATACCAGTCCGCGGTCATGAAGTCGTCGGTGGTCACGGCTCGGACGGCGATCGCATCTTCATAAGTGCGGCCGTCGCCCATCACGCCGACCGATTGCACCGGTAACAGCACCGCGAACGCCTGTTGGATTTCGCGGTACAAGCCAGCCTTGCGCAGTTCTTCGAGGACAATCGCATCCGCTTCCCGCAGGGCGGTGAGCCGTTCGGGAGTGATCGCGCCGAGACACCGCACGGCGAGACCCGGACCGGGGAACGGATGCCTCCAGATGAGTTCTTCCGTCAGGCCGAGTTCCAGCCCCATGCGGCGGACTTCGTCTTTGAAAAGATCCCGCAACGGTTCGATCAACTCGAAGCCCAATTCCGCAGGCAACCCGCCGACGTTGTGATGCGATTTAATCGTCGCCGCGGGGCCATCGGCACTGCCGCCGGATTCGATCACATCGGGGTACAGCGTCCCCTGGGCGAGGAAGCGGGCATCCTCAATCGACTCGGCTTCCTTGCGGAAGACCTCGATGAACACGCGGCCGATGATCTTCCGCTTCTGCTGCGGATCGGCGACCCCCTTCAGCTCACTGAGGAATCGCTCAGCGGCGTCGACCACGTGCAGATCGATCCGGAAATGGTTCTGGAACCGCGACCGGACCTTTTCGAGTTCGCCTTTGCGCAGCATGCCGTTGTCGACAAAGATGCACGACAACTGCGGACCGATCGCCTTGTAGAGAATCGCCGCGGTCACCGACGAATCGACGCCGCCGGAGAGCCCGCAGATCACCCGCGATTTTCCCACACGGGCGCGAATCGCCACGACTTCTTTTTCAATGAGCGAACTGATTTGCCACGTGCCGCGACATCCGCAAACGTGCTTCACGAAGTTTTCGAGCAACTGCGTCCCATACGCCGTGTGCGTCACCTCCGGGTGGAACTGCAGCCCGTAAATGATTTGCGTCTTGTGTTTCACCGCGGCGAAACCACACGTATCGGTCGCCGCGAGACCGACGTAATCGTCCGAGAGATTTTCGACCTGATCGCCGTGGCTCATCCAGACCGTGGAGCCATCGGGCACACCGTCGAACAGCGGATCGGTCTCGGTGATGCGGAGTTCCTTGCGGCCGAACTCGCGGGCATGACCGGGGCGGACGGCACCTCCCTGCGCCTGACACGCCAGTTGCATGCCGTAGCAGATGCCGAGGACGGGGATGCCGAGGTCGAGAATACCGGGGTCGATCTGCGGGGAATGCTCGCCGTACACACTGGCCGGGCCGCCGGAGAGAATCAGTCCCCGCGGATTGAGTTCCCGGATCCGTTCCGCGGAAAGATCGTGCCGGACAAGCTGGCAGAAAACGTTGCGGTCGCGCACCCGGCGAGCGATTAACTGGGCGGTTTGTCCGCCGAAATCGAGGACGAGAATCAACTCTTCCTGCTGGGGATCCACCACGTGCAAATCACCCCCGCCGGGGGCCAAAGTTCCTTGAGACATATCCACCGTCCAACATCCAGGGCCGCCGATGGCAACGCATCGCGCGGGAATCCTGAAGTGTACCGCCGGACGGTTCGCAACGCCAATCGACTGCGAGCGGCTATTCCACGACGACTGTCGCCCCGGCGCTGGTGTTGGTCAGAAGTTCGCCCACGAGTTGGGCTTCGGGGAAATAACCCATGAGGTACGTGTTCCGCCCGGATTGAATCCCCACGGTCGTCGAAGCCGCGATGCCGATGTCGCCGCCGGCTCGGGACGCCGGTTGCAACGTCACCTGGTGGTCGCCTTCTGGCAGAGTCACACGCAAAACTTGGATGCGGGCGGGAAGCAGGCCCCAGCAACGCAGGTCGGCCTGTTCGGACGCTTCCCACGCGATGCCGACGACGTTGAGCGCGAGGCTCGGCAACGAGTTCGGGTCGGCGTCGGTGACTTCCTTGACGGCGTAGATCGCCCCCTTCTTCAACACGCGGCGGGCGACAGCACGGCCGAGGATTTCCGGATAACGGGCTTCCTGCTGCAAGTTAGCCATCATGCTGACATCGACGATGGTCGCCGTCTTGCCCATCGGTCGGCCTTCGATGTTCACCTTGATGGCGTCCGTCGGGCTGGACGGCGTGATGACTTTCGGAATCGGCACCGGGGCCAGCGTCGGCGGCAATCCGCGCGGTGACACGGCCGACACGATGCGGTCGGCGATCAACAACGAGGCTTGCGTCGCCTCGGCGTTCACCTGCTCCTTGATCGGGCCGCGTCCCACCAGTGAGAAGACGTACAATACACCATGACCCGGCGGGATCGGGACTTCATGCTGAGCGCGTTGCAGATCGGACTTCGCCTGGGGGAAGTCCGGCGCGAAACTTGCCACCTGCACCCGGGCGCGAACGGCATCGTCGAGGGTGAGCGGCGATTCTTCCGCAATCATCGCGCGGATGTACGGTCCGAGCGCGACCTGCTTGTAGGCTTCCGAGCGCAACTGAACGTCGATGTCTTTATCCGCGAGTTTCTCGGCAATCTGGCCCTGCTTTTCGGTCACCTGCAGAGCATACGCCGAGGCATCCACGCCGTCCGTCATCAGGTTCGACAGCGCGAGCATCGCCCGGATGAGGACCTTCTCGTAGTCTTCCCCGGCATACGCAATCTGGCGGTCATCGGTCACCATCGACGCGGCGGACTCGCCAACGTTTTTCTGTTCGTAGTCATCGAAATGATTGCGGACTTCCCGCAGCAGTTTCTCGGCTTCCTGCGGACGGCCCGATGCCAGTTCGACCATCGCCAGATCGAGTTTCAGCACATCCTTTTCACCGCGGCGTTTCTTCGACTGTTCGAGCAACGCCGTCCGGGCATTGTCCAATCGGCCCGCGAAAAAATCCTGCCGGACGGGTTGGATGCGATCGTAGTGCGTCGCACAACCGACGGAGATGGCGAGACCGAGGATGACGACGAAGCGTGATCCGAGCACGGGCAGTCGGTCAAGAAAATCGCACATGGAAAGGCCCGCCCATTTAGCCCCCCGTTGTCCGCAACGGGGGGACAACGGACAACACGCAATGATCCCCCGGTTGCAGACAACCGGGGGCTAAATGAGGCATCACGCACCGTAGTGCTTGAGTTTCCCGAGGCGCGACTTGTGATAGCCTTTGCGGAGCTCTTCCGATTCTTTCTCGGAGGTCCCCGTCTGGATGTTGACCAGTTCCAGTGTCAGCAGGTAGTCGCGCTGGTAGTCCTTGCTGTTGCTCCGCGTGGTGCCCGACGTCACCGTGGCATACAACAAATACTCGAACGGCTGTTCGAGCTTTTCCATGATGGCGGCGAACGTCCGCTGATTGTTCGGCACCATCAGGTCATCGGGACGCAAGCCGCATTGTTTCAGGCCCGATTCGACCCACCGCCGCGTGATCGGCACGAAGACGTCGGACTCGGTGATGCACGTATCGATCTTTTGATAGATCTGTTCTTTGAAGTCGCCCAGTTCTTCGGCGCTCTTGTTCTCGACGCCGAGGAAACAGATTTTTTTCTTGCCGGCGGGCAGACCTTCCATCGCGGATGTCTGCAGCACGACGGATTGGCGACCGAGGAGCTTGCCGACGGTCTCGGCGATGAGCGGTTCCCACGTTTCGGCACCGGCCGAGTGGCTGCCGACCATGTCTTCGTCTTTGTCGTCGAGGACGTGGGCGGTTTGACGACCACGGCAGCCGGAAAGGAGCACCCCACCAGCAAGTCCACTGACGGTTGCGAGAAACTGTCGCCGCTGCATGCTACGCCTTCCCTGACGATGTGGCCCGTCGACCGAAACTTCCCATCTTCGCCAGTCCATACCGTCGGAACGATCGGTACAACCGGGACGATCAGGATAAGAGTTCGGCAACACGGCGGCAGAATCTTCAGCCCGCTTTCCCTCGCGCGATTCGGACCGCGGGTTGTAGCACCAGTGGTCAACTGTGGATAGATCGGGTTGATGGGGAATCTCGGACCGTCCGCTTGCGGTGTCGCGCCTCGCGCGGAGACCACCCCGTGTCGCCACCCCGTGTCACCACCCCGTGTCACCGAGGACACCTCGACAGATTCGGCGCGGGGCGCGAAACCGCAAGCGGGAAGCATCGCGGAGTTGTAAACCGCTCACCGGTTGGTGCTTAGGGTCATCTTTCAGACTGAATCCGTCCAACCTTGAATGGATTTCAGGAAACATTTCTGCGGCTTAATCGGGGCTTCAGGTGTTCCACCTTAGAGTACCCCCAACGCGTGTCGGTTCTGATCGGCGTTCGACGGACCACGCAGACGATTGGGACACAGGAGAAACATCATGGGTTGGAAATGGACAGCAGCGGTCGGCCTCTTGGGCGTGATCGCCACGGCGGCCGCGGCACCGCGCGACTGGCAACGGGGGGGACCACACGATCGCCCCGAGCCACGCTGGGAACAAGACTCCGAATACGCTCCGGCGGACTGGAACGACGACGGCCCCGGCCAGCGCTGGGACGATCGCGGCGACGATTATGCTCAACGCGGCCCCGAACGAGGCCCGCATCGCCCACCACATCCGCCCCATCATAACAGCGACCGTCATGGACCACCCCGACCACCGCACCATGCGGATCACCACCGCGACCACGGACCGCAACATGCCGACCGCGGCCCGCACCACCCGCCGCATCACGACGGCG
>JBGSUN010000177.1:0-3482 GCA_041753475.1 Planctomycetaceae bacterium | reverse complement strand
TGAGCTGTCGGGCATGCTGATCGATTCCAAGATAAAACATGGTCGTGATTCTCCGGCAAGAGGATGGGGATCAAACTCCCCACCGGATTAGTCCAACCAACGCTCACTCGCAACCTTCGCTCTTTCATTGATATCAAAGGGACCTTGACATGATATAGCGTCTGGCCCTGGCTCATCGCTGGACGAACGCGATCGGACAGAACTACAATGCATTTCTCAATTCATCTCTTGATCATTGATGACGGTGACACGAATAGGTTTGTTCGGAGGCCGTCATATGACTGGCGAGAGCTCTGCTTACGTTGATGCGAGTGGTCGTCCGCGTCTGCGGGAGTCCATCACGGGATTCCTGGACGTCCTTGGTTTCTCGCAGATCTCCACCAGTGCAACAACGTTAGAGCAGTCCCAGCACATTCTGGATCAGATCGCCACGGCGATCAGCCGTTCGCGCGCCTGTGTGCGGGACACTTTCAAGGGCAGTCCCTTTGCCAGTCCCGATTGCTGGGCACTACGGTTCTTCAGCGACAACCTGTCCTTTGGTATCCCGATTGATTCGGACAGGGCATCAGAGGCCGAAGCGGCTTTGTTTGGTGTCCGTTGTGCACAGCACTACCAGCTTCACATGGCGCTCAATCATCTTTTCGTCCGCGGGGCACTCACGGTCGGGCCGATCTGTCTGACAGACGAGATCATTTTTGGTTCCGCGCTGATCGAGTGTTATCGGTTGGAGACAGTGGCCTCGATCGTACCGCGGGTCTTGATTACCGATCCTCTGAAAGAAATCCTTTCGGGGCGGGTGATGTCGAGCGGATCAGCGTCGGCAGATACCGGGAACGATCTCTGTCGGGACATCGACGGCCGTTGGTTTGTCAATTACCTCCAAGCCGCAGTCGATTCGCATGGAGTGGATTGGCAACAGATTGAACAACATAAAGCCAGCGTGCTGGATTCGTTGTCGTCGACAACGGCCCACAATGTGTTGCCCAAGTACGGGTGGTCCTGCCGGTATCACAACATCTTCTGTCATTGGCATCGCAGCGATCCCGGCTATTCGGACCGTTATCGGATTGACCGTATCGACGAGCAATCGACGATTTATCGCTTAGCGGACCTGCCTGAACGCACAAGCCCCCCGTGAGACGAATCCTCGTCAGTGAACAACGCACCATTGAGGAGTGGGAACTGTGGATTTTCGGTCGGCAATCGGATTTGAAGTCGTTTCACACACTGATGCAACCAAGCATGATGGTGATGAATTGCGTCAGGTGGCGACCAGTCTTCTGAAGGAGACGGTGAGCGATTCGCGGTGTCCTGCGGATACTCGAATTGAACAGTTCCTCAATTCTCATTTCGCGGACGTCAGTCCAGGAACGCCGCTCCGCCTGCCCTCCGCCTATGTTCTACCGCGCCATGGAATCGCCCGTGAATTCTCGCTGCCTTCCAACAGTGATTGTTTTCGCAACGAAATTCTAACGTCCTATCGTGTTCGCAACGGAGTGCTGCACAATCCGCGCAGCGATCGCCGCACCACGAAGGGAACCTTTCATATCTGTGAAGGGGGGCTGCCGATCCCCGGCGATAAAAAGGCCGTGCCGCGTCTCACCTATGTTCGTCTGCTGCAACAGGCGGTTCATCCACCGAACGACTTGCTGGTGGTGCCGCTGACATCCTCGGAAGGCGCCTCCGTGCGGGCGTTTTGCTCGTTGCTGTTGCGCCCGGTCGTGTGCCCCGCCGTCCCCGGCGTTAATTGTCAGCGAAGTCTGGAAGTTCGTTTTTTTGCCCCGGCAGGCCTCGTCAGCAATCTGGATTTTGTGGAATCCATTTTTGGCAACGCGGGAGATCCGTACCTCCCGGAAAACGATGCCGGTCTCGATGTGGAGCATTGGACCGGTCATACCGGCTGCGTGATTCTTGCGCCGCATTTGACGCAACTCACCAAGCGGGAGCTCGGACTGCCGGAATGGGAGACGGCGACCGAACGCCAACGGCAGGATGGAATGTGCTGGCGCGATCCCCAGGAACGGTATAACGACGGCCAGGCGTTCAAGGTCACCTGTCGCGATGCCTCGGGCGTGATCGTGACCCTGATCGCCGATAACTACTTCGGGTACTGCAAGAAAGAAGTCAAAACACAAATCTCTTATTCGGCCAACTTGCTGGGGACGGCAGAGGAAGAGCACTCCGGCGGAACAATCGCCTTCGCCAGTTACAATCTGGGAATGGAGTTCGACGCGCTGGATTATCGGACTGGCGATCAAACGCTCGAAGATGTGGCTCATCGCGATCCTGATGCCATTGTGATGCAACACGATGGGCACGCGATCGATCCCAATCACGCCGATTTGATTTACATTCCCCACAATGCGCGCGCCAGCGTGACGCGACTGGAACTGTGGTGGCAGAAGGACGGCGCGGAAAAAACGCTGCTGCTCAGGCCGGGCAAGACTTACATGACCCCGTCCGGTTACAAGGTGCAACTCCAGAAACAACCGACAACGGGCAACTGGCGGCTGATCGGAACGGTCGCGGAAGGACACTTCTGTCACAAGCCGTGTACCGTCTCCGGTGGCGGCAAAAGCGAGATCTCGAAGAATGTGCTGGACTACATCATCTACGGTCCCATCTTCGTGGCGAATCTCGATCAGGACTTTGATCTGGTTCAGAAGCTGTTCGACCACGACTACTCAGCACGCTGGAAGCCGGGGCATGGTCCTCAGGACATGCGTCGCCCCAGTCGTTCGCTGTTGAGTCCGGATCGGTCGCTGGGAAGCGTGATCCAATTGCTGACACCGTCAGATGACTACACGCCGGAATACAACGCTTGGCTCGCATCGTTTCCCGATCATATTTATCCCCTAGCGTTCATCGTCAAACGGTTCATTCCCGCCGAATCGTTGGATCGTTGGCGCGAGTTCCTCACCGTCGATTCCATCAATGGCCGCTTGGGTCACGAATTGAAGGCCCACGGCCGACGCCTTGCCGGTGGTTACCTGCGCGTCGGGCTGCTGGCGTCGCAGCAGTGGCGGACGTTTAAGTTGCGGCAGGACTATGCTCCGTCGGTGAAGATTCAAACGGAAGACGACATCACGGCTTCAACAGTCGTTCCCGCCGTTCAGCTTGAGGATCTCGGTCCGGTTGCCCCCGAGTTCAGCTTCAAATTTGCGATCAACTGCGAGTATCGGTTGTTTCAGCGTCCGGATGACGCGATTCATCCCGGACTCGACAAGCAGACCGAAGCCGATCTCGCGCGCTCCGACAACTTTCTTTCCAACTTCGAGCCGCTGTCGTCGGAGCAGTGTCAGCGGCTGGTGGATCGGGTGACGGAGTTCGATCAATATACGGGGCTCTTCCGTTTCTGGGTGCCGGACAGGGAGATTTCAGCGATTCCAGAATGCGGGAGGCTTTTCGCAGCGCGGGAGGTTTTTGTAGGCTGTCGCCAGGAAATTCGGATTCGCGTTCCAGGGAGGGACGGCGGTGGCCAC
>JBGSUN010000176.1:0-15569 GCA_041753475.1 Planctomycetaceae bacterium | reverse complement strand
TACATCCGGCAACAGGAAGGAACAGAACCCCAGGATGGTGGTGACGAGTTTCAAGTGACCCCATCGTGAGCGAAGGACTTCAGTCCGTAGTTCACGATTTCCCCCGAACCTACCGGCTTCTAGCCGGTAGTCGTTGAGTTTCTCGTCCGCATTGTTTCACTGGAGTTCGCTGACTCGATGAAACAACTTGGGCAATCTTATGTGAATGCTGTCAATCGTCTCCGCAGCCGAGTCGGGCCGTTGTTTCAAGGACGATTCAAAGCCAGGCATGTCGACGATGAAGCGTACCTGCTGCATCTCTCACGGTATATTCATCTCAACCCGGTCGCAGCAGGAATCGTTTCTCGTCCCGAAGAGTGGGAGTTCTCCAGCTACCGCGACTATGTTGCCGGACGAAATGGCCGACTACCGAGCACATCTACCGTTCTAGAACTAGCCAATGGGGTCGAGTTCTATCGTCAGTTTGTTGAGTCGAATCCGCGAAATGGAGACGAGCGAATTGAGCCTTTTATCTTTGTTGAGTAATCGATCACTTTGCCCCACTTGCAAGCATCCCGGCTGCCAGGAAGCAGCCGGGATGCGACTTTCCTGAGTCCAGCCATGCTTGAAGACTCCAATTCCGCCGACGATTGGGACGACGACGGCGACTCGTTCGAGGATGACGACGAACCGGTGATGGTGCCGTGTCCGTATTGTCGCGAGGAGATGCTCGAAGATTCGCCGCGGTGTCCGTCGTGCGGGATGTATGTGTCCGATGAGGACGCGCCGCCGAAATCGAAGCCCTTGTGGTTGCTGGCGACGATTGCGATCTGTCTCATCATCGCACTGCTGTGGCTGGCGGACTTTTAAGCATCACATCGAATCCCGTGTTGAAACCTGTTCAATGAACGACACGATCGAATTTCTCGAAAGCCACGGGTACGCCCGGTTGCCGGCGATCTTCCCTTCGGCTGAAGTGGAGTCGATGGTCTGCGCACTGGCAACGCATCTGCCAATCGACGACGCTGCGGTGCGATCGGGTGATGCGGTGTATGCCGCGCGGGACTTGTTGCGATTGTGCCCGGCGGTGATCGAGTGGTGGCGGAAGCCGGTGCTGAGGGACTTCGTCGGTGCGGTGCTGGGTGCGGACGCGGGATTGGTCCGTGGGTTGTTGTTCGACAAACCGCCGGAGCAATCGTGGGCCGTGCCTTGGCACAAAGATCGGTCCATCGTGATTCAACCCCCGGCGACGTTGAGCGAGCGCTATTCAACGCCGCGGTTGAAAGCGGGGATCTGGCACTGCGAACCACCGGAATCGGTGCTGGAACGGATGCTGTCGCTGCGGATTCATCTCGATCCGTCGACCGCCGAGAATGGGCCGCTTAGTGTCGTGGCGGGCAGCCATCGTTCCGGGCTGCAGGGGGAAGTCGTGCAGCTCCTGGCCGACCGGGGTGATGTGATCGCGATGCGGCCGCTGATCGATCATGCCAGCCCGCGCTCGGAACCGGGGTCGACGCTGCACCGCCGCGTGATTCATCTGGAATTCGCCGCCGATCCGCAACTTCCCGATGGTTACCACTGGCACGAATTCCATCCGGTTCACACGGCAGCGGTAACAACCGGAGACGCCGCATGACGGTGGCGCTGGTAACCGGCGGCGGCGGGTTTCTCGGACAGGCGTTGTGTCGCGCACTGAGAGCGCGAGGCGTGATCGTTCGTAGCCTGGCACGCGGCAACTATCCGGCATTGAACGCGGCTGGCGTTGAAGCGATCCGCGGTGATATCGCCGAGCGGGATGATGTCGTCCGCGCTGCCGAAGGTTGCGATGTCGTGTTCCACGTCGCCGCCAAGGCTGGTGTCTGGGGGCCCGCTGCCGAGTATCACCAAATCAACGTGGTGGGCACGCAGAATGTTCTGGAGTCATGCCGAATTCACGGCATCCTGCGGCTGATCTACACCAGCTCGCCCAGCGTGGTCTATTCCGGACTGGACGAAGCCGGCGTGAATGAATCGGTGCCCTACCCGGACACCTATCTCACGCATTACCCGCGCACCAAGGCGGAAGCAGAGCGGGCGGTGCTGGCGGCGAATGGCTCGACGCTCTCCACCGTCGCGCTGCGGCCGCATCTCATCTGGGGGCCGGGCGACAATCATCTGCTGCCGCGGCTGATATCCCGCGCTCAATCCGGAAAACTGCGACGGGTCGGCGACGGTACCAACCTGGTTGACACCACATACATCGACAACGCCGTGGCCGCCCATCTGGCGGCTTATGACCGTTTGCAACCCAATGCGGCGTGTGCGGGGAAAGCGTATTTCATCGCGAACAATGAACCGCGTCCCTTATGGGAATTGATCGATCAGATGCTCGCATGTGCCGGTCTGCCGCCGGTGCAGCGTTCGATTTCCTCGACCGCGGCGTACGGCATCGGAGCGGTGCTGGAAGGCCTCTACACGATTCTCCGCTTCCGCGAGGAACTGCCCATGTCCCGATTTATCGCTCGCCAATTGTCGACGGACCATTGGTACGATCTCTCCGCCGCGATCAACGACCTGGGCTATCAACCGGCTGTCACCGTGGATGAAGGCCTGCGCCGACTGCGCGACTCGTTAAGATCGAGCTGAATGATTCAGCCGGGTGCCATATCGGGTTACCAATAACTCCACAAAAGAGCCCAGAGAGAGTGCCCTATGGTCTTCGGTGATGATGACTACCTTGTGCGAGTCCCGGCCCAGCGCTGCACTGTGTAGCTGGCGGGGTAACTCCCCCAGGCGTGCGAATTGATGCCGTTCTGCGACTTGGCTTTGTGTTCGGTCGGGGACGCCACAATGGTCACCTGCACGATGCCGGTCTCGCCATCTTTCAGGGCGCCGATGTGGACCGCGGCGGTCGCCAGATCGGTATCACAGGTGTAGACTTCCGTCCCCCAGATGGATCCGGTCGTCCGCCCGGTCACCTCGAAGAAGAACGTTTCGCCGATGCGGTCGCGGAACGGGGTGAGGCTGCCGGGGTACGGATGAACGGGGAGATTGACCGCCGTCAGCTTGCGGATGAGATCGCGCACGGCGACGGCTTCGTCCAGCTTGGCGTCGCGGGTGTACTGATCCTGAATCACCTTCAGCGCGGTGGTCAGTTGATCGGATTTCACGCGGATGTCGTCTTCGGCCTTCTTGCGGATCGCGTCGGCTTCCGTTTGAAAGTTCGCTACGAGTCCTTTGGCTTCAGCCGGGAGATCGCGCGGGACTTCCAGTTTCGGCGGTGTGGGCGGGCACGGCTGACTGGCGGGATACTCCCGCAGCGAAACCCGTGAGAGGAATGTCGCCGGAAATTCCTGAGCCAGACCGACCGCGGACACCAGCAGCAAACACAGGACAGGAACGGTGAGTGAACGCATGGGATGCTCCAGACGAAACGCCATCAAGGAAACCGCCAGATCACGGCGACGATATCCGATCAGACGCGACGTCTGGAAGAGGAGTTCCCGGGATTCCGATGATTCATAGAAAAGAGGCGTTCCCCCGGCTTGCGCTCAACAGAAGACCTTTGCGGCGGGCGTCTATCTGTCTGCAAGGCGCAAGCGCGGATCAGGAGATAATCTCTTTCACCACGTGACCATGCACATCGGTCAGACGGTAATCGCGGCCTTGGAAGCGGTACGTCAGGCGTTCGTGATCGAAACCGAGCAGGTGCATGATCGTGGCCTGCAGGTCGTGCACATGGACCTTGTCTTTGGCGACGCCGAAGCCGAGGTCGTCGGTTTCGCCGTGCATCATGCCCCCTTTCACACCGCCGCCGGCGAGGAACATGCAGTAACAATCAGGGTAGTGATCGCGGCCGAGAATGCTTCCCCCGGCGGTGCGACCTTCGCGGAACGGCGTCCGGCCGAACTCGCCCCCCCAGACGATGAGCGTGTCTTCCAGCAACCCGCGCTGACGGAGATCGTTGATGAGGGCCGCCACCGGCTTGTCCATCGTGGCACATTTTCGGGTGAGGCCATCACGAATGTCTTCGTTCGGACCGGTGCCGTGGAAATCCCAGCCCCAGTCGAAGAGTTGCACATACCGCACGCCCTGTTCGAGCAACCGCCGGGCGAGGAGGCAATTATTGGCGAAGCTCGCGGCACCGGGTTGCGCCCCGTAGGCATCAATCGTGTGCTTCGATTCCTTGGTGATGTCCATGACTTCCGGGACCGACATCTGCATGCGAAACGCCAGTTCGTACTGCGCGATGCGTGTGAGTGTTTCGGGATGACCGAGCTCGTCCGCCTGTTGAGCATTGAGATCGCGCAGCGTGTCGAGACTCAGCCGTCGCAGTTCGCGATCCATCCCTTCCGGATCGGACGCATACAGCACGGGATCGCCCTGCGACCGGCACTGTACCCCTTGATACACCGACGGCAGGAATCCCGCGCCGTAGGAGTTCTTCCCGCCGTTGGGCTGCACGCCGCTGGAGATGAGCACCACGAAGCCCGGCAGATTTTCGTTTTCGGTGCCGAGGCCGTACGTGACCCATGACCCCATCGACGGCCGGCCGGAGCGAGCCGAACCGGTGTAGAGCAATAACTCCGCGGGCGCGTGATTGAACTGTTCGGTGAACATCGACCGGATGACGCACATGTCATCCGCGACGCCGTGCAGATGCGGAATCGCGTCCGACATCCAGACGCCCCCTTCGCCGTGCTGTGTGAACGTTCGGGGTGTCCCGAGCAGCTTCGGCACGCCCGACGTGAACGCAAACCGCCGACCTTTGAGGTACGAATCGGGACAATCCTGCCCCGTCCGTTTCACCAGTTCCGGCTTGTAATCGAACAGATCAAAATGCGGCGGCGATCCGGTCATGTGCAGATAAATCACCCGCTTCGCCTTGGCCGCAAAGTGCGGCTGATGCGGCGCGAGCGGATTGGCAATCGCCGCTGGTGCGGCCTGCGCGCTCGCACCGGTCATGGTAGAAAGGGCCAATGCCCCGAGTCCCACGCCGGATTGTTGCAGAAAATGGCGGCGGGTTTGATGGACGAGGTGGTTGAGTTTTGTGGACATCAAAGAAGCTCCGAATGGTATCGCATCCCAACGGGATGCCAGAAGGTAGCCGGGGGTCGCAGCGAAGCGAAGACCCCCGGAATGCAATCATGTCCAGCATCGACCCCGGAGGGGTCGCAGACGTCTTCACTCCAGATACTGCGGCTCAAACCGAATTCCGTGCTTCTCCAGGAGCATCATCAACTCTTCGCGAAAATCCCGCTCCCGATGGTGCTCTTCCTGCCTCCGCACATACTCGCGGACATTCTCCAATTGCGACTGACTCACCGTGAAGATCGCATACCCGACCTGCCACTCGAACACCGGCGCATGCTCTTTCACCGCCCACACGGACGACGCCTTTTTCAACTCGCGAACAAAATCCGAAATGGTGTGCGTGGGTTTCAAGCCGATAAGGAGATGCACATGATCTTCGATGCCACCGATCTCCAACGGGATGCCATCCAGACCGCGAACCGTTCCCCCAAGATATTCGTGCAACGCCGTTCGCCACTCCGGGGTGATCCACGGCCGGCGCTCTTTGGTCGCGAAGACCAGATGGTAACGCAGGTTGTGGAAGGTGGAACCCATGTGGTTTCATCTGCGGCGTGAAATTCTTCTGGCACCCCTCCGGGGTGCGTTTTTTTCTTATCGCGTTCCGGGGGTCTTCGCTGCGCTGCGACCCCCGGCTACCCTCTGTGATCCCTTCGGGATCAATGCGTAATACACTCATCGCCGCATGAACATTTCGTCGAGGTTCAAAATTGCGTTGGCGGCCACCGACCATGCGGCGAGGGTCGTGATGTCCATTCCCTCTGGGGCCGGACCGAGCGGGTTCGTGGCGAGTTTTTTCGCGTTCTCGGGTTGGGTTGCGAGGCGTTCTTTCGTGCGCTGGAACAGCGTTGTAACGGCTTGCAGCTCGGCATCGGTCGGGGGTCGTGACAAGCACTTTTCCCATGTCCATTTCGCTTGCTCTTCAACCGTCGCCCCGCCGTCTTTCAACGTTTTTCGGGCCAGGGCCTGGGCCGCTTCGATGTAGACCGGATCGTTCAGCGTGACCAGCGCCTGCAACGGCGTGTTGGTCCGCGAACGTCGCAACGTGCAGACTTCCCGGTTGGGAGCATCGAACGTCGACATCGACGGGTACGGATTCGACCGCCGCCATGATGTGTAGAGTGCCCGGCGGTATTTGTCCTCGCCCATGCTGGTCTGCCAGTCGACCCCACTGCCGAACGCGGCGCTGAGGCCGAGCTTGGGTTGCGGCGGATTCACCGGCGGACCGAATTGCTTCGTGCTGAGCAGTCCACTCACGGCGAGGGCCTGGTCGCGGATCATCTCGGCGGACATGCGGAACCGGGGGCCTCGCGCGAGCAGCCGGTTCTCGGGATCGCGCTGGAAGGCTTCGTCCGTCACCACCGAGGATTGCCGGTAGGCGGCGGACATCACGAGCAGCTTCAGCATGTGCTGCGTGTTCCAACCGCTGTCCATGAATTCGACGGCGAGCCAATCGAGCAGGTCCGGATGCGATGGCAGTTCCCCCTGCGAACCGAAGTCTTCGCTGCTGGCGACGATGCCGATGCCGAAGAGCTGCTCCCACAAGCGGTTCACCATGACGCGGGCCGTGAGCGGGTTCTCGCGGTCGATCAACCACCGCGCCAAGGCCATGCGATTCGGCGGCAGATCACTCGGCAGCGAATGGAACACCGCCGGGACGCCTTCACTCACGTCCTGCCCGAGGTCCATGAAGTTGCCGCGATGTTGTAGTTGGGTTTTGCGGCGTTGGGCCTCGGCAAGATCCCGCATCACCGGGACCGTGGTATAGGGCTTCATGTCGGCCAGCGATTTCTGCACGGCCGCTTGGCGATCACGTGCAGCCTGCAGTGCCGGGGCGATCCCGCGGTAGTAATCGGCCAGCGTCTGTTGCTCGGCAGCACTCCGTTCGGCGAAGGCTTTGGGCAGGATGTTCAGAATGTTCGCCGGGATACGGGCCAGCGCCGCGGCTTGCGGTTCGTTTGTCATCACCAGGCGGAACTGACCGAGCAGATGATTCGCGTGTTCGGATTCCTGTCCGAGCACCACCTTCAACACACTCCCCGCGGGTATTTCGACCGCGGTACTCGGCAACAGCGTGAGTTGATGTGGCTGCGGAATCTGCCCGCCGATGGCCCAGCCGGTGAGTTTTTTCCCCTTCGGAGCGGCCTCAAGCAACACATCGGCGGGATTGAAACCCGCCTGCGAGAAATCGGCAAACGCCGCGGTGAACACGATCGGCCGTGCTCCCGATAACGACAATTCCTGACTCGGATTCGGCGGTTCGGCGACCGTTTGTTCCCACACCACCTGGCGGTTGTCATCGAGAATCGCCACCCGGAATTGAGCCAGCCGCGCACCGACATTGGCGTCGGTGCGGTTCCAGATCGTGAGGCGATCAATCGGCGTCGCGGCCTTCAGTTCGACTTCCCACCACGGGTTGTCGGACTGGGCCGTGTGCGTGGTCGACTTCGCTTCGACATAGCGTCCGTCGGTGTTCCCATCGATCGCCAGTTCCGGCGGCCCGGCGTAATCGGTGGAACTCTGCATCGCTTTGCCGAACCGGGCGATGTTTTCCGTTCCCTGAAACACCTGTACTTCGGCCAGTGACAGAATCTTCTGCGGACCGGGAATCTCGATGCGGACAAAACGCCCCTTCAGCGGTTGCCCGGCGGGGGGATCAATCGTCGCCTGCACACGGTTCAACACGAAGTTACCGCCAGCGAGGCCTGCGTTCGGCGGTGTCTCCAATCGCAAAGCGGTGAGGGATTGCGTCGCTTTGATCGGAATCGAAACCGTGTAGCGGTCCGTTCCGGCGATGTCCGTTACCTTGACGGTCCCGTCGTCCGCAATCGTCGAAGGTTTCTCACTCTGGCGGGCAACGGTAGACGGTGTCAGCGGCGTCCACGTCAGCGACTTCGGCAAAGACGCTTCCCATCTCTGCTGCGCTTCGATCAACGCCGGTGTCGTTGTCTTCAGCGTGGTGTCGAGCTGTGCGAGTTCGTCCTGCCAGGCTTTTTTCTGTGTTCGTTGTGCTTCCGACCAGAGTTCCAGCAGCGGCGACTCGTCCCGCCGGTCGGCGTCCTGCGACTGATTGTAGAACGCAAACAGTTGGAAAAATTCTTCCTGCGTCAGCGGGTCATACTTATGGGTATGGCACTGGGCACACGCGATCGTGGTCCCCATCCACACGGCCATCGTGGTGTTCACGCGGTCCACAATCGCGACGTTGCGGAACTCTTCATCGTTGGTCCCGCCTTCGCTATTGGTGAGCGTGTTCCGCTGAAACGCCGTGGCGATCAGTTGCTCATCGGTTGGTTCTGGAAGCAAATCCCCGGCGATCTGTTCGATCGTGAATTGATTGAACGGCTTATTCTGTTGGAATGAACGGATCACGTAATCGCGATAGGCCCAGATGACACGGGCCGGGTCGTCGGCATACCCGGCGGAGTCCGCATACCGCGCGAGATCGAGCCACAACCTGGCCCAATGTTCGCCGTACGTCTCCTTCTTGAGGAAGCGATCGACCATCTGTTCGTAACGGTTGGCGGATGTGTCCTTCAGAAACGCATCGACTTCGGCAGTCGTCGGCGGCAACCCGGTGAGATCGAGGGCCACACGCCGGATCATGGTGCGGTCATCGGCGGCGGCTTGCGGTTTCAGCCCTTCCTTTTCGAGTCGCGCGAGCAGAAACCGATCGACCGGCGTGTGTCCCCAGGTGGTCTTCACCTCCGGCAACGCGGGCCGCGTCGGCTTCACATACGACCAGTGCGCGGCATACGGCGCTCCCTGCCGAATCCACTCCGTCAGCGTGGCGACTTCCGCGGCACTCAGCGGTTTCCCATGCCCCCGCGGCGGCATCACTTCATCCGGATCGGCGGACGTCACCCGCTTGATCAGCAGACTCTCTTCGGGTTGTCCCGGCTTGATCGCCTGCTGACCACTGAGATCCACCGTCGCCCCGGCCAGCGTGTCCAGGCGCAGACCGTCGGTGCCCCCCTTGCGTTCCTTCTCATCCGGGCCGTGGCACTTGTAGCAACCGTTGGAAAGAATCGGCCGGACTTCGCGATTGAAATCAATCGTCCGCTGTGGTTCGGCGGCACTCACGCCAGCCGTGATCCAGAGGCAAAGCGACAAACAAATGAGCAGCCGACGCATGAGGAGCACTCGTCGCAGGAAGGAATTCCGGGCGGGTTCGATTCTATAGAATTCTACCCGAAGGACGAATAGTTCGCCACCCGTTGATGCGTTGTCAGGGGCCGAGTGAAAGCAGGAAAACGAAAGAGAGAAATGCGGGAGAGAGTGAGTAACCTCTCATCACTTTTCTTCTCTTTTTTGTGTGTTCTGTGCCTTTTGTGGCCAAATTCTTCTCTCTGAATTCCTCATCCTTTTGCGTCCCTTTGCGCCTTTTCGCGGCGAAACATTCTTTGCCTTACGCGATGATCTCGTGGATCACGTTCCCTTCGACGTCGGTCAGGCGGAAGTCGCGGCCGGCGTAGCGGTAGGTGAGGCGTTCGTGGTTGAGGCCGAGCAGGTGCAGCATGGTCGCGTGGATGTCGTGCATGTGGGCTTTGTCGACCGTGGCATAGAAGCCGTAGTCGTCGGTGGCCCCGTGGTGATAACCCGGCTTCGTGCCACCCCCGGCGAACCACATCGTGAAGCCTTCGGGGTTGTGATCGCGGCCGTTGCTCCCTTCGACGGTGGGCGTGCGGCCGAATTCGCCGCCCCACCAGACGAGCGTGTCTTCGAGCAACCCGCGGGCTTTCAAATCTTGCAGTAACCCCGCGATTGGTTTGTCGACTTCGCGGGCATTCTTTTCGTGGCCGTTCTTGAGGTCGGAGTGCTGATCCCACTGCACTTTGCTGTCGCTGTGGGTGACCTGGATGAATCGCACGCCGTTCTCCGCAAACCGGCGGGCCATCAGACACATGCGGCCGAAGTTTGCGGTGACGGGATCATCCAGACCGTAAAGATGCTGCGTCGCCGACGATTCCTGCGAGATGTCTTCCACCACGGGCAGTTCGGACTGCATGCGGAACGCGAGTTCAAATGAGTTGATGCGGGCTTCGAGTGCGGGTTCTGGTCCGCTGTGCTCGAGATGTGCGCGGTTCATCGCCGTCAGCGCCGCGAGTTCCCGTTCCTGCACGGTGCGCGAGACTCGTTCGTTCGCGATGAATTTCACGCGGGCCTTTTCGGACGGAACGCTGGCATTGCCGATGGGTGTGCCGGCATAGCTGGCCGGGAGAAACGCGGAGCCCCAGTTGTTGATGCCGCCGTGGGCCAGTGTCGGGCAGATGGTAATGAACGCGGGGAGATTGGCGTTGTCGGTGCCGAGACCGTAGCTCACCCACGACCCCATGCTCGGCCGCACGAAGTTATCGCTGCCGGTGTGCAGTTTCAGCAACGCCCCGCCGTGGGCCGGATTGGTCCCATGCACGGAATGCACGAAACACATGTCATCGACGTGCTGGGCCACATGCGGAAACAACGTGCTGACCCACGCCCCGCTTTCGCCGTGCTGCGAGAACTCCCACGGCGATTTGAGCAGGTTCCCCGTCGGTGCGAACTGCACCCGCGGCTTGGCAAACGGCAGCGGCTTGCCATCATCCCGCGTGAGGAGCGGCTTCGGATCGAACGTATCCAGATGGGACGGGCCGCCCTTCATGAACAGAAAAATCACTCGCTTCGCCCGCGCCGCAAAATGCGGCAACCGCGCCGCCAGTGGATCCACCGGCTGCGTGTCCGCCGCGGCGTGATCGGCCAGCATCGAAGCCAGCGCCAGTGATCCAAAGCCCACCGCGGAGCGTTGCAACATCGCGCGTCGTGAGAACGGAAACTCGAACATCGCTGATATCCTCAATCAGAAGAGGGTTCGCCTCGAAAAGGCGCAAAAGGATGCAAAAAAGAGGAGTTCAGAAAGAAGAGTTTGGCCACAAGAGGCACAGAAGACACAAAAAGGAGAGGAAAAACGATGAGTGAATGCTCAATCTCTTCCGCCTCTCCGTCTTTCCCTTTTGTGACCTTTGTGCCTTCTGTGGCAAAATCGTCTTCGCCTTTCTTTTGCGTCCTTTTGCGTCCTTTTGCGTCTTTTCGCGGCTAATCTCTTCCGCATTTCACTGCAAATAAATGAACTCATTCCCTGCCAGCAGCACATGGCACAAGCTGATCCACGCCTGCGTTGCGTCTGTCGCCGTGGTGATGTCCCATAACAGGTCGGTGGCCATCCGCATTTCCTGTGGCGAGGGTTCACGGCTGTAGGCGAGTTGGTACAACCGCCCGATCCGTGAGGCGTCATTTTGGGGCACTTCGCGCGTGAGGCGGTTGGCGAGGTGCTGGCTCGCGGTCGACACGAACTCGCTGTTCATCATCAAGAGCGCTTGCGGCGCGATGGTGGTCGTCGGCCGATCCCCCGTCGGCACCGCGGCGTCGGGGTAATCGAGCAACTGGAAAAAGTCGTACACATTGTTCCGCACGATGGGCAGGTACACGGACCGCCGCGGACTGGAATAGTCTGTCACGTCTTTCGACGTGTGATCGAAGAAGTACGCCCGGTTCTTCACGGTGAGGAGCGAACCCTGCTGCGTGTCGTCGAGTTGCCCGCTCACCGAGAGCAGTGCGTCGCGAATCGCTTCGGCGTCGAGACGCTGCACGGTGTGCCGGGCGAACCAGCGATTTTCGGGATCGCGTTCCCGGTCAGCCGGGTCAACGTGGCTGCTGACCTGATAAGTGCTCGACAGCACAATCAACCGATGCAATGCCTTCATAGACCAACCATCGTTGACGAACCGCAGCGCGAGCCAGTCGAGCAGTTCCGGATGCGAGGGGGCATCACCCAGCAGGCCGAAATTGTCGACCGACTTCACCAACCCTGAGCCGAAATGCCAGCGCCAGACGCGATTCACTAGAACCCGGCTCGTCAGCGCATGCTGCGGGTCGACCAGCCACTCCGCAAGTTCTTTTCGGCCGCTGTGATCGTTCGGAAAGGCGGGCGGCTGCGGCCCGCGCACCGCCGGGGGGACACGCCGCGCGATCACCTCGCCGAGCTTCAGCGGGTTGCCGCGAATGTTGATTGCGACATCGACCACCGCGTCTTCCGAAGTCGCCATCACCGTCGGCAACTCCGGCGGGGTCTTTTCGAGTGTCGCCACTTCCGCCCGCAGCTTCTTCAACTCGGCCTGTGTCTCCGCCGGGAATTTGTCTTCGAGTTTTTCTGGAACGGGTTCGCCAGCCGGGATCGAGGCTTTGACAACCGCTTCGGCTCGTTCGACCCGTGTCTGTAGCGCGGCTTTCTTCTCGGCGAGTTGCGTCTGATACGCCGTTATCGCTATCCGGGTGGCTTCCGACGGCAGCGGCGTTTCGGACCACTTCGCAACTTTACGAAAATGCTCCATCGTCCGCGTGCTTTTGAAGATCCCTGCGAGGCCGTAGTAATCGGCGGTGGCGATCGGGTCAAACTTGTGATCGTGACAGCGGGCACAGCCGAGCGTCAGCCCCAGCATCGCGCGGCCGACGGTGTCGATCTGCTCGTCGACGATGTCCATCTGCATCTTGGACTCATCGACTTCCGCCAACACCTTCGCCCCGATGGACAGGAACCCGGTCGCGATCAATTGCTCGGCGTGCTCGGCATCATTCGCAAACGGCAGCAAGTCCCCCGCCAGTTGTTCGATGACAAACCGGTCATACGGTTTATCCGCATTGAACGACTGTAAGACATAATCGCGATACCGCCAGGCATTGCCGTAGGCGACGTTTTCATCGAGACCGTTGGAATCGGCGTACCGCGCGACATCGAGCCAGTGCCGACCCCAGCGTTCGCCATACGAGGGTGACGCCAGCAGCCGATCCACCACCCGCGCGAAGGCCTCGGGGCTTTCATCCGACAGAAACGACGTCATCTCTTCCGGTGTCGGTGGTAAACCGATGAGGTCATACGTCACGCGTCGCAGCAGCGTCCGTTTGTCGGCCTGCGGACTCGGCGTCACCCCCGCGGCTTCCATTTTGGCGAGCGTGAATTCATCGAGCGGCGACTGGGCCCATGCC
This sequence comes from Planctomycetaceae bacterium, assembly GCA_041753475.1. GTDB lineage: Bacteria > Planctomycetota > Planctomycetia > Planctomycetales > Planctomycetaceae > DSVQ01. Next base: position 2,501 of record JBGSUN010000176.1, on the reverse strand, counting down.
GTGTTTTTCACGATCGGCCGCGCGGGCCACTGTGGCGGTTGGAACGACCAGTGGTTCGGGTCGCGTGATGGTTTGCCAGTCGCCTTCATTTCCGGATAGTACGCCCCGTCCTTCACCCATTGCGTGAGATCAGCGATCTGGTTGTCGGTCAGCTTCCCCTTCGGCGGCATCGAGAAATCGGGGTCGGTCTGCCTGATCGCGAGAATCAGGCGGCTCTCCTCAGGGTTGCCGAGCACCACCGCCGGGCCGCTGTCGCCGCCTGTGAGCATCGCCGCGGTGGAATCGAGCCGCAGACTGCCCCACTGCTTCTCCGCCCCGTGACACTTCTGGCAATGCTCAACGAGCACCGGCCGGACGTGGGTTTCAAAGTGCTTGATCTGCGCGGGTGTGGGCTCGGCGGCCAATGCCGTGTTGAAGCCGAAACTAAGACAGGCAATGAGCGTAAATGTCCGCATGAATCTCTCTTGTATTTCTCCGCTGGTCCAACTCCTGCCAGACAACAAATCACACGTCATGTGGGATAGCAGGCGGCAGACTGCCCTACGGACTTTTTCATGGCGTTCGTACTTGCAGGATTTCGAGACATTGCAACCACTCTTGTCGAAGTTGTCCGAACGTCGTGTCTTTCAGACGCACCTGTCGCAGGCATGCCGCACTCACAGCAACATACGGGCTATCTGGTGTCCATTCCAACACGAATCCCGATCTCGTTCTCACAACTAAAGACTTGAGGTGACGCGAATCGGGCCGATCGCAGCCATCGCCTTCGGTCATCGCCAACAGATACAACAGATCATAATGAGTCAACACACATGCCGATTCTTGCACGCCTATGCTGCTCCTCTGCGCGACTCGGCAGCCGAGCGTTACATCGACGGTATCAACGAAGCGTTTCAAGTGGATTGCTGGAATGAGTTCTAGGCGATCGCCCAGCCAGCCGATCACGGGCTCAAGCGGTTCCCACTCCCAGGATGCACTGCTGCCGGGTGATAATTTCTGCGCGGCGAAGTCCATCCACGCCTGCAAGCTGGGCTGTGGGTACTCGTCCGTGCTCATCACGTCTCCCGCGCAGTGAAGCGATCATTCCAAGACCATTTTACGGCTCTTCCGTTTCTGGGTGCCGGACAGGGAGATTTCAGCGATTCCAGAATGCGGGAGGCTTTTCGCAGCGCGGGAGGTTTTTGTAGGCTGTCGCCAGGAAATTCGGATTCGCGTTCCAGGGAGGGACGGCGGTGGCCACGGTGGAAATCGAACTCGATGTGCCTGAGGGCGTCAGGATTCGCGGCTACGAACGCGTCGGGGATGGGCATGCGTTCGAGGTCGAGTGGGATCTCTCCGAGAACACGACCTGCGAGAAGTGCAGGCGGTGTCATCCGACCTGCGTGAAGTACGGCGACAAGGTCCACGTCATTCGCGATCTCGACGTCTGGGGACAGCCCGCGTTCTTCGTCTATCAGCCGCCGCACCACCGGTGTCCTTGGTGCAACTACCGGCAGTGGCTGCTGCCCCCTTTCAAACGCAAGCACGTCACACACACGTTGCGGTTTGAAGAACATGTGCTGCGGATGCTGATCGGCTCGACCGAGGAAGAGGTGGCCCGACGCCTCGGCATCAGCGCGGAGATGGTCGCGTCGATCGTCGCGCACCGTCTGCAGGACGCGCAGCGCGTCGCGCCCGAGCGCGTGATCACGGACGTCGGCTTCGACGAGATCAGCCTCAAGAAGCGGCACAAGCTGTACGTCACGATTCTGACGGATCTCAGCGATCCGCAGTCGCCGCGGATTCTGGCGGTCGCCAAGGGACGCGATCAGGCGGCGGCCGAGGAGTGCCTGACGCGTTTGAGCGTCGAGCAGCGGTCGCAGGTGCGGACGCACCGCACCGACATGAGCCCGGCGTTCGCCGCGGCGGGGAAGTCGCAGCTTCCGCACAGCCAGCAGGTCATCGACCGCTTTCACGTGGCCCAGAAACTGGGCGAGGCGGCGGACCGCGTCCGAAAAAAAAGACGCGGGCTTATCTCAAGACGCTGTCGACGAAGGAGCGGAAGGCGTTCCGATCGGAGATGTGGCTTTTCCGTCAGCGATTCTCGAACCTGACGCCGGAGCAGCAGGGCCGGCTGGAAGAGTTGTTTGAGCGGATTCCCGAGCTGGGGCTGGCCTACAACTTCCGCCGAGGCGTCACGGAGGTGTTCGACACGGCCGCGACCCGCGCGGAAGCGGCGGCGGGCCTCGAAGAGTTCCGGGCGCTGTTGGATCCCGAGGATCCGGACAACCAGGAGTTGCTGAAGTTCTTCGAGACCTACGACGCCCACAAGGAGGGGATCCTGGCGTACTTCGACGACGGCAAGACGAGCGGTCCGATCGAGGGCCTCAACAACAAGGCCCGGGTGATCACGAAGCGGTGTTACGGCGTGAAATCCGCCGCGACGCTGTGGAACCGGCTGAGCCTCGACATCAACCTGGCCGGAATGGCCGTCTCGTTCACCGTTTCTCAGATCCACGACA
>JBGSUN010000175.1:0-3808 GCA_041753475.1 Planctomycetaceae bacterium | reverse complement strand
CCGCTCCGTCTTCCGCCGCCCCATCGCCATCCCACCACTCCCGCATCCCCAACGCCAAACCGCACCCGCGACTGTCGCCTGGTCACTTTAACAATCACCTCACGCTCGGAGGAGGCCAAGGTGAATAAATCCACACGCTGCTACGTTGCCGTCTCGCTGCCAGCCAATGCCCTGGCGCATGCCGTTCGTAGTTTTGCCACGGAAGCGTTTGTCCTGCCCACTCGATCAATGTCACCGACGCTTCTTCCTGGCGATCATTTCCTGACGGACAAACTGTGGTCTCGCCCAGAAAGCTTGCGTCGTAACGATGTCGTCGTCTTTCGCAGCGCCGGACCGGATTCTGCCCTTTAGGTCATGCGAGTGGTGGGACTGCCTGGCGACACGGTGGAGATCCGTGATGAGAAAGTCTGGTTGAATGGTGAAGAATCGTCCGACCCGCACAGATACACCGATCCCGAAGTACCGCCCCCTCCGGAACTCTCCAACTTCGGGCCGCTGACCGTTCCGGCGGAATCCGTCTTTGTCCTCGGTGACAATCGACGTCGATCAAACGACAGTCGGACGCTCGGACCGATCCCTTTCGCCAGTTACTATGCCCGCGCCACGCTGATCTATCTCTCGATTGAACGACGGTTTCCCGACCCGACGGACACATCGCATTACGAATCCGGTCCGATTCGATGGTCGCGCATCGGGCGGAGAATCAATTAGCTCGATGGTGGGCACAGCCCACCCTACATAAGTTGTGGTTCCATCGAAGAACGACACTGGCAGAGCCAGTGGCACACCACCCGAATTCGCCAGCGTGACGAAGCAATTGAGTCACCATGAATCACTATGAACTCGTCGTCAAGCGCGCAAAGCAGTTAGAGCATCTGCTAGGGACATCATTCGGTGCGACCGGGCGCGGGCTGCATGAGAAGACTTCGAGCATTGCGCAATTCTTACCCGCCCCGCTCGTCCGGAAGCTCCGCTTCATCGCCACCGTCCGCAACGGACTCATCCATGACGTTGCGATTGATCGCCTCGATGATGAACAAGGTTTCGACCGGGCCTGTCAGGACGCCCAACAACAATTAGAGGCACTTCTTGTCCCGAGCGTCCGCCGTCGTTCTTGGAGCAGCGTCGCTGTTATCGCCATTCTGCTTATGTTGGGGGCGATCATCCTCATGCTGTTCACGATGGGCGCGGTCGCATTGCCTGACTGATTCAATTCACCGCCCCCTTTTCTCGGGATTTCCCGCCGCCAGAAATAATTCTTCCAGAAGTTGGCGACGGGTGACCCAGACGCTGTCCGCAGCGTCTGGGCTCACAAGAGGCACACAGTAATCCGTCACCACTTGTGAACCCCGACGTCTAAAGCAACGTCCGGGCCACCCGCCAGGGGACTTCAGCTGCTTGACTCGCGCACAAACACAAGCATGCTATCGGCACCTTCGGGATTAACCGCACGCACCTTGTCGATGAACAGCCAATACTCCCATGTCTTTGGAGCGAACAGGGACGGATAGATGTCAGCAATCGTTCTGGTCGATGGGCCGTACCGCTTTCTGATCAGCCTCAGCGGTCTGTATGCCCAATAGGCTTGCTGGATCCCATAGCCTGTGTAGCTGACGAGCCAGACGACAGCGGGAATGGTGCCGATATAAATTGCCACAGCTAGAAACGGGGAGAGCACGAGCCAGGTTCGCCGTTTCCACGTCCACGGCGCGAACCAGGCGATGCGGCGGGGGAGTGGGTCGGTCATTGGGGTCACAAAAAAACGGGTCCCACCGGCTCCCTCAACCGGTGTCGCGTCAGCGGCGGGCGGCTTCAGGATACTCTTCCACGAATCACACAGTCCACCGATGCCATCGGCAGACCACAGCGACTACGACGCCGGGTGCCACCGACGACGAGTGGCTGGGCCGGAGTCCGCGACGACCCAGAGGCGGGTGGCCCAGACGCCGCTTTGGGCGTCTGGGTTTACAAGAGGCGTTTCTGATGCGCGATGGCGAGCCTCACCATGTCGCATCACCGCCGATTTGATGACGCCCTCGACACGGACTTCATCACGTTCTCCTGCGACCATCGCCGTCGCTTGCTCGACCACAATTTACCCACGCGAATTGTCTGGTTCCCGAGCCGGAAGCGTCAGCGACGGTCTTGAATCTATTTTTTGCGGAAATCAGTCCGCGGGTGGCCCCGATTGGCGTACTCGCCTATCGGGGTGACGAAGTCACAAGAGGGAGCCACATTTGGCGGTCCGTTACGATAAGCCTCTTGTCGCTGCGTGGCCCCGAAAGACCGCGGACGGTCAACCGGGGCCACCACCGCGTGGAAGTCACTCTCGAAGGACGTGATCCCCGCCACGCGCGGCAAATCAAGCCGGTGGGCAGAGCCCACCCTACACTGATATTGCCCGAATCGAGGTGGACTGCTTCAATGCGTCGCGCGATGGGTACAGTCAAACTTCCGAGGCGTGAATCGGTGACCGCGATTGCATGAGGTGTAACGGACATGATCTTTCGAATTTTGCCCCGCGCGACGGGTTTGCTAGTTCTCATCGCCGTTGTCCTGATGACGAGCCGCAGTTGGGCGGTCTGGTATGCGCTTGGTCCGTCGAAAGACGAGTGGGGGGTGAAGTACGACATTGAAGTGGACGCCGCCAACGGCGACAAGCTGACCGTCCACTTCACACTCGCTGATCAAGGGAGGCTCAAGCCCATTCATTCGGTCCTCGTGATGGCTTTCAGCAATCCGGATCGGACTGGTACGAATCTCGTGAAGACGCCTATCACTCTGAAGCCGACCGAGGGCGGCAAGCTCACCGGACAAGTGGAGGTCGGGAAGGAATTCGCCGACCGCGCTGTGATTCGGATCTTCACCTTGACGGTTGACGGCCGATCGCAAATGGCGGGTCCCACGGCGGGGGCAAGATACTACGACATTCCGCTCAGGAAGTTCCTGAAGAAAGCCCCGTTGGCGGCATCGTCCCCATCAGGATCACCCATCGCACGACCGCCGACATCGAACGTCGCGAAGTAAAATGCGCGGGTGGCCCAGACGCCGCTTTGGGCGTCTGGTTTACAAGAGGCGTTTCTGATGCGCGACGACGAGCCTCACCGTGTCGCATCACCGCCGATTTGATGACGTTCTCGACACGCACTTCATCACGTTCTCCTGCGACTATCGCCGTCGCTTCCTCGACCACAATTTACCCACGCGAATTGCCTGGTTCCCGAGCTGGAAGCGTCAGCGACGGTCTTAAATCTGTTTTTGCGGAAATCAGTCCGTCGCTGACGCTTCCGGCTCGTTGGACACGGGGAACAAAGCGGTCTCCCAACGCCGCCGATGACCGTTTTTCTCGGGCCTTTCTCGCCGCCAGAAATAATTTCTCCAGAAGTTGGCGGGTTCTCTCCCCGGCTTTCGGGTAGGGGGTGTTGCTTCGCGAAACGGTGACTGACACCGGACGCGATGATGAAACACAAACACCCCCTCAGTTCGAAAGTTGGTGGATCATGGCTCGCACAATGTTGATCGCAATGGTGGCAGTGGTGGCTTCGATGACCCAAGTGGCTTCGGCTCAAATCGGTGGCGGCTTCATCGCTCGGCCCGGATTTGTGGCGGGTGGGGTTCGCGGGCCGGGATTCGTCGCCGGGGGGACGCAGACGCCGTTCCGGGCGACGCGGGGATTCGCTGCCGCGTCACCACTCGGATTCTCCAACGGGGCTGCGGTGGCCACGCCGTTCGGTTCGGCCGGAGCCATCAACGCGGTGGGACCGTTCGGGGCCGCGTCGGCTCAAGGTTTCAATGGAGCGTTCGTGAA
>JBGSUN010000174.1:0-2775 GCA_041753475.1 Planctomycetaceae bacterium | reverse complement strand
GTGCAGCATCTTGCATTACAGTCGTGCGCCACTAACGGTCCTGTGTTCCTGGTGTTGTGCTCTGCATGCACTGCTCGTGCGTTGGCCGTGCTAGCGCTCCAAACTCGCTGCCAAAATGCACGGCCGACACGGCCGTGCCACACAACGTTGGTGTCCGTGGTTAACTTTTCACCGCGTGCTCCCACTGCGCGATCCAGACGGACTCGGCAGCATTCGGCACCAGCGGCCGGAGATGCCGTGAGTGCCAGTCGCCGCCGATCGTGTGCAATCGCGCGGCGTGTTGATCAACGATCGTGGCCATCAACGCAGCGTCACCGTAGACATGCACGACACCGGGGTAGCACAGTGCGACGACATGCACGCCCGGTGCGTGTCCGATGGTGCGGGCCAGTTCGACAACATGCTCCGGCGCAGTTTTCAGGACGAGGTCCGGACAACCATCCCGCAGTAGCGGCGCATGCTCATCGATTGTGATTTCCAAGTGTTGTTTTTGGGCGAATTCTGCCAGAAACGCTGTGTAAACTGGCCACTCATCGGCCTGAGCCGCAATGGCGAGGCGTAATTGAATGTCGTCGCCATTGATGAGGAGATCGATGGCATCGAACCAGTGCATCCAGCCGTCGTGCAACAAGGGCGACACCGCTGCGAAGACGCTGTCCGCAGGGGAAGCACCCCGGCTGCTCGGAAGCAGCCGGGGTGCTGAGAGCGTCACGACCGCGTTGACCTCGCTCGTTGGCCGCAAACGTAAGACGTAATCCACCGGCGAACCGAAGCGTTGGCCCGACCCGAGCAAAAAGCGGAACAGATCGTACCCCGTCGTCGTCTTCACGACGCGCTCACCGACACGGATCATGCGGCCGTTCGGCAAACGCCAGTTCATGCCGACGATGTTGTCGCAGTACGGTCCGAAGCGCGATGACGCCGGGGCAAAGCCGGTGGCATCGACCTGTTGCCGCAATGGTGTGACATCATCGAGCAGCAGCGGGAACCGCCACTGATGTGGCCCGGCGATGCGTTCGATGTCCGCGGCGATGGCGTCCGCAGAAATGCACATGATGCCGTCGATGGTGTCGAGGAACGGTTCGAACAGTCGCTCGGGCGTGTGTGAGCCATTATCCTTCGTAGCTATGCTCGCCAGAGCATGGGCTTCGTCGGTGGAAAGGACGTCGGTGGTTAAGACGCCCGCGGTCTGGCGACCGCAGCTACTGTCGGAAACGAAGCGACGACCGGCGAACACTTTCAGCGGGTTGAGTTGATGCCGCGGGTTGAAAATCGCGGGGACGGACAGTTGCAGCCGCAGGGCATCGGGGCCGAACACCAGCGGCATGTAGGCGGTTTTGTCGTTGCCGATACCGTGCTCGCCGGAGAGGGTGCCGCCGACATCGACGACGCGCTGCATCAACCGTTTGCCGATGTGCTCGACCTTTTCCAACTCACCGGGCACGCGCGAATCAAACAGAAAATTCGGATGCAGGTTGCCATCCCCGGCGTGGAAGACATTCACCGCGCGAATGCCCGCGGCGTCCGCTTCGTCATAGACGAGCTGCAAGAGTTCAGCGAGTGCCCGCTTCGGGATCACCGCGTCCTGCACCACGAAGTCGGCACTCAACTGCCCCATCAACCCGCCGGCGACCTTGCGGGCTTTCCACAGCTTTTTCCGCATTTCCTCTTCGTCGCTGAAGACAACGTCCTTCGCCCCAGCATCGCGTAGAATCTCGACCACCGATTCCACACGGGCATCGACGAGCGCGGCGGGACCGTCAATCTCCGTCAACAACATGAACGCATCTTTGGGCAACCCGACCGCCATCGGACTGTTCTCGACCATCGCCACACACCGCGGGTCCATCAGTTCAATCGCCACGGGGTTGGACGAATGGACCACCAGCGCATGGATGGCTTTTTCAGCGGTGAGCAGATCGGGATAGGTGGCCCGGAAGGTCCACACCTTTTCGGGGCGGGGGAGCAAGCGCAGCCAGAAGCGGGTGAACGCGCCGAGCGTTCCTTCGCTGCCGACCATGAACCGCTTCCAGTCTTCCCGCCACGGACCGCGACCACCGGCGGGACCACCGAAGCGATGCACGCTGCCATCGAGCAGAACCGCTTCGACACCGAGGACATAGTTGCTCGTTACCCCATAACGAAAGCAGTGCGCGCCGCCAGCGTTCATTGCCACATTGCCGCCGAGCGTGCACACCGGGCCGCTGGACGGATCGGGGGGATAGAACAATCCGTGCGGCAGCAGCGCGTCATCCAACCGCTGCAGATTGACGCTGCACTCGGCTTCGCACCAGAAGCCTTCGCGGTGGATGTGCGTGATGTTCTTCAACGCGGACGTGTGCACAATCACGCCCCCCTGAGCCGCCACCGGGCCGCCGGACAGCGAAGTCCCCGCGCCACGCATGCAGACGGGGACGTCCCACTCCCGCGCGTGCTGAATGACACGGATCAGTTCCTCGGCGTTCGCGGGAATGACCACGGCATCGGGGCGAAACGTTTTATAGCCCAGACCATCGGCGTCATACCCCGCGAGTTGTGCCGGGGCGGTGAGGACGCGCCCGCGCGTCACGCAGCGCTTCAGTTGAGATTCCAGAGTCGAAGTCGTCATCGAGTGTGGTGGTACCGGAGAAGGAGTTTCGTTCCATCATCTGCGGAAAGGGTGGAGTGTGTCCAGTTGGGTCCCCACTCCGCTGTGCGGTTTCGCGCCCCGCGCAGATCGTTTCCCAGTGAGAACGAGGGCACCTCAACAATCTCCGCGCGGGGCGCGAAACCGCA
>JBGSUN010000173.1:0-16972 GCA_041753475.1 Planctomycetaceae bacterium | reverse complement strand
GATCGGCCCCAACGCCGCCGCGCCGCTCGATCTGGGCCCGTCGCCATTCGTCAACCGCGTGCTGTCGATCGCCTTCAGCCCGGACGGCAAGCTGCTGGCCACCGGCGGCGGCGATCCCTCCCGCAGCGGTGAAGTCCTGTTGTGGAATGTCGAAACGAAAGGCTTCGCGAAGGCCTTGCCGGACGCGCACAGTGATACCGTCTTCGGCCTCGAATTCTCACGCGATGGCAAATGGCTGGTTTCTGGCGCCGCAGACAAGTTCGTGAAGGTGCATGAAGTGGAGACCGGCAAGCTCGTGCGGTCCTTTGAGGGCCACACGCACCATGTCCTCGGCGTCAGCTTCAAGGCCGATACCAACCGCATTGCGTCCGCCGGAGCGGACAACGCCATCAAGATCTGGAACGTCGAAACCGGGGAACAGCATCGCACGATTCAGAACTACACCAAGCAGGTGACGTCGATCCGCTTCATTGGAGTGAGCGACAACATCATCAGCGGCAGCGGTGACAAGACGGTGAAAATGCACCGCGCCAACGACGGCGGCAACTATCGCGGCTTCAGCGGACCGACCGACTTTGTCTACAGTGTCGTCTCGGCCCGTGATGAATCGATTGTGGTCGCCGGGGGAGAAGATGGCGTGCTCCGGGTCTGGAACGGCACGAACGCCCAGGTGCTGTTCAGCTTCGAACCGCCGAAGCCGCCCGCGGAAAACACGCAAGCGGCCAAGTAGATCCAATCGGGGTTGAAGGGAAATCCGAAGCAGGGTCAGCGCGGGGCGCGAAACCGCCAGCGGATGGTTCGCGCTACGGGACCGAGCGGGTGACGTTCCCGTGGGGAGGGTGTGTCGGCTAGAATGGATCCCGGTGATGGAAGCGGGGGCTGTCGGCAATCGTGCCGATGATCCTGCGATCGCCTCGCCATTCATCAGGGATCGCATGAAGCTGACATTTTTCGGTGCCGCGGGTGAAGTCACCGGCAGCCAGCATCTCATCGAGACGAGCCACCGGCGGGTGCTCCTCGATTGCGGCTTCTTTCAAGGACACCGCGCGGAATCGCGGCAGAAGAATGAGCAGTTCTTCTGTCGGCCCAAAGACCTCGACGCGGTCATTCTTTCTCACGCACACACGGATCATGCCGGCAACCTGCCCGGATTGTACAAGGCGGGATTTCGTGGCCCGGTCTTCTGCACGCCGCCGACGGCCGATGTCGCGAATGTGATGCTGTACGATTCGATTCACATCCAGCAAGAAGACGCAAGATATCTCAGCCGCGCACTGGCGGCGAATCATCCGCCCATCGAGCCGTTGTACGAAGAATCGCACGTGGCCGGCATTTTGAAGCGGTTCGAAGACTGCGCGTATGGAGCGTGGCATCAACTCGCGCCGGACATGAAGATCCGCTTCACCGACGCCGGGCATATTCTCGGGTCGGCGATTGTCGAAATCGAACTCGAAGACAACCACACCTGGAAGCGGATTATCTTCACCGGGGATCTGGGGCGCCGCGGCTTACCCTTACTCCGTGATCCCCAACTGGTTGACGGCGGCGATGTGCTGATCACCGAATCGACCTACGGCGACCGCTTGCACGAACCGGCGCATGACATCGAAGCGCATCTCGAACGCATCATCCGCGCGGTGGTCCAGCGCGGCGGCCGCGTGGTGATCCCGGCCTTCAGCCTGGGGCGGACCCAGACGCTGGTTTATTATCTCAATCGCCTCTTTAACCAGGGACGCTTGCCGAAAGTTCCGGTCTTCGTCGACAGCCCATTGTCCAAAGAAATCACGTCGGTCTACCGACGGCATCTGCATGAGCTCGATGTCGACCTGCAACGGGAACTGCAAGCCGACAAAGACCCGTTCCTCTTTCCCGGATTACGGTACGTGAATTCCGCCAGCGAGAGCGCGGGACTCAACCAGCTCCGCGAACCGTTCGTCGTGATTGCCTCCAGCGGGATGTGCGAAACCGGGCGGATCGTGCACCATCTCAAGCATGCCGCGTCGAATGAGAAGAATGCCATCGTGATGATTGGCTTTCAGGCCCAGCACACCTTGGGACGCCGCATTGTGGAACGGCAGCCGTACATCCGCATTTTTGACCGGCAAATCCCGTTGCGGGCCGAGGTGGAATCGCTCAGTGGACTCTCGGCACACGCCGATGCCGACGATTTCCGCTGGTGGTTCGACCATCTCGCGGAGACCGGCGGTGTGGGCCAGGCGTTCATCGTCCACGGCGAAGAGAGTTCCGCCCGGGCCGTGGCCAAACTGCTCGAAAACGTGAGCAATGAACCGGCGATCATTCCGAATTTCAAACAGACGTTTGAGGTGTAATTGGTCATGGCGAAAAAGAAGCCTGCGGGCCGCATCACCCTGGCAACAGGGAAATTTCTGCGGTTAATCCGTGACGGCCGCTGGGAAATTGCGGAGCGGACGAATTGCCAGGGCGCGGTCGCCATCACCGCCATCACCGCAGACCGGCGGTTGATCCTCACCGAGCAATTTCGCCCGGCGGTGCAGACGGCGGTGATCGATGTCGCCGCGGGATTGTCCGGCGATCTTCCCGAACAACGGGGCGAAGCGTTGCTGGTTTCCGCGCAGCGCGAGTTACTCGAAGAAACCGGTTACGAAGCGAAAACGTGGCACCATCTCGATGATTGCCCATCATCGCCGGGACTGACGAATGAAATCGTCACCCACTTCCTGGCGACCGATTGCCGTCAAACCCAGACCGGCGGCGGCGTGGAACATGAGCAGATCACGGTTCATGCGATTCCACTCCGCACGATTCGTCGCTGGCTCAAGACACAAACCGCGGCCGGGAAGCTGATCGACCCGAAGGTTTACGCCGCGCTGTATTTCGCCAGATCGCGGTAGCTCACACATCGTCCACGGGGCGGATGCGGCCATCGGCGTATTCCCGTAACGCAGGGCCCGCGTGATGCGGGGCTTTGGAATAGGCTTTCACGCAGACCTGTTCTTCCCCCACGGCACCGCGGACGGTCAGAAATGAGCCGCCGGCTTCCCCCGCGGCCACATTCCACCGCAACTCATCAACGCGGGAGAAGCAGGACGTCAAACCGGCGAGATCCAATTCAAAGCTGGTGCTGCGGAACTGGCCGTCATCGCGTCCGCCAACAACTTCGGTCGTACCTAGGTACATCCGCGTTTCCCAGCCGTTGTCGAGCAGTTCGCATTCATAGCCCACGCGGGCCACACCATGCAGCGGGCGAAAACATTCGGCGGCCTGTTCGACCAAACGGATGAGCCAGGACGGACGCGAATCGCGCTCGGAGCGCGTCGCGGCGTGCTGCTCCAACTGTTTGAGCAGGTGTTGCACAAGCAGGTGGGAATGGGCCAAGGGAGTATGCTCCAACCATCGTAGTAAAGACCGTTTGCAGAACCTTGCTATCGGGTTGCCGCGACAAGCGGGGGTAGCCCATCCCCCCGGTTCCCAGCCTCCCGACACGGATCACCGTCAACGGTGCGGCGCGGGGCAGTCGAACCCAACGCGCCGTGGATGCCGACGCTGACCATCCTGCCGGTCAACCCGTGCAGACACGTCGCGACAGCCTTGCAGATTTTACAATCCATCCGGCATCGTCCTGAAACAAGAAACCAACATCCAGCGAACCGCAACGCATTTTGAAAACGAGAGTTACGCCGCTTTCTTCCGCGAGAACCGAAAAAACTTCGCCTCAAGGATCGGCATTTGCTGCCGGTAGGCGTGGGCTGGCAAGGATGCCGACCTCACCTCAGAAACTCTCGCGGATGATGTACGGCATGGACGCTGTGCTCTGTTCGATCCTTGTGTGCGTGACGGCTTCCGCCACCGGTGCGGTCCACAACTCACCAAACTTTGTGGTCACCGCACAAGACCCGGCTTTCGCGAAGCAAGTTGCGGAAGCCGCCGAAGTTTACCGTAAAGAACTGGCCCTGGCGTGGACGGGAAAAGAGATGCCCCGCTGGTCATCCCGCTGCCCCATTCAGGTGAAAGCGGGCCAGATGGGGGCCGGCGGCGCCACCACTTTCCAGTTCGATCGCGGCGAAGTCTACGGCTGGAATATGCAGGTGCAGGGAACCGAAGAACGCATTCTCGATTCTGTCCTGCCGCATGAAATCAATCACACGGTGTTCGCCTGTTACTTCCGCCGACCGTTGCCCCGCTGGGCCGATGAAGGCGCCGCGTCGTTGATCGAACATGAATCGGAACGGATGCGATTGAAGAAAATACACGAACAGGTGATGAACTCGAACAAGAAGATTCCGCTCAAGAAATTGCTGGGCATGAAGGATTACCCCACGGATCAGCAACAAGTCCTGACGCTGTACGCTGAGGGGTATTCACTCGCCGATTTTCTGATTCAGCAGAGCGATCGCAAGAAATATCTGCAGTTCCTGTCGCAATCGTTTACCGACGGTTGGGAGCGGGCGCTGCGGGAACAGTATGGATACGAAAAAATCGATCACTTGGAGAAAGAACTCGATCAGTGGATCTTGGCCGGCAGCCCGGAGTTGACCTCTCCGGCCGGTTCCATGGTGGCTGATCGACGCCGCGGGCCAACGCGGGAAGTGCCGACCATCCGCGGTCAGTCACCTGAGTGGCACGTTGTGCTGGGAGAACCGGGGGACTGGCCGCGGGGGTCTGTGGTGCACGAGGCGAAACCCACTCGACAACCAGAACCAACATCCCCATCCGATGCACCGCGCAGCCGGATGACGCTCGCGCTACCGATTGCCTCTACGTCCGGAATCGAACGCCGTTCACGCGAACTGCTCGTGCAACCGACGCGCGTCCTCGCGAAGTAAATCTGACGACGCCCAGGAATGGCGATCCCTGGGAAGTTGAAGCACCCCAGGGATCGCCATCCCTGGGCTTCTGTGAGCAGCTCAATTCCACGTCGACAGCAACTGCTCGGCGGCTTGCAGATACTGCGAAACCATCCGGCGATCTTTGTCCTCGTCACAATCTCGCAGGCAATGGTGCAGCAGATCGATCGCCAGACCGGGTCGATTGGTCTTGAGCGCCACGAGGGCCAAGTCGCGGCGCTGGTCGAAGGATGTCGGTTGCAACGCCGTCAAGCGGCGCTGCACGCTCCAGGTGGCCTCCCACTGGTCCTGCTGAACGTAGAGGGCTTTCAGATTATTGAGCATGCGGATCACGATATCCCGCGGCCGGGCGGGTTCCAGCAGCGGCTCGATTTCGTCCGGCGTCAGTTCCGTCAACTCCTGCAACCACCGCACACAGCGGTCGTAGTTCAACACGCGGCCCTGATTGAACGCATCGACAAAAAACGTCCCGCCGGCACCGTCGTAGCGTGTGAGAAAGTGCATCGGGGCGGCGACCCCGGAGAGCTGAATCCCGGCTTCTTCCGCCACTGCCGAGTAGACAAGGGACAGACTGATCGGAATCCCGACGCCGGTTTCGATCACGCGGTGCAGATAACTGGCTTCGGGGCGATGAAACGCCTCTTTGTCCCCATGCAACCCATGTGTCCCGGCGAGCGAACGGCCCAGTTCTTTGAGCAGCGCCCGGTCGGTTTGACAACGTGACGCCGGGGCGATGAGTTCACTGCCGCGCTTGGCAATCCAGATGAGCGAATGGGCGAAATCCAGTTGGGGATAGGCGTCCCGCGCGATTTCCAGGGCGACCACGGAGAGATTGACTTCCCGCTGCCGCCGGAGCAGCTTTGAGAATTCATCGTCCTGTGGAAAATCCAAATTCATGCCGACCTCTTTCGTTCCCCACCGACGGGGTGACCCGGATGCGCTCCTGAAATTTTAGGGGGCGATCCCGCCGACGTCGAGACCGGTCGGGCCGTGAAGGGGGATCGCTCCGCCCTTCGAGGGTGGAGGCAAACCCGGCGGTGGCAGAATGTGCCGCAGCGGAACGGCCCGAAGATTGATCGCGCTCGGTGGTCTCCGCTCATCACGCGGAGCGTGATGGCTACTATGGTGGTCATCACGCTCCGCGTGATGAGCGGAACGTTGAACACGCTACCACATTTCGTCTTCTCATCATCATAGCGTCGCCCGGCGATCCAGCCCCGGAATCGGCGCATGCGTGGCGGCCCGGATGACTTCGGCGGGGATGCCGGGGACGAGTCGCAACGCGCCGACATCGAAAACGGTTTGCAACACCGTCGCGACGAGGTGCGGAATTGTGATCGGTTCCGTCTGTGGTTCGCCACCGTTGCGGTTTGATTGCCCGAGGATCGCCCCGCGCGGAATTCCAGCGCCGGCGAGCATCAACGGGGCGAGGTTGCCCCAGTGATCGCGACCGCCGCTCTTGTTGATGCGGGGTGTCCGGCCCATTTCGCCGCAGCAGACGAGCAGGACTTTATCGCTGAGGCCGCGCTCTTCGAGATCCCGCACCAGTGCCGCTACGGCGTGATCGAATGGCGTGCCGACGTACCGCATCCCTTCGGTCATCGTGGCGTTGTTTACATCGGCGTGCATGTCCCACACAAAACTCGTGGTGACGGTGACGAACCCGGTGCCCGCTTCGACCAATCGCCGGGCCAGCAACAACAGTTTGCCAAGGGATTTGCCGTGGTCGACGTAGTGGTTGTAGTTGTTCCACTTCTTGTCGATCTGCGACGGTCCGACCAACGCGGCGGTATCAAACCGCGCGACGGTCTGCGGGTCTTCCTTCGTCAGATCAAACGCCCCGGCGACACCGGCGAGCAGCGTCTCGAAGGCTTGTTCGCGCAACGGGTCAAACGGACTCTCGCCAATTCGGCGACGAAAACGGTCGAGTTCGGCCAGAAGGCTGCGACGATCTCCGAGGCGATCGGTCGGCAACTGCAATTCGAGATTCTTCTGAACCTCTCCCCCCGCGCCCGGAATGAACGGGACCACCGCCGCGCCGAAGGTACCGGCACTATCGAACCGTCCGAACGACGTGATCTCCGGCCCGGTCGTGGAATCCACGGAACGTGGATAAAGGAGCACGTTGTTCGGCAGCCCGGTTCGGGGATGATTCGCCCCGGCCGCCCGCGCAAACAGCGCTCCGAGACTGGCCTGCGATGTCGTCTTGCTGACGATCGGCTTGATGTCGTGATTGCCGTCGCCCGTCACAAAGGACCGGACCACGGTGAATCGATCGGCCAGCGGCGCGAGTTTTTCGAAGGTGCCGCCGAAGAAGGTGCCGGGGACGGCGGTCGGAATCGCGCCGGTCGCGCTGCGGATTTCCACCCCGGCGTCGGGCTTGGGATCGAAGGTTTCGATCTGACTCGGGCCGCCGTGCATAAACAGAAAGATCACCGATTTGCCGGTGCGGACATGATCGGGCAGCGCGGCGAAGAGATCCCGCGAGGTCCCCCACCCCGTGAGCGCAGCCAGTCCGCATCCGCCGGCCCGCAGGATCTGGCGGCGTGTGAACCCGTGCGTCGTGTCAACCGAACCCGTCATCGTGGCGCTTCTGTTGCGGGAGAGTCGAACTTCAAATCGACATCGTATCGGCGAGGGTCGATGCGAGCAACGGGCAATTCGTCGGCACGGGGTGGGATCGGCGCGGGGCGCGAAACCGCACAGCGGGTTCAGGGGGCGGGTTTTGACGAAGGAGTCGATTCCGGAAGTTGATGTTCTTTGAAGAATTTGACGATCAGCGGGGACGCTTCCGCCAAATACTTGTGGTCGCCGGGATGGATCAGGGCGACAAAGGGTGCGCCGGTATTTGAGGGGTACAACGTGCACTGCGGGGCCCATGCCATCCCCTGCCCTTCACACCCATTGACGATGCGGACCGCGGCCATCGCGGCTTGTTGCCACTGGTATTTGACCAGCGGGTCGTTCTCCCCAGCGACATGCAGCGCGGGCTTGGGTTTGAGTTGCGGGATATACCGGGCCGCTGCCGCTGACGGAGCGAACGCCGCGAATTTTTCCGGCCGGGCGTGCCACAACAGATAGGTGAACCCGCCGCCGTTGGAATGACCGGTCGCATAGAGGCGGCGGTCGTCGACCTTATAATTCTGCTTCAACTGCACCAGCAGCGCATCGAAGAATTTGAGATCCCGGTCATTCTGATCGCCGACGGTTTTCTGCCAGCCGTTCCGTTTGCCTTCGGGATCGATGAGTTGCCCCGGCGTCGGCAAGCCCTGCATGTAGACGACCAGCGCTTCCGGCCAGTGCTCCTGGTAGCGGAACGACCGCGACGCCTGCAGAGCGTTGCCGCCGTGACCGTGGAAACCGAAGACCACCGGGGCGGGTTGATCGGTGCTTTTCGTGGGAGCGAAGATCAGTGCTTCGCGCGAAACGTCGTCGACCTTGACGGTGACCCGCTTGGGCTCGGCGGCGCTGCTCAGCGAGGTGAGTGCGATCCAAGCGGACGTGAGAAACCACAGTGACAGACAACGGGGCATGCGAACGGTCTCCGGATCGATACGTGGCGGACAGCACCAGCGCCCCGGCTGCTCGGAAGGAGCCGGGGTGCTGCGCCGGTGGATACGGATTGAACCCCGGGCGTCACGCTTCCGATCGGGGTTCACGAAATCCCCATGACTTCCAGCCCGCGGGTAAGGGGCAGGTGATCGTCAGCGGTTCTTTGGTGACCGGGTGCTGCACGGTCAGTCGCCATGCATGCAGGCCGATGGCGTGCGGCAGGAAGTCTTTGGTGCCGCCGTACTTGGTATCGCCGAGGATCGACCACCCACGGGTTGCCAGTTGGACGCGAATTTGGTGACTGCGGCCGGTCTGCGGGCGGATTTCGAGCAAGGTGCCGCGGCTAGTTTCCTGCAAGCGACGAAACGAAAGCCGACATTCCAGTGCCCCCGCCGTGTTTGGTTTTACGCTGCGACTGCGGTTGTTCTGTTCGTCCTTGAGCAACCAGTCGCACAACTCGCCATCGCCGGGAATCGCCGTCCCCGTGACCGCGGCAAGGTACACCTTTTCCACGGAGTGCGTGCGGAACTGCTCCGAGAATCGGGACGCGGCTTTGCTCGTCCGGGCATAGAGCACCACTCCTGACACCGGTCGGTCGAGCCGATGGACCACGCCGAGAAACACCGCGCCGGGCTTGGCGTACTTCGCCTTGAGGTAGTCCTTGGCGGCGTCCAGGAGCGTGGCGTCCCCGGTCGCATCCCCCATCGTCAACCACCCCGCCGGTTTGGCGACCGCGAGGCCATGGTTGTTTTCGTAGAGGACGGTGAGCACGGGAACACTCGGTGGAGCGGCGCGGGGCGCGAAACCGCAAAGCGGAGCATCAGGCGTTGCGGAGTTCTTCGAGTTTGGCGGCGACGGCGGCGACGTGGCCTTCGACTTTCACTTTCGGCCACACGGCGGCGATTTTGCCTTTCTTGTCGATCAGGAACGTAGCCCGCTGCACGCCCATCGACTTCTTGCCGTACATGTTTTTCTCGACCCACACGCCGTACTTCTCGGCGATCGCATGGTCTTCATCCGCCAGCAACGGAAACGGCAGCGAGAATTTGTTCGTGAACTTCTCGTGGGAGGCGACCGAATCGGGGCTGATGCCGAGCACGACCGTATCCGCAGCGAAATCGTCGTGCTGATCGCGGAAGCCGCACGCCTCGGTGGTGCAACCGGGGGTGTCGTCTTTCGGATAGAAGTAGAGGACGACGTACTTTTCGTCCTGGAACTGGCTCAGCTTGATCTTGCCGGCCGGGTAGGCGGACAACGTAAACGCCGGGGCCTTGGCTCCAAGAGCCGGGACTGCACTTTCCGCCATGCCAGACACTCTCGTGGGGTGATGATAGGTGGTCTTCAACAGCGTAGTATAGCGGCATGGTCGCCTACGCCCAGTGTGAGCGGTCGATGGCCTGTCGGAACTTGTCAGGGAGCGCTGCGATGAGCCGAGTCCAGAAGTTTTTGGGTGCCATTTTGCCATCGTCATGGATGGCCGCGATGGAAGCCGATTCACGACGGTGGGTCTTCGACTGTGACTGCGGACAATCGGCGTCGATCTGGGACATCGGTGGCATCCGCTCCAAAGCCGCCGGGTCACCCCGCAAGTGGGTGAAGTGTCCCCACTGCGGGCAAAGCACGTGGCGACCGCTGCGCTGGGCGAAATGAGGGGCCGTGGGATCAGCGCGGGGCGCGAAACCGCAAGCGATGTCGGCTACCGGGCGGCGGTCCGGGCGGTCATCGGCAGGGAGGGACTCTTCGGGTCCGGTTGGCGCGACAACAGAGTCTTCAGCGAATACGCCTGGTACGGTTGCTCGGCGGCGGGGCGTTTGTCGGATGACGCGTTCGCCACCCAGAAGCGGGTGGTTTCTGGCTCAAACAGCACGTTGTGCAGGTTCGACTTCATCGCCACGGGGCGTTCCATCAACGTGAGAGCCTGCTCCGGTGTGAATTTGCCGAAACCGGTTTCGGCGCGTTTGGAAAGTTCCTTGTAACGGTCGCCCGCGGACATCAACACGCAGTCTTTCACGGGCGTTGGCAGCAGCGGGTGCGTTTCGCCTGGCTTGATAACGGTGAAGACATCCCACGATGCTTCCATGCCGACCGCTTCGTTCGTTTCACCGTCCGCAATCACATAGAAGTATTGGCAGGTGCGCGGACCATCCCGAAAGACGCTGATGGCCTTGTCGAGTGAGTCCGCGGTTTCCAGCGTTTCCCGGATGAGCAGCGCCATCGGTCGGCCGCCCCAGTGACCGAGTCCGCCGCCTCCCATTTCCCCGATGGAAATGTTCGCCGAGTTCATCCCTGTCACCGAACCGATGAACCCCGCGTAACTCACATTCACCCACGGCAACCGGCCTTCCGGTTCCACGACCATCACCACGGCGTGATCCTGCAGGCCCCAGTCGACGGCGTAATCCAGCACGCGGCCGTGCAGCATCTTGCCGTTCTTTGTCGCCGATTTCGCCAAAGCGAATCCGCTGCAATGAAACAGTTCCGGGATGAAATTCGCAGCCTGGGCATCTTTCAGCGGAATGTCCGCCCCTGCGGCAAGGCCTTTCAATTCGTCCCAGTAACGCTGATCAACATGCGGTTGCTGAATGCTCACAATCATGTCAATCGCCGCGCGGGGCGTGACTTTCACACCGAAGACTTCGACCGAGTTGCCCTGTGCTTTCTCGACCAGCAGCGTGTGCAGACTTTGCCGCACGTGTTCCTTGAGCAGCGCCCCGTGTTGGTAGCCGATTTCGTACGGCGTCCCCTTCAGATGCACCACCAGCGTGCCATCGACTTTTTCCAGCCAGCCGTCGCCGCACCGGGCGATGGTTTGGGCCGAGGCCGACTGGCACAACGCGAACAACGACAACATCAGCGTGGACAACGCAAATCGCAGCCGGGTCATGGAACACGCTTTCGTTAAGGGAAGACCATCGCGAAACGGAACCGTCGCGGAGTCCGTCAATCTACCGTTCGCCTCTCGGCGGCGGAAGAGGGCGGTTAACGGAAACCGTGGGGAGCGGCAATTTTGTAGATTTCGTGCGGAACCTGAACAGCTGCCGCGGGTTCTACTCCCAGCGTTCGGGATTGGTTTCACCTCTCATTTCTCGTCCTCACATTCCATCTCAATTCCGGACAGGAGACCGCCTTGATGCCAACACGACGACAATTCATCGGCTTGGGCTTGAGTACGGCGCTGGTCGGCAGCACGGCGACTTTCGCCACCGCCGCCGACTGGTCGCGCTTCCGTGGTCCGAACGGCTCTGGTGTCGCGACCGACACCGACCCGGTCCCCGATTCGTGGAGTGCCGAGAAGAATCTGAAATGGAAGATCGCGCTGCCCGGTCCAGGATCATCGTGCCCGATCATCGTCGGCGACAAGGTCTTCATCACCTGCTGGAGTGGCTACGGCACCGACCGTCGCGAACGGGGCGAGCAGAAAAATCTGAAGCGGCATCTTCTCTGCCTCGACCGCAGCACCGGTAAGACCGTATGGGACAAATCGGTCGCCGCGGTTCTGCCGGAAGACGATTACGGCGGCATGTTCGCCGAGCATGGGTACGCCTCGCACACGCCAGCGTGTGACGGCGAAAAAATCTACGCCTTCTTCGGCAAATCGGGCGCGGTCGCCTTCGACATGGACGGGAACCAGCTCTGGCAAACCAGCGTCGGGACCGGTTCCGATCCCCGCGGCTGGGGTTCGGCATCGAGTCCCGTGCTTTACAAGAATCTCGTCATCATCACCGCCTCGGCGGAAGGGGAAACGCTGTTCGGCCTCGACAAAGACACCGGCAAGGTCGTGTGGAAACAGGAAGCCGGCGGCCTTGGCTCCACCTGGGGCACACCCGTGCTCGTTCCCGTGGATGACCAGCGGACCGACCTTGTGATCGGCGTCCCCAATGAAATCTGGGGCCTCAACCCCGAGACCGGCAAGCTGCGCTGGTACTGCCCCGGATTGCAGACCGATTCGTTCTGTTCCAGCGTCGTCGCCGATGGCAAGATCGTCTACGGCGTCGAAGGCCGCGGCGGTGGTTCCCTTGCCGTGAAAGCCGGTGGCAGCGACGACGTCAGTAAAACCCACGTCGTCTGGTCCGGCCGCGACAACAACCGTATCGGTACGCCGGTGGTCCACAACGGGCTGCTCTATTTCATCTCGAACAAAGTCCTGAACTGCGTCGACGCCAAGACCGGCGAACGGGTCTATCAATCCCGACTGGCGAGCGCCGGCGGTGACGCTGCGCCGCCGGAGCGTGGTGGCCCTCCCGGAGGAGGCCGCCCCGGATTCGGTGGTGGACGCGGCGGCATGGGCGGACAGGATTACGGTTCGCCGATTATCGCCGACAACAAACTGTACTACGTGGCCCGCAACGGCGAAGCCTTCGTCGTGAAACTCGGCCGCAAGTTCGAACAGCTTTCCGCCAACCGGGTGACCGCCGACACGGAAGATTTCAGTTCCACTCCGGCCGCCGCCAACGGGGAATTGTTCATCCGGTCGAGCAAGCATCTGTACTGCATCGCCAATCTCGACACCAAGTAATCCCAACCGCTTGCCGCTTTGCGGATCCCCAGACAAACGCCCCCGCAGCCCCCCGGGTCATTGACCGGGGGCTCAGACAGGGCGCATCCCTTCCCGCCGTGCCGCGTGCCGCATACATTCACCGGTCACATCCTGTGAAAGGTGAATGTATGCGAATCGTCATCGCGCTGGTGCTGGGGGGATGCATGTCAACTACTTCGTTCGCGGCCGAGTATGATCGCCCCGTCGGCATGCCCGCGCAAGGCCGCTCGGTGGTCCTGGCCCGTCACGGCATCGTGGCGACGAGCCACCCCGCCGCCGCACAAGCCGGTCTCGATGTGCTGCGAAACGGCGGCAACGCGGTGGATGCCGCCATCGCGGTCAATGCGATGCTCGGCGTGGTGGAACCGATGAGCTGTGGCATCGGCGGCGACCTCTTCGCCATCGTCTGGGATGCCAAGACGCAAAAACTCTACGGCCTCAACGCCTCCGGCCGCAGTCCCCAAACGCTCACCCGGCAAGTCTTCGCCGACAAGAAGCTGACCGAAATCCCGACCGTTGGTCCACTGTCGTGGTCGGTGCCCGGCTGTGTCGACGGCTGGCACGAACTGTCGTCGCGCTTTGGAACCAAGCTGTTGCGGGAGTTGCTCGCCCCGTCGATTGCCACGGCGAGCAACGGCTACCCGGTTTCGGAAGTGATCGCCTCGAGTTGGAAAGCGTCGCAGAAAGAACTCGCGAAATGGCCCGATTCCGCGCGGGTTTATCTGCCCGAGGGCCAGGCCCCCGCGTTCGGGGAAATCATCACGCTGCCGGAACTCGCGCAGTCGTATCGTCTCATCGCTGAACACGGCCGTGATGCATTTTATCGAGGACCGATTGCCGCCGAGATGGATCGCTTCAGCCGAGCGAACGGCGGTTACCTCACAGCCAGTGATCTCGCCAAACACACCAGCGAATGGATCGATCCCGTCTCAACCAACTACCGTGGTTACGATGTCTGGGAGTTGCCGCCGAACGGTCAGGGAATCGCGGCGCTACAGATGCTCAACATTCTGGAACCGTACGATCTGAAGGCACTCGGGCCGAAGTCGCCGGAGTACGTCCATCTGTTCGTCGAGGCAAAAAAGCTGGCGTTTGCCGACCGCGCGAAGTTCTATGCCGACCCGGCGTTTCATCCGCTGCCGATTGCTGAGCTCATTTCAAAGCCGTATGCCGACCAGCGCCGCAAGCTGATCAACCCGGAGAAAGCGCTCGTCGATGTCCCCGCGGGGGATCCGAAGCTGGAGCAGGTCGACACGGTTTATCTCACGGTGGTCGACAAAGATCGTAATTGTTGCTCGTTAATCCAAAGCCTCTACCACGGCTTCGGGTCCCGGGTCGTGCCTGGGAATGTCGGCTTCGCGCTACAAAACCGTGGCCAGCTTTTTGCGCTCGACGAAAAGCATCTCAATCGGCTCGAACCGGGCAAGCGGCCATTCCACACGATCATCCCGGCGATGGTCACCAAGGACGGCAAACCGGTCTTCTGCTACGGCGTGATGGGGGGCGACATGCAGGCTCAGGGCCACGTCTCGGTCCTCATCAACCTGCTCGACTTCGGCATGAACGTCCAAGCCGCCGGTGACGCTGCCCGCATCCGCCACGGCGGCAGCCCCACCCCCACAGGCACGCCCGCTGAACCCAACGGCGGCACGGTCTACCTCGAATCCGGCTTCCCCCCGGCCACGCGCGACCGCCTGCAAGCCCTCGGCCACAAACTCGAAAAATCCCCCGGCAGCTTCGGCGGCTATCAAGGCATCTGGATCGACTGGACCAACAACGTCCTCCACGGCGCCACCGACAGCCGCAAAGATGGGACCGCGGTGGGGTATTGAGCAGCGATGACCAGGCGCAATTGCCTCACCTGCGCTTCGTCACGGAATACGGAGGCGGGATGCCCCGGCTGTCCTCGGCGAATGAAGATGTTCTCGACAGCTATCAGCCAATCGGATTGAAATCGCCTTCAAAGCCCCTCCGGAGTAAATCCAGGGCGAAACGCGGGCATAAACACTGAAGCCGCCCCGTTGCCTTTTCTTGATGCACTGGCACCGGAAAAGGGACGGTCCCGAGCGCCAAGTGGCGGTCGGGACAAAGGCGTTTAGTGAGTCGACGTGTACTGACCCGGTGTTGGCCGCGGCGCTGCCGTAGGCCCCGCGGCGGTCGAAGATTTCGCACCCCAGCGATGAGCCGGTTCCGGCACGGTCAGCCACGCGTGACGGTGCCCCTTTTGTTTGCCTTCGCCGATGCGAGGGCGGTCTGTGTTCTGACACACGACCGCCCGTTGTCGGGCGGTCTCACCAAGGAGTCGCCCGATGATGTGTTCATGCCCGATGGCTGCGGACGCGGTGTCCGCCGTTCCTGTTACCACGGACTGGCAGTCCGCGTTCGAAGAATTGTTACCGGCGATTCAATCGCAAGCCTGCTTTGCCTTGCGGTCCTTGCCCAGCGACATCAAGACAGAAGCCGTGCAGGAAGTGATTTGCACGGCCTGTGCGGCGTTTGCCCGGCTGCATCAACAGGGTCGCGCAGAAGTCGCGACCGCGACAAGCCTCGCGCGATTCGCGGTGAAACGGTACCGGGTTGGCCGGCGGGTCGCTGAGCAGACCAATCGATTCGACGTCACGTCCCCCGCGTGCCGATGGCGAAGCTGTGTCGTCAGGGAACCGCACGTCGCTGACCCAGCGGCGGAACGCACATGGGAAGCGGTGCTGGACGACAAGCGGTTCACGCCGGCGGATGTGGTTGCGGCGAAGCTCGATTTTGCGGCGTTTCTGGATACGCTCGATCCCCGTCGGAGACAGATCGCGGGGACTTTGGCCGCCGGTGAATCGACGCAAGACACGGCGCGGCTCTACGGATTATCGCCGGGCCGCATCAGCCAGTTCCGGCGGGAACTCAAAGCCGGCTGGGATCACTTCGTGGGTAACGTGATCGCGGCCCCCGCGGCCGCCTGAACTTACTGTCTCAGAGGACCCATCGGGGAGAGACGCCGCCGCCGGGCGGACCTGCCGATCGCGGCAGGCCTCCCGGTGCGGCTCCTTCTTAGCCATCAGGCGGCGTTCCTCATACAATCCTTCGCGAGTCACCGCTGACGAAGAGCGTCAGTAGCTCTGCCACGGAGGACAGACGCGGATTTATCTGATGCGAATTCCTCACCGGAAGGTCCACTCCCATCAAAGGATCGTGCTGCGGCTGATGGTCACGCAGCTGACAGCATCCACGGTTCCGTGCGAGTTGGACCCTGCCGGCAGGGATCTCCCATCACCGACCTGGCGACGGGGATCGAACAACCGGGCGAATGGCTTCTCAATGGTCTCCTTGATCAGGTTGCGAATGGTTCCAGAGGCGATGGGCTCAAGCCGCCAGGTTGGCGTTCGTTGCCTGGGCTCGGCACTCGGAATAGGTCTGTCGCTTCCGGAACTTCTGCCAGATCACCGTCGCCAGTTTTCTCATGACCGCCACCCGCGCGATGGTACTGCCGCGACGGCGTCGGATTCGTTTGTACCACTCGCGAAGCCGGCCATCCTTCCGCAGGGCCTGGTGTGTCACCTGGGCTAACAGCCAGCGGGCCGTATTACTGCCGGCCTTCGTGATATGTCCCAGCCGCTGGCTGTGCTCGCCGCTGTTGCGACACCCCGGTGTTAAGCCCCAGTAGTTCGCCAGGCTGCGCGCTCGCGGGAAGCGCTGCACATTCCCCACGCGGCAGACCAGAGAGGTCGCCGTGAAATAACTCACCCCAGGGATCGACCGCAGCAGCTTCTCATCCTCATTGTGTTCCGACCGCTCGATGATGATCCCTTCCAGTTCATCCACGCGCTGCTGAGCACGCTCCAGGTCCGACACCAGAAACGTCATCTCCATCCGGTCGATCTCCGGCAACACCAGTTCCTTCAGCCAAGCCACGGCTCGCTGTGTCGGAAAGGTCTTCGTGGGCAGGCTCCATTGCAGGTTGTGGCGTCGCAACAGGTGCTTGATCTTGTTGATCACTCGGGTGCGGGCTTCGCTGGCCTCCTTCCGCAGCGTGGTCAGACGCCGATTTTGCTGATCGGTCGCCGACGGC
>JBGSUN010000172.1:0-2210 GCA_041753475.1 Planctomycetaceae bacterium | reverse complement strand
GATTTCTAGAGATAAAAAGAAAAGGGATTCGGGGCTCGGGATTCGGGGTTAGAGGTTCAAATCCAATCCCTAGTACCTAACCCCCAACCCCTCGCGTTCTACAAAGTAGCAGACTCACGCCGTGAGCCGTCGCCGCGTCCGCTGTCGCTGAGGTCTCCGACCTCGGGCCGCCTCCCCGCAAGCTTCATCCTTCTGCCTTCATCCTTCCGTACTGCCCGCCGCGCGAGCGAGGATTCTTTGTCCCGTCCGCCTGAAGGGATTCGGGGTTAGAGCCCTCGCCTTCGGCGATGCCTTCGGGGTTCGAACCTGGTCCCCACCCTCCCAAGCCCGAACCCCTCGCCTTCTTGCCGTGAGCCGTCGCCGACCCCTGATCGGGATCTCCCGTCCCCGCGAGTTGGGAAGTAGTAGGCACGAAGCCGCCGTGCTGTGACCGGCACCTTGGAGTCCGCGGTTTCAGCTCTCGTGCATCTATTCAGAAAGCTCGAACTCGCACCCGAGTCGTTCGAAGCGTGGCACGCGGCGCATGCCCGCGCGGGGGAAGAACCGTGGGAATACGATTCCGGCCCGGAATCGTCGGAGCGCCTCGCCGGCGGCGACGGGTATGCGCCGATGCGTGATGATGTTTGATTGGTGCCTGTGAATTAGCTCCAAACGCAATGACTTTGCGGCGACTTTTGCCGAATCACCGAACGCGTACAGCAATTGTCTGGATTAGGCAGAAAAGGGGCAGAAAATGACATTCGGAGAACCACGAATTATTCTTGCACCTGTGGCGATTTCGCCAGTCGGATCGAATCGCTAGACTGGGTGCATGCAATTAATCGACTATCTTCCCGCGCAGCTTCGTGACCTGGACGACCCGCAGACGGCACTGCCTCGCATCGCGAAGGATCGCAAGGTAACAGCAGGCATCGAAGCAGCAGTTCGCGAGATTCCGACAGAACACGATATACGCCTAGATGATGCCCGCACTTTCGACGTTGAAACGGAAAGCGTGCATCTTGTTCTTACGTCCCCGCCTTATTGGACTTTAAAGGAATACCGCGACAGCGAAGGCCAGCTTGGACATGTCGAGGACTACGACGAATTCATCGAGCAGCTAGACAAAGTTTGGAAACGATGCTTTGAGGCGCTCGTTCCAGGTGGCCGGCTGATTTGCGTGGTGGGTGACGTGTGCTTGTCTCGTCGAAAGAACAACGGCAGGCATACCGTTGTCCCGCTTCACGCGTCGATCCAGGAACATTGCCGCAAGATTGGCTACGATAACCTTGCCCCGATCATCTGGCACAAAATCGCGAATGCGGTTTACGAAGTCGATGGCAATGGCGCAGGCTTCTTAGGCAAGCCCTACGAGCCCAATGCGGTCATCAAGAATGACATTGAGTTTATCTTGATGCAACGCAAACCGGGAGGTTATCGGACACCTTCGGTTGCCGCGCGTGTGCTTAGCGTGATCCCCGAAGATCAGCATCGCGAATGGTTCCAGCAGATTTGGCACGGCCTTACTGGGGCCTCAACGAAGAACCATCCGGCTCCGTATCCGGTCGAATTGGCGGAGCGCCTAGTTCGCATGTTCAGCTTCGTTGGCGACACTGTCCTAGACCCGTTCATGGGGACGGCTTCGACCAACATTGCCGCGAGCCGTTGGGGGCGCAACAGCATCGGGATTGAAGTCGATCCCGACTACTACGATCGGGCGCGAAAGCGATTCCGCGAGCAAACGCAAGGCTTGTTTGGATCCACTACGATCCAAAACGGGAAGCATAAGCCGACGAAAGCCGCTCGATAAGAACTCTCGCCAGATTCGTCCAGGCTGACAGTTGGAATCGCGGTAGCTCTGGACTAGTCTGCATGATGCTGCGCCACCGGCTCTGTCTAAACACTGGACGCAACGAATGCAAGCAATACCTAGCAACTTTCCGATCGCTGAATACTGCGCACAAATGAAATCGAATGCGATCGTCGTGAACTCCGACTATCAACGATCCGCCGAAGTGTGGCCACCTGCTGCGCGCTCGTATCTCATTGACACAATCTTGCTGGGCTTCCCTATACCCAAGATAACACTCTTCCAAAAAACGAATCTGAAAACCCGAAAGACCGTCAAGGAAATCGTGGACGGACAACAGCGAAGCAATGCCATCTACGACTTCTTCAACGATGACCTCCGAATCACTGGCAAAAGTGAGTTTACTGGCAAGCGATTTAGC
>JBGSUN010000171.1:0-1552 GCA_041753475.1 Planctomycetaceae bacterium | reverse complement strand
GGTTCTTCATCGCACAAGAACCCGGCGCTCGCGCTTCGGGCTTGTTGATTATCGCGACAATATCCGTGCCGCTTGAGTGTTGCCCGCTTGCACAATTTCTTCCGGTGTCCTCGCCGTCATCGTCTTGGCATCCAGCTCCCCAATCCAATCCGCGGCGTCGAGAAGGCCGCGGTGATGATCCGCGACCACCACCGTATGCCCAAGATCGACGAGTTGCTGCAACCCGCGCACCAGCGCGGCGATATCCAGCGTGTGCAGCCCCATCGACGGCGTATCACACAACAACAACGCCGGACCGGTGGCCCGTCCCCACAACCGGCTCGCGAGTTTCAACCGCTGCACTTCGCCGCCGGAGAGGGACAGCACCGGTTGCCCCAGCACGAGATAACCGAGACCGAGTTCCGCCAGCGCGTGCAACCGGCTGAAGACTTTCGGCAGATGACGAAACAGCGTCGCCGCTTCGGTCGCCGTGCGCATCAGCACGTCGTGAATCGAGAGCCCCCGGTACCGCGCTTCGAGAAACTCCGGCCGAAACCGGGTCCCACGGCACTCCGGGCATGTCACCGTTTCCTGATGCTGCAACCCGGTCTCGACGAAACGGCGGCCGAGCCCCTGACACACCGGACAACGGCCCCGCTGCGGCGACAGAAAACTGAACTGCGCGGCGGTCCACCCCCGGCGTTTGGCCTCCGCTGTGTTCGCAAAGACTTCACGCAGTTCATCGTAAATCTTCAGCCACGTCACCACCGTGCTGCGTTTCTGCCGATTGAGCGGCGTCTGATCCACCAACACCACATCCGTCCAACCGGGCGGCAGTTCGCACTGCTCCCACGTAGGCGGTTGTGTGGATGGATCGGACTTGCCAATGGCGACCGACCAGGCGCGATACAGCGTTTCCAGAAACGATGATTTCCCGCAACCCGAACGGCCGGTGATGACGCCGAGCGTTCCCAACGGCCAGCGACATTCCGCCAACGTGTTCGATCCCAGCCACAGAGTCGTTAGTTGCGACCAATCATTCGGCTCCCGACATTTCCGCGGAGAAAACGGAGCGGTAATTGCAGACCACGCTTGCGCCGTGACGGTCGTGTCGGTTGCTTCCAGCACTGCGGGAGCATCAGCCGCCACGACTTCACCACCGCGTGCCCCGGCACCGGGGCCCAGTTCGAGCACATGGTCGGCGTTGTGAATCACATCCGGATGATGATCGACCACCAGCACACTGTTCCGGCGGGACAGGAACGATCGCAGCACCTCCACCAACCGCGGCACATCGGCGGGATGGCAGCCTGCCCCCGGTTCTTCCATGACGAACAACGTATCCGTCGTCAGCAACACCGCCGCCTGGGCGACCAGAATCCGGCAGACATCGCCGTGGGATAACGTCGCCGTCGCGCGACCCAGCGTGAGGTGCCCGAGACCGATGGCCTCCAGGGACTGCAACCGTCGCGCAATGTCCGCGGCGATCTTCAAACGGGAGGGCGAAGCTCCCGCTGAGCCGCTGATTGTCCCAGCGCTGGCAAGCGCTCGCGGCTCAGCGGGAGCTTCGCCC